>CALVJY010000022.1 GCA_944332455.1 uncultured Clostridia bacterium
CGTGTGCTCTTCCGATCTTGAAGATGGTTCAGGCACGCGTGACGCATTTGAAGACCTGTTCGATGCGGGCGTACTTGAACTGCGAGACGATGGCCGGCGCGATGACGGCATAGACCCGGTACTTGCTCCCCTGTTCGGAGGCCTTCAGAATGTCCAGGGTCTCCAGGATCATGGACTTGTCCACGATGGCGCCGAAGGGGCATTGGTAGACGCAGGCCCCGCAGGAGATGCACTTGTCGGAGTTGATGACCGCCTTCTTGTTCTCGTCCACCGAGATGGCCTTGGCCTTGCAGCTGGTCACGCAGGGGCGCTGCTGCTTGATGATGGCCTGGTAGGGACAGACGGCCACGCAGCGGCCGCACTCGATGCACTTTTCCTTGTCCACCACCGCGTGCTTGTCCACGATGGTGATGGCATCCCGGGGGCAGGCCTGCACGCAGCGGTGGGCCAGACAGCCCCGGCATGCGCCGGTGACGAAGATGCCCTCGACCGGGCACTCGTCGCAGGCGATGTCGATGACCTCCACGGCGTTGGGATTGTCGGGGTCCCCCCCCATGGCCAGCTTGATGCGCTCCTGCAAAATGGCGCGTTCCTTGTAGATGCAGCAGCGCATGGTGGCCTTGGGTCCGGGCACGATGGCCTTGGGGATCTCCAGATAGACGTTGTCCATCCTGCCGGCGTCGTAGTGGCGGATGAGTTCTTTGATGACCTGATATTTGAGTTCCTGGATCTGCGTGTCAAAAATGCGCACGGAGAACCTCCTTCTTCCGCGAGGGAATGCCGGCGGGAGAATCCTGCCGGATCAATCGTACAGTAATTCCACGTTTTTGCCCATCTTTTTGAGGTTGGAGGCCAGATTTTCCACCAGCTTCAGCTTCATGGTGATGTCGATGGGCAGGCTCTGATGGGCCTTGTTGACGCTCTGCCCCACAAAGAAGCGGACGTCGGTGGCCTCCTCGAACAACAGGTTGGCCAAAAGAGAGGCCCCGTCGGTCTTGGTCTGGCGCTTGGAGGACAGATCCGAGACCGAAAGGTATTTTTCGGAGAGCTCCAGCACCCGCCGCAGGGTCAGCACGCCCTCGGTGGTCAGGTCCACCCCCTCGATGTAGCCGATGGGCGGGATGTCCTTGTCCGGAAAGTCGAACTTGGTGACCAGCTGGGTGTGCAGGTGGCGGGCCACGATGGTGGAGGTCGTCCCTCCGCAGACCACCTTTTTGCCCTCCCCTTCCAGAAATCTGGAGATGTAGAAGTCGTCCTTTTCCTTGTCGACCGGGGGGCCGACCATCAGGGAGACCGGACACTTTTCCCGCACGCGGACGGCGGCCACCGTGGTGTCGTCGCCGGGCTGATCCAGATAAAGGTCGTTGCAGGCGGCGGCCAGCAGATTGGCGATGCAGCGGGCGGACATGCCGGGCTCGGCCACCCGGTCCAGAAAGGACATGATCTCCGGCCGCTGCCAGCCGAAATTCATCAGCTTGCCGATGCCGGCGTGGGGCACGCCGTCGCTCATCAGCACGATGACGTCGCCCTCGGAGAGGTCAAGTTCGGTCTTGCGGACGGTCTTGCCCAGAATGACCGAGGAGACGGAGGGAAGATCCCGGCATTTGCCCTCGTGCATGCAGATGGCGGGCGGGTTGTCGAATTCGACCAGATAGCCCTTGCCGCTGCTGTTCATGTGTACCACCGAAAAGGTGGAATAGGCCACCCCCCGCACCTTGCAGACCGGCAGCGAGGCGATCAGGGTCTCGATGCAGTCGTCCATGGGGATGCCGTTGGCCACCATGGTGCAGAGGATCTTGGAAGTGAGGGTGGAGAGGATGTTGGCCTTGACGCCGCTGCCCATGCCGTCGCACAGCACCAGCGTGGTAAAGTCCCCGTCGATCCGGGTCTCCACCTTGTCGCCGCACAGCTCCTCTCCCTTTTTGTTGAGCGACGTGTAACCGCTCTCCAGACAGAGAGGCATAAGACGTTCTCCCATCAATCACGGGCCGGCGGGCGGGAACTACTCCTTGCCCTCGGCCTCCAGGGTGTTTTTCAGTTTCAGCAGGGCCACCTTGGTCTCGGCCGTGGTCTCGCCCAGCAGAGAGGCGATCTCCTGGGCCACCCGCATCTGCTTGTTGATGACCTCGGCGGCGGTGGCCACGGTCTCGGCCTTCATGTCGTCGAACTGGCGGTCGGCCCGGACCTTGGCGGTGATGTCCTTCATGAATCCGAACATCATCTTGTGGTTTTTGAGCACCACGATGGACAGCTCGACGTAGGCGTCGGTCTTGGGCAGGTGTACCCGCTTGCTGTGCAGTCCCCGGTCGCTGTTCATGGCCAGCATGAATTCGCTGGGATCCACGAAGTCCACCAGATCCCGGCCGGAGGGCTGGGGATCGTCGATCCCCCACAGCTTGGCGGCGGCGGGGTTGATCTGCTGGATCTTCAGGTCGAAGTCCACGGTGACGATGCCGTTGGGGCTGTTCTGCATGACCTCGTAGGACATGGTCTCGGCCCGCTCCCGCATGTACGGCAGGCACATCTCCACGTCGGCGTAGCCGTTGGCCACCGCCCAGGCCTTTTCCCGGCAGGTGGAGTAGCCGCAGGCCCCGCAGTTGAGCTCGTCCTCCGGCCGGACCTTGCCCGTGCGGGCCAGGATCTCGGCGATCTCGCGGTCGGTGGCCGGGAGGCTGGGCGACTTCAGGCGGGGATGATTGCACACCAGCGAGACCTCCACCGCGGGCAGCGGGGCCGCGCAGGAGAGGTCGCTCCCCTTTTTGACGTACTGCCGGACCATGGCGTTGGCCCGGATGGAATCCTCCCGGCGGTCCAGCTTGCAGGGCCCGTTGACGCAGGCCTGCTCGCAGGCGTTCAGCTCCAGGAAGGCATGGTGGATGTTGTCGATGTCGGCCAGCACCTCCATGCACCGCTCCACGCCGTCCACGGCGATGTACTCGTAGCCCTCCAGAAATCCGGACAGTGACTTGATGATCCCCCGGCTGATGGGGTAGTAGCGGGCGCGGTTCAGGGGCCCGGGCTCGGCCACCCGGACGGCGGCCACCTCGGCGGGCGAGATCCCCCGCTCCTCGAACATCTGCTGAAGCTCCTCGAAGGTCAGCACGCCGTCGACCAGCCCGCTCTCCCTGGCCTCCCTCTTCTTGGCGATGCAGGGGCCGATGAAGACCACCTTGCAGCCCGGATGCTCGGCCTTGAGCTTTTTGGCGTGGGCCAGCATGGGCGAATCCACGGGCGCCAGATACTTGAGGGCCTTGGGATAGTACATCTGAATGAGGCGGTTGACCGCCGGGCAGGCCGAGGTGATAAAGTTGTCGAACTCCCCGGTCTTTAACAGTTTTTCATACTCCGCCGAGACCATCTGGGCGCCGATGGCGGTCTCCTCGCACTCCGAAAAGCCCAGCTTGCCCAGGGAGATCTGCATGTTGGTAAAGTCCATCACCCCGAAGCTGGAGACAAAGGAGGGCGCCACCGAAGCGTAGACGTTCCCCTCTCTTAAAAGGGCCTCCACGTTCTCCCGCTCGCTGTGCACCCGCTTGGCGTTCTGGGGGCAGATGTGGGTACACCGCCCGCACAGGATGCACCGCTCCGGAATGATCCTGGCCTGATGGGTGCTGAATTCGATGGCCTTGACCGGGCAGCCCCGCAGGCACTTGTAACAGTCCCGGCACTCGGCCTTCTGAAAGTCCAGATATTCCTGCTGCATGTTCATCACCTCGCCCGGCCCAAAAAGGCCGGCTCTTTCCCTTTTCTGCCTTCCGGCGGAGCCGGTTTTCCTTACAGCTTGGGATAGATCTCCTTGGCGAAGATCTCCTCCACGTTGTCCTTGTTGACGTTGAGCAGGATGTCCTCGTCCGCCATGACCGACACCCCCTCGGAGCAGTGCCCGAGGCAGAAGCTGGCCTGCAGCTCCACGACGTCCTCCACGTCATACTTTTTGATGATCCTCTTCAGTTCCTCAATGACGTCATAGGAGCCCTTCAGGTGACAGGAACTCCCCACGCAGACTGAAATTTTCATAAAGTCCTCCGTTTTCCCCCGGCCGCCCCGGACGGGCGGCGGTCTTTTGCCGCCGACGGCAATTTTTGCCGGTCACCCGGCAGGGCGGCAAAAATTCGGACCGAAGCCCGAATTCCTGCCTGTTTTTTTGAGGCGGCACCTTCGGGACCGCCAGAGCGCAAATGCCTTGCGATCTTCCTGCGGCGCCGCCTTTGATTCTTTTTCCTTCCGGGAAGCTGTCGTTCAGGTCTTTCCCGAGATCACTCGTAGTCCACCACGTTGACCCAGTGGAGGAGGAAGTCCCGCTCCTCGGGTTTGCCCTTGACCGACTGGGAGGCGGCCACGATGGGCAGCCACTGCTGCACGTACTGCTTGGCAGTGTCGCTCTTTTGGCAGAACAGCTTCAGATAGTCCTCGGCCTGCTGGTCCTTTTTGGCCAGCTTGAACAGCAGGTAGGTGCGGGCGGCGTCGGCGCTGGCGTTGCCCTGGGTGGCGTGCGACCAGTCGTTGATGTAGTACTTGCCGTCCTTGCCCACGATGATGTTGGAGGGATTGAAGTCGCCGTGGCAGAGTTTGTTGTGCTTGGGCATGGCCTCCAGCCGGGTGTGCAGCTCGTAGCGGGTGGTGGCGTCCAGGGTGGTGGCCGAGATCTTGCGGTTCATCTTGTCCTTCAGCTTGTTCAGCAGGGGGCAGGTCTTGGCGTGCATGGACAGCTGCAGATCCACGAAGGTCTCCAGGTACTGGTTCAGCTTTTTGGGATTTTCGTCCATCAGCTGCTGCAGGGTGACTCCCTCGACGTAGTCGCGGACGATGGCCCACTTGCCGTCGATCTTCAGTACCTCCTGGATGCGGGGGATGTTCAGACCGGTCTCCTCCACGCGGGCCTGATTGAGGGCCTCGTTCAGCACGTCAGCCTTGGAAAAGCTTTCGTCAAACACCTTGATGCACAGGTCTCCGTCCCGATAAATTTTCTTGGCCGGACGGCTGGCGATCAGTTCTTTCAGTTCCATTGAAGTTTCCTCCTTGATCTCCCGGATTTATTTGCCGTAGTAGGCGTTCAGATACATTTCCTTGATCTCGCTCATCAGCGGATAGCGCGGGTTGGCGCCGGTGCACTGATCGTCGAAGGCCTGCTCCACCATCTCGTCCAGGGTGGAAAGGAACTTCTCCTCGTCCACGCCGTACTCCTTGATGCTCTTCTTGATGCCGACCCGGGCCTTGAGGTCCTCCACGGCCTTGACCAGGTTTTCGAACTTCTCGGCCTCGGTCTTGCCGCCCAGTCCCAAAAAGTCCGCGATCTCGGCGTAGCGGGACAGGGTGTGCGGGTAGGCGTACTGCGGGAAGGTCCCCATCTTGCGGGGGGTCTCCGAGGCGTTGAAGCGCAGCACATAGCTGATCAGCAGGGCGTTGGCCACGCCGTGCGGCAGGTGGTGGAAGGCGCCCAGCTTGTGCGCCATGGAGTGGCAGACCCCCAGGAAAGCGTTGGCAAAGGCGATACCGGCCATGGTGGAGGCGTTGGCCATCTGCTCGCGGGCCTCGGGATCCTGCGCGCCGTTGTCATAGGCGCGGGGCAGATACTTGAAGATGTTCCTGAGGGCCACCAGCGCCTGTCCGTCGGAGTAGGGCGTGGCCATCACCGAGGCGTAGGCCTCCAGGGCGTGGGTCATGGCGTCGATACCGGAGGCCGAGGTCAGGCCCTTGGGCATGTTCATCATCAGATCGGCGTCGATGATGGCCATGTTGGGGAGCAGCTCGTAGTCGGCCAGGGGGTACTTGATGCCGGTGCGCTCGTCGGTGATGACCGCGAACGGGGTGACTTCCGAACCGGTACCGGCCGAGGTCGGCACGGCGATGAAGTAGGCCTTTTCGCCCATCTTGGGGAAGGTGTACACCCTCTTGCGGATGTCCACGAAGCGCATGGCCATATCCAGGAAGTCGGCCTCGGGATGCTCGTACAGCACCCACATGATCTTGCCGGCGTCCATGGCCGAGCCGCCGCCCAGGGCGATGATGCAGTCGGGACCGAAGGCCCGCATGGCCTCGGCGCCCTCCTTGGCGCTGGCCAGCGTGGGATCGGGGGCCACGTGGAAGAAGCAGGTGTGCTTGATGCCCATCTCATCCAGCTTGTCGGTGATGGGCTTGGTGTAGTTGTTGGTGTACAGGAATTCGTCGGTGACAATGAAGACTTTCTTCTTGCCCATGACGTTTTTCAGCTCGTCCAGGGCCACGGGCAGGCAGCCCTTCTTGAAGTAAACTTTCTGGGGGGTTCTCAACCAAAGCATATTCTCTCTCCTCTCCGCCACCGTTTTGATGTTCATTAAGTGCTTGACGCCCACGTTTTCGGACACCGAGTTGCCGCCCCAGGAGCCGCAGCCCAGGGTGAGAGAGGGAGCCAGTTTGAAGTTGTAAAGATCGCCGATGCCGCCCTGCGAGGAGGGGGTGTTGACCAGCACCCGGCAGGTCTTCATGCGATTTTCGAAGAGTTCCAGCTTTTTCTGCTCGGTCAGCACGTTCAGGTAGACCGAGGAGGTGTGTCCGTAGCCGCCGTCCGCGATCAGCTGCTCGGCCTTGGCCACGGCGTCCTCGAAGTCCTTGGCCTTGTACATGGCCAGCACGGGAGACAGCTTTTCGTGGGCGAATTCCTCGTCGATGCTGACCGAGGTGACCTCGCCGATCAGGATCTTGGTGTCCTCGGGGACCTCCACGCCGGCCAATTGGGCGATGGTGTGGGCCTTCTGCCCCACGATCTTGGAGTTCAGGGCGCCGTTGATGAGGATGGTCTTGCGGACCTTCTCGGTCTCCTCGGCGTTCAGGAAGTAGCAGCCGCGGGCCTTGAATTCCTTTTTGACGGCGTTGTACACCTTTTCCAGCACGATGACCGACTGCTCGGAGGCGCAGATCATGCCGTTGTCAAAGGTCTTGGAGTGGATGATGGAGTTGACGGCCAGCAGAATGTCCGCCGAGTCGTCGATGACGGCCGGGGTGTTGCCGGCGCCCACGCCGACCGCGGGCTTTCCGGAAGAGTAGGCCGCCTTGACCATGCCGGGGCCGCCGGTGGCCAGGATGACGTCGGCCGCCTTCATGACCGCGTTGGTCAGATCCAGCGAGGGAACGTCGATCCAGGCGATGATGCCCTCGGGCGCGCCGGCCTCGACCGCGGCCTGCAGCACCACTTTGGCGGCCTCGATGGTGGACTTTTTGGCCCGGGGATGGGGGCTGATGATAATGCCGTTGCGGGTCTTTAAGGCCAGCAGGGTCTTGAAGATGGCCGTCGAGGTGGGATTGGTGGTGGGAATGACCGCGGCGATGATGCCCACGGGCTCCACGATCTTCTTGACCCCGTAGGCGGGATCTTCCTCGACCACACCGCAGGTCTTGGTGTGCCGGTAAGCGTTGTAGATGTACTCCGCGGCATAGTGGTTCTTGATGACCTTGTCCTCGACCACGCCCATGCCGGTCTCCTCCACCGCCATTTTGGCCAGCGGGATCCGCATTTTGTTGGCTGCTGTGGCCGCCGCCAGGAAGATCTTGTCCACCTGCTCCTGCGAGTAGGTGGCGTACTTCGCCTGCGCGGCCTTGAGTTCGGCCAGCTTCTCGTTGAGCGCTTCCACGGTGTCTACCATCTGTACCATAACATTCTCCTTTTGGTAAAAATGTTTATTTGCTATCAAAATTGATATCTGAAGTGATTTCCCCGGGCTTTCGGACCGGGCTTTGGCCGTTCAGGCCCCCTTTTGGTGCGGGGCGTCGGCTTTCAAAATTTCGGACAGCTTTTTGGAGAGCAGAGCCAGCGAGGCCGCCATGTCCTCGTTCTTGACCGCGATGCCCTCGGGCAGCTGCAAGTGCGTGGGCGCGAAATTCCAGATCGCCTTGATCCCCGCCCCCACCAGCAGATCGGCCACGCTCTGGGCCACCTGCTTGGGCACGGTGATGATGCCGATGTGGATGTTCAGCCGCTTGACCACCCCGGGAAGTTTTTCCAGGGCGAACACCGGCTTGCCGTGCACCCGCCGGCCGATCAGATCGGAGTCCACGTCAAAGGCCGCCTCGATGTTCAGCCCGTAGGTCTTGAAGCCCTCGTAGCCCATCAGGGTCCGGCCCAGGCCCCCAGCCCCCACCAGCACGGCGTCGGTCACGTTGTCGTAGCCCAGAAAGCGCTCGATGTCCAGAATGAGGTCGGAGACCGCGAACCCGAGCTTGGGCCGTCCGGCCACCGAACTGACGAAGGCCAGATCCTTGCGGACCTGCACGGCGTTCAGGCGGAGATCCTCGGCGATGGCCGTGGAAGAGATGTTTTCCACGCCCTCGGCCTGCTTGTCCCGCAGATACCCCAGGTACCCCGGCAGCCGGGCGATCGTGGCCTTGGAAGCCACCACTCCCTGATCGTTTTCCACCATCTCCTCGCCTCCTTCGGCCCTCGGCCCTTTTTAAGCCCCCCCGCCCAAAGACCGCCTGACGACGGACACACAATCTTCGTGCGGTGCTGCCTTAAATCCAAATCGATAAAAAAATATCGATACCGAATTATCGATAATATTATATCGAATGATTCTCATTCCGTCAAGTGTTTTGACCCCCTTTTCAAAAATTTTTTTTCGGCGTCTGAAAAAAGGTAAAGCTCCCCCTTTCCCTTCGGCTTCGGCCCCCTTTTGGCCCGGAAAAACGGGCCGGCCTTCGGCACTTTCCCTCCTCTGTCCTTATAATAAAAAAGAAATGCCCTCAGATCGGCGCGGGCGTACAAAAGTTCCTTTGGCATACGTCCGAACTCGTTCAACCTGTTCTGAAAGAGCGTCAGCCGTGGCAGGGCGAACACTCACAAACGGCGCGGGCGTGCAAAAGTGCCTGTGGCACCTCACTGAATCTGTATGCCTGATTTCAAAGGAGCGTTTCCCTTAGCAACGAAAAAGGCTATGGCTCGGCGCGGGCGTGCAAAAGTGCCTGTGGCACACTCCTGAATTTGCTTACCTGTTCCGATTAAGCGTTACCTTTACAGGAAAAACACTCACAAACGGCGCGGGCGTGCAAAAATGCCTGCGGCACCTTACTGAATCTGTACGCATGATTCCAAAAGAGCGTTTCCCTTCGCAGAAGGAACACGCACAGGTCGTCGCGGGCGTAGAAAAGTGCCTTTGGCACATATTTTCGGAGCGGGAGAATCAAACTAAGCCCATGAACAAGGCGGAACAGAAAACCGGGCGTATGAGTTCGGACCTGGAACAGAACATCGGGTACTTGGAGACCTTTTTCCACGGGAACTTTGACATCAAGTTCCGGAATTTCAAGCTGGCCTGCGGGACAAAGGCCTGCGCCGTCTTTCTGGACGGCATGACCGACCGCATCGAGATCGACGAGTACATCGTGATGGCCCTCCAGCGGGAGGGCCAGAAAGACGACGTAAATTCCATTCTGGAACAGATCCTGAACAGCGCCGAGGCCGAGATCCAGTCCGACATGGAGGAACTGTGCCACGGGGTGCTGAACGGGGACACCGTGCTGTTGGTGGACGGACAGGACCAAGGATTGTTGCTGGGCACCCGGAAGTGGGGCACCCGGGGCATCCTGGAGCCGCCGACTTCGGCTGTTTTGAAGGGCCCGCGGGAGGGCTTTAACGAGGATCTGAAGACCAACATGACCCTGATCCGGCGCAAACTGCGCTCCAAGGCGCTGGTCTTTCAGTCCTTCGAGGTGGGAAAGTACTCCAACACGGCGGTCTGCCTGTGCTACCTGGACGACATCGTGGACAAGAAGATCGTCAAGCAGGTGACCGACAAGCTGCAGAAGATCGAGATCGACGGCATCCTGGACTCCTCCTACATCGCCAAATTTCTGGAGATCCGCACGCACTCCATCTTCAAGCAGGTCGGCACGGCCGAAAAGCCGGACATCGTGGCGGCCAAGCTGCTGGAGGGGCGGATCGCCCTCATCGTGGACGGGTCCCCCATCGTGCTGACCCTTCCCTTTTTGCTGCTGGAGGATCTGCAGAGCCCGGAGGACTACTACGAGCGGCGGTTCCGTTCCACCTTTGCCCGGATCATCCGCTTTCTGGGGATCATCATGTCGGTGCTGGTCCCCGCCCTGTACGTCTCGGCCCAGGTCTACAATCTGGGCATGATCCCCCTGCGCTTTACCGTCACCATTCTGAACTCCATCAAGGGCATCCCCCTCTCCCCCGCCCTCGAGATGTTCTTTGTGGTGCTGATCTTCGAGATCCTGAACGAGGCCAGCGTCCGGATGCCCAAGTACGTGGGCATGGCCCTGTCCATCGTGGGGGCGCTGGTGCTGGGTGAGACCGCGGTGTCGGCCGGCATCGTCTCCACCCCCGCCCTGATGATCATGGCCATCTCGGCCATCTCGCTGTACACCGTGCCCGAACTGCAGAACGCCCTGTCCATCCTTCGGCTGGCCTTTTTGCTGCTGGCCGGTGTCATGGGGGTGTACGGCGTCCTGCTGGGGGTCATCTTCACCTTGAACTACCTGCTTTCTTTGGAGAGCTATGGGACGCCCTACTTCGCCCCCTTCGCCCCCCTGGTGCCCCAGGACATGAAGGATTCCGTGGTCAAACAGGAACTGACCGACATGACCACCCGGCCCAAGAGCTTCCGGAACCGCAACTCCATCCGCTTAAAGGCCGAAAAAGACGGCAAAAGCCACTGACCGGGAGAACCTTTTTATGTCAAACAGACCCGAGAACGCCATCAAGCCCATGCAGCAGACCGTCTACAAGCGGCAGCTCGGCTTTTTGTTCTTTGTCATTCTGCCGGCCGCCAAGCTTCTGCTTCTGCCCAGCCTGCTCGCCTTCCATGCCGAGCGCAACGCCGCCCTCTCCATGCTGGTCGGCGGACTGGCCGATCTGCTGGTCCTCTTTCTGGTGTGCCTGGCCATCCGCATCGCCCCCGAGGCCAACCTCGGCGATCTGCTTCAGACCGTCTTTGGCAAAGTTGGCGCCAGGATCTTCCTCGGCCTTTACTGCCTGTACTTTCTGCTGAAAGCCTATCCGGTCATCTTCGAGCAGAAGAGCATGCTCAACCAGACCCTCTACCACCAGCTGCCCTTCCTGCCCACCTTCATCCCCTACTTCATCGTGCTGATCTACACCGCCTGCAAGGGGGCCAGGGTGCTGGGACGGAACGCCGATCTGTACTGGTTCTTTGTGGCCTGCGCCTTCGGGCTCCTGCTGGTCCTGAGTATCGAAAGCGCCGATTTTTCCAATCTGCTGCCCGTCCTGTACGACGGCCCCGGTCCCGTGCTGAAGGGTATCTGGGCCAATCTGACCTGGTTCGGGGACTTCGCGGCCCTGCTGGCCTTTCTGGGCAAGATCCGCTTTGCCCCGCAAGACAAAAAGAAGATCTGGCCCATCCTGACGGGCGGGGCGGCCGCGGTGGGGACGGCCGTGCTCTTCATGGTGCTGACCGTGGCGGTGTTCGGCCCCACGGTGGTCAAGCAGGCCTTCGCCCTGACCCGGATCAGCAAGTACTCGGCCTTTCTGTCCAACAGCGGGCGCTTCGACTGGCTGGCCATCATCCTGCTGATGATCGGGATCTTCCTGAATTCCTCGGTCATGCTGTATGCCGCCGCCGAGTCCCTCCGGCAGATCTACGGGGGGAAAAGTTCCCTGCTGCCCACCCTGATCTGCGGGGCGGCGCTGTTTGCGCTGCTGGTCGTGATCGGGGACAACTTTACCAACGCCTACGAGATCTACAGCCGCTTTCTGACCCCGGCCGCCGCCGTTTTGCAGATCGCCCTGCCGGCCTGCACCCCCCTGCTGGCCCTGCGGTATCGGAGGAAACATCATGCGTAAGTTCGTCTGCCCGGGATCTTCCGGGGCGCACGGGAGGGTCCGCCATGGGTAAGTTTACCGGAAAAGGCCGGCCCATCCTGCTGGCCGTCGCCTGCATTTTGTTTTTGTTCTTCACCAACGACTTCGGCGGAGTCAGTCTGGAAAACACCGCCATCATCGTGGCCTGCGGCGTGGACTACGACGGCTCGTCCTACACCGTCTCCTGCCAGCTGGCCGACTCGGACACCTCCCAGGGCAACACGCCCTCCCAGCAGCAGGTGGTCATCTGCGGACAGGGCAGCACCCCGGCCACCGCGCTGTCCGACCTGATCCAGCAGACGGGCTGGTACCCCAACCTCAACTTCTGCTACGCCATCCTGCTGGGCGAGGAGACTTTGCAATACGACCTGATGGAGGTGCTGGACTTTTTCCTCCGCTCCGAAGATCTGAACGACGCCGCCCTGGTCTGCGCCTGCGAGGGCAAAGCCGAAGAACTGCTGAAGGCCAAGACCCCTTTGGACAGCGTTTCGGCCTTTACCGTGCTGAAGGTCATCTACCAGTCCGGAAACGCCTCGGACGCCATCATGGGACTGAATCTGAAATTTCTGGTCAACCGCTTTTACGGAAAGAGCAACGGGCTTTACATGACCTACCTGACCTACCGCGAGGCGGACACCGGCGCCTCGGACCCTCAGGACGGCAAGAACGTGTTCGAGACCAACCGTGCCGTCGTCTTCCGAAAGGAATTTTTTTCCCACTTTCTGGAGCGGACACAGATCCGGGCCTTCAACCACCTGACCCAGGCCGTCAGGATCGGCTCCTTCGAGCTGTCCGACCTGGAGGCCGACGGGCAGAAGATCCGGCGGGTGGAATTTCAGACCTCCTCCCCCAAGGCCGAGGCCAGCTACCTCTATGAAAACGGACTGCCCAAAATCCGCTACAAACTCGATCTTTCCCTGGTCATCCGCCATCTGGAGTCCGATGACGACTCCATCGAAAACATCTCCTCTTCCTACCAGGTGGACGAGGGGCTCTGCCGAGCGGTGGAGGAGGCCTTCGGCGGGGAGGTCCGCGCCTTTCTGGACGACCTTTCCGCCTACGGCACCGACGTGCTGTCCGCCCAGGAAAACTTTTTCAAGTTTAATCCCGAGGGGTACCGCCTTTACACCAAAAGCCACCCCGAGGAGGACTTTTTCCGAGACCTGACCTTCGAATTCGAAATCTCCGCCCACCCCAAAAAGTGAGGGCCGGATTTTCGCCCCAAAGCCTTGAATGCCATGGCGCCGCCTGGGGTAAGGTGAGTCCGGACCGGAGGCACCCGCTTAGGGCAGGCCGTTCCCCCGTCCGGAAGACAACCCGATGGGCGGGCGGCCCCTTGTCAGGACAGGCTGCGCCTTTCCTCCATCCTCAGCCCCTTCCCTCTTTGGGGAACTTCTCTTCTCCCCCTCTTTACGGAAAGACCGCCCGGAAAAGCTTCCGGGCGGTCCTCTTTTTTAACGGGCCGCATGGCCCGATCTTCTTTTCACGGCTCAGTAGCCGAACTTGTAGCTCAGGCCGCCGATGGGGGCGCTGTCGCCGGAGTTGTAGAACTCCAGGATGTCGCTGTTGGCCGTGGCCTTGACGTTGTCGCTGACCTTGAACTCGATGTCATAGTTGTCCTCGGTCAATCCCAGCGCGGAGAGCGGGATCCTGACCAGCATGACGTTGCCCGAGACGGCGTACTCGGCCTCGCCGGTCTGCTCGTACTGCGCCTCGCCTGTGGCCTTGAGCACCTTGGAGCGGGAGCCGTCCAGGATCTCGCGGTTGATCACGTACTGGTAGCCGATGGCATTCTTAGTGCCGCTGTTCTGGGTGTTCAGCCAGATGTTCATCCAGCGCAGATCCCCGGAGGAATGGGCGGTGATGTCCTCGGCCGCGGTGATACGGAAGTACAGATACTCGGCGTCGCGGGCCACCCAGACGGTGTCGATGTCGTTGCGGTTGGTGTAGTCCTCGTTGTAGTAGCTCCGGTCGTAGGAGATGTAGTAGCGCTCGGTGCACTCGCCCACAAAGTCCTTGTAGACCGAGGCGCCCGCCCACTGCGCCTCTCCGAAATCGGTCATGTCCACGGTGATCTCGGGATAGACGTAGTGCTTGGCCTCCTCGTACTTGTAGTCATGGACGTAGGCGATCAGATTTTTGTAGGCGTTGTCCTTGAGGGAGGACTCCATAGTCGGCTCGAGATCGCGGGAGAACTCGTCGTTGAAGGTGTCGCACATCAGGTAGCCGTTGTGATCAGAGGTCAGGTTAGGCAGGTACTGCTTGGCGGCGATCCACTCGTTCCAGCCGGTGATGAACACGTACTTTAACACGTCGTCGTTGTCGTAGACCGTCTTCCACTGGTTTTTGAAGTTGATGTTCTGCCCGAACAGGTCGTGGTTGTTGGTCCCCGTGGTGTAGTCCCAGCCCCGGCCGTGGCTGCCCACGGTGTCCGAAAACTTGACCGTGACGTGCTGGGCCACCGAGACGCTGACCATGTTGGTGTGGATGTACTGTGGATAGGCGTAGTCCATCCAGGGGAAGCCCAGCCCGCTGAGGTTGTTGGGCTCGGTGGGCCACTGGGCATAGCGGAACTGGAAGTAGTCGTTCAGCTCCTTCTGCACCTCGGTGGCGTCCTCCCTGCCCAGGCGGACGGCGGTGGCCTCCATGACGATGGTCAGCGGCTTGCCCTCGGGCTTGAACCAGATGTCGTCGTACTTGCCGGGCTTGTAGAACTTGTTGTAGATGTCGGTCAGGTTGCCCTCGTCCCACTCGGTGACTCCGCCGCCGTTGAAGTGGTACATGGCCTTGGGGACGTCCCAGCCCATCTGGTGGTACTCGAGGAGAATGTTCAGCACCTTTTCGGCGTTCTCGTCGTAGGTGACGGCGTTGGAGACGTCAAAGCAGATGAAGTCGATGCCGGCCATGGTCAGCATTTCGACCTGCTTGCGGATCACCCATTCGTCTCCGGAGTGGTAGTAGCCCCACACCGGCTGCCCCCAGTGATGGGAGACCCCGGCGGGCGAGACATCGGAATCCTTGCCGAATTCCTCGATGCCGTACTTTTCGATGATCTCGGTGACGTTGTAGGTCCCGTTGATGTCCGCCCCCATGCCCAGGTTGAGGAAGTAGAACATGCCGACATAGCGTTCCTTGTCCCCCTTCTCCCCGTCGGTGCTGTAGGCGATCAGCCCGTAGTCGTCCTCGGTGACGATGTTGGAGACCGTAAAGGCGTAGTCGTCGAGATCCCGGGTGTCCTCCACCCGAAGAGCCGGATCGTAGGGCGTGAAAGGCGTTTCCTGGTTTCCCCCGCAGCCCGTCGCGGACAGCAGGAGGGCGGCGCCCAGCAGCAGGGCCGCGGCTCGTCTGAAATTCATAAGCACCTCCTTAGATCAATAGCCGAACTGCCAGCTTAAGCCGCCGATGGGGGCGCTGTCGCCGGAGTTGTAGAAGGACAGCACGTCGGACGAGTCGGCGATGTTGTCGCTGACCTTGAATTCGATGCGGTAATCCGTGGCCGAAAGTCCCAGAAGCGAAAGCGGAACGCTGACGCACAGCACGTTGCCGGAGACGGCGAACTCGGCCTGGCCGAGGAGGGAAAAGCTCCCGTCCGGCAGGCAGCGGCTGACCGACATCTGCGAGCCGGAGACCGCCCGGCCGACCACGAAGTGGTAGCCCAGGCTGTCGGTCTCGCCCCCGTCCTCGGTGCGGATGCGGATGTTCATCCACTCGGTGTCCCCCTCCTCGTAGGCGGTGACGGGATCCACGGTGGTGATGCGGAAGTAAAGGTTTTCCCCGTCCCGGGCCACGGAGACGGTGTCGATGTCGTTGCGGTTGGTCGTGTCGGTGAGGTAGATCCCGCTGTAGTCCCCGTCATGGCGGAGGAAGTTCCGCTCGATGCACTCTCCGGTGAAGTCCCGGAACACCGAGGCCCGCTCCCAGACCGCGGAATCGGGATCGTTCAGATCGGGGGTCAGGTCCTCGTAGAGGTAGTGGACGGCGTCCTCGTACTTGTACTCCCGGATGTTGCGGAAGGTCTGAAGGTAAAAGTTGTCCTTCATGTTGCCGCTGTAGGTGGGCTCGATGTCCCGGGAGAACTCGTCGTTGAAGGCGTCCACCATGACGTACTTGTGAACGGAATCCAGGTTGGGATAGTAGTACTTGCAGGCCACCCATTCGTTGAAGGCGGTGATGAAGGTGTAGGTGACCTGGTCGTCCAGCTCGAAGGCCGTCTTCCACTGGTTTTCATAGTTAAGCCCGGCCGCGTAGTTTTCGTGGTCGTTCTGCCCCGTGGAATAGTCCCAGCCCCGGCCGCGGGAGCCCTCGGTGTCCGAGAAGCGGACGGTGGGATGCTGGGCCACCGAGACGGTCAGCCAGTCCCCCGTGCACTGCTGGGGATAGGAGAACGAGCACCAGGCCGCGCTGTTGGGATCCATGTAGGCCGTGGTCGGCCAGTAGGAGAACCGGAACTCGAAAAATTCGCTCAGCTGCGAGCTTAAGGAGTCGTCGTCCAGATTGGTCATGCGGACGATGGTGCGCTCCTGGCAGATCAGCATGGGCTTGCCGTTGGGGGCGAACCACAGGCTGTCATAGCGGGGGTTGCTGTAGTAGCGCTCGTAGATGGAACAGACCTGCGATTCATCCGCATAGGTGTCTCCGCCGCCCCCCATCATATACATGCACTTGGGCACGTCCCAGCCCTTTTCCTGGTACTCGAGCAGGATCTCAAACAGGGTGTCGGTGACGTTTTCGTACATGGGGCCGTTGGAGCAGTCGAACACCAGGTAGTCGATGCCGATCATGGTCAGCATTTCGATCTGCTTGCGGATGACCCAGGGATCGGCTTCCTTGTAGTACCCCCAGACCGGCTCTCCCCAGTGGTGGGAGTAGTTCGCCGGGGAGATCTCGGTGTCGGTGTCGAAAAATTCCCGGCCGTACTCCTCCAGGATCTTGGTGACGTCGTAGACCCCCACGCCGCTGGCGTGGTTGCCCACCGCGCAGAAGAAAAAGATACCCACGTAGCGCTGTTTGTCCGTCTTTTCGCCGTCCGCGCTGACCGTGACCCGGCCCAGACTGTCCACGGCCACGGTGTTGTTGATGGTGTACTCCTGTTCGGTGATCTCCCGGGTGTCCTCCACGCGCTCGATTTTTCTCCCTCCCCCGCAGCCGCTTAAGGGGAGCAGCGCGAGGAGCAGCGCGAGAAAGCCGGACGACCACTTCGCCTCTTTTTTCTTGCTCAAAATTTTTCCTCCTTTTCAAAGAGAGGGAGGGAGAATCGTTCCCCCTCCCCGATGCGGCGTCAAGCCTTTTTCTTTCTGATCAGCTGCACCGCGGCCAGGGCCGCCAGCGGGAGGCCCAGCAGACTGCCCGCGAACAGGCCGCCGTTGCAGCCCTCCTGGCAGCCCTTGGGGTCGTCGTCATCCTCCGTCCCCTCGATCACGGTCACTTCGAAGGAGACCCTCATCTCGTTGTAGGAGACGGTGACGGTGGCGGTGCCGGGTTCGGAGAAGTCGTACAGGCAGTTGTTCTCGCTGACCTCGACGTCCTCCTCGTAGCCGTCGGCATACTTGCAGTGGATGACCAGCCCGGTGACGTCCAAAGTCTCGTCGATGCCGTAGGTGGTCTTGTCGGGCAGACTGACCACGGTCATGGGATCGGTCTCCGCCCAGGCGCGGATCCAGGAGATCCCCAGCACGTTCATTTCGATCAGCAGATCGTGGCGGAGGATGGCGTTTTCGAGGATCCAGTAGTCATAGATGTCGTTGTTGCCCCAGGTGTTGTCATAGTAGTCCACAAAGTAGAACCCGGCGTCGATCCAGATGGCGGCCACGTCGTCCCGGATGAACTCCAGAGTGGGATCGTCGCCCATGTAGGTGTCGAGGTGGAAGAGCAGGGTCTCGCCGAACTGGCTGACGCGCTCGATGTAGCGGGTGCCGTTGACGTCTCTGATCTCCATCAGCTCGCCCACGGAGTACCACTCGCCCACCACCAGCTTGTCACCCTGGTAGTGCTCGGAGATCTGCATGTAGATGTGATCCTTGGCGTTGTTGCAGTTGTCCACCCGGTACAGCGCCTTGGAGCCGGCGTTGTTGTACCACTCGACGTTGTTGAACTCGAAGCGGACGGCCAGGCAGCCGTACTGATCGGAGAAGTTGACCGGGCTTCCGGTGTAGAACTGGATGTTGGATTCGGGATGCTGATCCTCCACCGTGATGGCAAAGGAGGTCTCGAAGCCGCGGTAGCTCACGGTGACGGTCTTTTCCCCCACCGTCAGCATGTCGGGCGAGGAGAAGGTCAGCAGTTCGGCCTCCGCCGTGTAGTCTCCCTCGGCCGCGTGCACGGTGACCTCCAGTCCGGTCCAGTCGGGGGTGCCGGCCAGGCCGTAGACGGTAGTCTCGGGCAGGGCGGTCACCTCGATGGATTGAATAGTGTTGACCACCTCGACCTCGACGGTGAAGGTCTTGCCGCCGTAGCTGCCGGTGACCGTCTGCATGCCGGTCTCGGAGAAGTCGTACTCATAGGTCGCCGCGCTGCCGTCCGCCAGCAGGCTGATCCCGCCGAAGGAGTGGTAGACCGCCGACAGGACCAGGCCCTCGGGCTCGAAGCTCTCGCCGACCTCGTAGACCAGCTGATCGGGCTGGGAGACCACTTCCAGGGTGTCCCCCTCGCCGAGGGTAGCGTAGTTGTACTCATCGTTGACGCTGCTGCCCTCAGAGGCCAGGTGATCGATCTCCACCAGCACGTCCTCCATCAGCGGGGCCTGGGCGGCCACGCCGTAGTTCTGGGGGACCAGGTCGCCGCCGCCCCAGCTCCAGTGGTCGGTGGTGTAGGTGGCAAAGACCAGCCCCTTTTCGAAGTAAACGGCCTTGACGTGGTTCGGCGTCAGATCCAGGGAGCCTCCCCAGTAGCAGTCCATGGCGATGAACAGGGTGGTGCCGTGCTGCGCCGTCCGCACCACGTAGGGCATTCCGGCGTCGTTCTGCATCCCACTCAGTTCGGCCAGGGTGTACCAGGCGTACTCGGTGCTGTCCTCCCCGAGGCGGGCATACAGGCTGATCTTGTCGAACTGATTGGTGACGGTCTGGGTGGTGCCGATGGCCTTGCAATCCCAGTCGCAGTTGTCGATGTCGAAATTGATCTCCAGGTGGTCCATTCTGGAATCCTTGCGGGCCACCGTGGAGGCGCCCACCTGCACCGAAAGCGACCCCGTGATGTCGGCCACATAGGCCGTGGTCGTTCCCGCCGCGCCGCCGTACGTGGCCGTGACCGGGCTTTCGATGTCGGTCTGCGAGAAGTCATAATCCAGGCTGAGCGAGGCGGGATCGATCTCCATGCGCTCGCCGCCCAGGCTGTTCAGCACCGCCTCGGCTTCGGCCACGTCCGCCGCCGTCAGGGTGGTGTTCAGGCCGTAGTGCCAGTTCGAGAGGGAGAACTCGATCTCGTCCCCTTCCTCGGGCACGGGCAGGTTGTAGACGTCGTTTTTTTTGGCCGCCTTTTCCTCGTCCGTGGCATGGTCGATGACCAGGAGGATGTCCTCGGCGGTGCACTCCTCGGACTCGGTGTAGCTTTGAGGGACGGGGTCGCCGGAGTTCCAGCTCCAGTGGTCCTCGGTGTGGACCGCCATGGTCATGCCGGCCTCGATCTTGACCGCCTTGACATAGGAGGCCAGCAGGTCCTTGGTCCCGCCGTAGTAGCAGTCCATGGCGATGAACAGCACCGCCCCGAACTGGGAAGTCCGCACCACGTAGGGCATTCCGGCGTCGTTCTTCATCTCGCTGAGTTCGGCCAGGGTGTACCAGTCATACTCGGTGCCGTTTTCCCCCAGGCGGGTGTAAAGGCTGATCTTTTCAAACTGATTGGTGACCAGCTGGGTGGTGCCCAGGGCCTTGGCCTCGAAGGAGCAGTTTTCCAGCTTGAGCGGGATCTCCAGGTGATCCTCGTAGTTCCCGTCGGACCGGCTCCACTGTTCCCCCACGGAGGCGATAATATACCCCGTTTCCGCGGCGAAAAGGTCGGGCGCGGCGAAGGTCACGGCCAGGGCCGTGGAGGCGATCGCCAGCGCGCAGAAAAAGGCAAGCAGTTTTTTCATTTCATTTCCTCCCTTTGGGATTTTTTTAGCGGTTTCGGCGGATGGGCCTTCATCCCTTGATGGCGCCCACCTGGATGCCCTCGATCAGGTTTTTCTGATAGAGGAAGAAGAGGATGAGCGGGGGCAGCGACATGAACACGCCCGCCGCCATGCGGACATTGGCGACCTCCATGGCCACGTTGGTGTTGATGCTGTCGTAGTAGATGACCAGCGCCAGGGTGTACTGCTCCCGGGACTTCAGGTAGACCAGGGGGCCGTAGAAGTCGCTCCATCCCCCGCTGAAGGTGCTGATCACCGTGTAGAGGATGATGGGCCAGCACAGCGGCATGGTGATCAGGGCGTAGCGCTGAAAGACGTTGGCGCCGTCGATCTTGGCGGCGTTTTCCAGCTCGAAGGAAATGCCGCGCATGAACTGCATGAACAGGAAGATGGTCACCGCTCCCCCTCCGAACAGGGCGGGAATGGTCATGCACAGCGCCCCGTTGACCCAGCCCAGCCGGGAGAACATGATGTAAAGGGGGACCTGAGTGACCGCCCCGGGGATCATGATGGTGGCCAGGGTGGCCGAGAACACGAAATCCCGTCCGGGAAAGCGGATCTTGGTAAAGCCGTAGGCGCAGACCGAGGCCGAAAGCGGGACCGCGATCATGTTGAAGCAGACGATCTTCAGGGTGTTGAAGGTGTACAGCAGGTAGTTGTTCTGCTCGAACATCTTCACCCATCCATCCAGCGTCAGTTTGGGCGGGAAGAACTTGACCGGCAGGGTCATGATGTCGGCGGGATACATGAAGCTGCGGTTGAGCATGAAGATGTAGGGAAAGATCAGGTAGAGGGCGATCAGGGCCAGCACCAGATACTGCAGGATCCGGGCCGCGAGCTTTCGGGGGGTGAGCTTGTGCTTCGGCGCCCGCTTTGCCGCCCGCCTTGCCTCTCTTCTTTCCTGTCGAAGGGTCATTTCAGCCATGGTTCTCTCCGTACTCCACCCATTTGTTGGTCTTGAAGGTGACGAACGTCAGCGCCCCGATGATGACGAACAGCACCCAGCCGAAGGCACAGGCATAGCCCATCTGCCCCATACGCACGAAGGCGTCGTTGTAAATTTTGACGGCCACGAAGTACAGACTGTTGTCCGGACCCCGCCCACCCGTGCTGCCCGCCATGACCAGGGTGGTCGAGACCTGAAGGGAGCCGATGATGCCGGTCACCAGGTTGTAAAAAATGATGGGCGTGCTCATGGGAATGGTAATGCGGGTCACGCACTGGAAGGTGTTGGCTCCGTCCAGCCGGGCCGACTCGTACAGCTCCGGCCCGATGTTCTTGAAGGCGGCCAGCCACAGCACCATGCCTCCCCCGCAGCCCCAGGTCGTGGTCCAGATCAGGGTGGCCATGGCCGTGCTGGCGGAGGTGAAAAAGGTGGGATGCAGGCCGAAGAAGGAAAAGATCTGGTACATGATCCCGAAGTCGGGATCCAGAAGATCCCGCCACAGGACGCCGCTGGCCACGCTGGGGATCATGCAGGGCAGGTAGAACAATACCCGGAAAAAGGAGATCCCCTTCAGCTTCATGTTGGCGGCCAGCGCCAGCAGGTACCCGAGGAACAGCCCCAGCGGCACCGTGATGACGGTGTACAGAAAGGTGTTCGCGAAGACAGTGCCCGTCTCCATGTCCCGGGTGAACAGATTGACGAAGTTCTGCAGCCCCACCCACTCAAATTTGGAAAACCCGTCATAGGACTGAAAACTGTAGATAAAGGAAGACACCGCGGGGTAGTAGGTGAAGATCAGGATCCCCAGCAGCACCGGGCAGATGAACAGATAGCCCGACGCAATGTTTTGGATCTTCCGCTTTTTTTTCTGAGTCAAGGCCATGGTCGCTTCCCTTTGCCGGAGGTCAGTTTTCCATCCAGTATTCCAGCGAGGCCTGGCCTCTGGCGATGGCCTGGTCCAGGGTGTAGCCGATGTCCACGTAGTTGCCGATCATGACCCCGATGGCGTCCAGCATGTCGGTGGCGCGCTGGGGCCGGGCGGTGATGAAGATGGTCGGCGAAATGGCGTCATGGTTGGACGCCCAGGTAAAGGCCTCCAGGTTGTAGCACTCCAGCCCCAGCCCCCAGTGATTTTCGGGGTCCTTGGGGTCGGCCATGTCCTTGCGGATGGGCGGGTAGTTCTTGCCGGAGTCCGCGATGCAGTTCTGCCCCTCCCGGGAAACCATGAATTTCAGGAAGGCCCAGGCTACGTCCCGGTTTTCGCTGTCGGAGGAGACGGCATAGCCGGAGACCCCGCAGCCGATCTGGGGATCTTCCTCGTTGATGATGGGGAAGGTCACCAAGTTGTAGTAGTTTTCATCCATGTCCTCGTAGTCCATGTAGTTGGCGATGGCCAGGTTCTTGATCTGGGTGGTGGCGTCCTGCGAGTGGAACATGAACACCCCCTGGCCGCCCGCAAAGTTGGCCTGCGAGCCGGAGAATCTGCCGTGATAGCGGAGGTCAATGATGTTCTTGATCAGTTCCAGCGCCTCACGGGTGCCCTGACTGTCGATCAGGCAGTTGCCCTCCTCGTCAAAGTATTCCACCCCGAAAGACTTCAGAATGGGATTGAACACCGCCTCCCAGTCCAGAAAGCCGTCCAGCAGGTAGTTGTTGGAGCGGTTGGTGGCGTCGTAGAAGTCGCGGAGATAGCTGCACACGGTGAGAAAATCGTCCCAGGTCCAGCCGTTTTTGATGTAGGTGCCCTCCAGGTCCACTCCGCACCAGTCCGAGGCCTCCTTGATGATCTTGGCGTTGTAGTGGCAGACCACCTGGTCGGCGGCACGGGGGATCATCAGCTGGCTCCCGTCGAAGTCCTTCTGCCCCAGCCCCCAGAAATCCTCGTAGTACTCCGAGACGTCAAAGGTCCCGGCCTCGGTCTCGGCCCTGATGTAGGGATCCAGATTCAGGATGATGCCCACATCCTGCAGGTTGAGCATGTTGAAGCTGGAGATCTGGAAGATGTCCGGCATGGTTCCCGCCCCCCAGTAGCCCATCAGCGTGCTGACCAGATCGCCCGACATGGGGTCGATCTCGATGGTCACGTTGGGATAGTACTTGTTGAAGCCGTCGGCCAGGTACTGCACGATACGCTGCTCGTCGTTGCTGGCCTCGCAGGAGATGCGGAGGGTGGCCGTGATCTCGGGATCCAGGTCGATGTTCACCTCGTAATCATCTCCGGTCTCGCCCTGGTGCGGCTGCGCGCAGGCAGCGACCGAAAGGGCCAGCGTCAGGCACAGCAAAGCGCAGAAAATTTTGCTCAAGCGTTTCATGTTTCCTCCTTTTACGGCTTTTCACCGTATCTGAGATTTTTCCCTCTTTCTCATTCTTGCAGTGGTCTTTTACTTGCGTCTGGGACGCAAGTAAAAGAGGGGGCCCCCTCTTTGCGGTTTTCCGGGCGGAAAGCGCGAGCGATTCCGCTGCCCTTTCCCATCCGTCTTCCAAGCCGGGATGCGGGCCTGTCCCCTCCGAATCCCGCCTTTGCAGGGCCAAATTCCTGAACGACACTTTTTGACATTTTGCCTTTCCGGGTTGACTTTTGGGCGATTCTGTATTATACTGAAATCAAAGTATGATGCCGGAAGGCAGAATCCATGCTTCCATTATATCACGTAAAAAGCGCCGTTTCAAGTCTTATGTTTTTCAAAATGCGACACAAATTGACTTTTCGCGTTCTTCGGAGGTCCGCATGACTTCTTTTTTCGAATCCTACCGGGACAAGTCCAACGATCTTTACCTGTTTGAGGGGGCCAACTTTGCCTCCCCTCATTTCCATCACCACATCGAGATCCTCTACGTCCTCGAGGACGGGCTGGAAGTCACCCTGAACAAGCAGAAATACCTCCTGAACCGGGACGAGACCATCCTGTTCGACAGTTTCGAGACCCACGGTTTTGACAATCCCAAGGGTCTGCGGTCCATCTCGCTGGTGGTCCCCTGGAAATTCAACAAAGACTTCTTCAAAAAGATGGCCAACATGCGCTTCGAGAACCCGGTCATCCAAGATCCCGACTGCAACCGCACCATCCTGCAGCTGCTCCGCCTGCTGCAGGATCACACCAAAAACGTCTACACTAAGTTCACCACCATCACCACCTACGACTTCAGGATGCAGCCCTTTCTGAACGAGATCATCTCGGCGCTGATCCACATCATCTTTTACTACGTCCCCCGGGTCAAGGAGACCGTGGGCGCCCAGAAAAAGCAGTTCCAGCAGATCCTGCTCTTCATCGAGGAGAACTACCGGGAGAACATCACCCTGGAGGTGCTGGCCCATCAGATCGGCTACAACCCCTGCTATTTTTCCAAGCTGTGGCGGAAGATCTTCAACTGCGGCTGCATCGAGTACATCAATTCGGTGCGCATCGAAAAGCTGATCGAACACTATGACAACACCGAGTCCCTGACCTCCCTGGCCACCGCGCACGGCTTCAACTCTCTCCGCTCGATGGAGCGGAACTTCAAGGCCAAGTACCACGTCTCCCCCAAGGAGTTCTTCCAATGAGCGCGCCGCCCCTCCCTTTCGCGGCCGGATTTGCTTGCGCTTTCGTTCTGCTTCTCTTTCGCGCCAAGATGCGGGCCTTTCATCAAAGACTGCTTTCTGCCAGACGTTACCCCCTTCATACCGGAGCGCAGACCTTCCGCCCTTCGGGTCCGATTCCAGTCAGCAAAAGCGCCCTGAAAAAACCGATGTTTTCAGGGCGCTTTCCCTACAAAAAGAGGCAGCCTGCCCCGGTTTTCCCGGACGGACAGACTGCCTCTTTGCCTTTTTAATCTTTTTTCTTTCGCCCGAACGCCGGTCTCGGAGACTTAAGCGGCCATGGCGGCGGTGATGCTCTCGACGAACTGCGCAAACTGAGAGGCGTCGCAGTTGATCATCAGCGATTCGGTTGCCAGATTCAAAGCGTCAGTGACCTTGGTGGTCTGGCTGGGATCGGCGATGTAGCTGGAGAGCGGCAGCATGTCGCGGTCGGGCTCGTAGACAAAGGCATCCTGATTGATGGAGGCATTGGGGAAGCTTCTCCAGGCAGCGTCGGCTGTGTTCATGGAGATCCGCGAGGGCACGATCAGGCCGGACGAGGCCATGACGTTCATCCCCTCCTCGCTCATCATGTACATGAGGAAGTCCACGGCGGCCTCCCGGTTTTCGGAGTAGGAGGAGACCGAATAGCCCGTCGCGCCCGAGCCCACATACTGCTCGGCCCCGCTCATGGCCGGGAAGGAGACCACGTCCCAGTTCCCCTCGCTGAAGGTGCGGTCGATGATGTTGGCCTGGGGCCGGACGGAGAAGTAGAAGCCCACGTTTCCGCTGAGGAAGGTCGGCGTGCCCGCTCTGAACACGTTGGTGTAGACGCCCTCGTCCACCTTTCCCTTCAGCTCCTGATAGGCGGCAACAGTGTTCGGATCGTCGATGGTGCAGCTTTGCTTGTCCTCGCTGAACAGCGTACCGCCCTTGCCATAGATGTAGCTGAGGACGGTGGTGGGCCAGTTCAGTTGGAGGTCGGCGCCGTACTGGGTCACGATGGTCCCCCTCTTTTCCACCAGCTGGGCGGCCACGGCCTCAAATTCCTCCCAGGTCCAGCCGTTGCGGATCACGCTCATGTCCACGCCGGCCGTGGTCAGCAGCTCCTTGTTGTAGTAGACCACGCAATGGGCGTACTCGCGGGGCATCATGTAGACCTTTTCCTCGATCACGCCCAGCTGCCAGATGGAGGGATAGAAGTCGTCGGCGGAGATCCCGTACTCCGTCAGATAAGAAGTCAGATCCAGCGACACGTTGCTCTTGGCCAGGTAGCCCACCAGGGTGTCATAGTTCATGTAGACGTCGGGAAGTTCGCCGGTGGAGGCCAGGTTGACGATCTGCTGGCTGTAGTTGCCGGCGATCTGCATGATCCGGACGTTGACGTCGGGGTTGTCGGCCTCGTAGGCGGCGATGACCGACTCCATCATCTCCCGCTCGGAGGTGTCGCTGATGATGCCGACCACCAAATTGGTCTTTCCGTCCTCGGGCTCGTCGGAGGTCACCGGGGGCGGATTGGGGTTACTGCTCTCGGGGTCGTCCGGCGTTCCGCCGCAGGCGGCAAAGCTCAGCAGGGCGCAGAGCGCCAGCAGCAGGGTCAGGAATCTTTTCCAATGTTTCATCTCGTTTTCTCCTTTACCGTTTGAATTTGTATTCAATCATGTGGTTGCTGCACGGCCCTTCTTCCAGAAAGTCGAAGCTAAACCGGGTGCAGTCCCCGCATTTCATGACCTTGAAGATCAGTTCGTTGTCCCCCTCCAGAAGTTCTACCCCGAAGCAGTGCAGGTTTTCCGGCGTGTAGCGGAAGTGCTCCCGGGTGCCGGTCAGATATCTGCCGTTCAGGTACAGTTCCGCCGGCCCCCCGCACCCCATCTGCAGGCCGCACGTTCTGGCCTCCGGCAGGACCAGGCGGAGGCGGAACACGTACCAGGCCTGGCCGTCGAACCGCAGATGCTCCTCCACCCTGACGGCGTCCGTCCGGCTGTCGAAAAAGCCCAGGCTGTGTTCTGGCAGAAGCGCCTCCTCCGGCGAAACCTCCCGGGGCAGGCAGTTGGTGTGATAAAAGCGGATGCGGTCCATTTTTTCGGCCTCGCTGCCGGCGGGAAAGTAGTTCCAGTAGCTCTCCTTCTCCCGCAGCGGGGGCACTTCGACGTTGTTTTTCCAGAACGGGCCGAAGGCCTCGAAGCGGGCGGCGCCCGCAAATCCGAAGACGTACTCCTTTCCCTCTCCCCAGCGGACGCGGACGAGGTTGGCGCGGGGCAGTTCCCGGGCCTCCTCCGCAACGCGGACGGTCAGCTCGATCCCGAACTCGCCCGCTCCACCGATCTCGGCCTCCTCCCGGTCCAGGACCAGCGGAGGGTCGCAGGCAAAGCGCAGGCGGAGGGGGACGGCGGAGCGGCTGACCGCCCAGAGGGTGACCTTTTTGCTCTCGCCGAAGGCCAGACTGGGACCTCCGTCCCCATAGGACACCCGAAAGGTCACAGAGTCGGGCTGCTCGAAGGAAAACGCTGTCTCCGGGGCTCCGGCCATGCCGCCGAGTCGGCCCCCCAGGGCGGCCACTTCCTCGCTGAGGTCCCGGATGTAGGGGCTCCGCGCTCTGGCCGTGACGCCCAGGCGGTAGGTCACTTTGGAAAAATCGTACTCCCGGTTGAGCTGTTCTCCGCCGAGCAGGATCCCCCTGACGGCGCCGAAGGAGGCGCAGGTGCAGTCGGTGTCGAAGCCGCAGTTGCAGACTTCGATGGCGGACTCCAGAAAGTTCCGACTCCCCCGCAGCAGGCCGAGCAGGATAAAGCCCACATTCTGGTAGACCGAGGTGGCCTCGGCGCTGCCGTAACGGGAGACGATGAGGTCCCGGATCCGGAAGAAGGAAAGGTCTTCCTCCGCCCAGCGCAGGACCTCCCCGATCAGCCGGCGGAGGGGGCTGTCCCCAGGCACAAACTGCGCGGCCCGCCCGATGAGATCGGGGATCCGGCCGCCGGCAAAGGCCAGGCTTTCCAGGGCGGTCAGGAAGACCTCTCCCCACAGGCCGTCGCCGTCGTGATCCAGCACGCCGTCCCGCAGGCAGAAATTTACCGCCTTTTCGGGATCGCCCGGGGCCAGACAGGCCCACAGCTCGGAGCGGATGGTGCAGCCCATGCCGGTGCGGTAGACCTCGTTGTTGAAGCTGCCGCTCAGGGGCGGATGGATGCCGCAGCGGAAATTCTTCTTGAAATAGGCATACTCGCCGGGGGCGTAGGGACAGTTTCGGTAGAAGGCCTCTGCCAGCTGGTCGGCGGTGAAATCCGGGCCGAAGCGCTCGACGACGTCCAGAAAGAGCACCTGCAGGTCCAGATCGTCGTTGGGCGCGGTCTCCTCCGCCATGCTCCTGTCGAAACGGACGGAGAGCTTTTGCTTCATACCCTCGAAGGGGGCGCCGATGTTGCCGCAGACGCACTTGCCCAGCCAGCAGCCGTAAACTTTGTCAGAATAATTGCGAAACTCCATAGATCAACCCTTGATACTGCTCATGACGACGCTTTCGATAAAATATTTCTGCCCGAATATGAACAGAAGACAGGGCGGGATCAGCAGATACATGCAGGCCGCCATGGTCGCCGGGGTGTTGTTGATGTTCAGCGAAACATCGGTCGACAGCATGGACACCGCCATGGTCAGCGTATACTTTTCCCGGCTGGAGATGTAGGTCAAAGGCCCCTGCAGATCGTTCCACGCCCCCGTGATCGCCCCGATCCCCACCGCCACCAGAATGGGCACGGTGTTGGGCAGGGTGATGCTGAAGTACTGCCGGAAGTATCCCGCGCCGTCGATCATGCCGGCCTCCAGGATCTCCTTGGGCTGGGTCATCATGTACTGCCGGATCAGGAAGATGTTCAGCGCGCCCCCGCCGAACCACATGGGCAGCCAGAGCGGCGTGGTGGAATTGGTCAGCCGCAGGGTGGAAAAGATGACGTACAGGGGCACCATGGTCACCGCCGAAGGGATCATCATGGTGGCCAGCACGATCATGAACACCGCGTTCCGGCCCGGAAACCTGATCTTGCAAAAACCGAAGGCCACAAAGGAGGCCGAAAAGAGGACGCCCACGGTGCTGAGCACCACCACCAGCAGGGTGTTGAAAAAGTAGGAGATCATGTAGGGGATCCCGGCGTCGTTGTTCCCGAAGATGCTGAACACGGTCACATAGTTTTCGAAGTGCACCCCGCCCTCCCTCGGCCAGAGCAGAGGTGGAAAGGCGGTGGCCTCCCGCTGGGTCATCAGAGACTTGGAAAAGATCATGAACACCGGGAAGATAAAGACCACGGCCAGTACCGAGAGCACGAAGATCTTGACGATCAGCGGGATCTTGTTTTTGGACTGTACGGCCATCAGGCATCCCCTCCTTCGTAGTACACCCACTTGTTGGTTCTGAACACCACCATGGTCATCCCGAAGATGATGACGAACAGGAACCAGGCCATGGACGAGGCCTGCCCGATCTCCCGGTACTTGATGCCGTAGTTGTAGATGGTGAACACCATGGTCATGGTATCCTCGGTCGGGCCTCCGTTGGTCAGCATGTAGACCTGGGTGAAGGCCTGCATGGAGAAAATGATGGAGGTGACCAGGTTGTAAAAGATCATGGGCGTGACCATGGGCAGGGTGATGCGGAACAGCTTGACAAAGCCGTTGGCGCCGTCGATCTCGGCCGACTCGTAGTAGGCCGGCGAGACGCCGTTGAAGGCCGCCAGCCACAGCAGCATGGAGCCGCCCGCCCCCCAAAGACTGTAGATGATCAGGGTGAGAAAGGCGCGGTCTCCCGTTCCGAAAAAGTCGATCTGATCGAATCCCAGCCGGTAGATGAGCTCGTTGATGATGCCCATCTGGGCGAACATGTCCTTGAAGATGATGGTGCTGGCCACCACCGGGATGATGACCGGCAGGTAGAACACCGCCCGGAAGAACTTCATGCCGACAAAGGGCTTGTTCAGTGCGAAGGCCAGAAAGAAGGAAGCGCACATGGACACCGGCACCGACACAAAGGCGTACTTGAAGGTAAAGCCGATGGACTTGGTGAAGGTGGGGATGCGGAACATGCCGGTGTAGTTGGCGAAGTTGTTCCAGGTAAAGGTGGCGTCCTGCAGAAAGACGTAGTCGGTAAAGCTGACCACCAGCGAGTACAGAATGGGACCCAGGGTGAACAGCAGGATCCCCAGGATGACCGGGGACAGGAAGACATAGCCTGCGGCCGTCCGCCTCCGATCCGCCCTCCGCCGCTCCGGAGAGCGGAGTCTTTGCCGCAGTGCCGCCGCCCCGTTGTCGGGTGCGGCGGCCTTGCTGTGGTTTGCTCTCATATCAGTCGACGAGCGCCATTTCAGCGATCTGCAGGGCGTAGCTGCCGAACTGATCCTGGGTCAGTTCCAGCGCGTACACCCGGAAATAGTTGGCCCGAATGGTCTCTCCGAACTCAAAGGTCTTTTCGGTGTTGTCGGAGACAGTGTAGTCGGTATAAGTTCTGATGTCCGTCCAGTGGATGCCGTCGTCCGAATACTGCAGCACGAATTTGGAGGGGAAGCAGTAAAGGTCCTCCCTCGGGGTCAGCTTGATGGCCGAAGCCCTGCCGTTGGGCGCGGTCATGGCCAGCGCCTCGGCAAAGTACTTGCCGCTGTGCCACGGGTTGTCGTCTCCCACTCCGGTGTGCACGTTGCTGGAGTAGAAGGAGATCAGGTTGCCGTCCAAAGCCTTTTCGGCGGTTCGGCTGTCGCTGGAGCAGGACAGCCCCCAGATGACGGGCGCCTGCCCGTCGGGGAAGGTCCCCTCGACCGAGACCGTCTCGCCCAGCACCTCCTTCAGGTTGACGATCTGGGTCAGCTTGATGTGGATGCGGTTGATCGAGGTGCTCCAGAATCCCCAGTCCAGACCGTTTTTGGCGTAGGCGTAGCTGACGTACTGGGGCTGGCTGAGGTCGATGTGCCCCAGCTCGTCCCCTGTCATGCCGATGTTGTGCAGGCGGGGATGGGCCAGACTGCTGTCCGTGCTGTAAATTTCGTAGAAGGTGATGCCGTCAAAGGACTGGTAGAACTGGATGTAGGACTGGCTGCTGAAGCGCTTGCAGGTGGTCACGCCCAGGAAGACGTCGTAGCCGTCGATGTACTTGACGTCCATGGAATCCTGCTCGGAATCCTTGCCGCCCAGCGCGGGGCCCTGATCCTCCAGGGTGTTGGGCCAGTCTTCCCGGGTGATATCGCCGACGGCCACCCGGGTCTGGTGGTCATAGACGCCGTTCGGCAGAATGCCCGTGTAGGTGTAGTACAGGAAGATCTGATCCCCGACGATGACGGCGCTGGGCTCCCCGATGCCGTAGTAGTCGGCATTGCTGCCGTAAAAGACGACGGGCTGGGGATCGGCCCCCTCCACCCAATCGGAGCCGGTCCACTTTTCCCAGGGGCCGGTGGGGCTTGTCGAACGGGCGCCGTACACGTCGTTGTAGCGCCCCTGCGACTCGATGGTCGAGGAATAGAGCACGTAGTAGTAGCCGTTGTACTTGAAGACCGTGGGGTCGCAGGCCGAGTACTCCTCGCGGGTGCCCGACAGGGGCTTGACCCCCACCACTTCCTCGCTCCAGGTCTGGCCGTAGTCGGCCGAGGTCCAGTAGAACAGATCGTCCCACTCCCGGCCGGTCTCCGGCGGGCCGCTGTAGTAGATCTCCATCAGCCCATCCTTGTTGTACATCATGGCGGGGCCGTAGCGGTATCCCCAGGTCCCCGTGGGCTCGAAGATGGTCTGCCCCTCGTCCACGGTGACTTCGACCATGAACCCGATGTTGGATTCTTCCTCGCTGTTGCAGGCAGACATCACCGCAACTCCTCCCAGCATCAGCCCTCCCAGCAGGAGAGCGGAAGCTCTTTTCCAGAATTTACGCATGGCGGGCCTCCTTTTTCTTTTTCAGCAGGGCGGCTGCGCTCAGGACAGCCAGGCCCAAGATCGAACCCGCGCCGCCGGCCGCCGCACCGCAGCCCTCAGACTCGAAGTCCTCGGGGGTCGCGGGAATGGGGGTGGGTTTGGCATCGGGATCTTCGGGCAGATTGCCGATGGCCTCATTGAAGGCAGCGGTGGCCTCCTCGATCTCCTCCTCTGTGGCTGCAAAGCCCCGCACGTCGACGTCGGCCAGCTGAACCAGGTAGTTGCCCGAGGGATCCGCCGTCTTTTTGGTGACCTTCAGGCGGACGGCAGAGGCCACCTGCGAGCTTCCGAAGGGGAAGACGTAGCTCTGGGAGCCGTCCAGTTCAAAGTCGGTCTGGGCTGTGCCCGGCACGTCCACCCAGTTCTCGTTGTCCAGGGTGTACTGGAAGACGAAATCGCGGGGAAAGCAGATGCCCTGGGTGGTCAGGATGACGCCGGTGACCCGCTGAGGATCGCCCAGGCTCATGGTGACATAGATCTCGTCCTCCTCGTTGGCGGTCCCCACCCATTCCGAACACCACTGCGTGGTGATGTTGTGGTCGGTCAGATGTTCGGGAAGCCAATTGTCCGAATCGTCCAGGAAGCTGGAGGTGGTCAGGTTGAAGGGCAGCTCGGGGTCGTTGATCACCAGGGGGCGCTCGGTGGCCGCGTCGGCGGCGATGGCCGCCTCCTGTTCCTCCGCCGTGGCCTCCGTGACGGAGGCGTCCGCCTCGGCGATGTTCACCAGATGGATGCCGCCCTCGTCCGGGGTCCGGGACCAGATGTTCATTTTCAGGTAGCGCGCCACCACCGGCTCTTCAAAGACGAACACGTTGACGTTGTCGTCGGCGTTCTGATAGCCGTCGTAAGTCTGTCCCTCGATGGGGATCTCCACTTCGTTGGAGGTGCTCCAGCAGAATCCGAAGCCGTCCGGGAACATCAGCCCGTCCGGACGGGCGGTCAGGGTGACGCTCTCGATCTTGACGATCTCCCGGAAGTCAAACAGGACGTACTCGTCGCAGGGCGGGGCGGTCTCGACCACCCAGGCCGAGCGCCAGACGGTGGACGGATCCCCGTCCAGCATGTGCTTGGCCTGCCCGTTCGAATCGGCGGCGTCCTTGATGGTGCTCGAGGTGTACAGATCGAACTTTTCCCCCGAGGCATAAGTCGGCCCCTCCTCCGCCAGGGCCGCGGCCGGCAGGCAGAGGGCGCAGAGGGCCACGACGGCGATCACAGCCGTCCACAATCTGAGTTTTCTCATACACGTTTCCTCCTGATCGCGATAGCGCCGGCCGCCAGCGCGGCGGCTGCGGCAAAGAGGGAACTGCCTCCCAGCGAGGAGACGCAGCTCGATTTGACCGGTCCGTAGACGGGCGGCTGTTCGGGCGAGGGCTCCGGCGCGGCCACGGCCGTCACCGTCACGGTGTTGGAAGCCGTCTTGTCGTCCCGACCCTCCACGGAAGCCGTCACGGTGAGGACGGTCTCGCCTTCCTCCGAGGGCGTAAAGACCAGATAAGTCTTATCCCCTACCGTCTCGATGGCGCCGACGTCGGCCGTGTAGACCAGATCTGCCGTGCCCTCGTAGACGAATAGCTGGTCAAGGTCCACCCGGAAGGTCACGCCGACGGCATAGTGCATGTCGGTCGACCAGGGCCGGGCGATGACGTCGGGATCGTCCTTGGTGCTGATGGTCAGGGTAAAGTCCATCCGGGCAAAGGGCGAGGTCTTGCCCTCGGGCGTGGCCCGGATGCGGATCTCCTCGGAGCCGGCGACTTCGGGGGTGTAGACGTACCAGGCCTCTCCCTCGATCATTTCGATCTCCCCGCCGCCCCGGCGGACCTCGTAGGTCAGCCCGACGGGCAGGCTGTAGCTGAAGTAGTCGGACAGCTTCAGCCGGAATTCTTCGTAGGTGTAGACGGTGCCCTCCGGCTCGTAGGGGGTGACGCTGATCGAGGAAGTGTCCACGGTCAGGGCCCCGCCCTCCAGGGCGGCCCGCTCTCCCTCGGCCCGGAACAGTTTGACCTCGGCCAGTTCGATGGTGTAAAGGTCGCCGTTCATGCCCCTGACCTGCACATAAATGCCGATGTGGGCGGCGTTGACACGGCCTGGGAATGTAAACTCGTTCCAACCCGCCTTGACCTGGTAATCGGTGTAGGAGGCGATCTCATACCACTCCTGCCCGTTCTGGGAGTACAGGAAGGTGAAGCTGACCGGGAAGCCGATGACGTGTCCGGGCACCCCGTCGAAGCGGGGGAACAGCCAGATCTCGTCCACTGCCGTCTGTTCGGCGAAGCTAAAGCTCAGGCCGTCGAAGCCGAGTTCGGTGCCGCTGCCGTCCACCGTCTGTTCGGCAGAGATCCCGCTCATCCAGTAGTTGGACTGGGCGTTGGTGTTGGCCGTGATCCCGTCCGTCAGCTTGTCCGCCGTGTTGGGCTCGGTGACCGAGGAGACCGCAACGGTCGCCCCGGCGGTGATCTCGTTCAGGATCTCCGCTTCGGTCAGAGCCTCCGCCTCGTCGGTCCGGTAGACCTCGATCTCGGTGAATCCGCCCAGATAGTTGCTCCCGTTCAGGCCCTTTTCGAAGATCTCGACCCTGACGTAGCGGGCCTCCACCGAATCAAAGGTCACCGACAGGCAGTTGTCCGCATACTGCGGATCGTCCTCGCGGAACAGCACCCCGAAATTCTCGCCGTCCCTGCTGACCAACACCCGGATGGCGCCGGGCACGTTGACCGATCCGACGTGGAAGTCGATGCGCCCGATGACGGCCGCCTCGCCCAGGTCGTAGGTGATGTATTCGTCGGCGTAGAGGTGAGAGGAATAGCCCCACGAGGCCACCCAGGAAGTTTCATAATTGCCGTCGTAGGCCTTTTCCGGACCGGTGTCCCCCGTCCAGCTGCCCGAGGCGGAAGCGCTCTGCGGGGTGATCAGGGTGTATTCGGTCTGCACCTCGAAGTCCGCCCGCCAGGCCTTGACTTCGGCCAGCTGGGTCAGATAGGCGCCGCCGGCCTCGCTCCGCCCGGTCACCGCAAATTTGATGTAGCGGGCCTGGACAGGTCTGACGAAGAAGAAGTCGTTCCAGGACAGTTCCGCCGCATAATCGTCATAGGTCTGCCGGGGCAGCAGATCCCAGGTCTGGCCGTCCGCGCTGGCGTAGATCGCAAAGGCCTCAGGAAAACCATAGGTCACGCAGGGTTCGGCCGAGCTGGTGGTGGCGCAGCGGGGGAACAGCGAGATGCCGCCGAAGGAAATGACCTGGCCGGCGTCAAAGATCAGCTCGTCGGTATCCGAGGCGCTGCCCGTCTTCCATCCGCCCGACCAGTAGGGCGTGTTGGAGTTCTGATCGGCCGACACGCCGTCGGTCAGCACATCGATGGAAGCACCTCCGTCCAGCGTCTCGTCGGCCGTGACGGTCACTGCGGCCTCGGTGTAGGGACGAAGCTCCGCCGAAGCGGGCTGGTCGGTCTCGAAGACCTCGATCTCGGACATGGACAGCAGGTAGTTGGTTCCGTTCTGCCCCTTTTCGCGGAGACTGATCTGCAGGTAGCGGGCCGAAGCAGCCGGGAAGTCGAGGGTCACCGCGTTGTCATCCGCCCAGCCCTCGTCTCCGTTCTCGTAGCGGGCCAACTCGTACCACGAGGCGCCGTCCTCGCTGCCGAAGACCACGAACTTGCGGGCAAAGCTGTTTCCGCTCTCGTTGTGCAGCACGATCCTGCCGATGGTCTTGCTCTCGGTCAGATCAATGCGGATCCACTCGTCGGCCGAGGGGTTGGACGTCCAGCCCCACTGGGCCGTCCAGGCTCCCCTGCCGGAGTTGGCCAGTTTGGAGAGCTCCCAGGTCAGATTCTCCCCAGTCGGGTTGTTCAGGGTGGAACTGACCGTGATGTTCCCCTCCAGGGAGGTCACCTTGGTGTAGACGGGGTCCTCCTCCGCCAGAGCGGCGGCGCCCAGCGCAAAGCTGCAGCACAGCAGCGCCAGGACCAGGATCAACAGTTTTTTGGGTTTCATTCTTTTCCTCCTTGTCTTGATTTGCTCCCCTCCCCCGCCTTTGATTTTAAAACATTCCGGCCCGTTTTTCAATGGGCATTTTCGCCTTTTGCATGGGAATTTTCCACCTTTTCCTCCCCGGCCCGGCAGATCTGTCCCAAAACGGCCTCTCCTTCCCCTTTGATTTTTTCAAAAAGCGGTCGGATCGGAAAAATTTCACCCCCGAATCCGAAAAGATCCGAGGGCGAACCAAACTCAACAAAAACAGGACGATACAGCTGACGCCTCATCATTTCAGATTTTTCCGATAGGAGCCGGGCGTCACGCCTTTGTACTTTTTAAAGAGCCGATAAAAGGATTTCCCGTCCGAATACCCCACGCTCTGCATGATGTCGGAGACGGACATATCGGTTTTTTCCAGCAGTTCGCAGGCCCGGTTGATCCGCTGTTTGTGCACGAATTCCATGAAGGTGACGCCGACCGACTGCTTGAAAAACCGGGAAAAATACTTGGGGCTCATGTAGGCCTTCCGGGCGATGGCGTTCAGGTCGAGGTCGCCGGAGAGGTTGTTTTCCAGCTCCTCGATGACCGAGCTGATGATGCTGCTGTTGCCGAACTCCCCGGGCAGTCCCCCGTCCTTCATGTCGCGGAAGATCTTGGTCAGCACGATCAGCAGGTCATACTTCAGGATCTGAACATAGCCGTACTTCTTCTCCCGGTATTCATCCTCCATCTGGCGGAAGATGAGGGCAAATTCGTCCTTGGCGTCCTTGACCATGATGCTGGAGTCCGCCACGGTGTTGTCCTCAAACATGCTCTTGAACACGCTCAGCCGGATGATCTCGTTGGAGTTGAATTCGTTGATGAGCGACTTGTCGATAAATTCAGGGTAAAAGCTGAGGTTGATCCAGGTAAAGTCCTCGGTCACCGCCTCCAGGGTGTGGACGCTGTGATAGGACAGAAAGATCAGATCTCCCTCGCAGACCGGAGTCCGGGTGTTGTTCAGGATGTGGAAGCCCTTCCCCTTTTCGATGTAGAAGATCTCCAGAAAGTCATGCCCGTGCAGCGGAAGGCAGCCCTCGATCCAGACCGACCTTTCGATCATGACTTTTTCACCTTCCCGGCTGAAATCCTTCAAAAAGTATCTGTACATAACTTTCTCCGCTTGACCTCGATCCCCTCGCCCTTTGGGTCGGTCGGATCGTCAGGACGCGTCCTGCCCGGCGAAATGCTCTCTTTTTTTTATTCTAACACAAGTTGGACGATCTGTCAACAAAAACAAAAAAATCTGTTTACCCTCTTCGCAAACCTCACATCCATTTTAATTCATGCAGTTGAAACAAATGCACCGAGAAAGCCCCTTATTATTTTTAAATATCGCTTGACAAACGGGCAAATTATGGTATAATAGAGGCAGAAAGCAATTAGGAGAAAGCAGCCTCGACTTGGATTTTAAATAGGGACAAACAGATTAAACTTTTAATAAGGGGGACAGATCAATGGGCATTTTTTAAGCGCAATTGAAATCGGGTAGGATTTCTTTGCGCTTTTTTTACTTCTCGCTACCTAAATACCAGGAGGCATAAAGCTATTAGGAGAAAGGCACAAACAGGTTAAATCTGAAATTAGATCTTGAATAGGGACAAACAGATTAGAATTTTTAGGCATAACTGAAACTGTTTTCACCGTGACCCGATCTCAAAAAATACATTTTGGGAGAATCATGATGAGAAAGCTGCACGTCAAAATAGTTGCGCTGTTTATGACTTTTATCCTGTTCACGACAGGAAAGAGTGGGGGAAGGGGCGAACAGTTACTCAAGCCGTAAGATGATCGACGTCAAAAAAGTACGGGATTACGGTAATTTCTATTATCTGACCTTTTATTTCCCCTATAAGGACGGTTACTTTGTCTGTCAGAAAGACTTGCTCGTGGAAGGAACATTGGAAGAATTCGAAAAACTGTTCGAAGATAAACTTGAAAGAATGGTTTGAATTCACCTGCCAGAGGGCCGTCCCGGCCCTCCGGCGGCCCCTAAACATAGGACAAGCTTCTCAGTTTGGAGAATGATCATGCAAATCAGACGGATATGCCTCTATTCCTATATTCCTACGACGGCCTGGACCGGCTGAAGGACTATGACCTGAAATACGCCGCGAACACTGAAATTCTGGATCTGAGCTACAACTATCTGACCAAGACCGTAGGCGGGACGACTTCAAACACCAATCTGGTGGCCTCTGTGGTCGACAACAACGACAGCTCCTACAACCGGACTTTTGCCTATACCAACGAGGGCTTCCTCAGCGCCGTTCATCAGGGACTGGTCACCAAGCAGAGCTATGTCTACGACAGCAGCAACAAGCTCACCCATGAGCTGAATGATGACATCGGCCAGATGTTCACCTACTCTTACGACGGGAATTATAACATCATTTCCGTTGCCCGCAAGGGGCTGAACTACGGCGACACCTACACTTACGAGACCTACACCTACAACCAGGATCAGTTGGCCACTTTTACCAAGGAAGGGACGGTCAGCTACTTTGCCTACGACAAGATGGGCAACCCCACCAAGTACCGGGTCAGCAGCACGAGCAGCCCGGACAATCTGGTCTGGACGCAGGGGCGGATGCTTCAGTCAGGTGACTATCGGAACAACACCTTCTCCTACGAGTACGATGCGGACGGGTATCGGGTGCAGAAGACCGTCAACGGTCTGACTACCCGCTACTACCTGGAGGGCGACCGCATCCTCTTTGAAGAGCGGCTCAACGCTTCCGGCACTGTCTCAGCCAGAATTTACTACCACTATGACCTGACCGGCATTGCCGGCATGGTTTATAATGGCAGTACCTATTTCTTCCGCAAGAACATTCTCGGCGATGTCACGGACATCTACAACAACGCGGGGACCCGCGTGGCCGGCTATGCCTACGACGCCTGGGGCAACTGCACCGTGCTGTACAATTCCTCCGGGCTGGCGGACATCAATCCCTTCCGCTACCGCGGTTATTACTACGACAGCGAGACAGGGTTTTACTACCTCAACAGCCGCTATTATGACCCAGAAATTCGCAGATTCATCAATGCGGACGATCTCGAGCTCCTCCCCCTCCTCTCCCAGACTGTCGGCCAGCTGAATCTTTACGCCTACTGCAATGATAATCCGATTATGTATTCGGATGAAGACGGGACTTTTGTCATCAGTTTACC
>CALVJY010000023.1 GCA_944332455.1 uncultured Clostridia bacterium
TTTTGAGAGGGGAAAAACGTTGCAGAGCTTTGCCAAAGGCAAAGTGAACAACGGTTGTCCCCTCAAGTCCGGCCGAAATTCGCCAAAGGCGAATTTCGCGCTTGGCCGGAGCGTCGCAGGCCGGCTGGTCGGAATAATTTTACTCTTTGATCATCTCCACTGCCTCGGTCAGCTTGACCGAGACCATTTTGGAGACCCCTTTTTCCTCCATGGTCACGCCGTAGATGACGTCGGCGCGCTCCATGGTGGGCTTTTTGTGGGTGATGACGATGAACTGGGTGTCCTGGCTGAACTTTTTCAGATACCGGGCAAAGCGGTCGGTGTTGGCGTCGTCCAGGGCGGCCTCGATCTCGTCCAGCACGCAGAAGGGCATGGGCCGCAGCTTTAAGATGGCGAACAGGATGGCGATGGCGGTGAGCGCCTTTTCGCCGCCCGAGAGCAGGGTGATGCTCTGCAGCTTTTTGCCCGGGGGTTCGGCCACGATGTCCACGCCGGCCGAGAGCGGATCGCCGTCCTCGGGCTCGGTGAGCACCAGCTTGGCGTTTCCGCCCCCGAACAGCTCCTTGAAGACCCGCTGGAAGTTGACCGAGATGTCGGTAAAGCCCCGGTTGAAGCGCTCCAGCATTTCGGTGGTCAGCTCGGAGATGATCTGTTTGAGGTCGGCCTCGGCCTTGTCCAGATCCTCCTTCTGCACGGCCATTTCGTCGTAGCGCTCCTTGACGGCCTTGAAGTCGTCGATGGCGTTGACGTTGACGTAGCCCAGCGCGGAGATCTGTTTTTTGGTGCGGTTGATCTCGGAGGAGGCGCCTTCGGCCTGGTAGCCGGGATCCCGCTGGGCCGAAGCGGCCTCGAAGTCCAGGCCGTAGTCCTCCTGGATCTTGACGGCCAGATTTTCCATGTCGGTGTCCACCTTGACCATGGAATTTTCCTCGCGGTACTTGCGCTCGGTCAGACGGGAGACCTCCTCGGCCAGTTCGCCGCGGCGGCGGTCCTTTTCGGCCAGGTCCTCCTGCATGGTCCGCTTGCGCTCGTCCAGGTTGAGGAGTTCGGCCTTGATCTCGTCCAGCTTGGCCTGGGCCCCGCTGTCGATGAAGACCTGCTCGGCCGCCTTCTCGAGGTCGGCCAGGGTGGCGGTCAGATTGTCATGCTCCTCGTCCAGCCGCTGCCGGCGCTCGGCCCGGCTCTGCTCGGCCTCGGAAAGCCGCTCGGCCTCGGCCCGGAGGTTGAGGCCGGCGTTCTTCAGGTCGGCCATGCGCACCTTCAGCTCGGTCATGCGCTCGTGGGCGGCGTCCCGCTCCCGCTTGAACTGCTCGAACTCCTGCTTGCGGCGGTTGGACTCCGAAGTGGCCGAATCCTTCTGCAAAAGCACCGAGCTCTCCAGCTCGTCCACCTGCTTCAGGTCGGATTCCAGCTTGTCCAGCCGGGCGCCCAGGGCGTAGTTCTGATCGGCAAGGGCGGCATAGTCCCGCTCCCGCTCCTCCAGAAGGTAGCGGGTGCGCTCCTCCTTCTCGCTCTCCCGGGCGATCTCCACCTCCAGCTCGCGGACGGCGGAGGAGAGTTCCTCGGCCCGTCCGGCGGTTTCGGCGAGCTTGGATTCGCCCCGCTCGGCGGCGGCCTTCCACTCGGTCAGCTTTTCGGCCGCCTTTTTCAGGTTCTCCCGCAGGTCGGACAGCTCGCGCTCCCCGGAGAGCAGGTTGGAGGCCTCGGCCTTGCGGGAGCCGCCGGTCATGGCGCCGAAGGGGTGGATGACGTCCCCGTCCAGGGTGACGATGCGCACCGAATAGTTGCACTTGCGGGCCAGCTTGACGGCGTTGTCCAGGTTGTCGGCCACAGCCGTCCGGCCCAGCAGGCTGGCGTAGATCTGCTTGTGTTCGGGGGCGAACTGCACCAGATCCACGGCCACCCCCAAAAAGCCGTCCACGGTGGAAAGCAGCTTTTTGACCGGCTCGTCCAGCACCCGGCCCTTGACGGTCTCCACGGGCAGGAAGGTCACCCGGCCGTAACGCTTTTCCTTCAGGTAGGCGATCAGGGCCTTGGCGTCGGCCTCCCGGGGGACGATGACGTTCTGCATCCCCTGGCCCAGGGTGACGTCCACGGCCACCTCGTACTTTTGGGGCACGCTCATCAGATGGGCCACGGTGCCCGAGATCTTTTCGGAAAGCTCGGGGTGCCGCTTGGCGTCCGAGAGCAGCATGCGCACGCTCATGGAGTAGCCCTCGAAGTTCTCCTGGATGCGGCTGAGCAGCTTTTCCCGGGCCTGCATGTCGGTGATGCGGTTTTCCAGCGCGGAAACGCTCTTGGTGACCTCCTGGAGCTTGAGCGAGATCTCCTCCCGCTTCAGGTCCAGCCTGCGCTGTTCGTTCAGGCGCTCGCCGCGGACGGATTCCAGCTCGCCCCGGCGGGCGCGGACCTCCTCCAGCTCGGCCTCGAAGCCCCGCTGTTCGGTCTCCACGGCGGCCAGCTTGGCCTTCAGGTCCTCCCGCTGCTCGCCGAGGGCCTTCTTTTCGGAGACCAGCGAGGCATAGTTGGCCTTGATGTCGGACAGCCGCTCGATCTGGCTGACCATTTCGGCCTGCGAACTTTCGGTCTCGGTCTCGCCCCGGCTGATCATCTCCACGATGTCCAGATAGCGCTTGTCGGCGGCGGCCAGCTCCTCGGTAAGCGCCGCCTCCTCGGCGGCGTTCCGCGCGCTCTGTTCCCGGTTCTGTTCCAGGGCGGCGGCGGCCTCCTCGGCGGCGGCCAGCAGGGCCTCCCGCTCCCCCTCGTTCTTTTCCAGGGTCTCGGAGAACATCCGGATGCGCTCCCGGATGAGGCGGAGTTCGCCGGACTGCTTTTCCAGCCCCAGCGAGAGGGCCAGCTGCTCGTCCCGCTTTTGGGCGATCTCCCCGTCCAGGCCGTTCATCCGGGCCATGAGGGCGTCATACTGCTCGGAGGTCTTCCGGGATTCGGCGGTCTTGTCCCCGATCTCCTCCTCCAGCTCGGCGATGCGGGCCCGGATCTGATCCTTGACCTCGTTGACCGACTCGAACTGGTGGATGAAGTAGTTGATCTCGTGATACTTCAGGTGGTCCTTCAGCTCCAGGTAGGTCCTGGCGTCCGCGGACTGCTTTTCCAGGGGGCGGAGCTGGCGCTCCAGCTCGGTGATGATGTCGTTGAGGCGGAGCAGGTTGTCGTGGGTGCGGGCCAGCTTGCGCTCGGTCTCCACCTTGCGGGCCTTGAACTTGGAGATGCCGCAGGCGTCCTCGAAGATCCCCCGCCGGTCCTCGGGCTTGGAGGTGATGATCTCGTCCACCTTGCCCTGGCCGATGATGGAATAGCCCTCCTTCCCCGCCCCGATCTCCCGGAGCAGGTCCACGATGTCCTTCAATCGGGCGGGCTGGCGGCTGACCATGTACTCGCTCTCCCCCGAGCGGTACAGCTTGCGGGTGAGGATGAGCTCGTCCAGATCCAGCGCCACCTCCCGCTTGGTGTTGTCGAACACCAGGGAGACCTCGCTGTAGGAGAGGGATTTGCGGGCGGCGGTGCCGCTGAAGATGACGTCGGTCATGCTGTTGCCCCGCAGGGTCTTGGCGCTCTGTTCGCCCAGCACCCAGCGGATGGCGTCGGCCACATTGGACTTTCCGCAGCCGTTGGGCCCCACGATGGCGTTGACCCCGTCCTCGAACTGCAGCTCCAGCTTGTCGGCAAAGGATTTGAAGCCGTACATTTCGATGCGTTTGAGTTTCAATGCTTTTTCTCCTTGGACGACTTCTTTTTGCCCTTCTTATCCGACGGGGGCAGCATCAGCAGCTCCAGCGCGTCCCGGGCCGCGGCCTGTTCGGCCGCCCGTTTGCTCTTGCCCCGGGCCTGGGCCAGCATGACCCCCGAAAAGCTGACCCGCACCGAAAATTCGGGGTCATGCGAGGGCCCGGCCTGTCCCAGCGTCTCGTAGACCGGGTTCTGACGGTAGTGTTTCTGACAGTATTCCTGCAGCCTGGACTTGAAGTCCTCCCGCGGCTCCTCCGGCGGCAGGGCCCGTCCGGCCCCGGCGCCCGCAGCGCTCTGCTCCTTCCGGACCTCCGGCTCCCGGCGGCCCTTGCTCTTCTGCCCCTCTTTGGGGTTCTGTCCGGAATCCTGCCCGGCGGGGCGGACCTTCCGGGACTGTCCGGCGGGGGCCTCCTTCTGCCCGCGGCCCTTTCCGTTCCCGGCTGCCTCCGGACGGCCCTCGGGCTGTCCGGGCGCCGGCCTTCCGCTCCCCTTCTTCTGACCGCCGCTCCCGGGGCGGGCCTCCTTCGCGTTCTCGCTCTTTGTGCGGATGGCAGGCTCCGCCCGCTTTTTCTCCTTCCGCGGCCCGTTGGCCTCGGCGGGCTCTCCCCTCTTCCCCTGCCCGCGGGAGGGCCCGGCCGGATCCCCCTTCTTTTTCCCGTTCTCCCGGGGAAGGGCGCCCTGCTCGGGCTTGCGCTCGGCCTGTTCCCCCCGGAACTCGAACACGGGGGCCCCGAAGGTGGGGCGGGAACGCTTCTGCGCGGCGGCAAAAGAGGTGGTCGGGTCGTCCTTGCGGGGGCGGCCCTTCTTCTTTTTGGGGACCTCGAGGACAAAGGTCTGGGGCTGCTCGGTGAAGATCAGCTCCTCCTCTTCCTCCTCGGGCGGGTGCTCGGCCTTGCCCAGGAACATGGGAAATCCCTGATAAGATGGATGTCCCGCCCCGGCCGGCTCCTGCTTTTTGGGCTTTTGCGGGGCTTTTTCGGGCTTTTCGGGCTTTCCGGCCGCCCGGATGCGATCCCCCAGGGCCCGGAACACAAAGGCCCGGGCGGGCTCCATTCCCCCGTCGAGGTAGATGGCGGCCAGCACGGCCTCCAGCAGGTCCCCCTTGGCCCGGTGGTTACGGGTCTTTTCGGCCTCGGCGCCCACCCCGAAGATGATGTGCTCGTGCAGGCCCAGCTTTTCCACGGCCTCGGCGCAGGGGGGCTTGGAGACGATCTCCGCCCGCTTTTGGGTCAGCTCGCCCTGGTCGGCCTCCGGCAGCGTCCGGAACAGTTCCTCGGCCACCACGAAGTTTAAGATGGCGTCCCCCAGAAATTCCAGCACCTCGTTGTTTTTGGGCTTTTCGCCCGAGCGCTGCTGGATCTCGTTGCTGTAGGAGGCGTGGGTGAAGGCGCGGTAGATCAGCTCCTTGTCCCGGAACTCATAGTGCAGTTTTTCTTCTACGTCCTGTAAATCGAATATCATACTCTCCGTCCGGCCGGCGCCGGCTCCTTTGGTCGGCTTACTCGGCGGCCGCGGCGGCCAGATTGGCGGCGATCTCGTCCACCATGCCGGATTCGGCCAGCTTTTTGGCCTGCAGCAGGCTGGAGCTGATGGTCACGGCCTTGGAGGACCCGTGCGACTTGACCACCACTTTGGTCAGGCCCACCAGCAGCGCCCCGCCGTTGCTGGCGTAGTCCATGCGCTTGGCCACCTTCTTAAAGCCGCCCTTCAGCAGCATGGCCCCCATCTTGTTCTTGAAGGAGGACAGCATCTCCTCCTTCAGCAGGGTCATCATGGCCTTTGCCATGCCCTCGTAGGACTTCAGGCAGATGTTCCCGGCAAAGCCGTCGGTCACCGCCACGTCGAAGTCCCCCGAAAGCAGTTCCCGGGCCTCCATGTTCCCCACGAACCGGATGCCGGGCAGGGCCTTCAGCAGCGGAAAGGCCTCCTTGTTCAGCTCGTTGCCCTTCTTGTCCTCGGTGCCGTTGGACAGCAGCGCCACCCGGGGCTCTTTGACCCCGCAGTAGGCCTTGACGTAGGCCCCGCCCATCAGGGCGAACTGGCAGAGGTTGAGGGGCTTGCAGTCCACGTTGGCCCCGCAGTCCACCAGCGCCACCTGTCCCCCGGTCAGGGTGGGCAGCAGCGGCGCCAGCGCCGGGCGGTTGACCCCCCGGATGCGCCCCAGCTTGAACAGCCCGGCGGTCAGCACCGCGCCGGTGCTCCCCGCCGAGACCAGGCCCCCGACCTCGGGATCCTCCTTCAGCCGCTCAAAGGCCCGCACCAGCGAAGAATTCTTCTTTGCCCGGACCGCCTCGGTGGGCGATTCGTCGTTGGTGATGACCTCGGGGGCGTCCACCACCTCGGTCCTGGCCCGGATCCCCGGATCCGCCGCCGACAAAAGGCCGGTCAGGGTCTCCCCCTTTCCGGTCAGCACCAATTTCAAGGCGGGATCGGCCTCCAGGGCCAGGATCCCCCCCTTTACGATCTCCTCGGGGGCGTGATCTCCCCCGAATGCGTCCAATATCAATTTCATCCTTCCGTTCTCCTTTTTTTAAGGCACGCCCTAATGAATTAAAATCTTTTTCCCGGATCGGCTCTTTCCTCCGACTCCGGCAGGTTCCCTTGCGTTTTTTTTAAATTACGCCCTATCCAAATTAAGTCTTTTCCCCGGATCGGCTCTTTCCTCCGACTCCGGCAGATTTCCTGATATTTTTTTAATTATGCCTTATCCGATTAAAATCTCATCTTCTGCGGCGCCGCCTTGCGCCCTTGTACTTTTTCCGGGTGTCCACCACCACGTAGTAGTAGACGGCTCCCACGAAGATCACCGCCATCACAAAGAGGGTCCAGCCCGGCAGCCGGAGGGCGCCAATGTTGCGGACGGCGGTCAGGCTGAGGCCGGAGACGCTGCCCCCCACGGTGTAGGGTTCCACCGAATGGGAGCGCCCCCGGAAGGTGAGCGTGGTGCCGCGGGCCACCCGTTCCAGGCTGAACCGGCCGGCCTCGTCGGTCTGTCCGGCCTCCAGCCCGTCGGCGTAGATGGTGAAGATCTCCCCCGACGGCTGGCCGTCCTCCCCGAGGATCTGCCCGGAGACCGCGCAGTAGCCGTACACCCGCAGGGTGACCCGGCCGTCTGCGGCCCGGACCGCGCCCGGGCCCTCGCCCAGGTCCTCCAGGGTGAAGTTTTCCAATCTGACGGTGATCAGGTCGGTGTCGTAGAGTTCGGCCGCGATCACCCCGTTTGCAAAGGTAAAGTCCGAAAAGGGCTGGCCGTTCAGCAAAAGCGTCGGGATCTCGGCCGAAAAGGCCGCCCCCGCCTCGTCGGTCAGGGCGATCTCCAGCCGCACCGGGGTCTTGGCCGCGGCGATCAGTTCGCCCAGCCCGGCGTTCTCCCCGGTCACGGTCACCTCGGGCAGCTCGTACCCCCGGACAAAAAAGCTCAGCAGATCCCCCTCCCGCACTTCCAGCGAAAATTCGGGGCTTTGGGCGGTCAGAACATAGTCGCCGTTGCGGAAGATCTGCACCCCCTCCTCGGGGAAGCGGTCAAAGACAAAAGTCCCGCTGACCTCGAACCAATCGGGCTCCGGCCGCAGGTCAAAGCTGACCGAGCCGTCCTCGTTCAGCACGATGTTTTCCAGCACCGCCCGGCTGTTCAAAATCCCCTCCCCGGTCAGGTAGCCGAACACGTTTTCGGTCTCGGCGGCCTCGGCCGAGCCGAAGGACTCGCCTTGGGTGAACACCCCGTCGAAGAGGTAAGTGGAGGAAAGGATCGACTCGCGGCGCAGCACGAAGATCTCGTTGTTCCCGTCGATGTTGCCCCCGCTCTCCCCGGCGGCTCCGGGATCCACCCGGTAGCACAGCAGCCCGGTCTCGCCCGGGCGGAGGAAGGGAAGCTCCCGGTCGATGCCGTCCGCGGTGCGGGTCTTGGCCTCGATGACGAAGAACTGCCCCTCATGCTCCCCGAAGCGGAGGGCGGACGCCCCCTCGCCCCGAGGGTACAGGGTGTAGCGGATCTGTCCGGCGGAGGCCTCGGCGATCTCGGTCCAGCCGAACTTCTGCCGGTACCAGGCGTTCAGTCCCTGGGGGGCGCCGGTGGTCACCCCCATGATGTCCCAGACGCCCACGGGGACTTCGGCCCCCTCGGCCGGCTGGTAGTGGTAAAGGTCGGTCACCCCGAAGCTGCCGCCGCCGGGGACCAGATCGTCCAGCATGTGGATGGTCTCGTGGCAGAGCACGCCGGCCTCGAAGTCCTCGGAGGAGCCTTTGACGTACTCGTCGGCCAGCAGCACGTAGTTTTTGACCTGATTGCCGTCCAGGGTCAGCTCCCGGCAGAGGGTCTCCCGCTCCTCCTGCGGCCAGCCGCTGAACTCGAGGGGCGAGAGGGCCTGCAGGGTGCGGGCGGAGCTGACCAGCTCCCACTTGTGAGGCCAGAACGCCGCGGTGTTGGCCGCCGTGTTGTCGGGGGTCAGTCCGCCGCCGCTGACGTAAAAGGTCAGAAGATCGCTCTCGGCGTCGCGGTTGAGATCCAGCGCCCCCCGGCCGAGATCCTCGGCCAGGCCGTCGCCGTCCAGATCCACCGCCCCTCCGCTCAGCTCGGCCACCAGGGCCTGTCCCTCGTCCGAACCCAGCAGGGCGGTCAGGGCATTGCGCACCAGAAGCTGTTCCCGGCGGAGCTTTTCCAGGCTTTCGGCCGGATCTTCGGCGGCGCACAGGCAGACCATGCCGTCCGAGCCGTCTTCGTCGCAGTTTTCGCCGCAGGTCCCGCTGCAGCCGCAGTCATAGACCTTCAGCTCGCCTTCCGTGTACTGCCAATAGCCCTCGGGATTCGAGGGGGAATAGGGCAGATAGTACGCCTGGGTGTGCCCGTCCACATAGACCCCGGGCACCTCGACGGTGTGCAGGGTGAAGGCCGACCCGGAGATCTCCGCAAAGTAATTCTTGACCCCCAGCGGCTGCTCGTTGAACAGCGAAAGGGTCTGTTCCCGCCGGGTCAGGGTCTCTCCCTCGGGGACCTCGGCAAAATAGCCCTCCTCGCCCGAGCCCCCCATTTCGATGAAGAACAGCAGGTTGAGGGCGGTCCCGGTCAGGCCGGAAGAGCCGGCCGCGCTCTCCCCGGTCGGATCGGAAGAGATCGCGCCGTCCGCGATCTCCCCGGAAGAGCCGTCTGTTTCGGCCCGGAGGGGAAGCGGGGAGCAGACGGCCGCCAGCCAAAGCACCGCCGTCAGCAGCATGATGAACTTTTTCATTGGCCGTCCTCCTTGTTCTGTTTTGGGCGGACCCTTTTTCTTCTGCGCCCGCAAAAAATTTTGAAGCGACGCCGCCGGAAGATCAAAGGTGTCGCCCGGCGGCCTCTGTGCAGGTCACCTAACAGTATACCATATTTTTCGGGATTTGACAAACCTTTGGGTGGCACCGCCACCTTTTTGTACGCCCGCTCTAATTTTCCTTTTTCCACATTTTCGCGCCCGCACAAAATTCCTCTTTTCTCCGACTGCTGGGGGTAGGTGCCTAAGGCACCTTTTTGTGCGCCCGCTCCGATTTTCCTTTTCCCGGCTCCCCCGCCTTACATCTGAACATCGGCCAAAACCCGTCGCAGGAGATCAAGTATATTCCCCCGAATATTCAAGAAGTGGGCGTGCCTTAAAAAAGATTAAGTGCCAGGGGGAAGAGGTAGAGCGCGGCGAACACGCCGGCGGCCAGCAGGGCGCAGCAGACGAGGGCGGCCTTTTGCGCGGCCGGGGTCATGCGGGAGAGCAGGGCCTCGGCCCTCTCCCCCGCCCGGCCGAAGAGCCGGAAGTTTTCTTTGCCAAACCATGCGGCGAGGCGGCGGGAAAGCCCCGCCCGGCAGCGGAAGGCCGTCCACAGCCCGCTCAGCAGCAGGCCGAGGCCGGTGAGGACCCCGCCCGCGACGAGGCCGGGCGAGCGGTAGACGATCTCCACCGTGTTGAGCCCCTCCTCCAGGGGCAGGGAGAGCAGGCCGAAGACCTCGGAGACCTCCACGGTCCGGCCGTTGACCCGGGCGGAAAAGCCGGCGTCCCAGGGCAGGGCCACCAGCAGATGTTCCCCGGCCCCGGCCTCGATCTCCCCGCTCAGCCGGTTGGGCGAGGAGGAGAGCCCCTCGCCGGGGTCGGCGATCAGCTCGGCCAACCGGGCCTCGTCCAGGCCGTACACCCCGAAGGAGGAACAGGTGAAGGACTTGTGCAGATAGACCTTGACCTGCACGGTCTCGTCCTCGAAGCTGCCCAGGCAGATCAGGCCGTTCTGGGACTGGGAGGGATAGTCTGCGGCGGCCAGGCGGTTGTTGACGTAGACCGTGGCCGCGCCGTTGATCTCCTCCCGCAGGGCGTTGCTGACCCGGTCGAAGAGGTCGAAGTAGAGGGTCTGCCGGCCCTCGACCTCGATCTCCCAGCTGACGAAGGCCGTGTTGTCCGAGACCGCGAAGGAAAAGCCCTCCGCCCCGCTCTGGTCGATCACGCCCCGGCTGTCGGTAAAGTCATAGGCCCGCATCAGCTCCTCCCCGAACAGCAGGTCGGAGAGGGCGTTCTGGGCGGCCAGGCGGTCGAGGGGAAGTTCGGTCTGCCCGCCGGGCAAAAAGGTCACCCCCAGGGGGAGAACCCACGGGCTTTCAGTAATGGCATAGTTCGGGGTCTGAAAGACGGCGTCCCCGCCCCCCGAACGGGAGATGACGTACTTGTGGGAGAACAGGGCGTCGGAGAGCAGGGTGCCGCCGTGGGAGCCGATCTCCATCCAGTAGCCCGAATAGCCCAGCTTTTTGGCGGTGTCCATCAGGGTGGCCTGGGTCATGGAGGTGTAGTGGGCCAGCGAGGGATAGCCGATCCCGCCCACCCAGTTGACGTCGAAGAGCTTGCGCTCCATCTTGACCCGGTAAAAGCTTTCGTCGTCGAGGGCCTCCGCCAGCTCGGCCACGGCCGCGTAGTCGGTCGGCTCTTCGGCGGGCGGGATCAGGTAGACGCCGCAGCCGAACACGGCCTCCACGGCGGCCAGCGCGCACAGGCACAGGCCGGTGACCGCCCGGAATCGCCACCCCACCCGGTCCAGGGCAAACAGGCACAGGCCGGCCCCCAGGGCCACCAGGTAGTAGGTCAGCAGGGCGGCAAAGGAGGCCTCGTCCCCCCACAGGGTGGAAGAATAGGCGTCCATTTCCCCGACGTGGGCGGCCAGCCAGTCGGAAGAGAACCGGACCATGACCAGGCAGACCCCAACCGACAACAGGGTGCCGACAAGCTGCAGGGGCAGACAGTTCTGACGCACCGGGGCGGCAAGCTCCGGGGCGGCCTCCCCCTCTTTTCGCGCCCCGAGGGCGTCGGCGGCCAGGGAGAGCCCGCAAAACAGGGTGATAAAGGCATAGCGGGTGGGAAAGGCCATGTAGTCCCCGGTCTGCCACATCTTGTTGACCGGCTCCACAAAGAGGGGGATGAGGGTGAGCGCGAACAGGATCAGCATGGGGTTTTTCCGGTCCTTCCACAGGGTGTACCCCACGAAGGGCAGGAGGGGAAAGAGGCAAAAGACGGTGGGCACCGTGGTCTCGATGGGGGCGGTCAGGCTGCTGCCGGCCAGAATGGAGAACAGGCCGCGCATGCGGGCCGAGGCCCCGTAGGCGGACAGCATGGGCAGCCAGACCACGGCGGAGCAAAGCGCCGCCCCGCCGCAGGCGCGCAGAAAGCGCAGGGCGGCCGCCTTCCGGTTGGGCAGGCCGATCAGCCGGATCCCGGCGTAGAGGGCGAAAAAGCAGACCACCGGAAAGCTGAGGTAGAGGTTGAGCACGACCTGCAGGGCCAGCAGGATCCCGAACCATCCCCCCTTCCCCCGGTCGAACAGCCGTTCAGCGGCCAGCAGCAGGAGGGGGAACAGCATCACCGCGTCCAGCCACATGGGATTCTGGAAGTACATCAGGCAGTAGCCCGAAAAGGCGTAGAACACCGAAAGCCCGGCGGCCGCGAAGGGATGCACCCCCGGCCGGGCCAGCCGGAAAAAGACCGAGGCGGTCAGGGCCGCGGCGCACAGCTTGCACAGCACCAGGATGTTGAGGAAAAGGGCCATGTCGGCCCGCTCCCAAAACAGGGCGAGAAAGGTGAAGGGCGAGCAGAGAAAGAAGAAAAAGACCCCCCAGAAGTTCATGCCGCCCCCGTTCAGCATGCTCAGCAAAAAGCCGTCTTTTCCCGCCAGCATGTCCAGAAACTCGTTCAGCAGAGGGAGGAACTGCTGGTCCATGTCGCCCCAGGCCAGGCTCTTGTCCCCGAAGGGATACAGGCCGCCCGAGGCATAGATGCCCAGAAGCAGGGCCGCCGTCATCACCGGGGCCAGAAAGATCATGATGTTTTTAAAAATTTTGTCTTTCATGTCCGTATCATGTACCGTTTTAACATGTCTCCGTCCAAAACGTGCCGCAAAGCGGCACATATCGAGCGGCAGCGCCGCCGGGCTGGAACCCCCGTAAAGAATGAAGGGTAAAAAGTTACTGTTCTCGCTCTGTCTTTCAGTCGATATGTTTCCCTGACGGGAAACTCGATATGTTTGCCAAAGGCAAACTTGATATTTGCCCGCACAGCGGGCAATCGATATGAATGGCCTCGTTTATTGTCTTTTCCCTCTATAATTTGTCACTCCATATTGAAGCAAAGATGAAGGCAGAGCCCCCCCAACCCCGGCCATTCGTATTGGATGAAAACAGAACAAAAGCTATGAATTTATAACCGCACTGCTTTCAATGTGTTTTGTCCACAACGTGACGCGAAGCGGCACATATCGAGCAAAGTGAGCGCAGCGGAACTTTGCATATCGAATGGCCGTCAGGCCATATATCGAGTTTGCCGAAGGCAAACATATCGACATAAAACTTATCGCAGGAACAAATAATCAATATTCCCGCTTTCTAAGAGTGGGCGCGCCTTCCTGGCGGCGATGCCGCCCAGGAACAAAGAATTAGTTTCCCCTCTCCATACGAGTGGGCGTTCTCGCCCGGTGCCGCCAGCACCCGCATATCGAATGGCCGTCAGGGCATATATCGAGTGCCGCATTGCGGCACATATCGACTTAAATTCATCGCAGGATAAATCAATCATTTTTCCGCTTCATACGAGTGGGCGTGCAAAAAGGTGCCGGTGGCACCCCTGGCGGTACCTATCAATCTTAGCACAAAAGCCGGCATTTTGCAAGAAATCTTTCCCATGTCCCCTAAGGATTTGACGAATTTCCCGAAACATGCTATACTAGAGAAAGGCGGGAACCACCTCTCTCCGGCTTTGCCGGACTGATCCTCCTCCTTTTTGGTTTCCCGCCTTTCTTTTTGAGCCGATCCGATTAAATTTTTAAACAAAACGGAAAGGAGGGAAGCGGATGCAGCTCTTTTTGCAGTTGGCCTGCCTGTTTGCGGTGGGCGCGGTGATCGGGTGGTGCATCGAACTGGTGTTCCGCCGCCTGTTCACGGCCAAAAAATGGATCAACCCCGGGTTTCTGAACGGGCCCTATCTGCCCCTGTACGGCTTCGGGACGGTGATCCTGTACGAGATCAGCGACCTGCCCCTTGCCGTGGGGTGGAAGATCGTCCTGTTCGGCGTGCTGCTGACCGCCGTGGAATATGCGGCGGGCATTCTGTTCATCAAGGGCATGAAGATCAAGCTGTGGGATTACTCCAAGCGGTGGGGCAACATCCAGGGCATCATCTGCCCCCTGTTCTCCCTGCTGTGGACGGCCGCCGGCACGCTGTTTCTGTTCTTTGTCTATCCCTGGCTGCAGGGCGTGCTGGCCTGGTTTGCCGAGCGCGCCCTCTCCCCCTTCTTCCTGGGGGTCTTTTACGGGGTCTTTCTGGTGGACCTGGGGGCCAGCTTCGGGCTGGGCGCCCGCCTGCGCAAGCTGGCCGCCGAGGCCAGGGAGACGCTGGCCTACGAGGAACTGAAGGCCTATCTGCGCCAGCGGGCCAAAAAGCTCCGCAAAAAGGTCAGCTTTCTGCTCCCCTTCCGCTCCGACCGCTCCCTGAAGGAGAACATCCGCGCCTTTCTGGACAGCCGCCGGCACCGGGAAGGGCCCGTGACGGCAGGCGGACCGGACGGCGAGGCCCCGGCCTCCCCGCCGGAAGGCCCTGCGCCGGAAGATCCGGGCTTTGAAAAGATCATCCCGACCGCCCCGGAGCGCGGAGAGCCGATCCCGCAGCCGGAAAGCCTGCCGGAAGATCCGGCCGGGGAGAGCGCGAAGGCGGCCGGCCGAGCGGAATGCGGAGGGCCGGCCCTTCAGCCGGAGGGCAGGCCGGACCCGGACGCCGGGGGATCCCTGAAGGACCCGATCGCCGAACGCGGAGAGGCGGAAGCCACCGCGCCGGAAGATCCGGATTTTGAGCAGGCCCGGAACACTGAAACTTCCGCCCCGAAGGGGCCGAAAACCTGTGACCGGCCGGGCAAAAAGGGCGATTAAAACGGGCAAAAACGGTTTATATATAAAAGTTAAGGCTATGGAAAAATACCGCTTGAGGTGACGACATGGAGCTGATCGAATGCAAGGATCTGTGCAAGACCTACGGCACGGGCGATCTGGAAGTCCGGGCCCTGGACGGGGCCTCCTTTTCGGTGGAAAAAGGGGAGTTCGTGGTCATTTTGGGCCCCTCGGGGGCGGGCAAGAGCACCCTTTTAAACCTGCTGGGGGGCATGGACACCGCCACCTCGGGTACCCTGCGGGTGGGCGAAAAGACAGTGACCGCCCTCTCCGAAAAGGAGCTGAGCGCATACCGCAGAAAGGACATCGGCTTTGTCTTTCAGTTTTACAACCTGATGGCCAACCTGACCGCCCTGGAAAACGTGGAGCTGGCCCAGGGCGAGACCGGCATGACCGCCGAAGAGGCCCTTTCCCTGGTGGGTCTGGAAAAGCGGAAGAACAACTTTCCGCCCCAGCTTTCGGGCGGGGAACAGCAGCGGGTGGCCATTGCCCGGGCCATCGTCAAAAACCCCCTGCTTTTGCTGTGCGACGAGCCCACGGGGGCGCTGGACAGCAGGACGGGGCGGGCCATTCTGGGGCTGCTTTCGGACCTGTGCCGCAAGGATGGCATGACCGTGATCGTGGTCACCCACAACGCCGAGCTCGGAAAGCTGGCCGACCGGCTGATCCGGGTCAATGACGGGAAGATCGTGGAAAACGCGCTGCAGACCGCGGCCTCCCCGGAGGACATCACATGGTGAGGCGGCCCAATCCGGCGGCCGTCCTCCGCCGCCGCATCCGCCGGGAGATCCGGGACAACTTTCTGCAGTTTCTGGCCGTCATCCTGATCGCCTTCCTGGCGGTCACCCTGTTCTGCGGGCTGACCGCCAACTACAAAAAGCTGGAGCGCCGGGTGGATGTCGTCTACCGCGAGGGCAGCATGCCCGACGTCTTTGTGCTGACCTCGGGGCTGGAGGAAGGCGACCGGGAATTCGCCGCCGCCCTGGAGGGCGTGGAGGCCGCGGAGAGCCGGCTTTATCTGACGGCCGAATCGGGAAGCTCCCAGGTCGTTCTGGCCGTCACGGAAGGGACCCCGACCCTGTCCAAGCCCATCACCGAGGCCGAGGGCAGCATCTTCTGCGACGAGCACATGCTGTTCCGCCTGGGCGCGGAGGTCGGAGAGGCCTTTCCCCTCTCCCTCTCCCTGGACTTCGGCTCTCTGCTGGAGCAGGCCACCGGAACGCCGGCCGAAACGGTGCTCTCCCTGCTGGATCTGCTTTTGCTGGACGGCGGGGTGAACGTGTTCCGCCAGGAGGCGCTGACCCTGCAGGTCCGGGTGGACGGCACCATGCTGCACCCCGAGGCCATCTCGGCCTCCTCGACCTCGGCGGGGATGCTGACCATGACGAGGGAGGACCTGAACGGCCTGATCGAGGCGGCGCTGCGGGAAAACTTCACGGAGGCCGGCGTCACGGCGATCCTGAACGTCCTGGCCGAGACGGACCTGAGCAATCAGATCCTGCTGCAGGTGGCCGACGGGCAGGAGGACGCCGTGACCGAGGCCCTGCGGGACTGGTTCGGGAACAAGGAGACCTCCAACCTGATGATGGTCTACGACCGGGAATCCTCGCCCGGCAACGCCGTCATCGAGAGCGACATCCGGCAGGCGCAGATGCTGACCTACGTCTTTCCGGTCATCTTTTTCCTGGTGTCGGTGCTGGTCATTTCCACCACCATCACCCAGCTGATCAACCGGGAGCACACCGCCATCGGCACCCTGAAGGGGCTGGGCTTTTCCAGGGGGGCCATCCTGCGGCACTACATGGGCTACGGGGTGGTGCTCTGCCTGCTGGGCGGGATCCTGGGGGTGATCGTGGGGCCCATTCTGATCCCCGCGGTCATGGACATCAAAAACAACCTCCTCTACCAGCTGCCGAATCTGGCCCCGCCCTTTGCCTTTTGGGAATACGGCGCCTGCCTGCTGCTTCTGGTGGGGGTGGCTGCGCTGGTCTCCTTTCTGGTCTGCCGGAGGGAGATCGCCTTAAAGCCCGCCGAGAGCATGCGCCCCGTCGCCCCCCGCACCGCCCGCATGACCGCCTTCGAGCGGAGCCGGCTGTGGAGAAAATGCCCCCTTTCCCTGCGCATGGCCTGGCGGAACATCGTCCGCCAAAAGGGCCGGGCCCTGATGGTGATTTTGGGCGTGATGGGGTGCACCGCCCTGTTGGTGTGCGGCTTCGGCATCGACAACACCCTGGACAACAGCGTGTACACCGAGACCGAAGTCCTCTTCCCGGCCGAACTCAACCTGACTTTGGAGGACGGGGCCGATCTCCCCTCCCTGACCGGCATCACCTTTGAAAGCTATGCCCGCCAGAACGGCCAGCTGCAGTCGGATTCGGGAGTGCGGGACGCCGTCATCCTGGTCTTTTCCGCCGACACTCAGATGTTCGGCGGGGGGACGCTGTCCGACGAGGGCGGCCTTTTGAGCGAGACCCTGGCCCAGAAGCTGGGGGTGGGGGTCGGCGACACCCTGACGGTGATCTGCGAGGGGATCGCCCGGGAGATCGAAGTGACCGGCATCTACCGCTCGGGCTTTACCCAGGCCCTGGTGCTGACCCCCTCAAACGGGGATCTGTTCGGGCTGGAGCCCTCCTATGCCTACGGCAAGATCACCGATCCCTCCCTTTCCCAGGCCGACGCCGCCGCGCTCTTGTCTTCCATGGCCGGGGTGCAGAGCGTGACCACCACCGAGGACACCCTGCAGACCGCCGAGGACATTCTGGCCACCGTGCGGATCATCACCGCCACCGTCAAGGTCTTTGCGGTGCTGCTGGCCGTGGTGGTGCTTTACAACCTCTCGCTGCTCAACTTCCGGGAGCGCTTCCGCGACATCGCCACCTTGAAGGTGCTGGGCATTCCCAACGGCCAGATCGCGGCCAGCCTGATCTGGGAGAGCATGGCCCTGACGCTGGTGGGCACCCTGATCGGCCTGCCGCTCGGGTATCCGGTCATGGTGCTGATGCTGACCATCAACCAGACCGAGCTTCTGACCTTCCTCTACCTCATCCAGCCCCTGTCCTACCTGATCTCGGCGGCCATCACCCTGGTGACCTCGTTCGCCGTCAACTTCCTGCTGGGCAAGCGGGTCAGAAAGGTGAAAATGATCGAATCGCTGAAGAGCGTGGAGTAGGCGCTTCGCTTCCGGCCAGACGCAAAATTCGCCTTTGGCGAATTTTGGCCGGACTTGAGGGGACAAGGCGGCAGCGCCGCCGGGCAGGAACGCCCGTAACAAATGGCATATAAAAGAGTTGCCGTTCTCGCTCCTTCTTTCAGTCGATATGTTTCCCTGCGGGAAACTCGATATGTTCCCTTCGGGAACTCGATATTTGCCCGCTTTGCGGGCAATCGATATGAATGGCCGGTAGGTTTGCACAAAAGGGTTTTCTCCCGCTGAATTTACTGCGAATCAACAGGCAGAATCCCCAAACCCGGCCATTCGTATTGGATAAAACAAATCAAAAGCCATAGATTTATAACCGTACTGCTTTCAATGTATTTCTGTCCACAACGTGCCACAAAGTGGCACATATCGAGCGGCACGATAGGGCCGCATATCGAATGGCCGTCAGGCCATATATCGAGTGCCGCTTTGCGGCACATATCGACATAAACTCATAGCAGGAACAAAGAATTAGTTTTCCCACTCCATACGAGTGGGCATATTGCCCGGCGGCGCTGCCGCCCAGGAACAAACAATCATACTCCTGCTCAGTCAGAGTGGGCGTACAAAAAGGTGCCTGTGGCACCCGGCGACGCCGCCCATGGGTTTGGGATATAAATTTTGGGATAACATAGAGATAGAACAGATAAAATGTTAACATAGGGTGGTTTTCAGCCCTTCCTAGAGATAGAACAGATATGTCTGACGGAAAAGACGAGGAGGTGAAGAAAACATGTGGGATCTGATCCTGATCAGCGCGGCGGCCGGGGTCCTGGGCACGGGACTGGGGGCGCTGCTGGGGACGACGGTGTTTCAGCGGTCCGAAAAGGTGCTGGGGGCGCTGCTGGCCTTTGCCGGGGGCACCATGGTGGGCCTGGTCTGTTTTGAGCTGGTACACGAGGCGGCAGAGGCCTCCTCGGTGTGGTTTGCCGCCCTGGCCCTTTTTACGGGCATGACCCTGGTGTGGCTGCTGAATCTGGTGCTGGGCGACTGTCCGGCGCACGAGCACCACTTCTGCGACGGCCACTGCGAGGACGAGGATGCGCACGCCCCCAAAGGGATGCTGCGGGCGGGGTGGTTCATGCTGTTTGCCATCACCCTGCACAACCTGCCCGAGGGGCTGGCCCTGGGAGCCACGGGCGAGCTGACCACCCAGCTGGCCCTGGCCCTGATGATCGCCCTGCACAACCTGCCGGACGGCATGGCCATCGGCGCCTCCCTGCGGATGGGGGGGATGAAAAAGAGCCTGTGCGTGCTGCTGCCCGCCCTGACCGGCCTTGCCACCCTGCTGGGCGCGGCGGCCGGGCGGCTGCTGGGCGAACTCTCCCCCCTGCTGACCGCCTTTATGCTGGGACTGGCCGGGGGCACCCTGCTGTTCGTCACCTTCGGGGAGATCCTCCCCCGAAGCCGGGAGCTGGCCCCGGGGAGCAGGCTCTACACCCCCCTGGTGCTGCTGGGCGTGCTGGCAGGCCTGCTGCTGACCGCCGCCCACTGACTTCATCCCCCAAAGGGCCGGAGGAACTTCCCCCGGCCCTTTTGTCCGCCCTGCGGCCCCGCATTTAAATGGCTGACAAAGCCCGCCCGGCCCTCTCGGAAGGGACAATGCCGGCCCCGCCCGGCTTGTTCCATAACGGGCGCCCGCCTCTCGGAAACGCGCAGAAAGGCGGGAGGGAGCGATCGGAGCGGCTGCCCCTCAGAAGAGCCAAAGGGCCGCCCGAACCATCGGGGCAAGGTCGGGGCGCTGTGAAAAAAAACAGAGTAAAAGGGCGCCAAGGGGCGCTTTTTTCCTGCCGCCGGCGCAAAATTTTTCCCCATCTCCCTTCAAACGCTTGCCATGGGCCGCTTTTTTTTGCTATAATCAGTATGATATCAGACTTTATGATAACAGACTGATTCGGAGGTCGTCATGGTCGTAAATCAAGAGATCAACACCCTTGTGAACGCCTATTGCAGACTGCGGGACAGACAGTACGCGGTTTACAGCCGCTGCGCAAAGCGGCACGGTCTGACCGCCAACGAACTGTTCGTCCTCGACATTCTCTGGTTTGCGCCGGAGGGCTGCACGCAGACGGAGATCTGCGAACGGCTGTCCGCCAACAAACAGACGATCGCCGCCGTGATCGACAGATTCCGGAAGAAGGGCCTTCTTTGGTACGAAGAAGTGGCCGAGGACCGGCGCAACAAGCGCATACGCTTTACCGAGGCCGGAAGGCAGTATGCGGGCGCGGTCATTCCCCCCGCCGCCGGCGCGGAAAATCTGGCCATGGCGGAGCTGGGGATCGAAAAGCTGGCCGAACTTGTCAAGCTTACCGCGAGGCTGACGGAAAACATGGAAAAGCAGTTTGCCGCCCTGTCTGACTGACGGCACAGAGGAAGAGATGTACTCGCTTTTACTTGCCCTGATCTATGTCGCCTTTGTCAGCCTCGGCCTGCCGGATTCCCTGCTCGGTTCCGGATGGCCCACCATCCACGCCGACCTGAACGTTCCGATTTCCTACATGGGCATCATCTCCATGGTGATCTCGGGCGGGACCATCGTGTCAAGTCTTTTGTCCGACAAGCTGACGGGAAAACTCGGCACGAGAACGGTGACGGTGGTCAGCGTCTTTCTCACGGCGGTCGCCCTGTTGGGGTTCTCGTTCGCGACGGAATTTTGGATGCTCATCGTCTTTGCCGTTCCGTACGGACTCGGCGCGGGCGCGGTCGACGCCGCGCTGAACAACTATGTCGCACTCCACTACAAGGCCAGGCACATGAGCTGGCTGCACTGCCTTTGGGGGGTGGGCACCATCGTCAGCCCCTTCGTGATGAGCGCCGCGCTGACCAATTCGACCTGGCACGACGGGTACCGGATCGTCGGGTATATCCAGCTCGGCATCACGGTCCTGCTTTTGGTCACCCTGCCGGTATGGAAGGTCAATCAGAGCGCGGAGACGGCGCCGCTGAAGCATCTGGGCCTGGCCGGCACCCTGAAGATCAGGGGCGTTCCCTTTCTGCTGATCGGATTTTTCGCTTACTGCGCCGCCGATGCCACGGCCATGAATTGGGCCAGCACCTATTTTGTCGAAGTGAAGGGGATCCCGGCAGAGCAGGCGGCGCAGCTCGCCTCCCTCTTTTACATCGGGCTGACGGCCGGAAGATTTCTGAGCGGATTTGTGACCGACAAACTCGGCGACCGGAAAATGATCGTCATCGGGACCGCCGTTCTGGCCTGCGGGATCCTTATTTTACTGATCCCCGGCCCCTCGGCCTTGGCCATCGCGGGCTTTGTCGTGATCGGGTTCGGCTACGCCCCCATTTACCCCTGCATCATCCACTCCACGCCGAACAACTTCGGCGCCGAAAATTCAGGCTCGATCATCGGCATCCAGATGGCCGGCGCTTACGTCGGCTCCACCTTCATCCCCCCGCTGTTCGGGGTGCTCGGCAGACAGTTCGGCTTTGAGATCATGCCCCTCTATCTCCTCGTCTTTGCCGCCCTGATGATCGCCATGACGGAGCTGACCTTCCGCGTCACGGCAAAAGCCAAAAAACAGGAGGAACAGGCATGATCCTCAACACCGGCGCGCGGACGGACACCGTGCAGTACTTTACGCCCTGGCTTCTGAAGAGATTCGGGGAGGGTTACGTGTTTACGCGCAACCCGCTCTTCCCGCACAAAGTGACCCGCTACGAGCTTTCGCCCGACAAGATCGACGCGGTGCTGTTCTGCTCCAAGAACTATACCCCCATTCTGCCCCGGCTGCACGAGATCGCCGACCGCTACCGCACCTACTTCCACTACACGATCACCGCCTACGGCCGGGATGTCGAGCCGGGCGTGCCCTCCCTCGACGAGAGCATGCAGACGCTGACGGCGCTGGAGAAGATCGTGGGCAAAGGCCGGATCGCCTGGCGGTACGACCCCGTGCTGCTCACCAAAGATTACACGATCGAGCGGCACCTGGACACCTTTGCCCGCATGGCGGAAAAGCTGGCGCCGCACATAGACCGCTGCATCTTCAGCTTTGTGGAGCCGTACAAAAAGCTGGAAGCCAACATGCCCGAGCTGATCCCCCTGACGGCGGAGGACCGGGAAAAAATTGCCCGGGGACTGGGCGGGATCGCGGCAAAAAACCGGATCTTTTTGCAGACCTGCGGCACAAACGGGGACTTTTCGCGCTGGGGCATCCACGCCTCGGGCTGCGCCACCCTGGAGATCCTGGGCCGGGCCAACGGCTGTGAATTCCGGGATCTGAAGCACCGGGGGCTGCGCGAGGGCTGTCACTGCATCGAGAGCCGGGACATCGGCGCCTACGACACCTGTCTGAACGGCTGCAAGTACTGCTATGCCAACAAAAACCCGGAGACCGCCCGCCGGAACTTCCGCCGGCACGACCCGGACTCTCCCCTCCTCCTGGGGCATCCCGAACCCGGCGACGAGGTGACCCCGGGCGATCAGCGCAGTTTTTTGAGATCGCCGGGCCGGCAGCTCTCGCTGTTCGGCGGCGATTGACGGCCCCCCAGCGCTGATCCCTCCCAAAAACGGGGCCTTCCCGGCTCCTCATGCAGGACCCGGTCCCGGACAGCCGCCGCTGTCCGGGTCTTTCAGACCGGCCTAAGTTTTTCAGTCTGACCGGACAGATCAAGCCCAGACTTTTGTGACCTTGACCGGGCGGCCGGAGCCGTCGGGTTTTTTCTGTGCGCTCCGGCCAAACGCCCCTGCTTTCCGCGGCCCGGAGCCGGCCAGAACTCCTCTCTCTCCGGCCCGGACTTTCAGGTCTTTGGAGCCGGGGCCTCCCCTGTTCAGGATCAGGTCCGGACTTTTGTTTCCTCACCGGGCTGCCGCCGCTGTCCGGGTTTTTTCTGTGCGCTCCGGTCAAATGCTTTTGCTTTCCGCGGCCCGGACAGATCAGGTCCGTTTTTCTCAACCGCGGTTTTTCAGGCCCTTCCGCGTTCAGATCAGGCCCAGAATGTAGTTGGCGTCCAGATCCAGCTCCCTGCACAGCCGGGCGAACGTGTCCAGCTTGGGGAGCTTTTTGGTGGTCCGGTGCTGCGTGATCATTTCGGGCGTGACCCCCACTTTGCGGGCGATCTCCACCGTGGTCAGGCCGCTGTTTTTCAGTTCCTCGCTCAATCTCTGTTTGATGATCTGATTTTCCATACCCCCATTTTATAACCAGAGGTTAGAAAATGCTTGACAGCTAACTAATAGTTAGTTTATAATACAAGTATATCTCACAGGAGGGATTTTTTTATGGAAGATCACAAGCTGGCGCGGTTTTTGCTCACCTTTTTCCTCGGGTGGATCGGCAGCGTCATCATCAATCACACCTCGTTGAAGCCGGCCGGATTCAAATCGAGAAGCCTGGCCTACTTCTTTCTTTCCCTGGTCACCTTCGGGATCTACGGCCTGGTCGCCTCGATCTGCAACCTGGTGTTTGACCCGAACAAGCCCCGGAACATCGGATATTTTAAAGAGTCATGAGGCGGGGATCCCTATGCGAAAGGGCCGGAAAAGCGGAGCTTTTCCGGCCCTTTTTTGTTTTCTCTTTTGCACTTTTCACGGCAAACCGCTCAAAACCGCAGTCCTTTGCGGCGGCTTTTGCCGCGGGGAGGGGCGCCTGCCCGGCGGTCAAAGATCTTTGCAGCCGGAAGAAAACAAAAATCGGGAGGGAAGTTTCGGCAAAATTTTCCCGCCGCAGCAAAGGAGGGGAAACCGTTCTGCGCTGCATGAGGGCCGCAGGCGAAAGGGGCGGAAGGCTCACGCCGTCAAGTCCGCTGCGGGAAGGATCAAATTTCGGTCCGGGGTCATGTATGGACCGGAAAGTTTTGCCGCAGAACAAAAAGGAAGGGAAAGCCGGGCTTTCCCTTCCTTTTTGCATACCGCTTTTCGGGCGGATCTTTTCTTCTATTTTCAGCTTCCGAAACAGGCGGCGATCTTCTGCATCTTTTCCTGCTGACGGACCCCGAAGGGGCAGCGGCGGTCGCAGTGTCCGCAGGCAAGGCAGGCGCCGGCCTTGATCTCCAGCTTGCCGTAGTGGTCGGCGGCCATGCGGTCCCCGGCCTGGGCCAGATCGTAGTACTTGTTGACCAGGCCGATGTCGATGCCGGCCGGGCAGGGCTGGCAGTGGTTGCAGTACACGCAGCTGCCGGCCGCGTCCGCGGGGGTGAATTCGGCGATGGCCGAATAGTCCTGCGCCTCCTTCGGGCAGTCCGGAAAGCCGAGCAGGGCCTCCAGATCGGCCAGATCCCGCACGCCGGGGACCACGGTCAGCACGGCGGGGCGGTCCAGGCAGTAGCGGAGGCACTGTTCCCGGGTGAGCGCCCGCTTGAAGGGAGAGGTCTCGGCCGAGAGCAGCTGGCCGCCGTGGAAGGGCTTCATGACCGACACCCCCACGCCCTCGGCCTGACAGCGGCGGAGCAGGCCGGCCCGCTCCCGGGCGGAGCCGATGCCGTACTCGTCCCCCCGCTCGAAGTCGTAGGCGGGATTGAGGGAGAACATCATCATGTCAAAGCCCCCAAGATCGAGCAGCTTGCGGGCCACGGCCGGGGTGTGCGAGGAAAAGCCGAGGTGCCGCAGCCTTCCCTCCTCCTTCAGTTTGCGGACCAGATCGAGGATGCCGTTTTTCAAAATGTCCCGAAGGTCGCTCTCCTCGTCCACGCAGTGCAGAAAGCCGAAGTCCGCATAGTCGGTCTGCAGGGCCTCCAGCTCCCACTCGAAGGTGCGGGCGATCTCCGCCCGGTCCCGGGACCAGCCGTACTCGCCCTTTTCGTTGTAGACCGCCCCGAAGTGGAGCTGAAAGAGGACCTGCTCCCTTCGGCCCTTCATGGCCCGGCCGAAGGGGCGGTAGACGCTCGCCCCGCCCGCGCAGAGGTCGAAAAAGTTGACGCCCGCCCCGATCGCCCGATCGACGACGGCCTCGATCTCGGCCTCGGGGGCGCTGTGCAGCCCGCCGGTGCCGACGCCCAGCGTTCCGATCCGCTCCGCTCCGTGGGGAAGCTTCCGATACTCCATGCTCATGATGAACTCCTTTGCTTCGTTTTCGCTCTTTTGCCGATGCCGTGACAAAACCAAAGCCCGACCCTCTTTTGCATCCGGTCTTAGTTTAGCACCTGGAGTCGGCTCCAAGTCAAGCGTTTTGACCTGATTTGCCCAAAAAACTTTTTTGACCTTTCCCTCCGGCCTCCCGGACGGGGAGGGCTCTTCTTTCAGGCAGAAGCACAAAATAACTCGGATTTCAGATACAATCAACTTTTTGTATCCGAAATCCGGGATAATATTTTGGGAGGTTTTGACGGATCTATGGACAAACGGAAATTTGCCGAAAGGCTCTCGGAACTGCTGACAGAGCGCGGCATGAAGCCCGCGCACCTCGCGCGGGAACTGGGCGTGACCCGCGCCGTGATCGGCCGCTATGTGAACGGCGAACACCTTCCCAGTCTGGACATGGCAGTGCGGCTGTCGGCCTGTTTCGGGTGCTCCATCGATTTTTTGCTCGGCCGCAGCGACGCAGGGTCGGATTTTACCCCGCTTCCCCCGCCGCCCTTCCGGGAGCGGCTGACCTTTCTGCTGGCCTTTTTCCGCACCACCAAGTACCGGCTGATCCGGGAGGCCGGGCTGGATGAAAGCACGGTCTACGACTGGCAGAGCGGCCGGATCACGCCCGGCCTGAACAGCCTGATCGCCCTGGCCGAGCACTTCGGCTGCTCCGTGGAATTCGTGCTCGGGCGGGAGAACTGAGTCCCGGCGCGCCGCATTAAAAAAGTCCCTCCGTCCGCCGCGATGCGGCATGACGGGGGACTTTTTCCCTTTGCGGGCTCTGTTCAGCTTTTGCCCTGTTTTTTGCGGTAGTCGTCCACCGCCAATTTAATGGCCTCCTCGGCCAGCACCGAGCAGTGGATCTTCTGCGGGGGGAGCCCCTCCAGGGCCTCGACCACGTCCCGGTTTTTGATCTTCAGGGCGTCGTCCACGCTCTTGCCGATGATCATGCCGGTGGCCATGGAGCTGGAGGCGATGGCCGCCGCGCAGCCGAAGGTCTGGAACTTGGCGTCCCGGATGACGTCGGTGTCCTTGTCGATCTTCAGGTAGATCTTCATGATGTCCCCGCAGGTGGGGTTGCCCACGGTGCCCACGCCGTCGGCGTCCTCGATGACCCCCACGTTCTGGGGATGGGCAAAGGTTTCCATGACTTTTTCGCTATACATGTTTGATTTCTCCTCTCTGGGGATTGAACAGCGGGGACATGGCCCGCAGATTTTGCAGCGTTTCCTTTAAGACTTCCACGGTGTAGTCGGTCTCCTCCAGGGTGTTGCGCCGGCCGAAGGTGAAGCGGATGGAGCCGTGCGCCAGCTCGACGGGCACCCCCATGGCCAGCAGCACGTGGGAGGGGTCCAGCGACCCCGAGGTGCAGGCCGAGCCCGAGGAGACCGCGATGCCCTTCAGGTCCAGGGTCATCAGAATGGACTCGCCCTCGACGTACTCGAAGGAAAAGTTGACGTTGTTGGGGAGGCGGTCGGTCGGATGCCCGTTCAGCCGGAGGTCGGGGATCTCCTTCTGCACCCGGTCGATGAAGTGATCGCGCAGGGCCCTGACGTGGGCGTTGTTTTCCTCCATCCCCCCGACCGCCCGGGCAATGGCCTCGCCCAGGCCCACGATGCCGGGGGTGTTGGTGGTCCCGCCCCGCATGGAGCGCTCCTGCGCCCCGCCGATGATGAGCTTGTCCAGCCGGACGCCGTTCCGGACGATCAGCGCGCCCACGCCCTTGGGACCGTAGAACTTGTGGGCGGACAGGCTCAACAGGTCGATGCCCTGTTCGCTCACGTTGAGGGGCAGACTGCCCACGGCCTGCACGGCGTCGGTGTGGAACAGCACGCCTTTGGCCTTGCAGAGTTTGGCGATCTCGCCGATGGGCTGCACGGTGCCGACCTCGTTGTTGGCCGCCATGACCGACACCAGCACGGTGTCCGGGCGGATGGCCGCCTCCAGCTGATCCATTCGGATCTTTCCGTTCTCGTCCACGTCGACGTAGGTGACCTCGAAGCCCTCCTTTTCCAGCTGCTCGCAGGCGTGAAGGACGGCATGGTGCTCAATTTTGGAGGTGATCAGGTGCCGGCCCTTGTCGGTGTGGGCGTGCATGATCCCCTTCAGCGCCCAGTTGTCCGACTCGGTGCCGCCCGAAGTGAAGTAGACTTCGGAGGGCTTGCAGCCCAGGGCCGCCGCCACCTGTCCCCTGGCTTTGTCCACGGCCCTGGCGGCCTCCCGTCCGAACCCGTGCAGGGAGGAGGCGTTGCCGAAGACCTCGCAGAAGTAGGGCTTCATGGCCTCGAACACCTCGGGATCGGTGTAGGTGGTCGCCGCGTGATCCAGATAAACTTTCATAACAGCACTTCCTTGTGTTTCTCTCTCTTGCTTTGCGTATTTCTCTTGCTGACACTGCGGATGTCCGGCATATTTCCTGTCGGCTGTCCGACACCTTCCCGGACACCCGGTCATGTTCATTCGGCTGTCCGGCATTCAAAGCAGAAATCAATATATCATGTAAAAATTCAATGATTTTGTAACGACTCGCCTGATAAAGAACGCTCTTGCAGATCGGCTCAGGCGAACGGCTTCCTCCTGTCCGGCCGCGCCCCGGTCAGGAGGCCTCTTTCGGCCCCTGGTCCGGGCCGGAGAGATCGCCCTTGCCGGCCCGCCGATAGTCGTCCAGCATGCCCTGCAAACTGACCTCGTCCAGAATTTTGTTGATGCCCTGATAGAGGCGGTTCCAGATGGCGCAGGTGGGGCACTTTTCCTCGGCCGAACAGGGGGTGACCAGACAGTCGATGATGGTCAGGTTGTCCTCCAGCGCCCGGACGATCTCCCCCGCGGTCACTTCGGCAGGGGGACGGCTGAGGGCATAGCCCCCGTCCTTGCCCCGCTCGGCGCGCAGAAGGCCGACACGCTTTAGGGGCATGACCAGCTGCTCCAGATAGGCAGGACTGACCGAGGTCAGCTCGGACAGCCTGGCGATGGAGAGCGGCCCCTGCCCGTAGGCCTCGGCCAGATAGAAACAGGCCTTCAGCCCGTACTGCGCTTTGGTGGAAAGTTTCATGTCTGCTCCTGGCCCCCTTTCCGGGGCCGTCTGAACGGTCTTTCGGATGGCACCGTCTTCTGAAAAGATATCCGACCGTTTTGCTAGGATATTCTACCATATCTTCCCCCGCCTTGTCAAGTTTTAAACGATCAATTCCGACAAAAAATCTCGGAATTTAAAAAACTTTTTCCCGGCCCTCCGTCTCCTCTCCTCTTTCCACCTTACTCTTTCGCCCTCCGCTCCGCTTTTCCCCTTCTTTCTCTCATTTTTCTCTTATTTTTCTCTAATTTGCTCTTATTTTCTCTTATTTGCTCTTACTTTTGATTGACGAAAAGCAGAGCAAATGCTATAATAGAGGCAGTTCGTGCAGGAGGTCCGGTTATGACCGAAGGACAGGAGATCGAATTCAAGAGGGAATACACCGACCAGATCAAAAAAGAAGTTGTGGCTTTTCTGAACACCAACGACGGCACCGTGTACATCGGCGTGGACGGCAGCGGCAAGGCCGTGGGCGTGGCGGATGCCGACGAAGTCATGCAGCGCGTTTCCTCCGCACTGCGGGAGGGGATCAGCCCGGACTGCACCCAGTTTTTCCGCCTGGATTCGGTGCAGGAGGAGGGCAAACAGGTGGTCCGCATCCACGTGGTGCGGGGGACGCAGACACCGTACTATCTCAGCGACAAGGGCCTCCGCCCCAACGGCGTCTACCTGCGCGTGGGCAGCACTTCCGTTCCCGCGCAGGAGGAGAGCATCCGCAAGCTGCTCCGCCGTTCGGAGGTCCAGCCCTACGAAAACAAAAAGGCGGCCCGGCAGGATCTGACCTTTTCGGCCGCGGCGCGGGTGTTTTCCGGACGCGGGCTGGAGTTCGGCCCCGCCCAGATGAGGACGCTCGGCCTGCTCGACGGCGAGGGCTTTTTTACCAACCTCGGCCTGCTGCTGTCCGACCAGTGCGGACACAGCGTCAAATGCGCCATCTTCGAGGGAACGACCAAAGCCGTCTTTAAAGACCGCAAAGAGTTTACGGGCTCTCTGTTCACCCAGATCGATCTGACGCTGGAGTATCTGAACGTCTACAACAGGACGGCCTCGGTTATCGGAGAAAAACTGCGGGAGGACCGCCGTGAATACCCCCCCACGGCCATCCGTGAAGCCCTGCTCAATGCCCTGATCCACCGGGAATATTCCTTCAGCGGCAGTACCTTTGTCAACCTGTACGAAGACCGCCTGGAGATCCTCTCCCTCGGCGGTCTGCCCGAGGGGCTTTCGGAGGAAGCCATCCGCATGGGGATCTCGCAGCCCCGCAACCGCCGGCTGGCAGAGGTCTTTTACCGCCTGAACTACATCGAGGCCTACGGCACCGGCATCCCCCGAATCTGGGAGACTTACGCCGGCAGCGGACGATCGCCGGAGATCAGGGTCATCGACGGCGCCTTCCGGATCTGCCTGCCCAACCTGCTGTTCGGCCGGCCGGCAGAGGCCGGGACCTCCCCTCAGGAACAGACCCTTTTGTCCCATCTGCGGGAGCACGGGGAGATCGACAAAGAAACAGCCGCAGAACTTTTGGGGACCAAGGCGCCGAGGGCTTACTCCATCCTGCGCGCCATGACAGAAAAAAAGCTGCTGACCGCATACAAGAAGGGGAAAAAATTTGTCTACCGCCTTTGACCCGGACGGCCGATTTCCCTTGCTCTTAACTTTTTCCAGCCAAAATGAAAGAATGAGAACGATTCCGCGAACATTTCGGTCAGGCCGTCAAAAGTCTTGCTTCCGTCGCGATTTTGTGGTACAATGAAAGGCAATCGGAAACACAAGGAGATGCAAACATGAAAGCGGTCATTTACGGCGCCGGGAACATCGGCAGAGGGTTCATCGGCCAGCTGATGAGCCAGAGCGGCTACGAAGTGGTCTTTCTGGACATTGCGGAGGCGGTCATCGACCGGCTCAATCAGGATCATCACTACCCCGTGGTGGTGGTCGGCGACGACGGGGATCAGGTCATCGACGTGACCAACGTCTCCGGGGTCAACAGCAAGGACGAGGAGGCCGCCGCCAAACAGATCTTTGAGGCCGACGTCATGGCCACCTCGGTGGGCGTGAACGTGCTGAAATTCATCGCCCGGCCGGTGGCCAAGGGCATTTCCGCCCGCATCAAGGCCAAAAGGCCCCCGCTCAACATTCTGCTGTGCGAAAACCTCATCGAAGCCGACCGCTACCTGAAGGGAGAGCTGTTCAAGTATCTGTCCGAGGAGGAGCAGAAGGTGTTCGGCCAATACGTGGGCCTGGTGGAGGCCAGCATCGGCCGCATGGTGCCCGTCCTGCCCAAGGCCGAGGGGGAAAATCCCCTGAAGGTCTGCGTGGAGTCCTTTGACATCCTGCATCTGGACAAGGCCGGCTTTGTGGGCGAGATCCCCCCCATCAAGAACATCCTCCCCTACGCGCCCTTCGACTACTTCATCCAGCGCAAACTGTTCATCCACAACATGTGCCACGCCATGACGGCATACCTTGGGAGCCTGCGCGGCTATGAGTACATCTGGGAGGCCGTGTCCGATCCCGAGATCCGCTACTGCGTGCTGGAGGCCGGCACCGCCGCCGCCCGGGCCATCGCCGCGGACACCAAGGGAGATCTGGGCGACCTGCTGGACTTTTTGAACAAACTGCTCTTCCGCTTTGACAACACCGCCCTGCAGGACACCGTGGAGCGAGTCGGAAGGGATCCCGTCCGCAAGCTGAAGGCCAACGACCGGCTGGTGGGCGCCTTCCTGCTGTGCAAAAAGCACGGCATCGAGACCGTCTGGCTGGACCTGGCCCTGGCCGCCGCCCTCTCCTACCGCAACAAAGCCGACGACAAGTCCATGGAGATCCAGCGCGCCGTCGCCGCCGAGGGACTGAAGGCCGCCCTGATCCGCTATGCCGGCACCGAGGACTTCCCCGAGGCCGACCTCGAGAGCATTTCCGTGCTGTACGGCATGATCGCCGAGGGCTCCTTCACGGCCGCCATGCGCTATTGCGCCAAGACCCTGGCCAACCGCATCCCCAACAAGTAAAATACCGCAAAAACGGGGAAAACGCCTCAAAACCGGTTCGGGTAAATACTGCAAAAAAGCAGATAGCCCCGGTACAGGGAAAACAGGGCGAACACCGCAGCGGGTAAATTACCGGGAAAGCAGATAAAATATCCCGAAAAAAACAAACGAAAACGCAATGGGTAAAAATGCCCGCGTAAAGCAGCGGATCTTTGGGCCTCGACGTGTGGCGCCTTGGGCGAACACCGCAGCGGGTAAATTACCGCGAAAGGCAGATGATCCGCCTCAAAAAACAAGTGAATACCGCGAAAAGCAAAACCGGCCTCCCGCAGATGTTGCGGGAGGCCGGTTTTATGACCGTTCCCCAATATTTCGGACATCTGTCCTTTTTCACTGTCCGGCCTTGAAGTTGTAGCGGGGGCGGAGGACGGCTTTGACTGCGGCGGTGGGGCCGAGGTTTTTCAGGATGTGGTCCATGCTCTTGTAGGCCATGGGGCACTCGTCCAGGGTCTCCTCCCCCACCGAAGTGGTGAAGATGCCGGCCATGCTCTCCCGGAAGGCCTCCACCGTAAAGCGGGTCCTGGCCTCGGCCCGGGAGCACAGGCGGCCGGCGCCGTGGGGAGCCGAGCAGTTCCAGTCGGGATTGCCCAGCCCCTCGCACAGCAGGCTGCCGTCCCGCATGTTGATGGGAATGAGCAGCCGCTCTCCCGTTCGGGCCGACACCGCCCCCTTGCGCACGATGCGGTCGGTCAGGTCGATGTAGTTGTGCACGGTCTCGAAGCGGTCGAAATCGGCAAGCTCCTCCCCGAACAGCCCCTTGAGCAGGGTGTCCGCGATCAGGGCCCGGTTGCGGACGGCGAAGACCTGGCAGAGGGCCATGTCGTGCAGATAGTCCTCCCGATCCGGCCCGGTCAGAAAGCACAGGTCCTTGGGCGTCGAGGGCTGTCTGGCCGTGAAAGAGGCCTCCAGGGCCTTCAGCGCGGGCTGGATCTCGGCGCGGCGGCCCTCGGCCTTGAATTTTGCGATGAGCTCGCGGCGGGCGGCGAACAGCTCGCCCTTGCCGGAGGCCAGATCCACGGCCAGGGTCTGGTAGCGCTCGGCCACCTGCTTGCCCAGGTTCCGGCTGCCGGTGTGGATGATCAGGTACAGCGCCCCCTCGCCGTCGGCGTCCACCTCGATGAAGTGATTGCCCCCGCCCAGGGTGCCCAGCGACCGCTCCAGCCGGCGGCTGTCCTTCAGCTCCCGGAACATGCGAAGCTCCTCCAGGGGGAAGCGGGCCTTGCGACCCTCGTGTACGGCCGTGCCCGCGGGGATCTCGGCGCGGATCAGCCCGTCCAGGGCGGCAAAGTCCACCTTCCTCTTTCCCAGCGCCACGGTCAGCATGCCGCAGCCGATGTCCACCCCCACCAGGTTGGGCACCACCTTGTCCCCCAGATCCGCGGTAAAGCCGATCACGCACCCCGCCCCGGCGTGGACGTCGGGCATGATCCGCACCCGGCAGCCCTCGGCAAAGGGCTGATCCAGCAGCAGCCCGATCTGCGCCCGGGCGCTCTCCTCGATCTCGTCGGCGAACACGACGGCCGAGGCAAATTTTCCCTCGATGTTCAGCATGAGGACCTCCTTTGGGTCAGACCGTTTTATTTTTGACGCTGCGTTTTCTCTACCTGCGGGCGGCCCTCCGATGTTCAAAAGCTGCCGTCGGCCGCTCTTTACGAAGAAACGCTCGTTTGAAGGCAGAGAGGAAGCCGGCCCCCCCTTTTGGGCGGCCTTCAGTCCTGCCCGCCGGCGGGGCGGATGAGGGCGGTCAGCTGGGAGAGAAAGTCTCCCCCGTTCAGGGTCAGCGAGCCCACGTTCTCGCAGATCTTCTCCAGCGCCTCCAGCTCCTTCAGGCGGTACAGGGTGCGGTTCTCCTCCATCAGGCGGGCGGTGTTCAGCAGGGAGCGGGTGGAGGCCACCTCCTCCCGGCGGGCGATGACGTTGGCCTGGGCCCGCTTTTCGGCGGCCAGCACCGAGTTCATGATCTCCCGGATCTCCCCGGGCAGGATGATGTCCTTGACCCCGGCCTCGGCGATCTCGGCCCGGAGCGCCTTGGCCCGGGGCGCCAGCCCGGCGAGGACGGCAGCCGAAATTTTGTCCTTGTCCTCCAGGATCTCGTCCATGGTGCGGGTACCCACGTAATCCCGTAGGGCCAGCTGGGCGGTCAGCCGGAGCTGCTCTGCGGGGTCCTCGTTCTCCAAAAAGGGGGTGACGGGGTCGGTGAAGCGGTAGGTCAGCACAAAGTTGATGCGCACCGAGGCCTTGTCGCGGGTGAGGATCTCCTGCCCCGAAAGCTCCATCCGGGTCAGGCGGACGTCCACCAGCTCGGTCTCCACCCGGACCCGGCCCCGCCAGAAGAAGTAGGTGCCCGGCTCGAGCAGGCGGACCAGCTTTTTGTTGAACAGCAGTCTGGCACGCTTGCCCTCGGGGACCTCCACGCGGTGGAAAAAGCAGGCGGGCAGCTTGTCGAACACGGCGGCGGGGACCCTTTCGGAGACCTCCGGGTCAGAGAAGTCCTCCAGCAAAAAGGTGTGCGCGCCGGCCTCCTGCCAGAACAGGTGCACGCCCTCGCGCAGGCAGCCGGCAAAGCGGCCGTCCAGAAAGTGCAGGGCGATCTGCCCGTCCCCGACCTCCACGGCGGCGACGGCCTCCTTCAGGGCGGGGTGGGCCGCAAGCTGCTTGGCGGTCAGCTCGGGGCAGGCGATCTCCTCCTCCAGCGGCACCGTCCGGATCCGGCTCCGCCGGCCCCACAGGCGGTATCTGCCGGGGAGCAGCGCCCTGCAAAGTTTGCCGTCCCTCAGCAGCAGTCCCCTCTCGGTCTGATCGATGACGATGATCATAAGTCGTTCCTCCGATTTTACTTTTTTACGCCCCTTGCGGAGCGGTACGCGCTTTTTTCGGCTGTTCCGGCGGGGCGGCCGCTCGGCTCTCCCTGCGGAACGGGGTGCAGTTTTTTACGCCCCTTGCGGAGCGGTACGCGCTTTTTCCGGCTGTTCCGGCGGGGCGGGGGCCGCGGCCCGATCCCGTTCGTCCCCGAAGAGGGAGGCTTGAACCTCAAGCCCTGCTTTTCGGGGCCTTCCGGGGGAAGAGCCCGGACAGGCCCGCCCCGCGTCGTCCGGCCCTTCCCGAGGGAAGTCCGGCAGCCGTCGGCCGTTTTGGGGGACGGCCGGCCCCTTCGGGCGCCCCGCACAGAGGTCGTGCGATCGCCCTGACATGCGCCGAGTGGGCGGCGCGCCCCGGATGGATCCCTGATCCATTGCCGCGAGTTAAAGTCCCGCGGCCGGACTTTCTCCTTGAAAGGGAGCTGTTGGACGGGAGTCCTAGCCGCTGGTCCGGCATTTGCCGGGCAGGATTCGAACCTGCGCTTTCCCGACTGCCCCGCTCCCGCAAGAGCCGGACGGGGCCGGCAGAACGGACCGGCATACGCTCGGAGAGCCTCCGGCGCACCGCGGCGGCCTTGGATCCGCCCGCTCAGGTCCGTTTGCCCTTTCAGTATAGCGCATTTCCCGCCCGAAATCACGGAAAAAAAGTTGCGACATCTCTTCGCCGCCTCCTTTTTTCAGTCCTGCGGGTCTTATTCTCCGCATCCTTTCCCTGTTTTTGGAGTGCTCCGCTTGCTTTTTAACGCCCACTCTGAAACAAGCCCATGATCGATCTTATTCCCTGCGCTTGCTTTCAGTTAGGGAAAACGATCACAGCCGCATAAAAAATCAAAGACCGAAAAAAATTCGGTCTCCGAAAGCGGTTTTATTCCCTATTTAACGGCATAGCTGAAAAGCTGTTGCAGGAAAAGCAAATGATTTTCCCTTGCGATCAGAGCGGACGTTCTCACCTGGCGGTGCTGCCGCCTTCCCTCAAGTCCGACCGATTTTGCCTGCGGAAATCGGTCGGAAAAGAATTTTCACAGCCAGCAAATCAGGCCCAGGGCCAGCAGGTGGAGGGGGTAAAAGAGATAGAAAAACCACTTGTGGAAGGGGTTCCGGCTCCCCCGCTCCCCGTTGTAGAGAAAGAGAAAGGGCAGAAACAGCAGCAGCCCCAGCCCCCGGAGGGCCAGCAGATCCCCCTCGGAAAACAGCAGGGATTGCAGCACATACCAGGCGGTCAGGGCGACGTAGAACAGGGCCTGTTTGTTCCGGTCCCCCCGCAGCAGCCAGAAGCACCCCACGAACAGCGGGGCGGTCACCCCCCAGTCGCAGAAGACCGAGGCGACCACGCAGAGGCAGGCCGCGAGGATCTTCAGCCCGGAGCGGCGGAGGTCGGACAGCCCCCACAGCATGCAGAACGACAGCAGCAGGGTAAACAGCATGTTCCAGTCGGTAAACAGCGTGGAGAAGTTCCCCTCGTGGGCAAAGGCATAGGCGGGCTGGGCGATCAGGGCGAACAGTCCCAGGCGGAGGGCGTATTTTTTGCGGGAGGAGGTGTGGCAGAAGCCCTCGGCCAGCAGAAAGCACATCACCGGGCAGGTCAGCCGCCCCACCGTCCGCAGCACGATGCTCCACGGCGAGGCCTCCGGCAAAAAGAGCATGGCGACGTGGTCGAGGAGCATGGCCAGCGCGGCGATGTATTTCAGGGTGTTGCCGTTCAGCCCCCTCGGCCCTACGGCCGCTCCGTTTCCATTTTGTCCGTTCTCTTCCATTCGTTCTTCCTCGGTTGTTTTCCTAGACAGGCAGCATAAATAGAAATGATAAACCCGTCTCAAATTGCTTTCAAGTCCGGCCAAAATTCCGCAAAGCGGAATTTTGCGTCTGGCCGGAAGCGATGTGTTTTCGCAAAACGGCGGACATGCGCCGCCGTTTTGCACAATCACGTTTTTACGGTGAGTAAAAACGTGGGTGGAAAAGGGTGAATCAAAAACGCGAAGCGGTTTTGAGAGGGGAAAAACGTTGCAGAGCTTTGCCGAAAGGCAAAGTGAACAACGGTTGTCCCCTCAAGTCCGGCCGA
>CALVJY010000024.1 GCA_944332455.1 uncultured Clostridia bacterium
AAAAGGCAGCGGTGGATCCCGCTTTTGCCTGCGCAGGTTGCGCCGAGACGTGTGCTTGTCTGCGGCGCCCGAGCGCGCAGCGCGAGGGCGTCCGGGCGGCCCCCCGCCCGGACGGCTTTTGCCGCCGCACTTGTTCAAGACAAGCACACGTCTCGATCTCATTTCAAATATTTCTGCCTTTTCGATTCAGAACAATTTGCAGTTATTCCTGCACTTCAAAACTCTTTCTGCAGATACAGGTTCCTTCCTCTCCCTCATCCATGACAAGCACGCGCCATGGTGCCAAATCGATTATTTTAGTGCCTAAATCGAATAAGTTTTCATGCATTTTAGGATTGATTTTCGCAACAAAACATGCTATAATAGTTACAACAAGCTTACAATGAGGTGACTTTATGGAATTTAAGGATCAGATCAAATATGCCAGAGAAACGGTCCACATGAGTCAACAGGAATTTGCCGCTGCCATAGGCGTTGCCCACTCTTCGCTGAACCGTTGGGAACTGGGCGTCCGAAAGCCTACTTATGCGCTTCAGCGTAAATTTTACGATTATTGCAAAAACAACGGAATTACACTTGAGGATAAAGACTGATGGCGATCAACGAACTTCAAAAGCAAACAAATACAAACATCCAGGAAAAAGCCAACCTGATCTGGGAGATCGCGACGCACCTGGTCGGCTTCTACAAACCGCATGAGTACGGCAAAGTGATCCTTCCCATGACGGTGTTAAAGCGTTTTGACGACGCTCTGGCGGCAACAAAGGAAAAAGTTCTTGCTGCCAATCAAACGCTGAAAGAACAGAAATATGAAGGCGCCATCCGCGACGGCGCGCTTTGCCGCACTTCGGGATATTCTTTTTACAATACGAGCAAATTTGACTTTGCCCGTCTTCTCGCCGATCCCGACAACATTCAGGCCAATTTTGAGGATTATTTGCAGGGATATTCGGATAACGTCAAAGATATTCTTTCCAACTTCAAGTTCGACGACGAAGTGAAGAATATGGTCAAAGGCAACGTTCTTTACGTCGTGATACAGGAGTTCAATTCCAAAAAAGCGGATATGTCTCCCGATAAGATCACTTCTATGGATATGGGTTACATATTTGAGGAACTGATCCGGAAGTTTTCCGAAAGCTACAACGAAGAAGCCGGCGCGCACTTCACCAGCCGGGACATCATCTATCTGATGACCGAACTTCTCATTGCGCCCGAAAAAGAGGAGATCAGACAAAACGGCTGCTTTAAGACGGCTTATGACATGGCGATGGGCACGAGCCAGATGCTCGGCTGCCTGACGGAGCGCATACAGGAGATCACCCCCGAAGCCGATCTTAAATGCTTCGGACAGGAGTTTAATCCCGAAACCTACGCCATCGCCAAAGCCGACATGCTCATCAAGGGCGGCAACGCAAGCGGCATGGAGTTCGGTGACACCCTCTCCAACGACGCTTTTTCCGGATATGAATTTGACTATATCATTTCCAACCCGCCGTTCGGCATCGATTGGAAGCGCGAAAAGGACGCCGTGGAACGGGAGGCGAAACTCGGCTATGACGGCAGATTCGGGCCGGGACTTCCGAGCATTTCCGACGGGCAGATGCTGTTCATGCTCAACGGCGTGAAAAAGCTCAAAGAAGGCACCGGCAGAATGGCCATCATCCAGAACGGTTCTTCCCTGTTCACGGGCGACGCGGGCAGCGGCCCCTCGGAGATCCGCCGCTATCTCATCACGAGCGATCTCGTCGAGGCGATCGTGCAGCTCCCCACCGATCTGTTTTACAACACGGGCATTGCGACGTATATCTGGCTCATCTCCAAGGGCAAAGCGGCAAACCGCATGGGCAAAGTACAGCTGATCGACGCGAGCAAGTGCTTTGTGAAGCGCCGCAAAAATATCGGCAACAAGCGGGTCGATCTGAGCGACGATTGCATCCGCCTGATCACGGCGGCCTATAACGAATTTGACAACAAGGCCTACGCCGAAGGGGCGCTCTCCGTCGAAAGTAAAGTGTTTGATAACGACTTTTTCGGCTACACAAAGGTAACGGTCGAAACGGCGCAGACGGACGAAAACGGAAAGCCCGTTCTCAAAAAGGGCCGGCCCCAGCCCGCAAAGGGCAAAACGGATACCGAAACGATCCCCCTGCGGGAAGATGTAGACGAGTATTTCAACAAAAACGTTCTGCCCTACAATCCTCTCGCCTACATGGACAGGAGCAAGGATAAGATCGGATACGAGATCCCCTTTACCCGTCTTTTTTACAAATTCACGCCGCCGAGAAAGTCCGACGAAATTTTTGCCGAGTTCAAGGCTTTGACCGCCGAAGAAGCCGATTTGATGAAGGATATTTTGGGAGAATAAAAGTTCAACCTGTCGGAATTTCCGACAGGTTCTGGAAATGGTGTTTTTTTAAACAAATATGAAAACACTAGAAAAATATTTTTTTCTCAATCTAAAAGTCATATTTACAATCAATTAATGATTTAAAAAAGTTAATAAATCGTCAAGGGGAATACGATAATATGAATAGCGGATTAGGACATATTGGAAATCAAGATACTATACAAATGAATACGCAACAAAAGCGTTTTTTATATTTCCGTAGGTTTTTTATTGAGAAGGCACGAAATATTGCAAATACGCTTGCAACATTGGACTATCTTTCTTCGCATCAAGATGAATTTTCTATTCTTTCTAAGGCGGCGCCTGGTTTTATACGAGCAGTGCATAATAACTTTTGGGCACAGGCTATAATCGATTTAGATGCATTTTTTGTTGATAGTAAAAAAAGAAATAAAATATTATCTTTTTATAGGTTTTTTAATTATATAAAGGCTAATTGGAATCTTATTTGCTTAAAAGAGTTTGAAGTGTATGTCGTTCGAGAGAATGCGTTCCAAACAGAGAAAATAAAAGTAGATTATAATTACGTTTTAAATATGATAACCGAGTGTGAGAAAATTATTGTGCAAAACCAAAATACATTGCATATATTAAAAAAGTTTCGTGACAACGTATTCGCGCACTACGGAGATAGAAGCAAGCAGAAGGAAAAGATTCTCATTTCTATCGATACATTAAAAGCCATTTTGGAAATTGTGGAAAAAATTATCAATAAGATTGAAGTATTATATGATAGAACGGAAACTGCAATATATTGTGCGCCTATAAGTGACATAGCTGAAATTTGCTACCGGGTTAAAAAATATCAGGAATATCGTTTGCAAATTCGAGGATGGGATTTTGAAAAAGAGTTGCAAAAGCGAGGGAATCAATGAAAAACAGCGGAATTGAAGGGATTAAAAAAATACCAGACAGTTGGACTATAAGAGCAACTAAAAATTTGTTCTGCGTTATTTCAGGTGCTACCCCAAAGAGTGAGAACTCCGATTATTGGGACGGAGACATTAAGTGGATCACACCCTCAGATTATAAGACGGAAGATGTTTTTGTTTTTCAAGGGAAAAGAAATATTTCTTTAAACGGGTTAGCATCGTGTAGTACAACGTTAGTACCGATCAATAGCATCGTCTTTTCAAAAAGAGCCCCCATCGGCTTGGTTGCTATAACTAAAAGTGAACTATGTACAAATCAAGGCTGTTTATCCTGTGTAAATGTCACAAATCAAAATATCAAATACTTTTACTATTTGATGTCGATATGCACTAAACAGTATGAGATCCTAGGCTCTGGTACAACCTTTAAGGAAATCTCCGCAAAAGATTTTTCAAATTTCAAATTACCTTGTCCACCCCTCAAAGAACAACAGCAAATCGCCGATTATTTGGACAAAAAATGTGCGGCGGTGGACAAGCTGATCGAAAACCAACAGGCGCAGATCGAAAAGCTGAAAGAATACAAGCAGTCCGTGATCACCGAGGCCGTCACCAAAGGTCTTGACCCTTCCGCCCCTCTCAAAGACAGCGGCGTCGAATGTATAGGGGAAATTCCCACAAAATGGATTGTTCGTCCGCTAAAATATTTGTTTAGTTTTGATAAAGGACTACCGATTACCAAAGCAGACTTAACGCCAAACGGGATTAAAGTAATCAGCTATGGGCAAATACACGCAAAATATAATAAATCGGCGTCTATAGATGAACAGCTGTATCGTTTCGTACCAGAAAAATATTTGAAAACTAATTCAAATTCGCTTGTCCAAAAAGGAGACTTTATTTTTGCAGATACATCAGAGGACATTGCGGGGTCAGGGGATTTTATATATATTGATAAAAATGATGTTATTTTTGCAGGTTATCATAGTATAACTTTAAAACATAAATTGAAATCAGAAAATAAATATCTTGCTTATTTGTTTATGTCAAATGAGTGGAAGAACCAAATTCAAAGTCGAGTCTGTGGAATAAAAGTGTACAGCATTTCCCGTGGGATGATAGCAAAAACATCTGTATTATTGCCCCCCCTTAAAGAGCAACAACAAATCGCTGATTATCTTGATAAAAAGTGCGCGGAGATAGACAAGCTTATTTCTATCAAGCAGCAGAAAATCGAAACCTTGACCGAATATAAAAAATCTCTCATATACGAATACGTTACAGGCAAAAACCAGGTGGGATGAAATGAAAACTTTATTGAGCAAATGGAAGCCAAATCGCAAAGTCTGGAAATTCCTAAAGAATATAATGATAGGGATTGGCATTGTTTTATTTTTGTCATTTCTTGCACTCCCATTTTGTCGTTTTTCTGATGATGTCATGCGTATTTTCAGATGGATTTGGCTCGGGTGTGCTGTCATCAACTTAGATAATTTTGCGGAATATAAAACGGCAAAAGAACAAAAAATAATTTGTCCTGTAACAACTTTATATGTAATTTTGACCTGCATTTATTTATATACATATTGGGATCTTTTGTCCTTACCGACAGTAATTTTCGGCAGTATGGTGGTAGGTGTTGCTGAATTTACGCTTTCAGTTTCCATATATAAAACAATACGCTTTACCGATAAGCAAAAATCAATGGAATTTTCTCCTAAAATTGTTCGAGGCATTCAACTTGGAGGTCTTTATATTTGTTCCCTTGCCCTTTTCTTATTGGGTGTTTTTGAGTCAACCATTTTACTCTATATTTTTGGAGGAATTGCGCTTGTACTTTTGGCTGTTTCAATTTTAATGTCGCTCGGCAACGGCTTGTCTGTAAAGAAAAATATATTTGATTTGATTGCTTTTGTTGTCGATACATTGAGCTTTTTGGCCTTGACAACATACCTCATTTATGTTATTCCCGACGAGTTTTCAAGTTTACAGTCAATTATAACAACAATTGTTGCGGCTATTCTCGGCGGCGCTCTTACTTTGGCGGGTGTTGCCTGGACAATTAAAAAAGCAGATGGCGATAGGAGAAAAGAGGAAAAGAAGAAATATCGACCTTTAGCTGTTTTTTTTAAAGGTAGCGAAAATTGCGATTATGAAATAACCTTAAGTGATTATGACAAAACAGATTTTGTGGTTTTTCAGCAAGACAGCAAAAATTGTTATGCCAGAATACTAAAAGATTTTAAGTTGCTTAATTTGGATTTGAATTCATTTTTTGTTGAAGGTTTAATTTTTAATGGTAGCAATGTTCTTTTTAGATATGCAAATTTATATGTCGAGAAAAAGAAGATAACTTTATTTTCTTTTCAAAATACAATCCTTTACTTTGCGCAAAAAATAAAAAAAATAGGAATCTTAGTCAAAGATTTGCTTGATAATGAGTATATTATTGATCTAGGTTTTGAAAATGAAATACAAGGGATAGAAAAAATTTATATTTGTATAAAAGGAAGTAAAGGTATTGTTGAATATAAAGCGAATGAGGAGTAAATCATGGACACATCGGAAAAGCGGTTTGAAAGCGACATCGAAACTTTTTTGATCAGCGACAAGGGCGGTTACGAGCAATTTTCCTACCTCAACCCGGATGGGCACAGAATACATAAATACGTCTACGATAAGGAGAAAGCGCTCTATCCCGAGGTATTGCTCCACTTTATCGAGCGGACCCAGCCCAAGCAATGGGCGCGTTACGTGCGCTATTACGGCGACGGCGCTCCCGAAAAATTCTATCGGCGCTTCGAGGCCTGCGTCAGGGAACACGGGCTTGTACACGTCCTGAAACACGGCGTGGACGACATGGGGATCAACATCAAGGTTTGCTTTTTCCAGCCCGAGTCGGAACTGAACGAAAGCCAGAGCGCCCTTTATCGCAGCAATGTTCTGGGTGTGACGAGGCAGTTTTCGTATTCCAGGCACAATACCAACACGATCGACATGGTCCTGTCCCTCAACGGCATTCCCGTCGTCGCGCTGGAATTGAAAAATCAGTTTAAGGGGCAGAACGTGCAGCACGGACTCGAGCAGTTCAAAAACGATCGGGATCCGAAAGAATTCTGTTTCCAGTTCAATCATCGCTTTCTGGTCTATTTTGCGGCCGATCTTTACGAGGCGTACATGACCACGCAGCTGAAGGGCAGCGACACCTCCTTTATGCCCTTCAATCAGGGATCCGCCGGCGCGGGAAACTCGGGCGGCAAGGGCAATCCCGCGAACCCTGAAGGCTATTCCACCTCCTATCTCTGGGAAGAAGTGCTGCAACGGGACAGCCTGATGGATCTGCTCCACCGTTTTGTCTGTCACATCAAGGAAAAAGAGGAAGTCACAAAGAACGGCGCAACGCGCATCGTGGAAAGGGAAAAAATCCTGTTCCCCCGCTATCATCAGTACGACGTCGTGAAAAAAGTGATCGCCGACGTGAAAGAAAACGGCGCGGGGAAAAGTTATCTGATCGAACATTCGGCAGGCAGCGGGAAATCCAATTCCATTGCCTGGATCGCCTATCGCCTGGCGTCCTTGCACAACGAAAACAACGATCCTGTTTTCGACAGCGTCATCGTGGTCACAAACCGCGTCGTGCTGGACAGCCAGCTGCAAGACACGATCAACAGTTTCGAGCATACGCCGGGACTGGTGGAAGCCATCGACGACAAAAAGCGTTCGCGCGGTCTGGTGGAGGCGATAAACGACAAGAAGCGCATTATTATCTGCACCATACAAAAGTTTTTGTTTGCGTACAAAGATTTCGACAGTCTTGCGGGGCGAAAATTTGCCGTCATCATTGACGAGGCCCATCAGGGGCAGTCTGGCGAAAGCGCCAAAACGCTGCGTAAGTCTTTGCTCGACCTGGATAAAGCGATCAAGGCCTATGCCGAGGAAGAGGGCATCGATGAGTCCGAAGTCGATCTGTCGTCGGATATCGTTTGCTCTGTCCTGGCTCAGGGGCAGCACGCGAACCAATTTTTCTTTGCCTTTACGGCCACGCCGAAAAACAAGACCATAGAGCTGTTCGGAACGTATGACGAGAAAACCAAAAGAATGCGCCCGTTCCATATCTACTCGATGCGCCAGGCCATCGAGGAAGGATTTATTCTGGACGTTTTGCAGAGTTATACCACCATTAAGGAGGCGTTCAAACTCGTTAAAATTTCGGCAGATAATCCCGAACTGATAGAGGGCCCCGCGATCAGGACCCTGATCAAGTATTACAAAGAACACGGCTACACCATTGCCGATAAAACGGAAATGATCATGTCCAATTTCCTGGAAAACGGACGTTTCAAGATCGGCGGCAAAGGAAAGGCGATGGTGGTTGCGGACAGCCGCGCCAATGCGGTGAGATACTATTTCGCCATCAAAGATTATATGAAAAAACACCCCGAGGCAAGCAAGGGGTGCGGCGTGATGGTGGCCTTTTCGGGTACCGTCACTCTGGACGGCCTGGAATATACCGAAGCGGGGCTGAATACAGATGAAAACGGTGCCCCCATCACCTCGGACAAAAAATTCAGAAAGACTTTTCACAGCGAAAAATACAATATCCTCGTGGTTGCCAATAAGTATCAGACCGGTTTCGACGAGCCGCTGCTGCACTCCATGTACGTAGACAAAAAATTGAAAGACGTCAATGCCGTGCAGACCCTTTCCCGCCTTAACAGGACCTGCAAAGACAAGGTCGATACTTTTGTCCTCGATTTTGAAAACACCGACGAACAGATAAAGGAAAGTTTTCAGCCATATTACGAGGCTACTTTGTTGGACGGCAGAACCGATTTCAACAAAATTTACGATCTGAGAACAAAAATTCAGCCGTATATGCTTTACAATTCTGATGACGTAGACACTTATTACGACTTTATGTCAAAGCATAAGGCTGAAAAACAAAATGCCGCGGATCTTGGGAGACTGAGCAGCATTATTAAGCCCGTGGTGGAGCGCTATTCAGATCTTGACACCGAAGAGGAACGTTTTAATTGCCGGTTTGCCATCAGAAAATTTGTAAAATGCTATGCCTACATCACACAGCTTGTAAGACTTCACGATGAAGAACTATTTAAGGAATATGTGTTTTTGTCTAACCTGTTACCCCTGCTGCCGGTCGATGCTCATTTTCAGCCGGATATTCTGGATAAGATCAAGCTGGAATATACGTCCTTAAAAGAATCTTTTGCTGGTGCTATTCTGCTGGATAGAAAAGATACAGATCTAGTGCCCTCTTCAGAAAAAAGCAAACCCAAAATCTCCAAGAAAGACACGCTGCAAAATATCATCGACAAAGTGAACGAGCGTTTCGACGATGATTTCAACGAAAGCGACCGCGTGATCATCGAAAACATTTACCAAATGTTTATGTCCGATAAGGAAGTGAAAAAATTCCGGCGCTACGCACGCGATACAACACCCGAAATGTTTGTTACCTCCCTGTTCCCCGATAAATTCAAAGAGATCGCGACACAATGCTATCTCGAAAACGCTGATTCTTATAAAAAACTTTTCAGCGACACCGAATTCTATTTTAAAGTTATGGAGACGATGGCTCGAGAACTTTATAAGAGTTTAAGAAAAGACTGACAGGAGTGTCCATAAAGATATGTCACGGTTTGTTATCTCTAAGCATTACAGTCCCGACTGGATTCGTGCTGTTTATATTGCTGTAGCAGTCGATCACATAGTAACCGCCCGGGGAGTTTCCCCCGACTCTGGCGTCGATGATGACACCGACATATTTATCTGAGCTGGCTATAATTCCTCCCTGCGCTCCCTGGAAGGTCCCGCCCTGGAGGTCGATGTATCGCGTTCCGGGTATTTCCCCATTAGACGGCCACCCCGAATAACTGGGAGAATTTTCAAAATAAATCCCGGCGCGGGCTTCCCCTGTGAAGATCCCGCCGTTCACAGTCAACTGCGCACGGGGATTGCTGAACCAGATCCCGTCGCTGTTATTCCAACGTCAAGATCGACGACAGTGTGGAAAACCCGCTGGTCATCACCTCGGGCATCACCGACGTGGGGACCGATCTCATTCTGGATCTGAACGGGCACGAACTTCAGCGCAACAACCGCGAACCCATGCTCAACATCACCGAAGGCATCCGCATGACGATCATCGACTCCTCGAAGTCGCAGAAGGGAAGTCGGTGCAAAAATTACGCTTACCGCAGATGCTGTTGCTACCTTTGCGGAAGATGTGGAAGTTGCTGACATTGTCGGGTCCGTGGAGGGGTTGGCATCCCCTTTGGTGATCACGGAGACCAAAGCCCCGCCCTCATCCCGATTGAGTCCGATGACCCGGTGGGTGACCAGCGCGTCCGTCGTTCGGAAGATCACCACATCCCATAATCTTTTGTACCAAAATCGATTTGTTTCGTATATATATTAAGAGAACCTTAATTGTTTTTGATCTTCAGGAAAAGTACACTTTTTTTGAAAACAAAAGGCGGCTCCTGCCAAACCGACAGGTGTCGCCTTTTTTTCTCCTCCGCCCGATTGCTTTTCAATCAAGACGTAAAGGAGTATGACCATGACTTATGCTTATGCGCGGGTTTCGGCCCGGGATCAGAACCTCGACAGACAGCTCAATGCCTTCCGGGACTTCGGGGTACCGGCCAAGAACATCTTCTGCGACAAAAAGAGCGGGCGGGATTTTGAGCGCTCACAGTACCTCCGCCTCACGAAAAAGTTGAAAAAAGGCGATCTGCTTGTAGTCAAGTCCATTGACCGGCTGGGCCGGAACTACCGTATGATCCTGGATGAGTGGAACGCTATTGTCAACCGGATCGGAGCGGATATCCTGGTGCTGGACATGCCGCTGCTGGACACCCGGTCCGGCTCGGACACCCTGGTCGGCAAGTTTATTTCGGACATCGTCCTCCAGGTCCTGTCCTTTGTGGCCGAAAACGAACGGGAAAATATCCGGGCGCGGCAGGCTGAGGGCATTGCCTCCGCCCGAAAGCGCGGGGTTCGCTTCGGCCGCCCGCCGCTGGATTATTCCGAGGAACATCTTGCCGTGTTTTGGGCCTTCCATGCAAGACAGCTCTCCCTGCGGGAGGCCCTTTCCGGGATCGACATGAAATCTTCCAACTTCTACTATCACTACCACCGGGCTTTGAAAGCAGGCCTGATCCCCCTCCTGAATGAGCCGCCCACACGTTCTATCGAAAGAGAGATAGAGTAGATGTGCGCCTGCATGTGAAACGGTTTCATTTTCCCTCCTGGGCATGATAAGGACCTGGCGTTGATCAATGCCAGGTCCTAAAAGGTTTATCCATGATTTATTTAAACTATATCTCTCTTTGTGTTGCTCTTAAGTTGAAATATCTTCTTATTGATCAAAGGTAAAGAAAGGGCATAAAAATCATAATCTTAAACTGGATCATGATCGATCCTCCACCTCCATTCAATTTTAGGCTCACAAAAACTTGAACGTCTTTCCGGTTGCCGGACATCTTTTACCCCTCATCCGGCGCTTTCGGCTCCTTTTGCGGCGATTTTTTCCTGCGCCGGCCCATCAGCAGGACCAGGGCCATCAGCACGGGGAAAAAGAGGCCGAAGGCAATGCCGATCTGCAGATTACCCGAAAAGGCGTCTGCGACCGCCCCCACGGCCGAGGGGCCGGCCATACAGCCGACGTCGCCCGCCAGCGCCAGCAGGGCGAACATGGCCGTTCCGCCGCTCGGCAGGCTGGCCGTGGCATAGGAAAAGGTGGCCGGCCACATGATGCCGACCGAGATGCCGACCAAGGCGCAGCCGACCAGCCCCAGCCAGGGCAGGGGCGAAAAGGCGCACAGGGCGTAACTTCCCACGCAGCCCAGCGCGGCGATCAGCAGGGCGGTGCGGGTCTCCAGCTTTTCGCCGAAACGGGAAAAGACCACCCGGGCCACCCCCATCATGACCGCGAACATGCACGGCCCCAGCAGATCGCCCAGGGTCTTGGACACCCCCAGCCCGGACTCGGCAAAGGCCGAAGCCCATTGGCTGACCGACTGCTCGCAGCTGCCCGAACAGATCATCAGCACCACGAAGAACCAGAAGGTCCCGGAGCGAAAAAGTCTGCCCATGCCGCCGCCGGTCTCTCCCTCCGCCTTTTGCAGGGGAAAGATGGGCACAAAGGCGAAAAAGACCCCGTTCAGCAGGGGAATGACCGCCCAGATCAGCGCCAAAACCGACCAGTGTTCGATCCCGGCCAGGCTAAAAAAGAGAGTGGAAAGGGCCACGACGCCCACCTGTCCCCAGCAGTAGAAGGAGTGAAGCAGGCTCATGACCGATTTCTTGTTCTCGTAGGGACAGGCCTCCACGATGGGGCTGACCAGCACCTCGATCAGTCCCCCGCCCACCGCGTAGACGGCCGAGGCCGCGAACAGGCCGATCTCGGGCAGGGGCAGGGCGTCAGGCAGCAGGGCGAGCAGGATCAGTCCGGCGCAGGAAAAGGCATGGGCGGCCACGATGCAGGGGCGGTAGCCGATCCGATCCACAAACTTGGCCGCCAGCAGATCGACCAACAGCTGCACGCCGAAATTGACGGTGACCATCAGGCCGATCAAGGTCAGCGAGATGCCGTAGGAGGTGTTGAAGGTCACAAACAGCAGGGGCGCGAAGTTGTTGATGATGGCCTGCGTGATGTAGCCGATAAAGCAGGCCGCCAGGGTATGCCCCGATCTCAGTTTCAGCATTCGGCTTTCAATTCTCCCGAAGTTCCTTGACCATCTGGCGGTATGCCAACGGTTGGTAGCCCAGCCGTTCATAGAGGGCCCGGGCGCGGACGTTCCCCTCCTCCACTTCCAGGCGGATGCGGGCAAAGCCCTGTTCTTTGGCGAAGTTTTCCACAAAGGCAAAATAGGCCCGGCCCAGGCCGTGGCTGCGGTATTCTTGCAGAATGAAAAGTTCTTCCAGCCACATCACCATGCCGCCGGCCTCCCGGGAATAGGTTTTGGCGATCAGCCCGAATCCCACCGGCCGCCCCTCGGCCTCCAGCATAAAGCCTTCGGCATATTCGTCCGAGCGCATCAGCTCCTCGAAGGCGTCTTCGTGGAAGGCCCGCGGGATGGGGTGGCTGACGGCGGATGATTGATAAAACTGTTCGGACAGAGCCAGAAAATCGGCCCTGTCTTTGGCTTCGATCTTTCGGATCATAAAAAAACACCTCATCTGATGTCTGGACTATTATAGCAGAAAGGTCGGCGCAAGTCAATGCGCGGCCGGTCGCAATCTGCACGATTTTTGCGGGCAAAACGACGAACCGCGGCAGAGGACGCCCGAAGGAGGCTCGGCAAGGCCGGCAAAGGGCGCGGACTTTCGGCCCGCGCCCTCGCTGTAATTCCTTATAAAGAGACTTTCTGCCGCGAAAAAAGGCTTCTGCACAGCCATCCCGGCGATAAATTCCTCTGCCCGAGCGCCATCTCCTGCCCGGTTAAAGCCTGACCGAGAAAGCCATCCGTCCGCGATCTTCCGCCCGGCCAAAGAACGCACCCACGAGAAGGCCGGCGCCCTCCGCCGGTCGAGTCGTCCACGTGGGGGCTTTGAGGTGTTCCGTACTTCCGATCTGCCCCCGCGGCACTGCAAAAAACGGCCCGTGCCGTTATTCCGTTCCGGAAGATCCCTCGGTCGCGGAGCCGCTCCGCTCTCCATCCAGAAATGTCCGCAGCGGGCGGAACCGCGTCAGCCCCTTCAGGATGTAAAAGGCCGCTACGCCGCCGACGGCCCCGACCAGCAGTCCGGCCAGCACGTCGGTTACGAAGTGGACCCCGAAGTAGATGCGGGTAAAGCCCATGAGCAGCGGAATGAGAAAGGCCAGCCAGGAGATCTTCTTGTTCTCCCGCAGAAACAGGGCCGTGGCAAAGGCCATGGCCGCCGTCGTGTGGCCGGACGGAAAGGACCAGCCTCCCTCCTCCAGACTGCCCGCCTCCGTCCAGAAGGTGAAAAACACCGAGTCCGGATCCGCGAAGGGACGGGGCCGGGCCACCAGATTTTTGAGGAGCAGATTGGTCAGGACCGCGCCGACCGCCAGGGCGATCAGCCCCGTTGCGCCCAGCTTCCGGGTCCTGCGAAAGATCAGAAAGAGCAGGGAGAGCGCGAGAAAGATCGCGCCGCCGTTTCCCGAAAGGGTGATGACCTTCAGCACGGGGGTGAGCCACCCTCCGCAGGCCGAAAGCAGGCCGTGGGCCGATTCAGCCGCCCACAGATCAAGTTGAGAGATCCAATCCATAAGTTTCCTCCGAGGGGTCGGACGGGCCGTCCGCGGCCCCGGTCAGGTCCTCTTCGTCCGAGCCGTCGTTCCGCGCCTCCGTGACCTTCCCTTCAGCAAAGGCCCGATGAAATAAGGGAGAGATCGCCCCGGCCTTCCGCGGCCATGGGCCCTGATTTCCCCTCGCCAAAGGGCCTCTTTGACAATGTCAAACAAGCGGTAAAGATTGCGGCAGCGCCCTCGTGAAGCCCTCTGCCCTGATGTCCGATCAGTTCAGCCCGGCAAAGTAGGCCAAAGCGGCCTGGAAGGCGGGGTCGGAGGCGTAGTCGGCGCAGACGGCGTCCGGGGATTCCACGTCCGGTGAAATGCCCACGCCGTGGATGGTGTGCGCGGCGTTTTCGGCCAGGGAAAGCCGGCTGTCGTAGTCCATGTTGAAGATCTGCGAGACCGTGACCTTGACCGTGAAGCCGGTAAAGTCCGCCCGGGTGTTGAAATAGTTCTGGGAGATGCCCTTCCCGTAGGTCGTGCTGCCGATGATGCAGTCCGCCGTGCCGTAGTAGTCCATGGCCATCAGCAGAAGTTCGGTGGCCGAGGCCGAATTGGAGTTGGCCAGCACCGCGACGCTCCCGAAGTTCATGCCCGCATACAGGTTCTGATCGGTCATGATCACAGAGGAACTCTTTTTCTCCACGTTCACGGCCATGGGGGTCCGGGCGCTACCGCCGTCGCTCACCAGGTAGGAGGCAATGGCCGTACACTCGGTCAAAAGCCCGCCTCCGTTGAAGCGAAGATCCAGGATCAGCCGGGTCTTGCCCTTCTGCCGGAAGGTCTCCATATCTGCCGCGAAGCTCTCCGAGGCCCCGGCGTCAAAGCTCTTGAGCACAATCAAGGCGGTGTCCTCGTCCAACCCCAGCTCGGGATCGGTCTCGCTGTCGTAATAATCGGTGTAATCGGCGCTGTAGGTGAAGAGCGACACCCCGTCAAACCGGGTGATCTGCTCCTCGTCGTAGACAAAAGTCTCCCCCTCCTGCACCGGCCGCAGCACTTCCAGCGAAAAGGTGACGTCCGCGGGGAAGGAATCGAAAAAGCTCAGAAAATCGCTCCGCGTCAGGTCCTTTCCCGCATCATCTCTTGGTCCGAAGGTCTTCACCGAGACCCCTTCCGAAGGGGCCGCATCCGGATCGTAGGAGACGGGCTCCCCCTCCGCGTCGACGGCATAGGTCAGGCGATAGAGCCGGTCGTACCGCCTCAGCCCGGCGCGCCCTGCGGGAGAGTCGGCCCCCAGCACGTTGCTGACGACGGGAAGATCCCCCGTAGGGCCGGTGGACACATAGGGCATGTTGATGCCCAGCCCCTGGTGCTGGTTCTGGTTTTCGGCCAGAAAGACGGCGGTCTCCTCCGGGGTCAGCACGTCAAAAAAACGGTCTCCCTCCCCGGCCCGGTAGACGCCGGCCATCAGGATGTTGGTGCCGATGTTCTTCATCAGCAGATCCAGATTTTCCTGATACTCCTCCTCGTCGTAGTAGATGGCGTATTCCTCCATCACCCGGACGATCCACTCCATCAGCCTGGCCTCCTCCGAGATCCTGGACTGCTGGAAGATCATCCCCAGAGAGAAGGCGGAGACCGCCACCATGAGGGCCATCATGACCGCCAGAAAGACATTCAGGACCCGGTTCGGTCGCTTGCCCCCGGACTGCTTCGGGGGCGGAAGGGTTCCCTCCTCGGCCTCTGCCCCGACGGTAACGGGCTCTTCCTCGAATTCGGGGAAGGGGCTTTCGCTGCGGTGATCCATAAAAAACTCCTAGGATTTGAGATGGTGATAGAGCACCATGATGATCCTGAAGGTCACCGCGTCCGAAAACTTGCGGATGTTCAGGCCCATGCAGCGCTCGATCTTGTCCAGCCGGTACATCAGGGTGTTCCGGTGCATGTAAAGGTGGCGGGAGGTTTCGCTGATGTTCAGGCTGTTGTTCAAAAATTCTTCGGCGGTGTTCATCATGTCGCTGTCGGACAGGATGTCCTTGGCCGAGCTGTCCAGCAGCACGTCCAGATACTGCTGCAGCACGTTGTCGGGGATCTCCTCGATCATGCGGACCATGATGTACTCCTTGTAGGAGTGGATGTGGCTCCGCGGGTTGGACTGGCGGCCCATCTTCAGGGCGCTGACCGACTGCTCGTAGGAGTTGCCGGCCTCGAACAGGGATTTTTCCTGACTGCCCACCCCGATCTGCACCTGAATGCCCAGCTCCTGATAGATGTTGTTGAACAGGTGGTCGGCAAAGTCCAGCGAGGACTGGTAATCAAAGTTGTCGTCCGAGTAAAAGCACAGGTAGGCGATGGTGTTGTCGTCCATCAAAATGACGGCGTCCCGGTCGATCTCGGAATACTGGGAGAGGAAGTTGAAAACCTCCCCCACCTTGTCCCGCTCGCAGGCCAAAGTCAGTACGAACAGCGGCCCGCCCGGCACGCCGTGGCGGTGGATGAGCTTTTCGATCTGCTCCCGCGAGGACTCCCGCAGCAGGACGGCCTTCAGCCCGTCCGAACGGGTCAGGCTGTCGCTGGTCTTGCCGAAGGCGTTCTCGATCAGGGTGGAGACCATGTAGGCATAGTTCCGGCTGACGTCGTCCGCGCCCGGGATGACCCCGATGTAGGTGACCGAGGCGATGTTGATCAGAAAGTAGGTCAGCCTGTTCATGACGTCCAGCAGGATGCCCTGGCGGAAATCGCTGACGGCATAGCTTCGGTAGACGTAATTCTCCCGCTTTTCGGAGGAGGTCAGGCGTTCCCCGATGATGTTGTAGACGTCGATCTGAATGCCGGTTTTCTCGGAGATCTCCGACACGATCTTGGCCAGACGTTTATCCATAGCATTTTCTCCGTTTGGGACCTGTTTCAAACCTTCGTCCCGCTCCTTCACGGCCGGGCGACTTTGGTCCCTTCGCCCCGTCTCCCTCTTTTTAACGGCTCCTCTCTGTCCCGAAAGCAAATGCGGCCGGGACATGCGCTCCCCGCCCGCCGGAATTTTTTCAGAGCAGACGGCGGAGCTTTTGGGGCTTTGCTGTGCCGCTCCGGCTCTCAGTCCCTCTTTCCGAGCGATCTGATCTTATCGGCCAGAAGGCCGGGGGCGGCAAACAGCTGTCCGGGCCGGGCGCCCGCCGCCAGTAGTTCGGCCTCGGTCCGGTATCCCCACAGCGCCCCGGCGTAGTGGCAGCCCGCGTTTTCCGACACCCGGCAGTCGGCGTCGCCGTCGCCCACCATCAGGGTGCGCTCGGGGAGGACGCCGAATTCGCGCATCAGCGCGTTCAGGGCGTCCGGCGCGGGTTTGGGGGAAAATTCGGGCTTCTGGCCCATGACGGCGTCAAAGGTTTGGGCCGGAAAGTAGCGGGCGATGACCGCCGCCGTGGAGGGGTGCGGCTTGTTGGAGAGCACGGCCACCCTGGCCCCCTCGCCCTTGCAGGCCTCGACCAGGGAAAGCGCCCCCTCGAAAACCGCTGTGGTCTGCGCATTGTGACCGGCGTAAAAGGCGGCGTACTCGGCCAGCATGGACTCCACCCGTTCGACGCTGCGGGCGGACTCGGGCAGGGCCAGGCGCATGAATTCGCGGGCGCCGTTGCCGATCAGCCGGCGCACTTCCTCCCGGGAAAGCACGGGAAAACCGTGCCGGGCGAGGATCTCGTTCATGGAGACCTGCAGATCTCCGATGGTGTTCAGCAGGGTCCCGTCCACGTCAAAGACGATCAGATCGGGCATTTGTCTCAGTTTGTCCACGGTCCCCTCCTTACATCTTGTCCACGGTGCGGATCCCCAGCAGGGCAAGACCGGAGCGAAGGACCTGCATGGCCGCCCGGGTCAGCCCCAGCCGCCGCTGCATGACCCCCTCGGCCTCGCCCAGGATCCGGCATTCGTAGTAGAATTTGTTGTAGGCCTTGGCCACCTCGGTCACCAGGCGGGTGATGTAGAAGGGTTCGCGCCGTTCGGCGGCGTCCTGCACGATCTGCGGGAAGGTCCCAAGCAGACTGGCCAGGGCGAATTCCTCCTCCTTCAGCTCCTCGGCGGTCACCTTTTCCGGCTCGAAGGCCGCTCTTCCTGCCACGCTGTTGCAGCGGGCATAGGTGTACTGCACATAGGGGCCGGTCTCGCCGTCGAAGTTGAGCACCCGGTCGTAGCTGAACACGATGTCCTTGATCCGGCTGCTCTGCAGGGCCGAGAAGATGACCGCGCCCACGCCCACCTGTTTGGCCACCTCCTCCTTGTTCTCCAAATCGGGATTCTTTTCGGCGATGATCCCGAGCGCCTTTTCGATGCACTTGTTGATGACGTCCTCGAGGTAGACCACCACCCCCTTGCGGGTGGACATGCTCTGCCCGTCCTCCAGGGAGACCATGCCGAAGGCGATGTGCTCGAGGTCCTTGGCCCAATCATAGCCCATCAGCTCCAGCACCTTGAAGAGCTGTTTGAAGTGCAGATTCTGCTGGTAGGCCACCACGTAAAGGCACTTGTCGAAGTCGTAAGTCTGCTTGCGGTAGATGGCCGCCGCGATGTCCCGGGTGGCGTACAGCGAGGCGCCGTCCGCCTTGACCAGCAGGCAGGGCGGCATGTCGTAGGCCGAAAGGTCCACGATTTTGGCCCCCTGGCTCTCGACCAGCAGCCCCTTTTCCTCCAGCGTCTTTAAGACGGGCGCCATCTTGTCGTTGTAGAAGCTCTCGCCGTTGTAGCTGTCGAAGTGTACGTCCAGAAGCTCGTAGATCTTGTCGGCCTCCTTCAGGGTCTCGGCCTTCAGCCACTCGAAAATTTTTGTGGCCTCGGGATCGTGATCCTCGATCTTTTTGAACCACATCCGGGCCTCGTCCTCGAGGGCGGGATCCTTTTCGGCCTCCTGGTGGAAGCGGACGTAGATCTTCTGGATGTTCCGGATGAAATCTTTGCCCGACAGATCCACCGTGTCCCCCCAGCGCTTAAGGGCCACGATCAGCTTTCCGAACTGGGTGCCGTAGTCGCCCAGATGGTTGATGCCCACCGTGCGGTAGCCCAGGCTTTTGAAGATGCGGTAGAGCGCGCCGCCCAGCACCGTGGTGCTCAGGTGCCCGATGTGAAAGGGCTTGGCGATGTTGATGGAGGAGTAGTCGATGCAGACGGTCTTGCCCTTTCCGATGTCGCTCTTCCCGTAATCGTCCCCCGCCGAGAGGATCTCGTTCAGCAGGTCTTTGACGGCCTCGGCCTTGTTCAGCCGGACGTTCAGGTAGCCGGAGACCGCCTCGCAGGAGGCGATCACCCGGTCGGCGGCGATCTGGCCGCAGAGGGATTCGGCGATGGCCTGCGGGGGCTTGCGGAGGGTCTTGGCCAGCTTGAAGCAGGGCAGGCAGAAGTCCCCCATTTTGGGGTCGGGCGGGGTCATCAGAAGCTCGCGGATCTCCCCGGCGCTCATGCCCTCGACGTTGATCTTTTCGGCGATGTAAGTTCTGTAATCCATGGTTTTCCCTATTTTTTTCTTGTTCTGTAAGGCCCCGCCCCAAAGGCGGGCCCGGTCGATCGTTCCGGTCCTACTTGCGCAGTTCCACCAGGAGCAGGGTCAGATCGTCCTCGTCGTCCTCCCCGCCCTTGAAGGCGTTCAGGCTCTTGCGGACCTTGTCCATGATGCCCTGGATGCTCTCGCTCTGATGGAGCAGGGCGCGGATCCCGTCCTCCCCGTACACCTGGCCCCTCTTGCCCTTCATGTCGGCGATGCCGTCGGTGAACAGGGCCAGGATGTCCCCCGGCTCGTAGCTGACCGAGGAGTCCTTGTACTTGGTTTCGGCGTCATACCAGTTGCAGACCGGCTTTCCGGCCGTGAAAAAATCGATGACCTCGTGATGCCGCTTCAAGAACATCGGCTGATTGTGCCCGGCGTTGCAGTAGCGCAGCTTGTGCGCGGAGACGTCCGCCACCAGCGAGAACATGGTGATGTAGGATTCCTCGGCGATCTTGTGTTCGTTGAACTTGTCGCAGAGCTTGGTCAGGGCGGCCGCCGGGGAATGAAGGGTCCGGTCGTAGTGATCTTTCAAAAAGACGGTCAGCATCCCCCCGGACATCCCCGCCCCCGAGACGTCGGCGATGTACAGCCCGAAGGTGTGGTCGTCGATGGGATAGACGTCGAAAAAGTCCCCGCCCACCTTGAATTCCTGGCGGTAGTAGTAGGTGAAATCGCAAAATTCGGAGACCTGATTTTTTTCGGGCAGGAAACTGCTCTGGATATCCTTGGCCTTTTCCAGGTCCTTGATCAGCTTTTTCTGCTGCCGGCGCTGCTCGGCCAGTTTTTTGGAGACCTCGGTGATGTCGTCCACCATGCACAGAAAGACCCCCTCCCGGAGCGAACGGGCGGTCAGGACCAGATTGGTCCACACCCGCTTGCCCTTGAGGCTGAGCTTTTTTTTGATCTGGCTGTGGCAGATCCCGTCCTCGGTGCCCACCGCGTTCCGGAAAAAAGCGCAGAGCTTGCACTTTTTGCAGGCCTCGGTCTGGCCGCACTGCCCCTGACGGACTTCCGGACAGGACATGGCCTGCCCGATGGAGACAGGATCCTCCGAACAGTCGAACATCTGCCTGAAATTGTCGTTGACGTAGAGGATCTTCAGCTCCCGGTCGAACAGAAAGACGCTCCTCGGAAGCAGATCCAGCGCGGCGTTTTTCAGCGCTTCCATCATCATAAAAACTCCCTCCGACGGCGGCCGGTCAGCCCCCGAGCGCCCGCATCTTCTCCTCGATCTGCTCGCAGAGTCTGGCGTACTTTTCCGCCTTTTCCCGCTCGGCGTCGATCAGCGCCTGGGGGGCCTTGGAAACAAAGCCCTGATTGGACAGTTTTCCCCTGGCGCGGTTCAGTTCGGCCTCGGCGTTCTTCCGCTCGGCCGCCAACCGGGCCAGCTCCTTTTCCCGGTCCACCAGTTCGCCCATGGCCAGATAGACGTCAAACAGGGTGGAGTTGATCACTGCGGCCTGGCCGGACAGCTCGGAGGCCTCCTTCAAAAAGCGGACCTCGGCGGCGTTGCCCAGTTTTTCGAGGTAAAGGCTTGCCTTGTGAGCGGCGTCCCCGCCGTGCTCGACCACGTAGAAGTTGAGCTTTTTGGCGGGCGGCACCCCCATTTCGGCCTTGAGGTTGCGGATGCTGCGGATGACCTCCATCACGCTCTCCATAGCGGAGGCCTCCCCGGGATAGCGGCGGTCCTCCCGCTCGGCCGGGTAGGCCGCGACCATGATGCTGCCGGAGGCGCCGGGAATTTTCTGGTAGATCTCTTCGGTGACGAAGGGAATGAAGGGATGGATGAGTTTTAAGGTGTCGGTCAGCACCGAGATCAGCACCGCCAGGGTGTTCTTTTTGGCCGGCAGATCCTCGCCGTAGAGCAGGGGTTTGGCCATCTCGATGTACCAGTCGCAGAAATCCGACCAGATGAAGTCGTAGAGTTTGGCGCCCGCCAGCCCGAGTTCGCAGCGCTCCATGTTGGCGTTGACCTCGGCCGTCACCTCGTTCAGGCGGTGCAGGATCCACTTGTCGGCCAGGGTGAAGCGGTCGGGATCGGGCTTGGGGACCTCCTCCCCGGCGTTCATCAGCACGAAGCGGGAGGCGTTCCAGAGTTTGTTGACGAAGTTCCGGCAGCCCTCCACCTTTTCCTCCGAGAAGCGGGTGTCGCCCCCCGGCGCGATGCCGTTGAGCAGCGAAAACCGCAGGGTGTCCGCCCCGTACTTGTCGATGATCTCCAGCGGGTCGATGCCGTTGCCCAGGGACTTGCTCATCTTGCGGCCCTGCGCGTCCCGTACAAGGCCGGTGAACAGCACCTTTTTGAAGGGGATCTTCCCCATGTGCTCCAGCCCCGAAAAGATCATGCGGGCCACCCAGAAAAAGATGATGTCGTAGGCCGTGACCAGCACGTCCGTGGGGTAAAAATAGGCCAGATCTGCGGTCTTTTCGGGATAGCCCAGGGTGGAAAAGGGCCAGAGCGCCGAGGAGAACCAGGTGTCCAGCACGTCCTCGTCCTGGCGGAACCGATGCCCCCCGCAGGCCGGGCAGACCGAAGGCTCCTCCTTGGCCACCACGGTGTGGCCGCAGTCCTCGCAGTAGTAGGCCGGGATGCGATGCCCCCACCACAGCTGGCGGGAAATGCACCAATCCCGGATGTTTTCCATCCAGTTGAAGTAGATCTTTTCGAACCGCTTGGGCAGGAACCGGATCTCCCCGCTGCGGACGGCCTCGATGGCCGGGCCGGCCAGCGGCTCCATTTTGACGAACCACTGACGGCTGACGATGGGCTCGATGGTGGTGTGGCAGCGGTAGCAGTGGCCCACGTTGTGTCTGTGCGGCTCGATCTTGACCAGCGCCCCGCAGGCCTTCAGCTCCTCCACGATCTTTTTGCGGGCCTCGTAGCGGTCCAGCCCCCGGAATTTGCCGCCGTTTTCGTTGATGACGCCGCCGTCGTCCATCACCCGGATGACCTCCAGATTGTGCCGCTGGCCCACCTCGAAGTCGTTGGGGTCGTGCGCCGGCGTGATCTTGACGCAGCCGGTCCCGAACTCCATGTCCACGTAGGAGTCGGCCACCACCGGGATCTCCCGCCCCACGAGGGGCAGGATCAGGGTCTTGCCGATCAGATGGGCGTAGCGCTTGTCGGCCGGGTTGACCGCCACGGCGGTGTCGCCCAGCATGGTCTCCGGCCGGGTGGTGGCCACCACCACGCCCTCGCCGCCGTCCTTGGCCGGATAGCGGATATGCCAGAAAAAGCCGTCCTCCTCCTCGAACTCCACCTCGGCGTCCGAGAGGGCGGTCCTGCAGTCCGGGCACCAGTTGATGATGCGGCTGCCGCGGTAGATCAGCCCCTTGTCGTACAGCTTGACAAAGACCTCTTTCACCGCATTGGAGCAGCGTTCGTCCATGGTGAAGGCCAGACGGGACCAGTCGCAGGAGCAGCCCAGGCTTTTGAGCTGTTCGATGATGCGGCCGCCGTACTGTTCCTTCCACTGGTAGGCCCGTTTCAGAAACTCCTCCCGGCCGATCATCTCCTTGGTCTCGCCCTGCTTTTTGAGCTGTTCCACGATCTTGACCTCGGTGGCGATGGAGGCGTGGTCAGTCCCGGGGAGCCACAGCGCGGCATAGCCCTGCATCCGGCGGAAGCGGATGATGGCGTCCTGGATGCTGTTGTTCAGCGCGTGCCCCATGTGCAGCTGGCCGGTGATGTTCGGGGGCGGAATGACGATGGTGAACGGGGTCTTTTCCGGGTCGATCTCCGCCCGGAAATAGTCATGCTCCATCCAGTCGTCGTAGATCCGCTTTTCGAACGACTTGGGTTCATAGTTTTTTTCCAGCATATTTCTCTCCTTGTCGAAACTTTCCTGTTTTCGGCCGCCGCACAATCCGCCTCTGCGGCGCCGGCAGCCACTGAAAAAGGCTCTCCACCCCCAGAACATTAAGGACGAAGAACCTCCGTGGTACCACCTTACTTCCGCGGCAGAGCCGCGGCACTTTTGCGGGCGATAACGGGCCCCGCCGCCGTCAAAGACGGAGGCTTCCCGGAAAGCGACTTTCTTCCCGCCCTCTGCCCGCTCGCACCGGCCGCGGACTCTCTGAAAAAAGGGCCGGGATTACTCCTCTTCCCGGTCAAACGCCGGATTGGATCCCCTCCGGGATCTTGGATCCGCCCCTTCCCTCCGGCAGGCGCGGACGATTTTATTTATTATATCATATTTTGCCGCCGTTGTAAAACAAAACAGTTGACAATCAGTCACCAAAAAAGTTTTTCGGCGAATAGAATGGAATATGTCCGCGGGCGCGGACAGACCGACCCGTTCGGTCCAAATTTTCCCGGAGGTTTCCATGAAAAAACTTTTTTGCACCCTGCTGGCAGCCGCGCTGTTTCTGCTTCCCCTGACCGGCTGCGGAAAAAAGGATGACAACCTGATCCGCCTGAACGAAGTGACGCACTCCATCTTTTACGCGCCCCTCTATCTGGCTATGTCCCTGGGCTACTTCGAGGACGAAGGCCTGACCGTGGAACTGACCAACGGCGGCGGCGCCGACAAGTCCATGGCGGCCGTGCTCTCGGGCGACGCGGACATCGGCCTGATGGGCCCCGAGGCCGCCATCTACGTGCTGACCGGCGGGCGGCAGGATTCCGTCCAGATCATCGGACAGCTGACCAAGCGGGACGGCTCCTTCCTGATGTCCCGGATCGACGAGCCGGACTTCGACTACTCCTCCATGGCCGGCAAGGAGGTCATCGCCGGCCGCCGGGGCGGGGTCCCCGCCATGGTGCTGGAGTACGTCCTCCGGCAGAAGGGGCTGATCGACGGCGAGAACATCACCTTAAATTACGACGTCCAGTTCAACATGACCTCCAGCGCCTTTTTGGGCGGGGTGGGCGACTACGTCACCATGTTTGAGCCCACGGCCTCCGAAGTGGTCCGCGAGGGACGCGGCTACATCGTCGCCAGCATCGGGCAGTCCAGCGGCGAGGTCCCCTACACCGCCTTCATGGCCACCAAGAGCTACCTCGCGAACAACGGGGAAAAGGTCCAGAAGTTCCTCAACGCCGTCTACAAGGCCATGCTTTACGTTCAGACGGGCGATGACGCCGAGATGGCAGAACTGCTGCGGGAGCATTTTCCGGGCACGGCCGATCAGTCCCTGATCGACTCGCTGGCCAGCTACAAGCGCATCGATGCCTGGATGACCGATCCCGTCATGAAGGAAGAGAGCCTGGACCGCCTCCAGATGATCATGACCGAAGCCGGCGAGCTGGACGCCCCCGTGGCCTACGCCGACCTGGTGAACAACACCTTTGCGGAACAGGCCATCGCCTCCGTCACCCTCTGACTCGCTGCCAGGAAGACCCTCCGGGAGAGCCTTCTCCCGGAGGCAAAATACGGAGGTCTCCGACCATGAACGAAATACTCAGATTCGAACACGTCTTTTTGAACTATCACAGCCTCCAGGGAGAGACCCCTGCCATTTCCGACCTCTCCTTTTCGGTCCGTGAGGGAGAGTTCGTCTCGGTCATCGGCCCCTCCGGCTGCGGCAAGACCACTCTTTTGTCCCTGATCTCAGGACTGATGCCGGCCTCCTCCGGAAAGATCGTGCTGGACGGAGATCCGGTCACCAAGCCCTCCGCCTCCATCAGCTACATGCTGCAGCGGGATCAGCTTTTCCCCTGGCGGAGCATCTACAAAAACGTCACGCTGGGCCTGGAGATCAAGCACATCAAGACCCCGGATCATCTGGCCCGGATCGAGGATCTGCTGAAAAAGTACGGACTGTGGGAATTCCGCAACGCCCGCCCCCGCCAGCTTTCGGGGGGGATGCGGCAGCGGGCGGCCCTCATCCGCACCCTGGCCCTCGACCCCAGAATTTTGCTGCTGGACGAACCCTTTTCGGCACTGGACTACCAGACCCGGCTTTCGGTGTGCGACGACGTCGCCGCCATCATCGCCTCCGAGCAGAAGACCGCCGTGCTGGTCACCCACGACATCTCGGAGGCCATCAGCATGTCCGACCGCATCTTTGTGCTGAGCCGGCGCCCCGCGACCTTGAAAAACATCTACGAGACCGGCCTCAAGGATTTCGGCCCGCCCCTCAAGCGGCGGGAACACCCCTCCTTCCCCGTGCTCTTCGAAAAAATTTACCGGGAGATCCGCGACGATGAGACAAAAGAAAAAGCCAAGCTCTGAACAGCACGAAAAATTTCTGAAAGGGATCCGGAAGAAAAAGACGCTGGTCACCTGTCTGCGCGTGCTCCTGCTGGTCTTCCTGCTGGGGCTCTGGGAGCTGTGCGCCTTTTTCAACCTCATCGACACCTACATCACCAGCTCTCCCTCCCGCATCTTCGCCACCATCGGCGAGCTCATCCGGGAATGGGATCTGTTCACGCACGCCGGCATCACCCTGCTGGAGACGCTGGAAGGATTTTTCCTGTCCATGCTCATCGGCACGGGCGCGGCCATTCTGCTGTGGAGCTTCGACACCCTCTGGAAGGTGCTGGAGCCCTACATCGTGGTGCTGAACAGCCTGCCCAAGATTGCCCTCGGCCCGGTCATCATCATCTGGTGCGGCACCGGCACAAAGTCCATCGTGGTCATGGCCATCCTGATCTGCGTGATCATCACCCTGCTGAACATGCTGACCGCCTTCCGCTCCTGCGAGGAGGAAAAGATCCTGCTGCTCCGCTCCATGGGCGCCAACAAATTCCAGATCCTCGTCAAGTTAGTGCTGCCGGCCTCGCTGCCCTCCTTCATCTCGGTCCTGAAGATCAACGTCGGCATGGCCTGGGTGGGCACCATCATGGGCGAATACCTGGTCTCAAGGGCGGGGCTGGGGTATCTGATCTCCTACGGCGGCACCGTGCTTAACCTGGACATGGTCATGGCCAGCACCGTGGTGCTGTGCTTTCTGGCCGCCGCCATGTACGCCTGCGTGGCGCTGCTCGAAAAGCTGGTCCGCCGCAGAGACTGACCCCTTCCCCGCTCCGGCCCGCAAATTCCGTCCCGGATGAAAAAACTCTTTCCAGTTCGCCCTCTTCGCTTTATCCCTCCGCGGCACAAACCACAGCTCCCGACACCAGAGAATTTTATGCCCCCACTGCCGCTGATCTTTCTTTTCCGAACTTGTCAATCCGACACCGGCCTCACCGGTTTTCATATAGGACAGCGCCCCGTTTCCGCAGGGAAAGGGGCGCTGTCGGCTGTCATCATTTTTTAACCAAAAGGCGCGCTCTGATCAAGCGTCCAAAGAAGGCGCGTTTTTCAAGCAGTCTAAAAAAGGCGAGGCTTCTTTTAAGCATTTAAAACTTCATTCTTGCTTTTTCCGCACGCTTTTTGCGGTTTTCTTTCCCTCCGGCGGAACGGATAAGACAGCCTTTCCGGGGCTGAGTCTGTGAGAGAGAGGGCGTAAAACAGCAGCGCCATACCTCCTCGAAGGCGCGGCACTGTCCCTGCTTCAAACGTTCTGGACAACAGGTCCGGCCGATCGGCGGTCAGCCGCCTTCCTGCTGCGGGCCGGCGCTTTCTCCTCCGGGATCCGGCTCTTTTGCCTCCTCCGTCTCCGAAGGGACAGAAGCGGGATCTTCAGAGAAAGAAGCGGAATCGGCCGGCTCTTCAGTTTCCCCGGCGATCGGCGCCCGGACAAGCTGTTCTCCGGATGCGGCGCGTCACCTGCGGAAGAGGGTCTCGGGGTCGGTCTCCCGCTCGCAGGCGGCCAGAGCCAGAAAGACAAAGAAGATCAGATAGGGTGTGATCTGGGTGACGTCGATCATGCCGTATCCGTCAAAGGCCAGCACCGCAAAGAGGGCGAACAGCTTGAAGAGCGAGATCTTTTTCAGGAGCATCCGATAGCGCTGCACATAGTAGAGCACGCTGCCCAGCACCCCCACGATCCCCGAACAGGCCAGCAGCTGGAAAAAGGTGTTGTGGAACATGTAGATGCCGAAGTACATCGAGGACGGCTCCTCCGTCCCCACATAGCCGACGCCGAAGAGCGGGTGCCGCAGAAAGAGCTCAATGGCCTGACGGTAGTGCTCGTACCGGCCGTTGTCGCTCAGCCCGAGTTCGAACATTTTCTCGTACAGCTCGTAAAAGGAATCCCAGAATATGCCGATGCAGATTCCGGCAACGGCCAGAAAACAGAGGACCGGCAGGAGGAGCTGCATCTTCCGGGGCGAGCGGACGACTGCGATGACGTACATGAAGGGCAGCAAAATTCCCAGGACCAGCAGGCACCCCCTGGACCGGGTGAGAAAGACGCCGGCCAGCAGCGCCAGCCCCCAGAGCACATACAGCCAGCCCCGCCGGCTTTTGACGGCCCGATACAGGCAGAGCGGAACGGCCATGCAGAAGAACACCGCCACGTTGTTCGTGGTCGCGTAGCCGTGAAAGACCTTGTCCTGCATGGCGGCCGAGATGTCGCCGCTGGTAAAGTAGTGCCAGAACATCTCTAAAAGGGCCACCGCCGAGGTGATGAACAGCGCGGACCCCAGCAGTTTTTTGAGATCGCTGCCGGTGGCGTTGATCATCAGAAAGTAGTAAAAGTAGAGCCCGGCGCTCGCTCCCAGCACCGCGAACATCAGCCAGTGGTTATACTCCGGGCAGAACAGCCCCGAGAGCACGGCCACCCCGCCGGCCATCGCGATGCCCAGCCACAGTTTTCCGGGCTTTAAGGCCACTCCTTTTTTGTACCAATTTCGGTAGGCATAGTACCCGAAGCTGAGGACCAGGAGCGGAATGAGCACGCCCAGCGCGACGTTGAATCCGGCCGTTCCGAGCTGCCGGGTCGACATCCCGGTGATAAAGACGCAGACCAGCCCCAAAAAAGGCCGCAGGTCCTCGCAGGTCAAAAAGATCAGGCAGCCGAGCGCCGCCGTCAGGGCACAGTGGACGATATCCCAGCCCAGGATCCAGCAGATCAAAGCCTCCGCCCCGTAGATCACCAAAAACAGATCGGTCTGAAAAAAGGCGTTCAGTTTCTCTTTGCAAGTCGCGATCATCAGCAAGTTCGGTCCTTCTTCTGTACTTGTTCCGAGGGGAAAACGATTCCCGCTTTTTTCCGTATGGCGTCGCACCAGCGCATGACGGCCAGGCTGTCGGCGTGCGGCATCTGTCCGCACTCGATCTCTCCCGCCCGGACCGCCCGTTCGACGGCCTCGAACTCCCAGCAAAATCCCCGCCGGCTCCGCATCGTTTCCCGCTTCTGTCCCCGGAAGACAGCCTTGACCGGCTTGAAAAAGAGGGGGATGCTGATTTTTCCCCTGGTTCCACGGATCTCGGCCCGACAGAGGGAAAGGCGGTCGATGCCGCACCGCAGGCGGAACTCCGCGCCCTCCGGCCCGACCCCCTCGATCTCGTCGAAGAGGTCGATCCCCTCCCCGTTTTTCCGGGTCCGCACCGAAAAATCCCCGGGCAGACCCAGAAGGCTCTGGCAAAAGGAGAGGGTGTAGATCCCCGCGTCCATCAGCGCCCCCCCGCCCTCGGGATCGAACACCCTTTGGCTGAATCCGGACAGGCGGTAGGGATAGCAAAAATCCGCGCGCAGCAGGCGGATCTTTCCCAGTTCCCCCGCCCGCACACGGCGGATGACTTCCTGGATGATGGGAGAAAAACGGGTCCACATGCCCTCGCAGAAGAACACCCTGCGCTCCTTGGACAGGCGGATCAGTTCCTCCGCCTCGGCGGCGTTCAGGGTGACCGGCTTTTCGGTCAGCACGGGCAGGCCGGCCAGCAGACATTGCCTGGACAGCTCGAAGTGCGCCCGGTTGGGCGCATTGACGTAGGCCGCGTCAAAGCCTCCGGCCTCCAGCGCCTCGGAAAGATCCGAAAAGGCGCGGCAGCCGTAGTTATGGGCAAAGGCCCTCGTGTGCTCGGGCGTCCGCCCGGTCACGCCGAGGATCCGGCCCTTCCCGAGCTCCTCGGCCACCCGCCGGGCGATGACGCCGTTCCCCACAAAGAGCCAGGAAAACGCACTCATGCTGTTTAGTATAGCAGACTTTGACCGCGAAGACAATTAAAAAGAGGGGCATTCGGAAATTTCCGGCAAATTTCAGCCGCTTCACCCCTCCGCTGTCTTTGTCTTTCGCAATTTTGTTCATTAGGAATTTTGTTCATCAGGAATATGGGAAGCCTGCCTGTCCTGTGAACTTAAAGAAACACTTCTTAAACTTCAAAGGCTAACTTTCCCGGCCTGCCGGGGGTTTGACCCCTTCCGAAGACAGTCCATCCGGCCAAGAAAAAAAGCTGACTGCTACCGAACTTGGAGCTTTGCCCTTGATCCATCCGGCCAAGGGGCGGTCTGACGCAATGACCACGCCGTCTGCCATGGGAAAAAAGGAATCGAAAAACAGGCCGGTCTTAGGATCCTGCCGGCAGCCTTAGGATGCTCAGTTTCCCTGGATCTTGCGGATGGTGCGGATGACCGCGTCCTTGCTGTTTCCCCAGGGCTTGTCCGAGTTGCGGTAGTCGAACTTGTCGCAGAACCAGTTCAGTTCCTTTTGCAGCCGCTCCAGATTCCGCTCCTCGACCTCCCGGAGGGCCGTCACGTAATTTTTGGCCTGCAGCCCGGCCGCGCCGCTGTACTCCAGGAGGGCGGCATAGTGCTTCAGGCAAAAGCCCTTGGAGCCCTCCAGCAGGGGCGGAAATTCAGGCTCTTTGACGTACATCTGCGCCACGGTCTGAAAGTAGCGCTTCATGTTGAAGTCGTTCAGCTCACACAGCACGCAGGTCGACAGCGCCTTTTTCAGGCGCTCGGCCTCCTTCCGGGCCTCTCTGGCGTTCCGGACCCCGGCCATCTCCCGGCGCAGGGTCTGCAGGCGGGTGGAAGTCTGCAGGGCGATGCCCAGCTTGTTCTGCCCCTCGAAGAGCTGGCGGAAGTGATCGGCGCAAAAGCCCAGCCGGTTGACCTTGGTGCGGGCCGAGTCCTCCATGACCGCTTCGGTGGTGAACTGCTCCACCACCCGCTGATTGACGATGTCGTAGATCTGGCAGAGCGGACATTCGCAGTCGGTCCGAAAGGCCTCCCAGATGAGAGCGGTGTCGATGTGATAATTCATAAGTCTCTCCTTGCGCGCATAAAGTGAAAGTATGGCCCCCCGTCGCTCAAAATTCAAGATCACCGGGACCACCCTGCTTGCCCTGGGCTGTCTGATCGTTGCCCTGCTCTTTCTCTCGGTGATGTTCGGCGGGCTTTTCGGCGCCGAGACCGATCCCGTTCTGGACGGGCGGACCTACTACGCCATCTGCCTGAAGGTCTGCGACCGCCCCGAACAGGCCGAGCGGGAAGCCACGGCCGTCCGCAACCGCAACGGCGCCGGCTTCGTCTGGCAGGACAAGGGCTACCGCGTGTTGGCGGCGGTCTACCACACCCGGAAGGAACAGCAGAGCGTCCTGGGCAAGCTGAACGCCGCCGGCGAAAACGCCTCGGCCTACGACATCGTGATCCCATCGGTCACCGTCCGCGGCGGTCCTTCGGAAAATTTGCTTGGCTCGGCCTTCTCCCTCTTTTGGGAAACGGAGGAGGAAGTCCTTTCCCTCGCGCTGGAGCTGGACCGCGGCCGGGAGGAAGAGGCGATCCGTTCCGGGCTGGAAAAGCTGGCGGAACGGGAGTTCCCCGCCCTCGGCAGCGACGCCGTCTCCATCCGGCTGAGGGCGGAGCACAAGACGCTGCAGTTCAACCTGGAAATGACGGCCGCGCAGTCCCCGCTGGGCCCGGCCGTCAAGCATCTCTCCCTGCAGATCCTCTGGGACCTGAAAGTCCTGCTCCGGGAGATCGGCGACTGACCGCCCCTTCGAGGAAAGGTCCCTTTCCCCTTCTTAGCAACGTAAAAAGCAGTAAGGCAGATTTTCCTATATAAAAATTATGCCTTCATTAAAACCTTGACCTGAATATCTTTGTGAAAGAATGCCTTCCGTTTTCCGGCACTTTTGAAAACGACACGACGGTTTCGGCAACCCCTCTTCTTGTCGGAGAGGGTCGCTCCTCGGCGGAGAAAACTCCGACCGGGAAAGGCTTGAAAGATCCGGACAAGCTTTTCCGTTTTATTTTGACATAATTTTGCGGCTTTGTCAATCACTTTGGGCCGGCAGGCTTTTTTTTACCCTTTCAGGCGGAGTCGAATTGCCGACCTTGCGCGGAAAGATTTGACCTTTGGCTTTTTTTCCTGTATAATGAAGAAAAAGGCAGCTCCGGCACCCGGACCCGCTGCCCGTCTACTTCCCGGAGGCAGCCATGATCACCAACTTTCAGGAAATCGCGGAACGCATCAGGACCCTCAGAGAACTGCTGGGGATCTCCCCCAAGGAAATGGCCGACACGGTGGGCTATTCCACCGAGGACTACCTCAGATGCGAGAACGGAGAGGTCGACTTCACTTTTACCTTCCTGCACAAGTGCGCCGAAAAATTCCAGATCGACATCGTGGAACTGCTGACCGGAGACACGCCCAAGCTGTCCTACTACACCGTGACCCGTAAAGGCGAAGGTCTGCCCCTCAACCGCCGCAAGGGCTTTACCTATCAACATCTCTCCTTTCTGTTCAAAAACAAGGTCTGCGAGCCCTTCGAGGTCCTCGCCCCCTATTCCGAGGAGGAACAGAACTCCTCCATCCACCTCTCCACGCACGAGGGGCAGGAATTCGACTACGTGCTGGAAGGCTCGCTGAAGTGCTGCGTCGACGGCCACGTGGAGGTCCTCCGGCCCGGGGATTCCATCTACTACGACTCGGGCAAGCCCCACGGCATGATCGCCACCGGCGGCGCTCCCTGCCGCTTCCTGGCCATCGTCATGAAAAAAAGGTAGCGCTTCCCGAAAGATGAGCGGGAAACTTTGCCTCAAAACAGAGAAAACTGTCAGATCCTGCCATCTGAATTGGGAGAGCAAATAGGAGATTACGGCGCAATTGCCGCCTTTACAGAAACAGCTGAAAGAGCACATGACAAAAGGAGCCCCAAAGGCTCCTTTCTGTTTTACGAAAACCCGGCGACAATCTCCGGCGATGGGAAATAACTCATCCGATCCTGAGAACCCTTTTATTTCTCCCCGTCTAAGGGCCGATCCGGATTTTTGCCTTTCCGTCTACCTGACAGGGAGTAAATTTCGCATAGTACTTCAAAATCCGCCTGTTTTGCATAGTACTATGCAGGAAAAGAGAGGCTGTTTTTTCTCCATAGATCGGAGATCATTCTTTTGCCAGCCGACTAAGACCGCAATGCAAATTCTAGGACCGCAATGACGATACTTTTTTATCATTTCGGAGATGAACTTTGGGATACAGCCGCATAAGCCTTTCCCCCGTCTGACCGTCTTTGCCGGGTTTCAGGCGTGCAGCAACTCGTCAACTTCTTGTAAAACGGCGCCGATGGGCTGATGGCAGACCAGATCGGCCCGCGAGTCTGCCTCCGTCGCCGTCAGGTTGATCAGCGCAACTTTTCCCCTCTCGAAATAGCCCAGCAGAGAGGCCGCCGGATAGACGGCCAGCGATGTCCCGCCCACGATCAGCAGATCGGCCCGGGAGACCTCCTCGGCGGCGTCCTCAAAGACGTGCGGCGGCAGCGCCTCCCCGAACAACGTGACGTCCGGCTTGACGACGCCTCCGCAGTCCGGGCAGTGCGGAACGCCCTCTGAGTGCAGAATAAAATCCATGTCATAGTTCTTTCCGCAGCGCAGGCAGTGGTTCCGATGGGCCGAACCGTGCAGTTCAAACACCTTCCTGCTGCCGGCCGCCTGGTGCAGGCCGTCCACATTCTGAGTGATGACGGCCGAGATCCGCCCTTCCGCCTCCCAACGGGCCAGCGCCCTGTGCGCCGGGTTGGGACGAGCTTCGGGAAAGAGCAGGTGTTCCCGATAAAAGCGGTAAAAGCCATCTGGGTCGGCCCGGAAATAGGAGGCACTGACCAGATCCTCCGCGTTCAGTTCGCCGTACTTTTGGGAATAGATCCCCTTGGCGCCGCGAAAGTCGGGGATCCCGCTCTCGGTCGAGACTCCGGCCCCTCCGAAAAATACCGCTCTCTTGCTCTGCTTCAGCCATTCGGCCAATGTGTTTGTTTGATTCATCATAATGTTCAATTGCTATATTAAAGTTTTATCCGGACGAATTTTTTCCCTGTCAGTTGTTTTCTATATAGATTTTGACCACATGATAGAGGCCATTATCCGGATAGTCTCTAAAACTTTCGGAAGGATATTCTTTTACCAATTGAGAATACATATTTAAAGTATTAACTGTAAGTTCCATAAGAAATCGATTATCGACCTCTTTCATAGATAAAGTATAATTACTAGCATCAATTGATATTCCTTCCGTTATTTCCAATCTCTGTCGTCCGAATTTTTCTAACTTTAACGAGCCGTCTAAAACAAACATAAACTTTTGAACTACACCGCTTGTACAAGAAAAATTCACTAAGACATTTGAATTTTCGGATAGATCCGGTATAAAGCTACTGATCTGCTCATTAAAATTCGTAGGATTGCTACTGTTCCCGCAGGGTACCAGCCAAAGCTCCACCAGCGTTTCCTTTTCTGTGATGACGTATTCCGTCAAACCGCGTTGATAAAAGAATTCCTGCCCTTCATAAGAATATCCGGATGGGATATACCAACCTCCCAGTAGATGTTGATCGAGCGGCGGCGGCAGACTTGCCTCCAGGCAGTCCCCGACTTCAAAATCCTCTCCCTCTTTTAACACCACTTCCTTGGACTCGACATTTTGATCAAGCCGGATTTCTTCCTTTCCTGAGCCTACTCCGTCTTTCAAGACCTCGATCGAAACATCCGCAATAGGCGTTACTTTCGCCTTTTTGACAATGCGGACGGTCAGTTCAAAAGGCTCCTCCGGATCGGGATCCGTGGGGTCCGTTCCCGGATTTTCCGGGTCCGTTCCAGGCTCCTCCGGCAGTTCGGGGACAATGGGGCCGTCCTCATTGAACAGCGTGATCGTTTGGGTCCCCGCGTCGACCGTAAAGCCGACCACGCTCCAGGACCGGATCAGCGC
>CALVJY010000025.1 GCA_944332455.1 uncultured Clostridia bacterium
ACAACGCGGCCACCGACGCCGGCACCTACGAGGCCACGGCCTCCTTTGCGGGTGACGAACAGAACTTCCACCCCGTCGACTCCATGACCGCCGTCCTCACCATCGAAAAGGCGACCTATGACATGGCCGGGGTGACCTTTGAAGATCTCACCACAACCTACGACGGCACCGAAAAGTCCGTGCTCATTGAGGGCGAGCTTCCCCAGGGCCTGACCGTCACTTATCAGAACAACGCGGCCACCGACGCCGGCACCTACGAGGCCACGGCCTCCTTTGCGGGTGACGAACAGAACTTCCACCCCGTCAACTCCATGACCGCCGTCCTCACCATCGAAAAGGCCGACCCCGCCCCCTCCTTTATCGAGAGCCTGACCATCAGGGCGGGGCAGACGATCTCGGAGATCTCCCTGCCCTCGGGCTGGCGGTTCGCGGAGGACGAGAGCTTCCGGTTCGAGACCGCGGGGACCTTCAGCATGAAGATCGTCTTTACCCCCGAGGACACCCGGAACTACAACACCCTGGAGCGGACCGTCCAGGTCACGGTGGAGACGGCCGAGGAGGCCCCTCCGGCCAGCGGCTGCGGCGCCTCCTCGATCGCGCCCGGCGGCGGCGCGGCCCTGCTTCTGGGTCTGGCAACCCTGGCGCTGGCCCGGCGGCTGGCCCGGCGCTGATCCCGCTCCGGACAGCTGAAAACACCTTTCAGAAAATCTTTTCCGACGGATCGCTTAAGAGCGACAAAGAGAGAGGAATGTCCCGCGGGACATTCCTCTCTCTTTGTTAACGGCCGCCTGTTCCCCTTGGCTTCGGAAAGGGGTCCCCTTTTCGTTTCAGAACAGAAACAGCACGGTACCGGCCAGCAGACAGACCAAAAGCAGGGCGGTTCGGGGCGTGAACTTTTCCCCGAAAAAGAGGACCGAGGCCAGGGTGGTCAGCAATACCGAGCCGCCGGTCAGAAAGGGGTACTGCATGGAGGCGGGCAGAGAGCGGGCCGCCAGCAGGTTGAGCGAACCGCCGCTGGAAGACACCACTGCGTAGCCCGCCGCCAGCGCGAAGGAGCGGGCCCGCCGTTTCGGCGAGGAGGCGGTCCCCTCCTCTTTGTCGCCGGCTCCATTTCTCTGCTCCGGACAGGACGGCTCTTCCCCGTTTCCGGCTTCCAAGGCGGCCGTCTCCGGGCGGAGCGGCTCTTTCCCTTCCCCGGCTTCCCGTCCGTCCGTGCCCGGGCCGGGCCCGGACGAACAGCAGGACTTCCCTCCCCCCTTTTCGGACCGGCGCCGCAGCCGCGTAAAGAGCAGGAACGCAACCACAGAGAGGACCAGCTGAAAGACAAAGCCCCAGGCCTGGAAGCCGTAGGGCGAAAGAGCGTCGGCCCGGCCGCTGTGCACTTTGAAGAGGACGCTGGTGGCGCCGTTCAGCACAAAGGCCGCCGCACACAGGCCTAAGAACAGCCCCCGCCACCTTCCGGACCGGGCTGTCCGCTCCCGGGCGGCTTTTTTGTCCCCCCTGCCGGGCAGACAGGACAGCGTCAGGGCTGCCAGCAGCAGGATCAGTCCGACGATCCGGGCCGGGGTGACCGATTCCTGCAGAAAGGCGGCCCCGTAGGCATAGGGCAGCAGCATGCCGCCCAGCATCATGAAGACCGAGAAAACGGAAAGAGGGCCGCACCGCACCACCAGCACGTTGGCCAGCAGGGAGAGAGTCTGGATGAGGGCAAAGCACAGCGCCAGCGGACTGCTGAAGGGATGCCAGCTCAGCGCGAAACCGTTGAGCGCGAACATATACAGACCGGCCGGCACCGCCGTCAGGGCGGGAAAGAGCAGCAGATCTCCGACCGACCGCACGTACTTTTGCTGATAGCACTTGCTCAGGACAAACTGTCCCGCCACACAACAGGCGGACAGCGCCAGAAACAAAACCTCCATGGCGGATTCCTCCCGAACCTTTTAAACGGAAGAGAAAAATGAAACGGAAGAGAAAAATGAAACGGAAGAGAAAAGTGAAACGGAAGAGAAAAACACGTGTTTCTTCCCGGCAAAAAAGAACAGCCCCGAGGGGCTGTCCGGTTCAGATCTTTTCCTTGATCTTGGCCGCCTTGCCGGTCCGCTCGCGCAGATAGTACAGCTTGGCGCGGCGCACATGGCCCTTGCGGACGATCTCCACGCGGTCCACCCGGGTGGAATGAATGGGGAAGGTCCTCTCCACGCCCACGCCGAAGGACATCCGGCGGACGGTGAAGGTCTCCCGCAGTCCCCCGTTCTTCTTGGCGATGACCACGCCCTCGAAGGCCTGCAGACGTTCGCGGGTGCCCTCGACGACCTTGACGAAAACCTTGACGGTGTCGCCGATGTTGACCACCGGAACTTCCTTCTTCATGGATTCTTTCTCGATTTCCGCGATGATCTTGTTCATGACTTATACCTCCATCGAAATTTTGGATCTGCCAAAGCGTTCGTAAAGTCCTGCTTCATTGGAACGCCCGAAGTCGCTAGACTATGTTACCACATTTCCCCCGGTTTTGGCAAGTGTTTTACGCTGTTTTTTCAAATTTTTTCAAAAAGCTGCCCCGCTTTCCTTTAAAGCGGGATTTTTTTCAGAAAGCGTCCGGAATGTGCCGGATCTCGAAGTCCTTTTCGCCGTAGACTTCCACGATGTCGAAGCGCACGCGCAGGCCCTGGGCCCGCTTGCGGCGGATGTAGCCCTCGGCGGACAGCCGGTACCGCCGCTGCTGGGCCGGCCGCACCGATTCCTTGGCCGCGATCAGCCCCTCCCTGCCCCGGGTCTTGACCTCGCAGAAGACCAGCGTCTCCCCGTCCAGCAGGATGAGGTCGATCTCGCCCAGGGGGGACTGGTAGTTTTGCTCCAGCACCTTGTAGCCCTTTTTTTGGAGAAATCTGGCCGCGGCGGCCTCGCCGGCCTTCCCAAGCTCCTGTCTGACCGTCTTCACCTTTCCCTCCTTCGGGCCGACCGCTCTGCTGCGATCGGCTTTTTTCCGGGCGCAGAAAATCTCTTCCCCGGACCTTCCCCTCAAGGGAGCCCGGCCCAGGGCTTTTTCCGGCCCGGATCCAAAACGTTCTCCGGTTCTTTCTCTCTGATTCAGGAAAGTTCTTGATACGGGGCTTTGCTTCGGCCCTGCTTTAAAACGTTCCCCGGCTCTTCCTCTTTCTGATTCAGGAAAGTTCTTGATACGGGGCTTTTTCCGGCTCGGATTTAAAACATTCTCCGGTTCTTTCTCTCTGGTTCAGGAAAGTTCCCGGTCCTTCCTCTCCCGATCCGCCTCCTGCCGTCCGAGGGCAGGCTCGCCGTCGGTCTTGCGCGGAAGCTTGAGAAATTCCACCTTGACCTCCCGCCCCTCGCTCCGGGAGAACAGAGGCTTTTCGGCGGGGCCGAGCAAATTGTTCAAAAAAGTGCGGCGGTGCAGGGGGCAGGGGCCGAGACGGAGGATGGCCTCCCGGTGCTCGGCGGTGCCGTAGCCCTTGTTCCGGGCAAAGCCGTAGCCCGGCCAGAGGGCGTCCTGGGCGGTCATGAAGCGGTCCCGCAGCACCTTGGCCGCGATGGAGGCCGCCGCGATGTGGTAGCTCAGCCCGTCCCCCCGCACCGGATGCAGGGTGGGCTGCGGAATGTCCAGCCGCACGGCGTCCACCAGCACCAGGGGGGTCTCGTCCAGAAACTTTAAACAGGCCGTCATGGCCCGCCTGGTGGCGTTCAGGATGTTGAGTTCGTCCACCGCGGCGGCGTCGCAGGAGCAGACGGCCACAAAGTCCGCCCGTTCGACGATGCGCTCGAACAGGGCCTCCCTCGCCTTCGGGGAGAGCTTTTTGCTGTCGTCGACGCCCTCGATCTCCTCCTCCAGGGGCAGGGAGAGGGCGGCGGCGAACACCGGCCCGGCAAAGGGCCCCCGGCCGACCTCGTCCACCCCCACCAAAGTCCGGCCGTACGCCCCGGCCAGTTTCCGATCGTACTCGATCAAAGCAGAACCCATGCTTTTTCCTCCGCGGCTTCGCCCTTCAGAACGTCCGCCCGCCGGCTCCGGAAAGCCGTTCAGAAGCAGACAAGGCCTCCCTTCGCAGGTGCGCCCGAACTGCGTGTTCGTTCGCCGCCCACAAAACAACTCAAATTATCTGCCGTCCGCTTCGCTGGTCGCCCGAACAAAGATCTTCTCCTGCTCCGGGAACTCCTCCGCTTCAAAAACCAAAAACAGGCGGGCGGAAAAGTTCGCCGCCAAAACAGATCAAGGGACCGGCCCGGCAAAACCGGACAAAAGCCGCAATCCCGCGGCGCCCGCTTTCAGGCCGGCCAGAAAAGGCGGGGTATTACGGGGCCTTTGGCTGACCTTGCCGGGGCGGGCGCTCCAGGGAGATCCGGCCCATGCGGCCCTTGCGGAAGTCGTCCACCAGGGCCCGGGCGCAGCGCTCGAGATCAAGCGCGCCCCCCTTGCCCAGAAAGCCGCGGGCGGCGGCCACGGCGGGCAGATCCCGGGCGGGATCCCCGCTCAAAGCCACCTTGCAGCGGGCCTGGGCGGCGGCGGGCGCCAGTTCGGACAGGGTCTTCAGCAGTTCGCCGGCCAGCTCCTCGAAGTCCAGGATGTCGTCGTTGATGCTCCCCAGAAAGGCCAGGTGCAGGCCCACGGTCTGGTCGGAAAAGGCGTTCCAGAGGGTGCCCGGCGTGTCGAGCAGTTCCAGCCCCTCGGCCAGGCGGATCCACTGGGTGCCCCGGGTGACCCCGGGCTTGTCCCCGGTCAGCGCCCTCTTTTGGCCGGCGGCGGAATTCAGCAGGGTGGACTTGCCGCAGTTGGGGATGCCCACGATCATGGCCCGGATGGGCCGGCGCACCCCCTTGGCGGCGTCCCGGGCCAGCCGCTCTTTCAGCAGGCTTTTCAGCCCCTCGGCGATCACCTTTTTGGAGGCGAGATCTCCGCCCACCACGGCCCGGGCCTCCCGGCCCTGGGCGCGGAAAAAGGAGATCCACTCGGCGGTGACGGCGGGATCGGCCAGATCGCTCTTGTTCAGCAGAAAGAGGGTGGGCTTTTTGCCGAGGATGCGGTCGAAGTCGGGGTTCAGACAGGCCCCCGCCGCCCGGGCGTCCAGCACGTAGAGCACGGCGTCGCACAGGCCGCTCATCTGCTCGATGGTCCGCCTGGCCTTGGTCATGTGTCCGGGATACCATTGAATGTGCATAGACGACTCCTTCTTCCGGCCAGACGGCCTGCGGCGCTCCGGCCATAGCGCCCGTAACAAATAGCATGTAAAAAGATTTGCCGTTCTCGCCCAATCTTTCAGTCGATATGTTTCCCTGACGGGAAACTCGATATGTTCCCTTCGGGAACTCGATATTTGCCCGCAAGGCGGGCAATCGATATGAATGGCCTAGCTTCTTGTCTTTTCCCTCTGTAATTTGTCCCGCCATATTGGCACAAAAATCAAGGCAGAAGCCCCGAACCCGGCCATTCGTATTGGACGAAAACAGATCAAAAACTATGGATTTCTAACCGTCCTGCTTTCAATGTGCTTCTATCCAAAACGTGCCGTGAAACGGCACATATCGAGCAAAGTGAGCGCAGCGGAACTTTGCATATCGAGTGGGCGCAAGCCCACATATCGAGCGGCCGTAGGCCGCATATCGACATAAATTTATCGCAGGAACAATAAATCACTATTCCTGCTTAGTCAGAGTGGGCGTGCCTTCCGGGCGGCGACGCCGCCTCAGGCCCCAGAAGGTCGGGACGGCGCTCGCGGGTGATGCGAAGGGCCTGTTCCCGCCGCCATTTGGCGATGTTGGCGTGATGGCCGGAGAGCAGCACCTCGGGCACCCGCAGGCCCATGAATTCCTCGGGCCGGGTGTAGTGGGGGTACTCGAGCAGGCCCTCCGAAAAGCTCTCCTCGGCGACCGAATCGGCCGAGTGCAGCACCTCGGGCTGGAAGCGGGCCACGGCGTCGCAGAGCACCATGGCGGGAAGCTCTCCCCCGGTCAGCACGTAGTCGCCGATGGAGATCTCCTCGTCCATGCACAGATCCAGCACCCTTTGGTCCACTCCCTCGTAGTGGCCGCACAGCAGCAGAAGGCGGTCATAACCGGCCAGCTCCCGCACCACATCCTGACAGAGGGTGCGGCCCTTGGGGGAGAGATAGATCCGCCTGGCCCGGTGTTCGGGGTCCACGGCCTGCACGGCGTCGTAGATGGGCTGGCAGGTCATGACCATGCCGGCCCCGCCCCCGAAGGGATAGTCGTCCGTCTTTTTGTGCTTGTTTTGAGAAAAGCTGCGGATGTCCGTCACCCGCAGCTCCAGTTTTTCCGCTTCCACCGCCCGGCCCGTGATGCTCTGAAAGAGGGGGGCGAACATGTCGGGGAAGAGGGTCAGAATGTCAATCTTCAAAGCAGGCTACCTCCGCAAAGGCCGCGCGGTCCAGCACGATCTCCCCGGTCTCGGGCGAGATCTTTTTGACCACCCGTTCCAGAAAGGGGAACAGCACCCCCTTTTTCTGTCCCGGCTTTTTGACCCAGAACACGTCGGTGCCCCGCTGGGTGAGCACCTCGGACAAAACGCCCAGCTCCTCCCCGTCCTCGAAGCGCACGGGCAGGCCGATCAGGTCGCAGATGAACCAGGTCCCCTCCGGCTTTTCGGCCTCCTCGCGGGGGACCGAAAGGGCCCTGCCCCGCAAAAGCTCGGCCGCGTTGCGGTCGATGACCTTTTCGAGGTAGAGGAAGACGTCCGGCCCGTTGACCCGGGCGGACAGCACCCTTAAGGGGGCCTCCTCCCCCTCCAGAAAGACAGACTTCAGGCGGAGAAAGCGGGAGAGGTCATCCGTCAGCGGGAAAATTTTCAGCTCCCCGCGGATGCCCTGGGGCCGGCTGATCCTGCCGATGACGATCTTTGAGTCCATGTTACTGCCTGTCGCGGATCTCCACGAAGTACTTCTTGTCCTCCTTGCCGGTCACCGACTTGACGATGGTGCGGATGGACTTGGCGATCCGCCCCTGCTTGCCGATGATGCGGCCCATGTCCTCGGGCGAGGCCGAGACCACCACGGTGACCTCGTTCTCCTTCTCCTCGGACGTGATGGACACTTCCTCGGGCTTTTCCGCGAACTGCTTGACGATAAAGTCCACAATGCCGATCACACGTTCCGTCATGATTGATCCCTTCCTTTTTCAGTCAGAATTACTTGTCCTTTTTCTTTTTGGTCTTGGTCTTGGGGGCGGACAGCTTGGTGGGCTTTTCGATGACGCCCTGCGCGATCAGCAGCGCCCGCACGGTCTCGGTGGGCTGCACGCCCTTGCTCAGCCAATCCTTGGCCTTTTCGGCGTCGATGACCACCTCGGCGGGATTGGTCAGGGGGTTGTAGTAGCCCACTTTGTCGATGTACTCGCCCTCCCGCGCCTTGCGTGCGTCGCACACGATGATGCGGTAGAAGGGGGACTTTTTGTCGCCCAGACGGGTCAGTCTCATTTTTACCATGGTTGCAAATCCTCCGAAATAGGTTTTTCGATTTGTATCAAAGCCGGCCGCGCCGGTCTTTTTCCGATTTTTGCCCGCAGGGGCGGCCGCTTCGGCCTAGAAGGGCATTTTGCCTCCCCGTTTGCCCCGCATGGACTTCATCATCTGATTGGTCTGCTCGTACTGCTTGAGCAGCTGATTGACGTCCTGGATGCTGGAGCCGCTGCCTGCCGCCACCCGGCGCTTGCGGGAGGCGTTCAGAAGGTCGGGGTTGCGGCGCTCGGCCGGGGTCATGGACAGGATGATGGCCTTGGTCCGCTCGATGCGCTTTTCGTCGATCTGGGCGTTGCGGAAGCGGTTGCCAAGGCCGGGGATCATGGACAGGATGTCCTGCATGGAGCCCATCTTTTTCATGTTCTCGAACTGCTCGAGGTAGTCCTCCAATGTGAAGCTGGCCTCGCGCATCTTCTTTTCCAGGCGGGCGGCATCCTCCTCGGAGACCGCCTCCTGCGCCCGCTCGATCAGGGTCAGCACGTCCCCCATCCCCAGGATGCGGGAGGCCATGCGGTCGGGATAGAAGGGTTCCAGATCCCCCGGCTTTTCGCCCACCGAGCAGAACTTGATGGGCTTGCCGGTGACCGCCTTGATGGACAGGGTGGCGCCCCCGCGGGTGTCGCCGTCCAGCTTGGTCATGACCACGCCCGTCACGTCCAGCCGCTCGTTGAAGGTTTTGGCCACGTTGACGGCCTCCTGCCCGGTCATGGCGTCCACGTTGAGCAGGATGTCGGAAGGCTGCACGGCGGCCTTGATCTCCTCCAGCTCGGCCATCAGCTTTTCGTCGATCTGCAGCCGGCCGGCGGTATCCAGGATCACGGGGTCGAATCCGTAGCTTTTTGCGTGCTCCACCCCGGCCCTGGCGATCTTGACGGGGTCGCCCTGGCCCTGTTCAAAGACCTCGGCCCCCACGTTTTTGGCCACCACTTTCAGCTGCTCGATGGCCGCCGGACGGTAGACGTCGCAGGCCACCAGCAGGGGCTTTTTGTTCTGCTTTTTCAGATAGAGGGCCAGCTTGCCGCACATGGTGGTCTTGCCCGCGCCCTGCAGGCCGCACATCATGATGACGGCGGGCGGCCGGTCGGCGGGGTTGAGCTTGGCGTTGGTGCTGCCCATCAGCTCGACCAGCTCGTCCCGGACGATCTTGATGACCTGCTGGGCGGGGGTCAAGGACTTCAGGATCTCCTGCCCCACCGCCTTTTCGCTGACCCTGGCGATGAAGTCCTTGGCCACGAACAGGTTGACGTCGGCCTCCAGAAGGGCCACCCGGACCTCCCGCATGGCCTGCTTGATCTCCAGCTCGGTCAGCTTTCCGCGGCCGGCCAGCTTGGAAAAGATGTGATTGAGTCTGTCGGAAAGTCCCGAAAAGATGCCCACTTGTCGCTCCTTGTGAGGTTTTCTCCGGCCCGTCTTTTGCGTCCTGCCGGATCCCGGTATGACGGAGATTTGGCTTTTTGGCCCCTGTCATGCCGAAGAGTTCGGGTCCGGGGGCTTCCCCGGATCCCGCGCCCTGCGAATTTTTTTCAAAGGCTTTCAGCCGCCCGAAGGGCCTTAAAACAGTTCGTCCAGCTTGGCCAAAAAGTCCCGGCCCCCTTCCCCCTCGGCCTCGGCAAAGGCCCGGAGGGCGTCCAGCCGGCGGCAGAGACCCATCTTGCGCTCGAACTCGCGCAGCTTTTTTTCCCCGATGACCAGATGGGTGCGCACCGACTGGCGGTCGATGCCCAGCTCGTCGGCGATCTCGGACAGGGAGAGGTCCCCCTCCACACAGCGCTCCAGACACTCCCGCTGGCGGGGGGTCAGAAGGGGTCCGTAGACGGCCTTCAGCCGGCAAAGTTCCAGACGTTCGCGCAGTTCCACGGCCGCCTCCTGTAAGAAGATTTTTTCTTATAGCCTCAACATTATAGCAGTTTCCCTCCCCGCTGTCAAGCGTTTTGTTTCCCTTCGGGCCATTTTCTGAATTTTTCCCCCTTCAGACCGCTTTCTGGATTTTGTTTCCCTTTCAGACAGAGGGCAGACCTTTGACCCGGCCGCCGGACGGGGGCGGGTGGAGAAGGAGGCCGTCATCGGCTGACCCGGCCGGCCACGCTCGGCGGGACCGCTTGCAGAACGTCATATTAAAAAGTTCTGTTCCCCCGGCCCGGCAAAGGGAGGTCCAGAACGTTGACAAAGCGGACAAAAACGGGTACAATAGGACCATGAACAAGACCGCGGACGCCGCTTTATCCCGGCCCGAGCTGCCGGAAGCATTTTTAAAGGCCCAGCGCGAACTGCTGGGCGGGGACTTCGAGGCCTACTTCGAGGCCCTGGCCCGGCCCCCCGTGCGGGGGCTGACCGTCAACCGGCTGAAAATTTCGCCAGCGGACTTCGAGGCCCTTTCGCTCTTTCCCCTCCGCCCCGCTCCCGTCGAGGGGGGCTTCGAGCTGACGGGGGGCGGAAACTTCGGCCTGCACCCCTATCACGCGGCCGGGCTGTACTATCTGCAGGAGCCTTCGGCCATGTGCGCGGCAGACCTGCTGCGGGGGCGGACGGGCAGGCGGGTGCTGGACCTGTGCGCGGCGCCCGGCGGCAAGAGCGCGCAGCTGCTGTCCCTGCTCCCCGAGGACGGCATTCTGGTTTCCAACGAGCCGGTGCCCGAGCGGGCCAGAATTTTGGTGCAGAACCTCGAGCGCCTGGGGGCCGGCCGCAGCATGGTGACCTGCCTTTCCCCCGAGCGGCTGGCGGCCCTGCTGCCCGGCTTTTTCGACGCCGTGGCGGCGGACGTTCCCTGTTCGGGGGAGGGGATGTTCCGCAAGGACCCCGGGGCCGCCCGCTACTGGAGCCCCAAGGCCGTGCTCTCCTGCGCCCGCCGCCAGGCCGGGATCCTGGCCGCCGCGGCCGAGCTGGTGGCCCCGGGCGGCTTTCTGGTCTACTCCACCTGCACCTTCAACCGCACCGAGAACGAGGGCGTGGTGGAGGAATTTCTGGCCGGACATCCCGACTTTTCCCCCGTCGAGGCCCCTCTTCTGCCCGGTCTGCTGCCCGGCGGCGTCCCCGGCAGCCGGCGGGCCATGCCCCACCTCTTCCCCGGGGAGGGGCAGTTTGCCTGTCTGCTCCGGCGGGCGGAGGGAGAAGTCCCTTCCCCCGCGCCCGTCCTCCCCTTCGACCCCCTGACCAAACGGGAGGAGGCCGAACTGAACGCCGCATTGCGGGACTGGCTGGGCGAGGTTCCCGAGGGCGCCTTCCGGCGGCGGGGGGAGACCTTTTTCCTGGTCCCGCCCCTTCCCCCGGCGCCCGCGCTGACGGCGGGCGTGGCCCTGGCCGTGGCCGAAAAGGGAAGGCTGGAGCCTCATCACCACCTCAGTCACGCCCTCCCGCTGTCGGCCTGGCGGCAGAGCCTGTCTCTGGCCTTGGAAGATCCGCGCATAGCGCAGTATCTGGCCGGCGAGACCCTTTCGGGGCCGGGTTCGGGGTTCGGCGCGCTGGCCGTCGGGACCTTCCCCCTGGGCCTGTTCAAGGCCGCGGGGGGCGTGCTGAAAAACCGCTTCCCCAAGGGCCTGCGCTTCCGCCTGCCGCGCTGAATGTTTCCCGGCGGGCTTTCGGAGGAAAAGGCCCCGGCCTTTGCCGCCAGAAGAAGCGGGTCTGGGAAGTTGGTCGCCCTCAAGGGCAGTCCGACAGATTAAAAAATCCGGAAGGGGGCATCATGAGAGGCGGAGGGTCAGGAAACGCGCCTGCCCCGGATCGGGCGTGATTTAAAAAAACGACGGACACACTCTGAAGGGTCGTGCGGGTCACAAATTAAGAAAGGCACTTACCTTAGAGCGAGCGTAATTTAAAAAAACGGCGGACGCCCTCTGAAGGCTTGTTACGGGGCACATAATCAGGAAAAGCTCTTACCTTAGATCGAGCGTAGTTTAAAAAACTAACATATTAAAAATATGTTAGAAAAATTTTTGGCTGAAAACGGGAGAGGTTGTGCTATAATATGGATAAGAGGACGGCTGCCATGGACCACGAAAACAGACAACCGAGAACAGGCCCGGACGGGCAGAGCGGCGGGCGCAGCGAAGCAAGCCCCGCCCCGGAGAGCGCTGCCCCCGCAAAGCGGGAGGATCGGCCGACGCCCGGCGCGCCCGGAGCGGCGCAGAATGCCGATCGGCCCGAAGCAGTGCCGGCCCCGGACGAAGGCCCGGCAGAGGCCCCCGTGTCCGATCACGCCACGGCCAAAGAGCCGGCTGCCCTCGCCCCGAGCGAAGCGGACGAACGGCCGGCCGCGCCTGCGGACGGAGCGGTCCGAGAGCCGGCCGCACACGACCCGGAGCCGGACAAAGAGGCGGAGGGCCTGACACAAGAGAGCGGCCCCGATCCCGCCCTGGGCGAGGAGGCCCAAAAGGCCGGGGAAGCCCCTGCGAAGGCAAATCCTCCCAAAAGGCCGGGATCCTCCCGCCTGACCCGGCGGGACGGGATTTTGATGCTGATCTTTACGGTGGGCTTTGCCCTGCTGAACTGCTGGAATCTGGGCAGTTTTTCGGTGCCGCAGACCTACTGGGAGAGCCAGAACAACGTCTCCGAGATCGTGCTGAAGCTCCCCGAGGACCAGATGCTGACCGAGATCTGGATCTACAAGAACGTCACCCGCAACGCCAATCTGTCGGCCGACCACGACGACGACAACTACACCTACACCTTGAGCGTCTTCTTTTCGGAACTCGAGCTGTTGGAGAGTGAGCCGGACCGGATCTTTACCGATGAGGGCGGCAACCGCAAGACCTCGCAGATCTCCCTGAGCAACCAGTCCCGGACGGTCAACAAGCAGCGGTCGGTGGGGATGTTCAAGTGGTGGGGAAAGGAATTCCGGGACGCCGAAGGGGAACCCCTTTACGCCCACCGCTACATCGGCCTCCGCCTGCGCGGGCCGGCCTCGGCCCCGGAGGGGGGCGCGGGGGTGCGCATCAACGAGATCGTGCTTCTGGACCAGAACGGGGAGATCATCACCCCCGAATTTCTGCTGATGCCCGAGGAGGCCGACGCGGAACACGACGCCGCCAAGGCCTTTGACGAGGCCGAGCTCTTCCCCGGCACCCCCTCCTTAAAGACCGATTTCTACTGGGACGAGATCTTTTTCGCCCGCACCGCCTACGAAATTTCCCAGGGCTGGTCCCCCTCCGAGATCACCCATCCGCCGCTGGGGAAGATCATTCTGTCCTGGGGGATTTCGCTGTTCGGGATGAACCCCTTCGGGTGGCGGTTCATGGCCGTGCTGTTTTCGGTCCTCTTGACCCCTTTGGCCTATTTCTTCGGCAAAAAGGTGTTCCGGCGCACCCTGGGCGCCGCCCTGGTCTGCCTGCTGTTCGCCCTGGACGGCCTGCACATCGTGCAGGGCAACATCGCCACCGTGGACACCTTTGTGGTCTTTTTCATCATCGCCATGTACGCGGCCTTTCTGGCCTTTCTGGAAAAGGACTTTTTGACCGAAAAGCCCTGGAAACTCTTCCTTCCCCTGGGGCTGTCGGGCGTCTTTTTCGGCATGGCCGCCAGCTGCAAGTGGACGGGCATCTACGCCGGGGGCGGGCTGTTCATCCTGCTCTGCGTGGCCCTGGTCAAGGCCTTCCTGCGCCGGCGGAGGGACCGGAGCCTGACAAAGGCCTTCTGGCTGCGCACCCTTTCGGCGATCGCCGTCTGCTTTGTCTGCTTCATCGGCCTGGGCGGGAGCATCTACGTATTGTCCTACCTCCCCTTTTTGAACGCCGGGCAGGAGGGCACCCTGCTGGAAATTTTCTGGCGCAACCAGCAGTACATCTGGTGGCACCACGCCGTGCACGTGCCCACTACCTCCAACAGCAATTCCTCGTGGTGGTTCCTGTGGCCGCTGAACCTCTCCTCCTGCCGATTCTACAACAACGACGCCAATCTGCCGGACGGCATTTACGCCCGCATCCACACCTTCGGGGTGACGGCCACCTACTGGCTGTGCTTTGCCGCCCTGGTGCTGGCCGTGATCTGGATGGTGCGGCGGAAGATCAAGGCCTGCCGGGCCCGGGACGAGAAGATGATCTTTCCCTTCCCCTCCCCCGCGTTTTTGCCGGTGATGGTGGGCTTTCTGGCCAACTACCTGCCCTGGGTGCTCATTCCCCGGCTGACCTTTACCTACCACTTCTACAACGCGGTGCCCTTTTACCTCTGCCTGGGGGTGGGGCTGCTGCTGTGGCTGCGGGACAACTTCCGCACCCCGCTGACGCTGACCCTGGGGAAAAGGGTCCGCACGGTGGAGGCCGGGCAGGTGGCCGTGTTCGGCATTTTGTGCGCGATCGGCTTCAACTTTCTGGCCTTTTACCCCGTGTTCATCGGCTTCCCCATCCCCGAAATGCTGGCAAACTTCATGTTCCGCTGGGTCTACTTTACGGGTAAATTCAGCGGGATGGCCCTGTCCTTCTGACCGGCTCGCCGGGAAAACAGCGCGCCCGCCCGGCCCCTGCAAAACACCGCAAAATGCCGGAAAAACGGCAAGCCGCGCCCGATCGGCGCCCGCGGAAGGAAGGGCCGGAAAAGAACGGAAAACGCCTCGAAACAGCGCGAAAACAGCGAAAACAAGAGGCCCCGAAAATTCCGGTTTTCGGCGGGCGGAGCGAATTTTTCCGCCCTTTGCCGGAGCCGAATTTTTCCGGCCTTTGCCGGAAGAGGGCGGGCAGCTGAACGCCTTTCATCGGACGCTTTTTAAACGGAATATACGATCGTCTTTTGAAACAAACCAAGCCGCCGCCTTTTGCGGGGCGCCGTAAGACATTTTGACAAATGATACAGGAGGGAAAGAGTATGCTGGCCAAGATCAACAGTTTCGGGCTGACCGGACTGCAGGGCTTTCCGGTGACGGTGGAGGTGGACATCCACTACGGGATCAAGACCTACTGCACGGTGGGCCTGCCGGACACCGCCAACAAGGAGTCCGAACAGCGGGTGCGGGCGGCCGTCAAGAACAGCGGCTTCAACTTTCCCGCCGACAACATCACCGTCAATCTGGCCCCGGCCGATCAGAAAAAGGAGGGGCCGCTTTACGACCTGCCCATCGCCCTGGCCATTCTGACGGCCAGCGGGCAGCTGCCCAGGGTGGATCCCGGCTTTGTCATTCTGGGCGAGATCGCCCTGGACGGGGCCCTGCGGCCGGTCAACGGGGTACTGCCCCTGCTGATCTCGGCCATGGAAAAGGGCTTTACCAGATTTATCCTGCCCAAGGGCAACTGCAGGGAGGCCTCCTTTTTGAAGGGGGCGGAGGTTTACGCCCCCGACTCCCTCCGGCAGACCGCGCTGTTTCTGAGCGGGGAGCTGCCCCTTTCCCCGGTGCCGGCCTCGGACTTCGAGGCCTACCGGGACAGCCGGCGGGCCGAGGTGGACTTTGCGGACATCAAGGGCCAGGCGGCGGCCAAGCGGGCCATGGAGGTGGCGGTCAGCGGGGGGCACAACGTGCTGATGATCGGGCCGCCCGGCGCCGGCAAGACCATGCTGGCCAAGGCCATGGTGGGCATCATGCCCGATCTGTCCTACGAGGAGGCCATGGAGATCACCAAGATCCACAGCGTCAGCGGGATGCTGAACCCCGACGAGGGGGTGATCGCGATGCGGCCCTTCCGCTCTCCCCATCACTCGGCCACCCTGCCCGCGCTGGTGGGGGGCGGGGTGCACGCCCTGCCCGGAGAGGTCTCGCTGGCCCACGGCGGCGCCCTGTTCCTGGACGAGATGCCCGAATATGCCCGGCGCACCCTGGAGGCCCTCCGCCAGCCCCTGGAGGACGGAAAGATCACGGTCTCGCGGGCGGCGGTCAAGGCCGAGTATCCCGCGGACTTCATGCTGATCGCCTCCATGAACCCCTGCCCCTGCGGCAACTACGGCAGCAAGACCCAGGTCTGCCGGTGTTCCCAGGCCGAGATCAAAAAGTATATGGCCCGGCTGTCCGGACCCATGCTGGACCGCATCGACCTGCACATCGAGGTGGACAGCGTCCGCTTCGAGGACATGCGCTCGGAGGCCGAGGAGGAGCCGACTTCGGCGGTCAAGGCCCGGGTGGAGGCCTGCCGGGCCGTCCAGCGGGAGCGGCTGGCCCCCTACGGCCTGCGCACCAACGCCCAGATGACCGCCCCCCTGATCCGCAAATTCTGCGCCCTGGACGCCGAGAGCGAGCAGATGCTGGGCAAGGCCTTCGAGCGGCTGAACCTGACCGCCAGGGCCTATTCCCGCATCCTGAAGGTGGCCCGGACCCTCGCCGACATGGAGGGAGCCGAAAACCTGGCCCCCCGGCATCTGAAGGAGGCCATCTTTTACCGCTCGCTGGACCGCAAGTACTGGCAGTAGGAGGGCACCGTGCGAACCCTGACCCCCCGGCAGAAGACCCTGCTCTTTCTGGACCTGTGTCCCCTTTCCCCCGCCCAAAAGCGGAAATTGATGTCCGTTTTTCGGGAACCGGGTGAAATTTTGCAAAAAACCGCGGCCGGCAGCCCCCGTTTGCTTGCGCTCGTCGGCCAGAACCTGTATACTGAAATGCAGCGCCGCTGCAACGCCGCCTTCTTCTGGGAGGCCGTCCGCCGCTACGAGCAGGAGGGCGTGGACTTCGTCTGTCTGGGGGATCCCGACTATCCCCCCGCCCTGCTCAGCCTCCCCGATCCCCCGCCGGTGCTCTACCTGGCCGGGGACCGCGCCCTGCTCGGGCTGCCCAAAATTTCGGTGGTCGGCTCCCGGAAGTGCAGTCTTTCGGATTACCGGCGGATCAAGGAGACGGCCGCCGCCCTGTCGGAAGGGGGCTTCTGCGTGGTCAGCGGGCTGGCCGAGGGCTGCGACGCCGCCGCCCACGCCGGGGCGCTGGAGGCCGGGGGCAAGACCCTGGCCGTGACCGCCAACGGCTTTGAGAGCGTGTATCCCAAGTCCAACACCGACCTGTTCCGCCGCATCCGCGGGGAGGGCCTGCTGGTCTGCGAAAATCCCCCCTCTTTCCGGCCCAAGGGTTTTCACTTCGTACTGCGCAACCGTATCGTGGCCGCCCTCTCCCGGGCGGTGGTGGTGGTCATGGCCGGGGCGAAGTCCGGCACCCTGTCCACCGCCCGCTTCGCCCTGGACTGCAAGCGGCAGGTGTTCGCCCGCTCCGCCGAGGGGCCGGACTTTGCCGGCTGCCGGGCCCTGATCGCCGAGAGCGGCTGCATCGGCTTTTCGGAGACCTCCGACCTTCTGGAAAAGCTGGCCGCCCTTCCCCCGCCGGCCTCCCTGCTCGGGGAAGAGGAAGCCTTTCCCTCCCCCGGCCCGCTGAAGGGCGGGAAAAAGGGGGTAAAAGGCGAAAAAGATCTGCCCGGGTCTTGGGAAGGCCGGGAAGGTGCGCCCCGGAAAAAGAAGGTGCGATCGCCCCGGGAAGCTTCCCAAAGCAAAGAAAAGCCGGGCCGAAGCGCCCCCTCTTCCTCCGTCCGAGAAGACGGGCCGGAGGGAACCGATCCCCGGACTTTCCGGCACCAGACCCTGTACCAGGCGCCCCCGCTCTTTCCCGATCCCCCGCCCCAGGCCGGGCAGACCTTTGAAAACCGGCCCTCGGCCGTGGGCGGATCCTCCCCGCCCCGCCTCTTCCGGGGAAAACTCCGGAGCCGTCCCCGCTCCGGTCCCTTAAAAAGCGGACCGGAGCCGGACACGCAGGCGGAGAAGCCCGCTTTGCAGGCCGCCGCGGGATCCGAAAGGGACTGCTCTTCCGCCTCCTCTCCGCCCGTTCGGGAGGACGGGCCGGAGCTGCCCGCCGAGGACCGGGCCGGGGAATCCCTTCGCCGCCGCCTGCTGGCGGCCCTGGGCCGGGAGGGCAGGCGGGCGGACGAGCTGCTGGCCGAGTTTGACCGCGCCGAGCTGTTCGACGCCCTGTTCGATCTCGAGTTCGAGGGCCTGATCGTCCGGCAGGGGGGACTTTATTTTTTAGCCGGGCGGCAGCGCCGCCGGGCGGGAACGCCCGTAAAAAATGAAAAGTAAAAAAGTTACCGTTCTCGCTCTATTTTTTAGTCGATATGTTTCCCTGACGGGAAACTCGATATGTTCCCTCCGGGAACTCGATATTTGCCCGCTTTGCGGGCAATCGGGCGGCAGCGCCGCCGGGCAGGAACGCCCGTTAAAAATGAAAAGTAAAAAAGTTACCGTTCTCGCTCTATTTTTTAGTCGATATGTTTCCCTGACGGGAAACTCGATATGTTCCCTCTGGGAACTCGATATTTGCCCGCAAGGCGGGCAATCGATATGAATGGCCTTGTTTATTTTCTTTTCCTTCTGTTTTGGCCCGCCATATCGGAGCAAAGATCAAGACAGAGCCCCAAACCCGGCCATTCGTATTGGATGAAACAGATCGAAAGCCATAGATTTATGACTGTCCTGCTTTCAATGTGTTTTGTCCACAACGTGCCGCGAAGCGGCACATATCGAGCAAAGTGAGCGTAGCTGAGCCTGTATATCAGCTAAAAATACATTGCAGGAAAATCAAGCAATCTTCACATTTGCTCAGAGTGGGCGCGTTGCCAGGTGCCGCCGGCACCGGAACTTTGCATATCGAATGGCCGTCAGGCCATATATCGAGCGAGGCAAAGCCTCGCATGTCGACATAAATTCATCGCAGGATAAATCAATCAATACTCCTACTTAGTCAGAGTGGGCGTATGGCCAAGTGCCTGTGGCACCCCTTCAGGCACTAATTTTCTCAGGAGTTATCATCGTTTCATGAAACTTGTCATCGTCGAATCCCCGTCCAAAGCCAAGACCATTGAAAAGTACCTGGGCAAGGAGTTTGCCGTGGACGCCTCGGGCGGACACGTGCGGGACCTGCCCGCCAAGAGCCTGGGCGTGGACGTCAAAAACCACTTTGAACCCAAATATGTGATCAATCCCGACAAAAAGCAGGTCATCAAGCGGCTGGCCGAGCGGGCCAAAAAGGCCGACGAAGTGTACCTGGCCACCGACCCGGACCGCGAGGGCGAGGCCATCAGCTGGCATCTGGCCACCGTGCTGGGCATGGATCAGAAGGCCAAAAACCGCATCGAGTTCCACGAGATCTCCCAAAAGGCGGTCAAGGAGGCCCTGGCTCATCCCCGGGGCCTGAACTTCGGGCTGATCGACGCCCAGCAGGCCCGCCGGGTGCTGGACCGCCTGGTGGGCTACAAGCTGTCTCCCTTTTTGTGCAAGCAGCTCTCCCAGCACCTCTCGGCCGGCCGGGTCCAGTCGGTGGCCCTCCGCCTGGTGGTGGAGCGGGAGCGGGAGATCCAGGCCTTTGTGCCCAAGGAATACTGGAACGTGTACGCCTTTTTGAAAAAACAGGAGGGCAAGGACGCAAAGCTGGTGTTCCGCTCCCAGCTGTACCAGTACAAGGGCAAAAAGTTCAAGCCCGAAAACGAGGCCCAGGCCGCCGAGATCGAGGCCGAGGTCGCCGGAAAGCCCTGGAAGGTGATCAAGGTCAAAAAGGCGGTGACCAAGTCGCACGCGCCGGCTCCCTTTACCACCTCCACCCTGCAGCAGGACGGCTCGCAGAAGCTCTCGCTGACCTCTCCCCAGGTCATGCAGCTGGCCCAGCAGCTCTACGAGGGGGTGCCCATCGAGGGCGAGGGCCAGGTGGCCCTGGTCACCTACATCCGTACCGACTCGGTCCGGGTGTCCGAGGACGCCCAGAAGGCCGCGCTGGACTTCATCCGGGCGCACTACGGCCCCGATTACGTGCCGGCCAGACCCAACGTCTACAAGACCAAAAAGAACGCCCAGGACGCCCACGAGGCCATCCGGCCCATCTCGCTGGAGCGCACCCCCGAGAGCATCCGGGACAAGGTCCACCGCAACATCTACCGCCTTTACAAGCTGATCTACGAGCGGTTTTTAAGTTCCCAGATGGCCGAGGCCACCTACCACACCATGACCGTGGACATCGAGGCCGGGGCTACCGTCTTTCGCACCAACGGCAAAACGCCCCTGTTTGCGGGCTACACGGCGGTCTACCAGAGCTACAAGGACGCCGACGCCCAGAGCGAGGAGGACGAGACCGAGGCCAAGCTTCCCGCCCTGTCCGAGGGGGAGGGGCTGGACCTGGACAAGCTGACCAAGGAGCAGAAGTTCACCAAACCCCCGGCGCGCTACACCGACGCCACCCTGGTCAAGGCCATGGAGGAAAAGGGCATCGGCCGTCCCTCCACCTACGCCACGGTCATCGGCACCCTGCAAAAGCGGACCTACACCGTCAAGGAGCAGAAGTACATCAAGCCCACCGAGCTGGCCTTCGAGGTCAACGACCTGCTGGTCAAGTACTTCGACAAGATCGTGGACGTGGCCTTTACCGCCCGCATGGAGGACAACCTGGACGAGATCGAGGCCGGGGACAAGGACTGGCACGCCCTGATCGACGGGTTTTATCCCTGGCTGATGAAAAAGCTGGAGGCCGCCGGGGCCTCGATGGTGGAGGAGACCGACATCGTCTGCGAAAAGTGCGGGCGGCCCATGGTCATCCGCCCCGGAAAATTCGGGCGCTTTCTGGCCTGCTCGGGCTATCCCGAATGCACCAACTCCCGCCCCCTGGAGGAGGAGATCTCCGACCAGACTTGCGAAAAGTGCGGGCATCCCATGCTGATCCGCAAGGGCAAGTACGGGCCGTATCTGGCCTGCTCCAACTATCCGGCCTGCTCCAACATCCGCCCCCTGGTCAAGGACCAGCCCTCGGACGTCCCCTGCGAGACCTGCGGCAAGCCCATGGTCATCCGCCAGGGGCGGTACGGCAAGTACCTCCACTGCCCCGACTGCAGGGTGAACAAGCCCCTGCTCGAGGAGGCCGGCACCTGCCCGGAGTGCGGCAAACCCGTCCTCAAGCGGCGCTCCAGGACCGGAAAGACCTTCTACGGCTGCTCGGGCTACCCCGACTGCAAATTCGTCAGCTGGGATCCCGTGGCCGACAAACCCTGCCCCAAGTGCGGCAAATATATGACGGTCAAGACCACCCGGGCGGGCAAGATCTTGAAATGCTCCTCCTGCGATTACCGCGAGGACGTGGTCAGCGGGGAGGGCGAGAACAAGTCATGAAAGTCCGCGTCATCGGCGGGGGGCTGGCCGGGGTCGAGGCGGCCGCCGTGCTGGCCGGAAGAGGACACAAAGTGCTGCTGTCCGAGCAAAAGCCGGTCCGCTTTTCCCCCGCCCATCACGACCCCAACCTGGGCGAGCTGGTCTGCTCCAACTCCTTAAAGAGCCTTTCCCCCGCCACCGGCTCCGGCCTGCTGAAGGAGGAAATGAAGCTGCTGGGCTCCCTGATTTTGGAGGCCGCCGAGACCTGCAAAGTCCCGGCGGGAGGGGCGCTGGCCGTGGACCGCTCGGCCTTTTCCCGGGCGGTCACCCAAAAGATCTCCGCCCTGCCCGGGGTGGAGATCGTCCGCGAGGAGGTCACCTCCCTCCCTGAAGGGCCGGCCGTTCTGGCCACCGGGCCGCTGACCGAGGGGGCGCTGTACGAAGCGCTCTCCGCCCTGTCCGGGGAATGTCTGCACTTTTACGACGCCGCCGCCCCCATCGTGACCGCCGAGTCGGTGGACTTCGGGGCGGCCTTCTCCTCCTCCCGCTACGGCAAGGGCGGGGAGGACTACCTCAACTGCCCCATGACAAGGGAGGAGTACCTGGCCTTCTGGGAGGCGCTGACCTCGGCCGAGACCGTCATTTTGAAGGACTTTGAAAAGCGGGAGATCTTCGAGGGGTGCATGCCGGTGGAGATCATGGCCAAGCGGGGGCCGGACACCCTGCGCTTCGGGCCGCTGAAGCCGGTGGGCCTGACCGATCCCCGCACCGGGCGGCGGCCGTACGCCGTGGTGCAGCTGCGCAAGGAGAACGCCGCGGGCACCCTGTTCAACCTGGTGGGCTTTCAGACCAACCTGAAATTTCCCGAGCAGCGGCGGGTGTTCTCCCTCATTCCCGCCCTGAAAAACGCCGAATTCGTCAAGTACGGGGTGATGCACCGCAACAGCTACCTGAACGCCCCCGAGGCCCTGGATCCCTTCCTCCGCCTGAAGGCCCGGCCCGACCTGTTCGTGGCCGGCCAGCTTTCGGGGGTGGAAGGCTATCTGGAGTCGGCCGCGACCGGCATCCTGTGCGGGCTGTGGGCCTCCCTGTTGCTGGAGGGCCGGGAGCCTGTCCTGCCTCCGGCCGAGACCGTGATCGGCTCGCTGGTGCGCTATCTGAACGCCCCCAACCCCCGCTTTGCCCCCATGAACGCCAATTTCGGCATCCTTCCCCCGCTGCCCTCCACCCCCCGGGACAAGACCGTGCGCAATGCCGCCCTGTCGGAACGAGCGATCGAGGAAATGAAGAACTATACCGCCCGCTTCCGTGCAGACGGGAAAACGAACGGATCCGCGTTCTGATTTTATGTCGATATGCGGCGCGATGCGCGCCTTTTCCGGCCAGACGTCATTTTCCGCCAATATATATCGCAGGAAAAGGCAGTCTGTTCCCCCGCTCATTCAGCGTGGGCGTGCCTTCCTGGCGGCGACGCCGCCCCCTGTTTAAAAGGGAAACGACAAATATATATCGCAGGAAAAGGCAGTCTGTTCCCCCGCTCATTCAGCGTGGGCGCGCCTTCCTGGCGGCGACGCCGCCCCCTGTTTGAAGGGGTGGAAAAGGGGGTATAAAAGAGAAAGCCCCAAATACGGTCGGAAAGAAGCCCGGAGCGCGGGCGTTTTTTCAAGTCCGGAAACCTGTTAAGATCCCGAACTTGTTTTTAAGCCGAAAACTTGTCTGCAAGCCAGATCACTTGTCTCAAGCCGGAACGCGTCTGCAAGGGCCGGACTTCAGGTCCAAGGCTTGTTTTCAAGGCCAAACTTTTAAAAGGAGTGATACATTATGTCAAATCTGATGGGGACCACCATCTGCGCCGTCAAACGGGACGGCGTGACGGCGGTGGCCGGTGACGGACAGGTCACCATGTCCGAGAGCGTCATTTTCAAATCCAACGCCGTCAAGGTGCGGCGGATCTACGGCGACAAAGTCATCATCGGCTTTGCAGGGTCGGTGGCCGACGCCTTTACCCTGTCCGAGCGCTTTGAGGAGATGCTGCAAAAATTTTCCGGCAACCTGATGCGGAGCGCGGTGGAGCTGGCCCAGCTGTGGCGGAACGACAAGATGGTCCGCAAGCTGGAGGCCATGATGATCGTGGCCGACGCCGACACCCTGCTGATCGTCTCCGGACAGGGAGACGTCATCGAGCCCGAATCGGGGGTGTGCGCCATCGGCAGCGGGGGGAATTACGCCCTGGCCGCCGCCCGCGCCCTCCGCGAAAACACCTCGCTGTCCGCCGAGGAGATCGCCCGCAAAGCGCTGGAGATCGCCGGACAGCTGTGCGTGTTCACCAACGACCACATCACGGTGGAAACCGTTTAAAGGAGGCGAAAACCATGGACCTGACCCCAAGACAGATCGTCGCCGAACTCGACCGCTACATCGTCGGCCAGCACGAGGCCAAGCAGGCGGTGGCCATTGCGCTGCGCAACCGCTACCGCAGAAGCCAGCTCTCCCCCGAGCTCCGGGAGGAGATCACCCCCAAGAACATCATCATGAAGGGCCCCACGGGCGTGGGCAAGACCGAGATCGCCCGCCGCCTGGCCAAGCTGGTCAAGGCCCCCTTCGTCAAGGTGGAGGCCACCAAGTACACCGAGGTGGGCTACGTCGGCCGGGACGTCGAATCCATGATCCGCGACCTGGTGGAGATGTCCGTCCGCCTGGTCAAGGAGGAACAGCTGGCCACCGTCTCGGTCAAGGCCGAGGCCGCGGTCAACCGCAAGCTGACCGACGCCCTGCTCCCCCTGGAAAAGAAGAACAACCCCGAAAGCCCGGACGCCCTTTTAAAGGAGGAGATCGACTTCGGCCTGAAGAACGGCAAGTACGACAACACCGTCATCGAGATCGACGTGCTGGACTCCCCCAAGCGCATGGAGGTCATGCCCGGCTCGGGGGCCGAGATCGACCTGGGCGGGATGTTCGGCAACCTGTTCCCCAAAAAGCGCAAGCGCCGCAAGGTCACCGTGGCCGAGGCAAAGGAACTGCTGATGATGGAGGAGGCCGACAAGCTGATCGACAACGACTCGGTCAACGCCGAGGCCATCCGCCGGGCCGAGCAGGAGGGCATCATCTTCATCGACGAGATCGACAAGGTGGCCGGAAAGGGCTCCTCCCACGGGCCGGACGTCTCCCGCGAGGGAGTGCAGCGGGACATCCTCCCCATCGTGGAGGGCTGCACCGTCAACACCAAGTACGGCATGATCCGCACGGACTTCATTCTGTTCATCGCCGCCGGCGCCTTCCACGTGTCCAAAGTGTCCGACCTCATCCCCGAGCTGCAGGGGCGCTTCCCCATCTCGGTGGAGCTGCAGTCTTTGACCAAGGAGGACTTCGTCAACATCCTGACCACCCCCGAAAACGCCATCACCAAGCAGTACGCCGAACTTTTGAAGGTGGATCACATCCTGCTGGAGTTCACCCCCGACGCCCTGGAGGAGATCGCCGCCATCGCCGTGGAGGAGAACGCCACCTCCGAGAACATCGGCGCCCGCCGGCTGCACACCGTCATGGAACAGCTGCTGACCGACATCTCCTTCAATGCCGGCGGCGACCACCCCGAGCTGACCGTGACCATCGACAAGAACTATGTGCAGGACAAGCTCGGCAAGACCCTGCAGAGCCAGAATCTGAAAAAATACGTGCTGTAAAATACGTGTTGTAAGAGGATTTACAAAAAGAATACCCGGCCTGTCGGCCGGGTATTCTTTTTGTCCGTTGTTTTTTCTATGAATTTAGTTTCTCCGAAGTCCCCCTGCCTCGGCCCTCCTTGCGGCCGACGGGTCAGTCGGCCGCCTTCCGGCGCCCGGCCCTGCGGCGCAGGCGGAGGAAGAGTTTGGAGATCTCCACGGCCAGCAGGGGGAACAGGGAGAGGCCCAGGCAGATCAGCCATTCCTGCCAGCGCAGGGAGACGAAGCTGAACACCCGCATCAGCGGGGGCACAAAGACCACCAGCGCCACGATGCCCAGCGAGGCAGCTATGGCGCCCGCCAGGTAGGGGTTGCGGGCCTGTCTGCATCGGAAGACCGAATCCACGTTGGAGCGCTGGTTGAGGGCGTGGGCCAGCTGCGAGAGGGCCAGCACGATGAAGGTCATGGTCATGGCCTCGGCGTGGTCCCGGTAGACCAGCTGCCCGATCCAATAGGCCGCCAGCGCCGCCGCCGAGATGAACAGCCCGTGCAGGACGATACGGAAGACCATGCCGCCCTCGAACAGGGTGCCGCTTTTGACCGGCTTTTGCCGCATGACGTCGGAATCGGCGGGGTCCACACCCAGGGCCACGGCGGGCAGAGAGTCGGTGGCCAGGTTGATCAGCAGGATATGCACGGCCAGCACCGGCATCTGCCACCCCAGGCAGACGGCCAGAAAGAGGAGCAGGATCTCGGCGATGTTTCCGGCCACCAGAAACTGGATGACCTTCTGGATGTTGCGGTAGACCCGCCGCCCCTCCCGCACGGCGTACTCGATGGTGGTAAAGTTGTCGTCCAGCAGGATCATGTCGGCGGCGTCCTTGGCCACGTCGGTGCCGGTGATCCCCATGGCCACCCCGATGTCGGCCTCCTTCAGGGCGGGAGAGTCGTTGACCCCGTCCCCGGTCATGGCGGCCACTTCGCCGGTGCGGCGGAGGGCGCGGATGATCCGCAGCTTGTCGCTGGGCGAGACCCGGGCGAACACCGTGGCCTTCTGCACCGCCAGATCCAGCTCCTCGTCGGACATTTTGTCCAGCTCGGGGCCGGAGACGGCGATGTTCCCCTCCCGGAAGATGTGCAGCTGTCGGGCGATGGCCATGGCGGTGATCTTGTGATCGCCGGTGATCATGACCACCCGGATGCCCGCCCGGTGGCAGGTCTCCACGGCGCCGATGACTTCCTCCCGCGGGGGGTCGATCATGCCGACCAGGCCCACAAAGGTCATGTCCTGCTCCAGATCGGCGCTTTCGTCCCCGGGAACGGCCTCTGCCGTCCGCTCGGCAAAGCCCAGCACCCGCAGGGCATTCCCGCTCATGCGGTCGCACAGGGCCAGGATCTCCTTCCGGTCGGCCTCGGTCAGGGGACGGATCCCCTCCCGGGTGCGGAGGCTGCCGCACAGGGGCAGCATCTCATCCACCGCCCCCTTGGTAAAGGCGATCAGCTTTCCCTCCACGCGGTTCAGGGTGGTCATGCGCTTGCGGTCGGAGTCGAAAGGCTGTTCGAACAGGCGGGGGAAGTCCTCCTCCGCGGCCTCGGGATCGATGCCCATGGCCTCGGCGAAGAGGATCAGCGCCCCCTCGGTGGGATCGCCCAGGATGTTCCCCGGGTCGTCGGGGTCCTTTTTGGCATTGCCGCACAGCGCCGCCCCCAGGATCAGGGGCCGCAGTTCCTCCGTGGAATACCGGCCCTTCAGCTCTGACACCGGGACCGGCGCGCCGGATCGGAACTCCTCGGCCAGGGCGGCGTGGGTGACCGTCATGCGGTTCAGGGTCAGGGTGCCGGTCTTGTCGCAGCAGATGACCGAGGCGCTGCCCAGCGTCTCCACGGCGGGCAGGCTTTTGACCAGGGCGTTCTTTTTGGCCATGCGCTGCACGCCCAGGGCCATGATGATGGTGGAAGTGGCCGGCAGCCCCTCGGGGATGATGGAGATGGCCAGCGAAATGGCCAGCATGACCAGCTGCAGCCAGTCCATCTGCCGGATCATGCCGATGATGAAGATCAGCACGCAGACCGCCAGCCCGACCAGGCTCAGCATTTTGCCCACCGAATTGAGCTTGCGCTTCATGGGGGTGTCGAAGTCGTCCTGCTCCTCCAACAGTCCTGCGATGCGCCCCACCTCGGTGTTCATGCCCGTGCCCACCACGAAGCCCGTGGCGTTGCCGTAGGTCACCACCGAGGAGCTGTAAGCCATGTTGATCCGGTCCCCCAGCGGGGCGGTCTCGGGGAGCAGGGCGGCGCCGTCCTTGTCCACGGGAAGGCTCTCCCCGGTCAGGGCGGCCTCCTGCACCTTCAGGTTGGCGTCCTGAATGATGCGGATGTCGGCCGGCACGATGGCGCCGTCCTCCAGGTACACCACGTCTCCGGGCACCAGCTCGGCGGCGGGCACCACGCTCTCCTCCCCTTCCCGGAGCACCCGGGCGGCGGGAGCGGTCATCTTGCGCAGCGCCTCCAGGGCGTTGGCGGCCTTTTTCTCCTGAATGACGCCCACGGTAGCGTTGAGGGCGATGACGACCAGAATGACGATGGCCTCGGCCCACTCGGCAAAGATCATCGAGACCGCGGCGGCGGCGATCAGAATGAGTACCATGACGTCGGTCAGCTGCTCCCGGATCATCCTCCACACGCTTTTGGGCTTTTTCTGCCGCAGGTTGTTGGGGCCGTAAAGCCGCAGCCTTCGGGCGGCCTCGGCGTCAGACAGCCCCTCCTCGCCCGTGCCGAGCGCCTCCGCGGTCTCCCGCACGCTCATCGTCTGCCATGGTCGGCTTGGTTGGTCTTCCACTGTTTCAAACCTCCGTAAAAAAGATTTTCGGAAACACAAAAAGACATAGCCGGTCCGGTTATGCCTTCAAGAAGATCGATGCAGTTGAGATTCGGGTTTCCGGCGTCAGATCCGCCGTCGCCTTCGTCCATCTTGCTTTCCCCTGTGTTTCGCTGCTCCTATTATAGCAAAAGCCCCGTCCTCCTGTCAAGCGTTTCTTTGCCCTCCGCACTCCGAAGGCAAAAAGGCTCCCCCGTCGGACGGCGGGAGAGCCTTTTTTGTGTACAGAAAAGAGCCGTTCCTTTGGATGGGAACGGCTCTTTCGGTGTCTTGTCGGGAACGGCCCCGCCCGCCCTGCGTCGGGCTTACTTTTGCAGGGAGTCGATGAAGGCCACGATGTCCGAGACCTTTTTCAGCTCGCCGGCCTTTTCGTCGGGGACGGTGATGCCGAACTCTTCCTCCAGGCTCATCAGCATCTGGAACATATCCAGGGAGTCGGCCTTGAGGTCGGCGATGATCTCGCTGTCCATGGTGATCTTGTTCTCGTCGATGTTCAGCTGCTCGGCCAGCATTTTTTTGACTTTTTCAAACGTGTTCATAGTACAACCTTCCTTTTCAGAGATGGCCCTTTCGGGACCCTTTTATTATACACTATTTCTCCTGTATTTGCAACCGTAGAACGGTGAGCAAACGCTCTCTTTTCAGGAAAAAATATCCCTTCCCGCCTTTTTCCGCTTCCGGATGCCAGGACTTTGCCGCCCGCGCTGCCCCGCAACAAAGAGGGGCTGCCCCTCCGGGAGAGAGGCTTTCCGCCTGTTCTCCCGCAGCATATGTCCGAAAACAAGGCTTTTCCCGGGATGATCCCCTGCGGGAGGTCCGGCTTTTCCCTGAGCGCCGCCCGTCGGAAAAGCCCACCTCCCCTTCCGGGCCGGGAGGGCATACCGGCCCCCCTCGGCCCGCTCATGAGATCGGGACCCGGATCCGGCAAAAGGAGCCGAAAAATTATTCCGCTATTTGGCTTTTTGGGCGGCCTTGGGCGCCTTTTTCATGGTCAGGGAGATCCGCTTGCGCTTGAGGTCCACGCCCAGCACCCGGACTTTGACGATGTCGCCCACCTTGACGGCCTCGGAGGGCTTTTTGATGAAGCGGTCGGACAGCTCGGAGATGTGGACCAGGCCGTCCTGGTGCACGCCGATGTCCACAAAGGCCCCGAAGTCCGTGACGTTGCGCACGGTGCCGGTCAGCTCCATGCCGGGGACCAGATCGGAAAGATCCATGACGTCGGTGCGGAGCATGGGAGGGGGCAGGGTGTCGCGGATGTCCCGGCCGGGCTTTAACAGCTCGGCCACGATGTCGTCCAGGGTGGGCTCGCCCACGCCGCAGCTTTCGGCCACTTTGGCCTTGCCGGCCGCCGAGATCTTTTGGGGAAGCTCGCCGAGCTTGCGGTCGGCGATGTCCTGCTCGCGGTAGCCGAAGGTGTTCAGCAGCTTCATGGCGGCCTCGTAGGACTCGGGGTGGACGGCGGTGTTGTCCAGGATGTGCTCCCCGCCGGGGATGCGCAGAAATCCCGCGCACTGCTCGAAGGCCTTGGGCCCCAGCTTGGAGACCTTCAGAAGCTGCTTCCGGTCGGTGAACTTGCCGTTTTCCTCCCGGAACTCCACGATGTTTTTGGCCACGCCGGCGTTCAGCCCGGCCACATAGGACAAAAGCGAGGTCGAAGCGGTGTTCAGGTCCACGCCCACGCTGTTGACGCAGTCCTCCAGCACCCCCGAAAGGGCGGTGTCCAGCTGCTGCTTGGGCATGTCGTGCTGATACTGCCCCACGCCGATGGACTTGGGGTCGATCTTGATCAGCTCCGCCAGCGGATCCTGCAGCCGCCGGGCGATGGAGACGGCCGAGCGCAGGGAGACGTCGAATTCGGGGAACTCCTCGGCGGCCAGCTTGGAGGCCGAATAGACCGAGGCCCCGGCCTCGTTGACCACCATGTAGCTGACCTTGCGGTCCAGCTCCCTGATCAGGTCGGCCACGAAGATCTCGGACTCCTTGGAGGCGGTGCCGTTGCCGATGGAGATGACGTCCACGGCGTACTTGTCGATCAGCTTTTTGAGGACGGCCTTGGCCTCCTCGGTCTTGTTCTGGGGCGGGGTGGGATAGATGACCGTGGTGGCCAGCACCTTGCCGGTGGCGTCCACCACCGCGATCTTGCAGCCGGTGCGGTAGGCCGGATCCAGCCCCAGGGTGACCTTGTCCTTGACCGGGGGCTGCAGCAGCAGCTGGCGGAGGTTGACCTCGAACATCTTGATGGCCTGTTCGTCCGCCTTTTCGGTCAGCATGCTGCGGGTCTCCCGCTCGATGGAGGGGAAGATCAGCCGGTCATAGCCGTCCTCGACGGCGGCCTTCATCTCCTCCTGCAGGGTGCCGCCGGATTTCAGGAAAAAGCTCTGGCAGACGGCCAGCCCCAGCATATGGTTCAGGTTGACCTTGACCGAAAGCACCCCCTCCTTCTCCCCGCGGTTGAGGGCCAGGATGCGGTGCGAGGGGATCTCGGAGACCGGCTCCTCGAAGTCGTCGTACATCTCGAACACCCGGGTCATCTCCAGATCCTTCTTGGCGATCCTGGCGGTCAGGTAGCCGTTCTTGGCGGCCAGCGCCCGCAGCTTTTTGCGGAGCTCCGCATGGTCGGAGACGGCTTCGGCCACGATGTCCCTGGCGCCCGCCACGGCGGCCGCGGCGTCGGGCACCCCCTTCTCCTCGTCCGCATATTTTTCGGCCTCCGCCCAGAAGGCCTCCTTGTCCATTTCCTGGGCCAGCAGCAGATCGGCCAGGGGCTGCAGCCCCCGCTCCACGGCCACGGAGGCCCGGGTCTTTTTCTTCTGCTTGTAGGGGCGGTAGATGTCCTCGACCTCGGTCAGGGTCTCGGCGGCATTGAGGGCGGTCTCCAGCTCCTCGGTCCACTTGCCCTGCCCCTCGATGGAGGCGCGGACCTCTTCCTTGCGCTTTTCTAGGTTGCGAAGGTAGGTCAGCCTTTCCTCGAACTCGCGCAGGACCTGATCGTCGCAGTGGCCGGTCAGCTCCTTGCGGTAACGGGCGATGAAGGGGATGGTGTTGCCGTCGTCGATCAGCGAAATGATGTTGGCGACGTGTTCGGCCCGGAGGTTCAGCTCCGAGGCCAGTCTTGCGGGGATGTCCATAGCGTCTTGTCCTCTCCTTTGGGGGCGTTGCCCCGTGTTTGCTGTGTGGCTGCGATCTGTTCTGACCCGGCCGGAGCCGGGAAAATAAAATTTAAATGAAACCGTCCGAAGCCCGGAATGACACCTCTCTCCGGGAAAGGCCGGCCTGTCCGAATTGGAAGAAAGTTCCGCGGCCTCCTCTGCCCGGTTTTGCTTGGGAAAAAATTGGGCGGGCTTCCGCTTTTGTCCTGTTACGTCTTTGCGCGATCTTCCTCCGCAAGGCCCAGCAGGCGGGCGGCGTTCCAAAAACAAATGCGCTCCAGCGTTCCGGCGGGCAACCCTGCCCCCTTCAGCGCGGCCAGCACCCGGGACGGGGTGTCCCAGGGACAGTCGCTCCCGAACAGCACCCGTTCGGGGCCGAAGGCCCGGACCACGGCCCGGATGTCCTCGGCCGGGACCCTGCCCGTGGCCGCAAACGAGGTGTCGCAGAAGACCTTGTGCGGGGCAAGATGCTCCAGGACGGCCTGCGTCTGGCGGTAGGCGCCGAAGTGGGCGAACACCAGCTTTTCGCCGGGAAAGGCGGCGGCCACCCGGCCCAGCTTTTCCGCCGAGGCCCGCAGGCAGGGGATGAAGCCCAGGTCGTCTCCCCCGTGAAAGACCACGATCAGCCCCAGCTTCAGGGCGGCCTCGTAAAGTTTCATGGCCCGGGGATGGTCGGCGTCAAATTCCTGGTACTCGCAGTGGAATTTGATCCCCAGGATCCCCCCGTCCTTCAGCCGGCGGAGTTCGTCGGAGGCAGCGGGCGAGTCAGGATGCACCGAGCCGAAGGCAAACAGCTTCCGGCCGTCCTGAACGCTCAGGGCAAAGGTGTTGACGTTGCGCTCGTTTTTTGGCAGGGTGGCGATGTTCAGGGCCACAAAGGCCGAAACGCCCTCCCCCTCCGTCAAGGCCCGGGTGTCCCGCTCGGTGCCGTCGGTAAAGGGGGTCAGCCCCGCCTTTTTGCCCAGACGCTCCACCGCCCGGGCGGCCAGCGGATCCGGAAAGATATGCGTATGAAAATCGATGAGTTTCAAAAAAAACCTCTCGTGGCCCTTTTTGCCGCCGGCCGCAGAACGACCTGCGAAGCTCCGGCAAATGCGGTATGTCTGTTTTCAGTCTCCCCGGCGGTCTCAAAACTGCGGCCCTTTTTGCCG
>CALVJY010000026.1 GCA_944332455.1 uncultured Clostridia bacterium
CCGAAAAGGACCGGGAGGCCGCCCGCCGCTGCCTGGAGCTGGGGCTGCCCTTCCCCGAGGTCACCAGCTGGATCCGGGCCAACGAAAAGGATTTCGATCTGGTCAAGTCCATGGGCATCAGGGAGACCGGCATTTTAGTCAGCTGTTCGGACTACCACATCTTCAAAAAGATGGGGCTGACCCGCAAAAAGGCCATGGAAAAGTACCTGGCCATCGTCCGCTCCGCCATCGAGCACGGGGTCCGGCCCCGCTGCCACTTCGAGGACATCACCCGGGCGGATTTTTACGGCTTTGTGGTCCCCTTCGCCCAAGAGCTGATGCGCCTCGGCGAGGAGAGCGGGGTGCCGGTCAAGATCCGGGCCTGCGACACCATGGGCTACGGCGTCACCTACCCCGGCACCGCCCTGCCCCGCTCGGTGCCCGGGATCATCTACGGCCTGCACTACTACGCGGGCGTCCCCTCCGCCCAGCTGGAGTGGCACGGCCACAACGATTTTTACAAGGTGGTGGTCAACTCCAGCACGGCCTGGCTGTACGGCTGCAGCGCGGTCAACGCCTCCCTGCTGGGGCTGGGCGAGCGCACCGGAAACTGCCCCCTGGAGGCCATGCTGATCGAGTACGAATCCCTGCGCGGGACCCGGGACGGCATGGATCTGACCGTGATCACCGAGATCGCCGAGTACTTTGAAAAAGAGCTGAAATTCATCATCCCCCCCGAGACCCCCTTTGTGGGACGGAGCTTCAACGCCACCCGGGCCGGCATCCACGCCGACGGGCTGTTGAAGGACGAGGAGATCTACAACATCTTTGACACCAAGGCCATTCTGAACCGGCCCGCCCGCGTCTCCATCAACAACGCCTCGGGCCTTGCCGGCGTGGCCTACTGGATCAACGACTTTTACGGCCTGCCCGAGGGCAGCCGGGTGCAAAAGGACGACCCGCTGGTGGCCCGGGTCAAAGCCATGATCGACGAGGAGTACCGGCAGGGCCGGTGCACCGTGTACGGCGACAGCGAGCTGGACGGCATGGTCCGCCTGGCCGACCCGCAGCGGCACAAGGAATTCTATATTTTGGGAGAATGAGGTCCCTTCAGGGCCTGAGACCTTTTGACCCGAACCTGCATGACAAACCCGCAGACAAACCTGCATGACAAACCCGCAGACAAACTTGCATGACAAACCCGTATGACAAACCCGCCCTTCGCTTTTCGGCGAAGGGCGGGTTTGCTCTGTTTCCGTTCTTTTTCTTTTCCGTCCGCAGGTTTCTTTTTTTCCGTCCGCAGGTCCGGACGGCGGCGAAGGGCGGAGGTTTTCTATTCTATTCTTTTCTTTTCCTGTCCGCAAATCTTCTTTTTTCCCGTACGCAGGTCGGCCGGATTGAAAAACGTCGGCCGGGTTTACACCGCGAAATGGACCGGCCTTCCGGGGATGACGGCAGGGGCGGCTTGTACAGAGGCGATCGCCGTGTGCAGCCCGCTGCGCCGTTTTTGAACTGTTTTGCTCATTCGGTCAGCTGCTATTTTTCTTCCGGCGCTTTTGCCTGTTTTAACTGCGCGTCCAGGTCGCGGCGACCGTACATGACGCGGAGGACCGTGACCCGCTTTTCTCCCCGATGCGGGATGTAAAGCACCAGGTAATGATCGACGGGCATGATGCGCAGATTCCGCTCTTTCCACGGCTCTTTGTCGCAGAGACGGAAGCGTTCCGGCATTTCGTCAAGCGAAAGGATGGCCTGCTCCAGACGATCCAGCTGATCGAGCGCATTTTGCCCCGCGAGCAGATCGTAGGCTATGTATTCAAAAACGGCGCGCAAGTCCGCGGCCGCCTGAGCGGTCATCAAAACTTCGTACTTCATTTGTGATCGCGCCCGCGGATCTCGGCAAACGCCTGCTTTGCAGAGACCACCTGTCCGGCCTTCATGTCCGCATAGCCTTTTTCAAGCTCGGCACTCCATTGCTCTTCGGTCATATTCCCGACATCCAGCGGATGCTGCGGCAGTTTGACCTCAAAGGGAAGCCCGCGCTGTAAAATGATCTGCTTGTAGAACATGTTGATGGCATTTGAAGCGGGAATGCCGAGTTCGCTTAAAATGCTTTCCGCCTGCTCCTTGACCTCCGGCTCTATCCTGGCATATAAATTTGCCGACTTGGCCATAAAACACCTCCGACCACAGAATGGTTTCTTATATTCATATTATACACGATCGTCCGTACAAATGCAATACATATTCTGAATTTTTTCCAAATTTTCAGTTTGATCCCGGCATTCGGCTCATCTGGTCCTGGCGCACGGCACCCATATGGGCAGCCTTCATCCCGACAAAGCAGCAGCTTTTCCCCTCCGGTCCGCACAGGACCCTTTTATCCAAATCCGTATAACAAAGCCGTATGACAAACCCGTATGACAAACCTGCATGACAAACCCATATGACAAACCCGCCCTTCGCTTTTCGGCGAAGGGCGGGTTTTCTCTGTTTCCGTTCTTTTTCTTTTTTTCCCATGCGCAGATCTTCTTTCCTTTCCGTCCGCAGGTCCGGACGGTGGCGAAGGGCGGAGGTTTTCTATTCTATTCTTTTCTTTTCCTGTCCGCAGACCTTCTTTTTTCCCGTACGCAGGTCGGCCGGCTTGAAAACCGTCGGCCGGATTTACACCACGAAATTGACCAGCCTTCCGGGGATGACGATGCACTTTTTGACGGTGCGGCCGTCCAGCAGGGCGATCACCTCGGGCTTTTGGGAGACCAGAGCCTGCACCTCGGCGGGCGAGAGGCCGTTGGGCACGGTCACCCTTCCCCTCACCTTGCTGTTGATCTGCACAGCCAGCTCGACCTCGTCCCGGACCAGGGCGGCCTCGTTGCAGACGGGGTAGGTCTGGGTGAACAGCGAGCGGCTGTCCCCCCACTGCTCGTTGAGCTCCTCGCAGAAATGCGGGGTGAACGGCGCCATCAGCAGGAGGAGATCCTTGACGCAGGCCTTCAGGAAGGCGGTGTCCTTGTTCTCCAGGGCGTCGTACTTGTAGAGGGCGTTGACGTACTCCATCAGCCGGGCCACCGCGGTGTTGAAGGAGAAGTGCTCCATGTCCTGGGTGACCTGTTTGACGGTGTAGTTGCGCACATAGTCCAGCTCCTTTTCGGCGGGGCCGCGCGTCCCCCCGTGTTCGGGCTCCTCCTTCACTTTGAGTACCAGGCGCTCCACCCGGTCCAGAAAGCGCTGCACGGCCTTGATGCCCTCGTCGTTCCAGGGGCCGCCCTCCACATAGGAGAAGCCGAACATCAGGTACAGCCGGAAGACGTCGGAGCCCATCTCGGAGACGTAGGCGTCGGGCGAGATGACGTTGCCCCGGGACTTGGACATCCGGTTGCCGTCCGGGCCCAGGATGACCCCCTGGTGGACCAGGGAGGTGAAGGGCTCGTCAAAGTCCAGATACCCCATGTCCCGCAGGGCCTTGGTGAAAAAGCGGGCGTACAGCAGGTGCATGCAGGCGTGCTCGGCGCCCCCCACGTACTTGTCCACGGGGAGCATTTTGTCCACTTTTTCCCGGGAAAACGGCTGCTTGTCGTTGTGGGCGTCGGCATAGCGGAGGTAGTACCACGAGGAACAGACAAAGGTGTCCAGGGTGTCGCACTCCCGCTCGGCGGGGCCGCCGCAGACGGGGCAGGTGGTGTTTTTGAAGCTCTCGCACTTGGCCAGCGGCGACTTGCCGTCCGGGGTGAATTCCACATCGTAGGGCAGTTCCACGGGCAGCTGATCCTCGGGCACCGGCACCGTGCCGCACTTTTTGCAGTAGACCACCGGAATGGGCGCCCCCCAGTAGCGCTGGCGGGAGACCAGCCAGTCGCGGAGGCGGTAGTTGGTCTTCAGGCACCCCTTCCCCTCCTGCTCGAGGTCGGCGACGATCTGCTGTTTGGCCTGCTCGGAGGTCAGGCCGTCATACTTCCCGGAGTTGCACAGCACCCCGTAGGCGGTGTAGGGCAGCTCGTCCGGGCTGCCGTCCCCGCTCTTGATCACCCGCTTAATCGGCAGGCCGTACTTCTGGGCAAAGACAAAGTCCCGCTCGTCGTGGGAGGGTACCCCCATGACCGCCCCGGTGCCGTAGGAGTACAGCACGTAGTCTGCCGCCCAGACGGGCACCTTTTCCCCGGTGACGGGGTGCAGGGCGTAGCTGCCAGTGAACACGCCGTTTTTCTCGCGGGCGGTGGACAGCCGCTCGATCTCGTTGACCTTGGCGGTCTCGGCCACATAGGCCTCCACGGCCGCCCGGCAGTCCTCGGTGGTCAGCTCCCTGACCAGGGGATGTTCGGGGGCCAGCACCACGTAGGAGACCCCCATCAGGGTGTCGGCCCGGGTGGTGAACACCTTGAAGGTCTTTCCGGACTCGGTGGCAAAGGCGATCTCCCCCCCTGTGGACTTGCCGATCCAGTTTTTCTGCATCAGCTTGGTCTTTTCCGGCCAGTCCAGATCGTCCAGCTTTTCCAGCAGCTCCTCGGCGTAGTCGGTGATCTTGAAGAACCACTGCGTCAGATTTTTTTTGACCACTTCGGTGCCGCAGCGCTCGCAGCAGCCCTCCACCACCTGCTCGTTGGCCAGCACGGTGTTGCAGGAGGAGCACCAGTTGACCGGGGCCTCCTTGCGGTAGGCCAGGCCCTTTTCGTAGAGCTTGAGGAACATCCACTGGGTCCACTTGTAGTAGTCCGGCATGCAGGTCTTGACCTCGGCCGACCAGTCGAACATGGCCCCCATGGCCTTCAGCTGGCCCTCCATGGTCTCGATGTTCTTCAGGGTGCTGTCCTTGGGGTGGATGCCGGTCTTGATGGCGTAGTTTTCGGCCGGCAGCCCGAAGGCGTCGAAGCCCATGGGCTGAAAGACCTCGTAGCCCTGCATCTTTTTGAAGCGGGCGTAGGAGTCCGTGGGCCCGTAGTTGTACCAGTGCCCCACGTGCAGCTTGGCCCCCGAGGGGTAGGAGAACATCTCCAGCACGTACCACTTCTTTTTGCCCGAATCGGGATCGAATTTGTGAAGCCCGGATTCCTCCCAGCGCTTCTGCCACTTCTGTTCCACAGCTTTGATGTCCATCTTAAAAAACCTTCTCTTCCGAACTTTCTTTTAAAATCGCTTTCCTTGGACGCCTTGGGGAAACACTTGCTCCCCCGCCCGTACGGCAAAGGGCCGCTTTCCTCTTTCGGAGGCGCTTCGGGCCGAGCCGTTCCGGGCCGCTCCGTCCTCTTACAGCCCGGCGGCACCGCTCCCGTCCGTTCAGACAGGCGGCCGCCCATGCCGCATACGGCTTTTCGGGCGGCACCCGGGAAAGGAGATGCGCTCTCCGCCCCGGCGGCGGGGAAGCCTCCCGCTTTCAGGCATCACCCGATTTGAGGCGGCACCCGATTTGAGGCGGGATCCGGGGATCCCCCAAAAAAATTTACAGCAGCTCGTTGATGCGCTGGGTGATCAGCGCCTTCTCCGGCCCCTTGATGCGCTCGGCCACGGACAGCAGATACTTGGCCGCCGGCCTTTTGAGCTTGGGCACGGCGGCGGTCTTGTCCACCGCCCGGTCCGCATAGGCCTCGAAGATCTGCTTGAAGTACCCCCCGAAGGTGACGCCCATGACGCCGTTTTTCATGACCGCCTTGAAGATCTCCTCGGCGCGGTCGAACTTCTGGGTCAGCAGCAGCTTTAACACCCATTCCCGGCCGGCCTCGGAGACCGGGGTGGACGACCCCGTCCACAGCGTGCGGAACAAAAAGGCGTTTTCGCTGAGCTTGGCGGCCCGGACCTCGCTCTTTTTGGCCAGCGCCGCAAACACGTTGGCCGTCATGGCGGGGCTGCAGTAGGGGTTCGTCAGCAGGCCGTCGTAGCGGGTGCAGATGTACTCCCACACCTCCAGGAACTGGCTGTGATCCAGATCCATCAGCTTTTTCAGGCCGGTCTCCACGGCCTCCGGCCGGCGCTCGAAGTCCGACTTGCACATCTCGAACAGGATGTCAAAGTACTTCATGGTCTTGCTTTCCATAACCTTACCCTCCGAAGATAAATTTTAGACAGCACCGCACGAAGATTGTGAGCTTCCGCCGTCAGATTTTTCGCCAATTCGTCCAAAATCAACGCAGGAACAGGGAACGTATTTCAAGGAGATTTTGGGCCAAGTGGCGGAAAACCAAGCAAGGCGTACGCAAAGCCGCAGGCGGTCTTTGTGCGGGGATGCCTTTATTCCGCTGCGGCAGGAGGCTCCCCGGGGGGAGTCCTGGCCGCTCGCTGTTTTCTGACGGCGTGGCGGATCAGAAAGGCCACCGGCCCCACGATGACGCCCGCCACGATGAAGATGTTCCACAGGATCGCCGCCCTTTTGCCCGGCTTTTCGGAGAACAGGCGGTAGAGCGCCAGCATGCTGAGCGGCCACTGCACGGCCACCAGCACCACGATGAGCGCGATCACGAGCGGCGCGTGCGCTCCCGCCGCTAAGAATGACGACATGGCTCTGCCTCGCAGATCGATTTCTCTCATTATAGCAAATTGCGCCCGAAATTGCAAACATTCAGGGGCGGGAATTACATAATCCGCCCGGGATGACCGCATACTAAGGGTATGCTGCCCGACAATCGCAAAAACTTCATCCTGCTCTGCCTGTTCGGGGTGCTGGTCAGCCTGACGCTGGCCAGGCTGGCCCTGCTCCCCCCTGCCCGGGCGGACAGCCCGCAGACCTTTACGCTGACGCTGAAGGTAGGAGACGACCTTTACCTGTTCGGCCCGGGCAGGGTCCGCCCCGACCGCGACCCCGAGCGCATCCTGGAGGAGGCCGTCCGCCGGGACGGGCGGGGCCGGATCACCGCGGTCTTTCCCCTCTCCTTCGGCTACGAGATGCCGAATCTTGGGGACATGCTGGAGGAGATCGCCAAAAATTACCGCGTCGAGCCCCTGCCGGCGGAAGTGACGTTCTTCCCCGACCGGGAGCCCATGTTCACCTGCCGGCCGGGAAAGCCGGGCAAAAGGCTGGACACCGAAGCCGTGATGGCCGAATTCGAGGCCGCTTTGAAGAGCCGGACCTCGGCAGTGGCGGAGGGGAAGATCGTGGACGACCCCGGGCCGCTGTCCGAGGAAAAGGTCCGGCGGTCTTTTTTTCTGCGCAGTTCCTTTTCCACCGACCTGTCCTCCTCCACGGCCGACCGCCGGCACAACGTCCGGCTGGCCCTTTCCCGCTTTCACGGCAAGATGCTTTACCCCGGCGAGCAGCTCTCCTTCAACCGGACCACCGGCCCCCGCACCGAGGAAAACGGCTTCAAAAAGGCCAGGATCATCTCGGGGGGACAGTACGCCGAGGGGGTGGGCGGCGGGGTCTGTCAAAGCTCCACCACCCTCTACAACGCCCTCCTTTTGGGGGACGTGCAGGTGGACGAGAGCCACCCCCACTCCCTGGCCGTGGGCTACGTCCCGCCCTCCTTTGACGCCATGGTCAATTTTTACACCTCCGACCTGACCTTTACCAACGACACCGGGAACCTCCTCTACTTCCGGTCGGTCTGCAAGGGGAACTCGGCGGGCGTGGAGATCTGGGGGGAGCCTCTGCCCTACGAGATCCAGCGCCGCTCGGTCACCTTGAAGACCACCGACGCCCCCGAGGCCGAGATCCGGCCGGCCCAGACCGAGGAGGAAAAGGCCCTGGTCGCCTTCACCGACGAGGTGGTCATCCTCTCCCCCTCCCGGGGCGGGCTGGAGAGCGAGAGCTGGCTGGACTACTTTCAGAACGGGAAAAAGCTGCGCTCCCGCCGCATCCGCAGGGACCGCTACGCCCCCTACCGCGGCTACGGCGTGCGGGGACTGCTCCCCCGCCCGTCCGAAAATCCGGAACCCGGCCTCGATGAGGCCTCTTCCGGCCTTTCTCCGCTCCGGGAAAGCGACCACGTGCCCGGAGCAGTTCGAGGACCGAATGGGCCTTTCGGGCTTTCTCCGCTCCAAAAAAGCGGCTTTTCCCTCCTCCGGCACCTCCCTTGCCGCCGCTCCCTTTGCGGCCGGGAACGGACGGCGGGGCGGAACTCCCCCGAAAGAAAAAACCGGCCGTCCTGCCTCCTCCAAAGAGGCCGGCCCGAAAAGAGCGCTCCGCCCTCCTCCTTTCCTCTCCCCCTTGACCCGGATGCTCCTCCCGCTTCCCTTTGACCCGGCTCCTCCTTTCCTCTCCCCTTCAAAAAGGTGAGGGCGCCCGCCGAAAGGGGCGTATAAAAACCGGGGGGCTGGAAAAAATGACAATAACCCTCGGGCGGCCGGCTCCCTGCCAAAGGGAGGCAGGACCGCCCCGATCAAAAAGGAGAACATCATGACCCAGATCAACAACACCGATTACCACAAGATCCAGGGCACCCGCACCCAGGTCAACCTGGCCCGGGCCTTTGCCGGCGAGTGCCAGGCCTACGTCCGCTACGAGCAGATGGTCAGCCGGGCCCAGGCCGACGGACTGGCGGAGCTGTCCAACGTTTTCCACGAACTGGCCAAGAACGAGAGCGCCCACGCCAAGGTCTGGTTCGCCACCCTGACCGACAACCTCACCAAGAAGATCGACAACATCGAGATCCAGGCCGGCTTTCCCTTCAAGGGGGGCTCCCTGCTCGACCTGGTCAAGTACGCCTCGGGCGACGAGGCCGAGGAGGCCGAGCGGCTGTATCCCGAGTTCGCCCGCATCGCCAGGGAGGAAAACCTGCCCGGCATCGCCGCCCGCTTTACCATGGTGGCGCAGGTGGAAAACTGCCACTCCAAGCGGCTGATGCAGATCTATGACCTGCTCAGCTCCGGCACCCTGTACCGCAAGGAAAAGGAGACCGTGTTCAAGTGCGCCCACTGCGGCCACGAGGCCTCCGGCAAAGAGCCCTGGAAGGTCTGCCCCATCTGCGGCCATTCGCAGGGCTTTGTGATGGTCAACGTCTGACCCCAGGCTCCCCGGCCCGCAAAGACCGGGAAACCGGCCGCCTTCCCCGCGGGAAGGGCGTGTCCTTCCGCGGTCGGAGCGAGATCTCTTTCCCTTTTCTCTGCCCGACGGGAGTGCCTCTCTCCTCTGCCTGTGCGGAGGGCCTTTTCCGGGGAACTCCCCCTCTCTGTCTGATCGGAGGGCCTCTGTCCGGGGCTTTCCCCTTCCCTCTGCCTGAGCAGAGCCTCTGTCCGGGGCTTTCCCTCTCTCTGCCTGAGCAGAGCCTCTGCCCGGGGCTTACCCTCTCTCTGCCCGAGCGGCGGGCCTTTTTCGAGAGGGCTTTCCCCCGTCTTTCTGCCTGGCGGCGGGCTTTTACCGGGGCTTACCCTCTCTCTTATTGCCCGAGCGGCGGGCCTTTTTCGAGAGGGCTTTCCCCCGTCTTTCTGCCTGGCGGCGGGCTTTTACCGGGGCTTTCCCTCTCTCTGCCCGAGCGGAGAGGCCCTCTCCCGATCCGGCATGCCATTTTGCCGAAATACTTCAAAGCCGAAATACTTCAAATACGATCGCCGGGAAACCGGCATGGAGGTTTTTATGACCAAGATCAACTGCTGCAACTGTCACACCGGCGTCAGCCTGGACCAGGCACGGGTGTGCGGCCAGTGCGGCAAGATGATGTGCGAGCGCTGCGCCGAGCAAAACTGCGGCCTCTGCCCGGACTGCTACTCCGAACTGAGCTACTTTCAGTAACTGACCCGCCCCTGCCAGAAGGCCGGGGCCGCCGCTCCCCCGGGAGCCTTCAGACTTAAAACAAAAAAGATCAAGGAGAACCCGTCATGAAGTTCAGATGCTGTCACTGCAACAACACCCTTCCCATCTCGCAGGTCAAAAACTGCAGCAACTGCGGCGCGCTGCTCTGCCAAAGCTGCGCCTCCTCGCTCGGCGGCCGCTGCCCCAAGTGCGACGCCGACCTGGACGAGTGAACCCCGCAGCCGAGACCTGAAGGGCCATGCCCGAGGCAGAGCCCTCCGACCGAAGCGGCAGCGGAAAAGATCAAGGAAGGACCGCCGCCAAGCCGTCCCCGAAGGGAAAACGCAGCCGTAATTTTTTAAAACACAAAGCAAAGGCCCGCTCTTTCCGGAGCGGGCCTTTGCGCGGTCAAAAAATCAGCGCAAGATCGTCGTTTGTTTCTGAATCATCGTCTACATCTTGAAAGCCGGCCCCTTCCTTTCACGGGTCAAAGCTTGCTCCGCCCTTCCCCTTCAGGCAGGACAGAGCCGGGGATCCCGGGACCGGCTGGCCCGCTTCTCCCGGGCGGGACGGAAAGCTCGGACAAAGGTCTCTTTCTCTCGGACGGGGTGAAATACCCGGACAGAGATCTCTTTCTCTCAGCCGGGCCGATCTCCGACGGGGGGCTTCCTTTCCCGCTCCGGCTTCAGCCCAGCTCCTTCAGCCCGGCTGGCCCGCTTCTCCCGGGCGAGCCGGAATGCGCGGAAAAAGGTCTCTTTCTCTCAGCCGGGCCGGCCTCCGACGGGGGGCTCCCCCGCTCCGATTCAGCCCAGCTCCTTCAGCCCGGCCGCCGCCAGCTCGCGGACGGCCTGCAGGTCGGCCTCGGAGGGCACAAAGACCGCACGGACCTCGCCCAGCACCTTCATGTTCAGGCTCTTGGCCCGGGCCGAGATCATGGGCACGCCCTCGCCGCTCCAACCGTAGGAGCCGAAGATGCCCACGGGCTTGCCCTTGGTGTTGACCGCGTCCAGCGAGGTCATCAGATCCCACACCGGCTTCAGGGCGTCGCGGTTGATGGTGGGGGTCCCCACAAAGACCAGATCGGCGGACATGACGGCCTCGGCCGCGGCCGGGCAGGGCCGATCCAGCAGGTCGAACAGGTCGACCTCGGCGCCCCCCTCGGTCAGCACTTTGGCGATCTCCTCGGCCAGCGTCCGGGTGCATCCGTAGGCCGAGACGTAGGCCACGGCGGCCTTCCTTCCCTTGGGCTGGGGCTGGCTCCAGGTGCGGTAGAGTTCCATGACCTTGGGCAGGGTCTCGGTCAGCACCGGGCCGTGGCTGGGACAGACCATGGCGGGGGCAAAGGCCTCGACCTTGGCCAGGCCGGCCAGCACAAAGGGCTTGAAGGGCCCGAAGATGGCCTGATAGTAGCCGGTGAAGCCGTGCATGTAGCGGTCGGGATACTTGACCTCGGTGTCCACCACCACAGCCTCGGCATAGTGCGCCCCCAGAAAATCGCAGGTGAACAGCACCTTTTCCTCGGGGCAGGAGGTGAACATGGTGTCCGGCCAGTGGAGCATGGGGGCGGCCTCGAACTGCAGGGTCACCCCGCCGAGATCCAGAGGCTCCTTGGCCGGGCGGCGCTTGAAGTCGGGGCGGTTGGTGATCTGCTCGAGGTTCTTCAGTCCCCCGGGCGTGGCCACGATCTCCATGTCGGGGAAGACCTTTAAGAGCTCGGCGATGGCCCCGCTGTGGTCGGGCTCGGCGTGGTTGACCACCAGATAGTCCACCTTCTGGCAGCCGGCGGCCTCCAGATTTTTCATGAGCACGTCGAAAAAGCGGGCGTGCACCCCGTCGATGAGGGCGGTCTTTTGATCCCCCTTGACCAGATAGGCGTTGTAGGTGGTGCCGTACTCGGTCTGCATGATGATGTCGAACACGCGGAGGGTGGGATTCTGGACCCCCACCGCAAAGATCCGCTCGGTCAGCTTTTGCATAGTCACACTCTCCTGAAAAAATTTTTCCGGAAACCTCCGGTGATGATCGGTTCCGCCGTCCGCCGGGCAAAAGGTCCGGGCGGGAACGGCCGCCCTTATTATACGCCAAAAGGCGGGGGCAAGTCAATAAAACAGAGGAAAAATTTTCCGCCTTTTCGTCAGGTCCCCGGCTCACGGGAAAGGTTCTCCCCTTCCCCTCCGGGCAAAATTTGAGGCCGAAAGGGAAAATCCCTCAAAAACGATTGACTTCGGCGCGAAAAAATGATAACATATAAAGGCCCTGAAATTTCAGGCACCAGAAAGGGTTCCCCCCTTGGGAAACATTGATACCTGCTAATGTGGCTCAGCTGGTAGAGCAGCGCATTCGTAATGCGCAGGTCGTCGGTTCGAATCCGACCATTAGCTCCACAAAGACAGCGCATTGCCGATCGCGATGCGCTGTCTTTTGCTTTGACAGATGATCACAAGAATTTTTTCAGACCATAACAGGAACAGGTCCCTCCTGCAATAGGTCCCTCCTGCCGGCTGCTTTCGCACGTTGAAGGTTTTTGGGATTTTTCCCTGGGAGTTCCCGAAAGGCGTGTAAGAGAAAATTTTTTTTGAAGTAAAGATGTCTAAACAGGGGGAATTTTGACAGAGATCGGCTCCTTTTGCGCAGGAGTCCCTTGAATATAACACGCGATGTGGGAACTCCCTTTTTCCCTGCAAGGGTTGAAATTGTATCCATTTTGGTGTATAATAGAGATGTATTCGTCTTGGTACAAATTATAAAATTTCATATAAATGAATATTTAAAAGGAGGATGGCATGAGCCAGGAGATCCGGAACAGAATCGATTACACCGTGATGTGCATAGGCGAATTTTCGCAAAGACATGCCATGCATCCCCAGAAGGCCTACCAATACCTCAAAGAATACGGCGGCATGGCCTTTCTGAAAGACTGCTACAGCGCCGAACACCTCTTGTCCATTGAAGACGCCATCGACGACCTTACCGCCGTCTGTCAAAAAAACGGAGGTAAAATCACATGATCTTGTACCACGGCACCAACCTTGACATCGACGAGATCGACCTTGAAAAATGCGCGCCGTTCAAGGACTTCGGCAAAGGTTTTTACCTGACGACCCTCCTGGACCAGGCCAAAGCCATGCCCTGAGAAAGAGCCGGATCTTTGGCGGCGGACCCTGCGTCATTTCGTACGAGGCACCCGACGATCTGCTTGAACGGAAAGACATACGGATCAAAAAATTCCCCTTCCCCTCCGAGGAATGGGCGGTCTTTATCATCAACAACCGCAACCGTGATTTTAAAGATCAAGCCTCTTCAGCGTGCAATCTCGACGGCAAATACGAGATCGTCTTCGGCCCCGTTGCGGACGATACGCTGACCACGCTCATCAGGCAATATCAGCGCGGCTACATCGACAGCGAAATTTTGCTCCGGGAAATGCAATACACCGCGCCTTCAGATCAGTATTCCTTCCATTCACAGCGGGCGGCTGCACTTTTGAAAAAGGCGGGTGTACAATGGATAAAGTAAAATTTCTCACCGAACAGAACATTCAGGACATCGTCTGCTTTATCGTGGAAGACGAGAAGATCGAGTACGATCAGGCCATCGACGATTTCTATTCCTCGCAGGTTTTTGAAAAGCTGAGCGACCCGGCGACAGGGCTTTACCGGGAAAGCGCGGCTTACGTCTATGAACTCTACAAAGCCGAACGGCGGTGCGGCAGGATCACTCAAAACGAACAATAAACGCAGCCGTTTTGCACCCCAAAAGCCACTAAAGTCCGTGTTTCGCGGACTTTTTTTCTTGTCGTCAAGAGGTCAGATCTCCCGCCTGTTTTTTTCAAGATTTTCGGCTGAATTTTCCCCGAAATTTTTGCTGAAAAAGGGACTTCCTTCCATGCAGAAAAAAGTCCCTTTTTCGGTCTGTTTTTGCGGTCCGGGTGCGGTCAGGGCACTTTCAGACCGTTTTTTCATGTCCGGCTCTCCGAGATTCAGCCGGCTATCTGCGGCGGCGGCGACGGCGCAGGCGGCGGGAGATCAGCAGGGCGCCCGCGCCGAACAGCAGGGCCGGGCCCTCGGCCGAAAGCCGGCTCCCGCACCCGGACGGTCCCTCTTCCCCGGAAGGGCCGGGACCCTCCTGCGAGGGGTCCTCCCCGGAGGCCGGGACAAAGCGGACGAAGAGTTCGGCGGGCGAGGTGAAGTCGGGCAGGGTGACCAGATCGCCCTCCCGGATCAGTTCCCGGCCGCCGGCGGAGACCTCGGCGACCTCCCAGCCCGCGGCGGGGATCAGGCGGAAGGTGTCGCCGTCCACCCGCTCAACCCTGCCCTCGCCCTCGGCCGTGACCGGGCAGTCCAGGGGCCAGAACAGCGCCCGCACCCAAACGTCCCCGGTCACCCCCGAAAGGGTCAGCCTGCCCTCCGGGGCTTCGGCTGTCCGGCCGTCCACCAGGACCGCCTGCAGAAAGTAGCCGTTGTCCGGGACAAAGGTCAAGGAGGCGTCCTCGCCGTAGGCCACGGCGGAGGGTCCCTCGATGCGGCCATGCTCGGCCTCCCGCCCGATGGCGCGAAAGGCGGGGTTGACCCGGGCGGCATAGTCGGCCAGCTCCCCCGTTAAGAAGGCCATCCGGAACATGATGCAGCCGTCTGCCTCCGAACGGATCAGCGCCTCCTGCCGGTACAGCTCCTCCAGCCCCCAGCTGTCCGCCTGATAGACGGCCTGCCCGATGTAGAGGCGGACTCCGGTGCCCCGGACGGTCTCGGACCACCACTTTGCCAGGACCTCGAAATCGGCCGCGCTGTGCCCGACGGGGAAGTAGATCTGGGGGGCGATGTAGTCCAGCCACCCCTTTTTGACCCAGCCGCGGGTGTCGGCATAGGCGTCCGAGAGGGCCTCGTAGCCCGAAGTGGCGCTCCCCTCGGGCCGGGTGCTTTGGTTGGCCCAGATGGGACAGGGGCTGACCCCGAAGGCGGCCGCGGGGCGGAGCGAGTCCACCAGCTCGTGCAGGGCCTCGATCAGCAGATCGTTGTTTTTCCGCCGCCAGTCGGCCAGCGACAGTCCTCCGCCGTAGGCCGCATAGGCCGTCCCGTCGTCGAAGTCCCGGCCTGGATAGAAGTAGTCGTCCAGATGGATGCCGTCCACGGGATAGTTTTCCAGGATCTCCCGCACGCCGTCGATCACCAGCTGCCGCACCTCGGGCAGGCCGGGATTGAAATAGAGCTTGCCGTCATAGCGCACCGTCCACTCGGGATGGACCGAGGCCGGATGGCCGGGGCTGAGGGTCTCGGCGGCGGAAGCCGTCACCCGGTAGGGGTTGATCCAGGCGTGCAGCTTTAATCCCCGCGCATGGGCGGCCGAGATGAAGTAACCCAGGGGGTCGAAATCCCCGGGGGCCAGGCCCTGGGTGCCGGAGAGATAGCGGCTCCAGGGAAAGAGTTCGGAAGGATACAGGGCGTCTGCCGAGGGCCGGACCTGCAAGATGACGGCGTCAAACCCCATGTCGGCGGCCGCCTCTACGATCGCGTCGGCCTCGGCCGCCAGATTCTTTTCGTCCAGCCCCGCCGCGGAGGGGTAGTCCAGCCGGGAGATCGTGGCCACCCACACCGCCCGGAAGCTCTCCCCCTCGTCCTCCCCGGCCGTCAGAGCCGGCTCCTCCTCCCCGGCGGATCCCTCCGCCCCGGCTCCGGCTGCGGACGACAGGGCCGCCCTTGCGGAGTCCTCCCCGGCAGCGGCCATTGCTTTCCCCGGAGCGCTCCCCCAGCCGAGGAGGGCCGCCCAGCACAGCAGCAGACAGACCGCCGCCGTCAGGATCCTGAAATTTTTTTCCTTGATTCCTTTTCTCATACTCACTCCTTTAAACGCACTCCTTTGGTCTTTTTCCCCTTCCCCCTTTTGTCTTTTGCCTTATCTCCTTTACGCTTTTTCCCTTTGCTCTTTCGTCCTTTCCCTTCCGCGCAGAAAGGGCCTTCCGCGGCCGCCTTCCACTGCCTCCGCCTTCCCAAGGGGGCGCGGCTTTTTGGCCGCGTCCTTGGCAAACGCTTACCGGGCGGGAAAAGCCTGCGGGCCGCCGCCTTTTCAGACGGCTTTTTGCTCCCTTTGAAAGAGAGGGCGCGGCCTCCTGCCGCGCCCTCCGGGGTCCGGCTGTCTTAGGATGCGCAGCCGGGTGTGTTTTGTTGCAGATGCCGCTCCGGAGGCCGGGCCGAGAGCTCTTCCCTCGGAGGCCCCGGCCGGAGCCTTTTTACCTCGCCCTGACTTTTTTGAGGGCGGCCGCGGCGATCAGGCAGAGCAGCCCCAGTCCCAGGGCAGAGCCTTCCAGCCCGCCCGCGCAGGTCCCGCGCTGCGAGAACTCCACGATGACGGAGACATCGCCGGTGATGTTTTCCACCGTGAAGGTGTTGTCCTCCGACAGCTCCACCGTCTCGCCGTTGACCTTGACCGAGACCAGGCGGTAGCCCTCGCTGATGTTGCCGATGGCAAAGGTCAGGCTTTCGCCGTAGCCCGCCGTGCGCTCGCCGGAGATCTCGGCGTGGTTGCAGGTGATGTCGACGGTGTAGACCTCCCGCTCGAAGGCGGCCTCGATGAAGAGATCGTCGGTGATGTTCTCCACCGTGAAGGAGCCGTCGGTCACTTCGACCTGCTCGCCGTTGACCTTGACCGAAGTCAGTTTCCAGCCCGGATCCGGAGTCGCCGTAAAGGTCTTGCTCTCCCCGTACGCGGCCGAAGCATCCCCGGTCAGGGTGCCGCCCTCGGGCTGGTTGAAGGTGACGGTAAAGGTCTGCTGTTCGACCAGGACCTCGATGCTCAGGTCTCCCTCGGGGATGACCGTGAAGGTGTTTTCGGTCAGCTCGACAGGAGAGCCGTTGACGGTCACGCTTTGGATGAGGTAGCCGCTCTCGGGGACCACGGTGAACACGGTCTCCCGGCCAAAGCGCAGGGGGCCGAAGGTGACGGCGGCGTGCTCGGCGGAGATCTCGGCCTCCACCTGTTTGCCGACGGTGAAGGAGTCGATGAGGGTGGCCTCTCCCCCGATCAGGGCATAGGCCTCGAAGATCAGCTCGTTTTCGGTCTGGCGCAGCAGACTGAACACGGGGTTGTTGTCGTCATAGACCACGTCGGCCCAGGGACGCCCGTTGGGATCGGCCTCGTAGTACTTGGAGCCGGAGGCGCTGCCGCCCACCACATAGGTGACGCCGCCCGCGGTCTTTTCGCCGTTCAGCATGGTGGTGCGGTTGTAGATGTGGTCGTGTCCGCTGAGCACCAGATCCACGCCGCACTCCTCGAAGAAGGGGGCCAGCGCCCGGATCTCGGGCTCGTCGTAGCGCATGGGATAGGCGCTGCGGTGCATCAGCACCACCTTGAAGGTCTTGTCGGTGTCGGCCATGACCTGCTTCATCAGTTCCTTCTGGGCGGTGTAGCCGGGATCGTAGGAGCCGTAGCCGGCCTCGGTGTCGAAGTTGAAGAACAGGATGTCGCCGATCTCGAACCAGTAATTGCGGCGGGAGCTGTCGGTGCCGTTGTCCGGGCCGTAGAAGAAGGAGGAGAAGGCCTGGCCGCCGTAGTAGGCGTCATGGTTGCCGACGGTGGCCGCCCACATGCCGGTGCGCAGGTAGGGCGCCAGATTCTGGTCGATGGCCGTCCACTCGTTGTACATCTGGGCGTTGTCGGCCACGTCGCCGGCCAGCAGGCTGAGATCGACCTCGCCGAACCTGGCCGTCAGCGCCTCGACGGTGGCGGGGAAGGAAGCCGGTCCCCCCTGGATGTCGCCGTAGAAGGCGATGGTGGCCTCGTCCGCGGGCGCGGTGCGGAAGGAGTAGACCTGGCTCCAGCCGGCCTCGCTGCCCACCTGGTAGTAGTAGAGGGTGTCGGGCTGCAGGCCGGTCAGGTAGGCCCCCCAGGCCCGGTACTCACGGTCCAGATTGTCCAGCACGGTGACCACGGTGGAGGCCGTCGCGTCCACCCAGACCGGATCGGTCATGGCCTCGTCCAGGGCGTAGCGGACCCTGCCCTCGGCGGCGGCAAAGGAGGTCTCCCAGGAGACGCCGACCATGGCGGAGGCGTCCTGGCCCACGGTCAGCACGATCTTTTCGGGATCGACGCTGCCCAGCGAATCCAGCACGGTCAGCTCCAGGCAGTTGCTGGTCAGCCCCTCGGACACCGCGGTGATGCGATACACGGTGCCCACCTCGGCGGAGAGGAACTCGGCCGTGGACAGCATGCCGTTTTCGTCGGTGAGGCCGTCGAAGGCATAGGGCTCGCCGTTGCGGGTGACCGTAAAGCCCATTCCGGAGACCGGCTGTCCGTCCGCCGTGCGCACGGTCAGCTCGGAGACCGAGCCGTGGGTGACGCCCTTGTTGGAGAGGACGTACTTGTAGTCCAGCCGGCCGTCGTAGCCGTTCAGGATCAGGTCGGTGACCCCGATGACGTCGCTCTCGGTGACCTCGGAGCGGAGCACCTCGATGCCGGCGGTGCCGGACACTTCATCCCTGGCCCGGAAGGTGAAGGAGATCATGTCGGTCTCGGGGGTGGTCTGGGCGTTCATGCCGATGACCACCAGCTCGATCAGCCCGGCCTCGCGGTCCACGTTCATCGCGGTCACGTGCAGCCGCTCGTCCACCGCGGGATCCCCCACCAGCTCCAGGCTCTGGCTGTTGTAGGCAAGCTGCAGGTCGTACTGGGTGAAGTTGCGGTAATTTTCCGGCGTGATGCCGTAGGTGAAGGTCTGGCCGGCGTAGATGACGTCGGTCTCCGGCGCGTGCTCGATCAGCTGGACGGCATAGCCCTCCACCGTGAAGCTCCACTCGAAGAAGGACTTGTTGCCGAAGTTATCCTCCACCCGGACCCGGACGTTCTGCTTGCCGGGGCGGAGCTGATCCAGGGCGCCGGGGTGGTAGATGATGTCCACCGAGCCGTCGGCGTTGACCGTCTGCTGCAGGTTTTCCACCTGCTTGTTGTTGATGAACATCTGGGTGCGGTCGGTGGCGATGCCGGTGTAGGGATTCTCCCCCACCCGGGCGTCCTGCACCCGCAGGCGGATCTCCTGCTGACGGTCGGCCGTCAGGCCGCCCTCGGCGGGGCTGACCGAATCTTCCACCAGCACGGGGGCGTCCACGTCGTCGTTTTTGAAGTCATAGATGGCCCGCAGGGAATCCACGTAGATGGTGCCCTTTTTGTTGTTGCAGACGCTGGCGGTCCCCAGCAGGCGGACGGCCCGCTGGATCTTGTAGGGGAAGGGGGCGTTGGTGGGGATGGGGGTCTCGATGTACTTCCAGCCCACCCAGTCGATGTAGGTAGACCCGGCATAGACGCCGCCGGTCATCTGGATGCGGAACCATCCCCCGTTGCCGTCGCCGTACACCCAGCAGCCGATGGCGGTGGGCTGGCCCTCCAGCTCGGTGAATCCGGTCTCGCCGATCTCGATGGCCACGGTGCCGGTCAGCGGGTTGGTGGCAAAGTCGTAGTCGATGCGCAGGGAACCGTCTCCGCTCTTGATGTAGCGCTCGTCGCGGTTGATGGAGATCTGCCCCCAGCCGCCGTTTTGGGGAATGTTGGTGTAGTAGCGGTTCCAGGTGTTGCTCTCGTCCTCGAAGTCGACCTCGAAGTCGTTGATGAGCACCGGCATCTTGCCGACCTCCACCGGGATGGTCAGGCTGTAGTCCTTGTAGGAGACCACCAGATTGCCGGTCCCCTGTCCCTCGGTGGCGGTAAAGGTGCCGTCGGCGGCCACGCTGCCCAAGGTCTGGGGATCCAGCGCGAAGGTCAGCGATTCGGGGGAACACATCACGGGCACCCCGTCCTTGTAGGCCCGGAAATCCATCTTCTGGGTCTTTCCGGGGGCGATGGACAGAATGGTCAGGTCGGTCTCGATCAGGGTGATCGAATCCACCACCTCGATCTCAAAGGTTTGGGTGACCTCGCCCACCCTGGCGATGACCCGGCCGGTCCCCGCCCCCTTGTTGGCGGTAAACACGCCGTTTTCGTCCACATTGCCGATGGAGGCGTCGTCGCTCTCCACCGAGAATTCCACGGTCTGCCCTTCCAGGCTGGCGGCATAGTAGCGGCTGTCGGTGGCCTTGACGTCCAGGGTCAGCTTGCCGCCCTCCAGCACCATGGCCTTGGGGGCATAGCCCGCGTCGGTCTCGGGATAGAGGTGCAGCTGTTCCACCGGGCTGCCCTCCACGGGTTCCTCGGTGGCCACGAACAGCAGGGCGTTGGTGTTGGCCCGCTCGTGTCCGTCGCTGGGCCGGTTGAGCACGCTGGCCCGCTCGTCGCCGGGCAGGGTGACCGAGATGGTGGAGGAGCCGCCGCCGTCAAAGTTGAAGATGGTCACGCAGCCCAGCTCGTCCCGCATGTACTCGATCATCTGCTGGAAGGAGAGGCCGTTGGCCCAGCCCACCTGGCGGCCGTCGTTCTGCATCAGCACCACCGAGCCGTCGGCCTTGATGCCCATGGAGGTGCGGGGATGGACGGCGGTGTCGGAGAGCACGCCCTCGGGGACCACGCCGTTGTCCAGAAGCAGGTGGAAGATGCCCATGCCGGTCTCCACCTCGGCCCAGTCGATGCGGTCGTCCGAGACGTCCTCGACCGACACGGTGACCGCCGTGCCCGGGGTCAGGGAGGCCAGGAAGTCATAGCGGGAGCTGTCCCGATGGGCGGCCAGCACGGCCTTGCCCGCCCCGATGGAGGTCTGGTTGCGGTCGGGATTGCGCTCCACGGTGACCACCTGCTCCACGGTCAGGCTGAGGGGGGTGCCGATGCGCAGGCCCTCCTCCAGCTGGTCGGCGGAGACGTTCAGCAGCACTTCCACGCCGGCCTCGGTGGAATTGGTGACGTCGTCGAAGTCCTCGGTGAGGAAGTAGACGCCCTCGGTGTCCATCTTGCGCTCCTTGTTGACGGCCTGCAGGGAGAGGACGGTCTCCCCCACGGCGGCCTGCATCTGCAGGGCGGCCGAGCCGTAGACCACGCTGCCGTCGGCCTTGAATCCGAAGCCGTAGGCGGCGTTGGAGGAGGTGATCAGGCGTCCCTCGTTGATCATGATGCCGTTGGACACCCCGTTGGAGGTGTCGTAGGCGTCGCCGTTGATGCCGAAGACCACGTGACGGCCGGCCTCCTCCTCGCGGGCGACCAGGCTGGACATGGTGCTGCCGGACATGACGTTGCCGCCGTAGGCCAGCACGGGCTTGAGGGCCGCGGTCCTGGGATCGAAGCTGACGGTGTAGGTCTTCTGATCCTTATTGTTGTTGTAGCTCATGACATGGCTCAATGTCACGTCCTCGTAGATGCTGCGCTCCCAGGTGTAGCGGATGTCGCCCAGTCCCACGGGATTGGCCTCGTCGGCCGAGCCGTAGAATCCGAACAGGCCGGCCAGCAGGGCCAGCAGGGCGACCAGGCCCAGGCAGAGCGCCGATCTCTTCTTTGCGGTTGCAGATAACATATATACCTCCGTAAATGAAATCACCATGAACGTGAAAAACTCCGCTGCGGGAGAATTTAAACGATCTCCTGCCCCGATTGAAGCGGGCGTACAGGGTGTGCCTTCAGGCACCCTTCTTATTCAGCATAGCAGAAAAAAAATTTTCAAACTATCATGAACAGATAAAATTTAGGTAAATTTTCGGTAAGGTCCCCGCCTTGGGTCAAATCCCTGTCAAGGCCGGGTAAAGCGGAGGTAAAATCCGCCGCCCGGCCCGGAGGATCACGGCCCCCGGAAGTCAATGCCTTTCCCGGAGACCGGGGCGGCGGGGACCTGAAAAAGAGGGGGGCCGTCTCCCGGAAACGGGAAAAGGCGCGGTACGCCGGGCGGGAAGATCTGTTCCGATCCCGGGGATTGCCAAGGTGAGAGCGGCGTCTTTCTCGTCGGTCTCCTTTGAAAATCACAACGCGGCCTGGAAACTTCCGCCGATTTTGCGTGCATTCCGGGCCGAGTCATGCTATAATAAAAGAGCCCCTCCTTTCAGGGAGGGGCCGGCCCCTGCGGGCCGAAATCCGGACAAGAGGAGAAATTTTTATGAGGCAGATCCCGACACCGGCCGGGCAGATCCCCGCCCTGGCCCTGGGCTGTATGCGGCTGACTTCCCGCAGCCTGAAGGAAAACGAGGCCCTGTTTGAGGCCGCGCTGGCATGCGGCGCGATCTTTTTGGACCACGCCGACATCTACGGCGGGGGCGAGTGCGAAAGCCGCTGCGGCGAGCTGTTCGCCCTGCATCCCGATTGGCGGGACAAATTCTGGGTGCAGTCCAAGTGCGGCATCGTTCCCGGCAAGCGGTACGATTTTTCCAAAGCGCACATCCTCGAGGCCGTGGACGGCAGCCTGAAGCGGCTGCGCACGGACCGGCTGGACTCCCTGCTGCTGCATCGGCCGGACGCCCTGGCCGAACCCGAGGAGGTGGCCGAGGCCTTTTCCGAGCTGAAACGGGCGGGCAAGGTCCGCTTTTTCGGGGTAAGCAACTACAATCCCCTGCAGATCGAGCTGCTGCAAAAGAGCCTGAACGAACCCCTGCTGTTCGATCAGCTGCAGTTCGGACCGGCCTTTACCGGCATGGTGGACGCCGGCCTCCACGTCAACATGACCGACGGGGCCGCCGTGATGCGGGACGGCGGCGCGCTGGACTACTGCCGGCTGAAGGGCATTACCGTGCAGGCCTGGTCTCCCCTGTACTACGGCTTTTTCGGCGGAGTATTTTTGGAAGACCCCGCCTACGAGCCCCTCAACCAAAAACTCTGTGAACTGGCCGAAAAGTACGGCCTGACCCCGGCCGGCGCTGCCGCGGCCTGGATCGCCCGGCATCCCGCCCGTATCCAGACCATTGCCGGCACCACTTCGCCCGATCACCTTCGCGATCTGGCCGCCGGCTGCAGCGTCACCCTGGAGCGTCAGGAGTGGTACGACGTCTACCTGGCCGCCGGCAACACCCTGCCCTGATCACCGGCCTGAAAACCTGATTGCCCTTTGGGATCAAAAAAACCGCTGTTCGCTCCCTTACGGGAAAGCAAACAGCGGTTTGGTGCCGGCGGCACCTTTTTGTGCACCCCGGCTTCAGAGGGGCGGAGGGAACCTCCCGAACAGATCATCGATCTGATCATGTCCTCGATCATGAAATTTTAAACGCTCCCGCCGGCAGCACGCCCCTTTCCTCCGCCGACCAGTGCCGCCCGATCCGGGAAAACGCCCTTCCGGGCCTTTCCCGGGCGGGGAAAAGGCCGTTTCCTCCGAACAGGACTGATCGGGTCAGAACGCATCGCTGACCGTAAAAAGAAGCGCCCCCGGAAGATCCACTCTTCCGGAGGCGCTTTTCCATGTTCTCTCTGAGGGTAGCCGCTCCCTTTCCCCTGTCCGTTACTTGATGAGGCGGATCTTGCCGATGACGGGCAGTTCCTTCTGCTGATCGGTGGCCGCCCAGACGATGCCGAGGATGGTAAACAGCAGACAGACCAACTCCACCAGCACCATGAGGATGCTGGTCAGCACCACGCCGATCCCGGGGATCAGGGTCAGAATGAGACCGACGATCCAGGCGGCTACGTTCAGGATGATGGCGAACAGCAGATTGACCAGGCCCTGGTTGGCGTGGAACCTGGACGAAGGCGCCTCCGGCGTGACCGCCAGCGGCAGGAAAAACAGGATCCACACATAGGCCAGCGCGTTCATGCACTTGACCAGTTCGGGGGCATACTTCGGCGTCTTTTCCTCCGTCGCCTTCTGCCCGGCTGCGTCTTCGGTCCGGGTCTCCTCGGCCCGGGTCTCTTCCTTTCTGGATTCCTCTTCCATTTTCTCCTCCCGAAAACCGACCGGCGGCCCGTCAGGCCCGCTCTTTCTCGGTCTTCCCTCTATTATATCCCTTTTGTCCGAAAAAATCAACTATTCTGTGTGCCTGAGGCACACCCTGTACGCCCGTTCCGATGGCTCTTTCCCTCAAAGTCTGTCCTCGCACCGGGCTTTTGATGCGGCATCGCCGCCTCGAAGGCGCGCCCACTCTGACCAGGCGGGAGTATTGATCGCTTGTTCCTGCGATTTATGTTTGTCGATATGTGCTGAAAGACAGCGCGAGAAAGTTACTTCTTTTATCATTCATTTTTTACGGTCGTTCCCACCCGGCGGCGCAGCCCGAAAGCGGATTTACGCCTGGCCGCCGCCGCAGACTTCCCCTGCCGCCTCGGCCACGAGATCGGCGCCGGTGCCGGCCAGATCAAAAAGCAACACTTCTCCCGCCCGGACCGGGGCCTCGGCCGTGACGGCGTTGATCTCCCGCATGCAGTCGAAGAGCTTTTCCTTGGGCACCGGCCGGGAGGTGCGCACGGGCAGCACGGGGAAGGCGCCCCCGACCAGCCGGACGGTGGAAGTCAGCATCCGGGTGGGGGCGGTGATCTCCTGCACGGCGTACGACTCGCCCCGGGGACAGCTGTTGCCGCGGACCTTGACGCCATCCGGACCGGCTTCGGCGGTCAGATGACAGCCCATGGGGCAGACGATGCAGATCAGTTCATGCGTTTTTGTCATACCGTTCTCCTGCGCCGGGGCTTTCCCGGCCATCCTTTTCACAGCGGGCGAGGTTCCCTCTTTCCGATCTTTCCGCCGCATTTCAGCGGCGGCCTCGCAGACCGAAAAACCCTAAAGCGCGGCAGTTGCCTTCTCCCCCGCAAAATCTTTTGCCGGCCTTAGGCGATGCCGCCGGCCCGGCCGAGCCGTGAAGACGCGGCGGCCTCCCCGCTCCTTTCACGCCTCCATGCTCTGTAAATATTTTGCTTATGCCCTGAGCGACGCCCAAAGCATAAGAGCCTTGTTCGCCGTATTTCGCGCCCGGATCGGGCGCGGAGGGTCTCAGCCGAGTTCCAGCGTCAGCTCGCTCTCCTCCCCGATCTCCCCGGGCTCAAGCTTCAGCCTCTCCATCTCGCCGGGCGCCATCTGCCGCTTCCGGATCTCGCGGATGACCCGGCCGCCCGCCCGCAGGCGAAGGATCGTCCCGCTCACCGGCTCGCGCACCCGGAAAAAGAGGTCGGCCCGTTCGGTGAGGGGCAAAGTCAGCTTTTGGGGCAGCACGTAGCGGATCCCCGCGCCGGCCCGGAGGGGAAGGGTCCGCCCTTCGGGAATGCCGCCCCGCAAGAAGGCGGCGGCGCTCCGGCCGCAGAGGGCGGCCTCCTCGGAGACGTAGTCCACCAGGTCGTGGACGTGCAGCACGTTGCCGCAGGCAAACACGCCGGGGACCGAAGTCTGCCGGAACTGATCGGTGACCGGGCCTCCGGTGGCCGGATCCAGCGCCACCCCCGCGCCCTTGCTCAGCTCGTTCTCGGGGATCAGCCCCACCGACAGCAGCAGGGTGTCGCAGGGGAACCGCCGCTCGGTGCCGGGAATGGGCCGCCGATTGCCGTCCACCTCGGAGACGGTCACGGCGGTCAGGCGCTGTCCGCCCTCGATGCCGGTCACGGTGTGGCTTAAAAGCAGGGGGATGCCGAAGTCCTGAAGGCACTGCACCAGATTGCGGGTCAGCCCGCCCGAGTAGGGCAGCAGCTCGCAGACGGCCTCCACTTTGGCCCCCTCCAGGGTCATGCGGCGGGCCATGATCAGCCCGATGTCCCCCGAGCCCAGAATGACCACCCGGCGGCCGGGCAGCACGCCCATCAGGTTGACGTAGCGCTGGGCGGTCCCCGCCGTGTAGATGCCGGCCGGACGGGTGCCGGGGATGGACAGGGCGCCCCGGGGCCGCTCCCGGCAGCCCATGGCCAGCACCACCGCGCCCGCCCGGATCCGGAATTCCCCGCTTTCGGGGTTGACGGCGGTGACCACCCGGTCGGGACTGAGGTCGGTGACCATGGTCCCGGTCAGGCAGGGGATCTTGTGTTCGGCGGCCCGACGGATCTCCCGCCCGGCATACTCCGGGCCGGTCAGTTCCTCCCCGAAGCGGTGCAGGCCGAAGCCGTTGTGGATGCACTGCTGCAAAATGCCCCCCAGAAAGGGATTGCGGTCCAGCACCAGAATGTCCCGCACCCCCTGTTCAGCGGCCGAGACCGCCGCGGCCAGCCCGGCCGGGCCGCCGCCGATGACGACAAGTTCGGCCTCTCTCATCGCGCCCCTCCTTTGGGGGCCTTTGCCCCCTTCCCCGTCGTCCCGGCCAGCAGTTCGGAGCCTTTGCCCTTCAGCGTGATCTCTTCAAGGGGCACCCCGAGGTACCGGCTCAGAAGTTCGGCAGCCAAGGGAGAACAAAAGCCCCCCTGGCACCGCCCCATGCCGGCCCGGGTCCGCCGCTTGATCCCGTCCAGGGTGGTGGGCCGGGGATTTTGCCGCAGCACGGCCAGAATTTCCCCCTCGCTGATGTGCTCGCACCGGCAGACCATGCGGCCGAAGGCCGGATCCCGGCGGATGATCTCGTTTTTCCGCTCCTCCGGCAGGCTGCCGAAGTCGTGGACCGAGGGCCGCTCGGGCCGAAAATCCGGGCGCTCGGCCACGTCCAGCCCCAGCTCGCCCAGCCGCGCCCGCACAAAGGCCGCGATGGCCGGCGAGGAGGTCAGCCCGGGAGACTGGATGCCGGCGGCCTGCACCAGGCCGGGCACGATCTTGCTGAGCCCCAGGACAAAATCGCCCCCCGCAGGCACCGCGCGCACCCCGCAGAACGAGGTGATGACCCGATTCAAAGGGAGGTCGGGGACCATTTCCAGGGCCTTTTCCCGCACCTTCCTGAGCCCCTCGGCCGTGGTGGCGGTGTCCTCCTTGTCGGCGCTGTCCTGCGCAGTGGGGCCCAAAATCAGGTTGCCGTCCGCCGTCGGCGAGACCAGCACCCCCTTGCCCCGCTCGTCCGGCAGGGTGAACAGGGTGGGATCCCCGGGCCGGCAGATCCCCTTTTCCAGCAGCAGATACTCCCCTTTCCGGGGGGTCAGCCCGATCTTCTCGGCCCCGAACAGGGCGGAGACCTCGTCGGCGTGGATGCCGGCGGCGTTGACGGCCGTCCGGCAGCGCACCGTCCGCCCGTCCTCGGCCTCCAGCACAAAGCCCTTCCCCTCCCGGACCACGCGGACCACCCGGAAATCGGTGAACAGCTCGGCGCCGTTGTCCATGGCGTTGCCCATGGCCGCGATGGTCAGCTGATAGGGGCAGACGATCCCACCCTTCGGCGCCCACAGCGCGGCCGTAAAGGCGGGCGAGATCCCAGGGCGCAGCTCCTCCAGCCCCGCCCGGCCGATGAGGGAGACCTCCGCCCCGTTGATCTTCCCACGCTCGCAGAGGGCCTGCAGCGCCCCCTCCTCCCCCGCGCGGCCCAGCACCAGGGAGCCGTTGCGCACAAAGGGCACGTGCAGCTCCGCGCAGAGCGCGGGCATCCGGGCCGAACCCTCCACGTTGAGGGCGGCCATCAGGGTACCCGGCTCGGGATCGAACCCGGCGTGGGCAATGCCGCTGTTGGCGGCCGAGGCTCCCTTCATGGCCACGTCCGCGGCCCCTTCCAGCACCGCGACCTTCAGGCGGGTGCGGGAGAGCTCCCGGGCGATCAGACAGCCCACCACGCCGCCGCCGATGACAGCCGTATCAAACATCATTTCCTCCTTTCCCGGCCGGATCTGCCGGCCTCCCCTTACCGTCTTTCATCATATATGTTGAACGCTTTATATTTGCTGAGCGCTTTATTTATCGAACGCGCTTTAAGATCTTTCACGATGCCGCTATACTTCACGACACGCGGTTTTACGATCTTTCGCGATTAAATGCGATTTACGATCTTTCGCGCCGCCCCGCATCCCGGCGCTCAGGCCCGCACAAAGTCCTCCCAGGGGATGTCGGCCTTTCTGCCCTCGGACAGGATGCCGTCCACGTGCAAAAGCAGGGGGAAGTCCCGCAGCGAGCAGATTCCCTTTTCGGCCCACTTGCGCACCGCTTCGGCCACCCGGCCGGTGATGGCCACCGACTCCAGCGTCACCCCGTCCAGCTTGGCCATGGCCTGGGCAAAGGTGTCGCCCTCCCCCAGCAGAATGCCAAGCTTGCGGGTGCGGCCGCCGTAGACGGTGACATACAGGTCCCCCGCCCCGGTGAACAGGCAGTCCTCCCCCGCCCCCATCAGGCGGAGCAGGGCGGCCATCTCCTTCAGCCCCTGCTCGAACAGGGCGGCCTGGGAGTTAAAGTGCAGGGTCTCATTTTTGAACTGTCTGCGGCAGAGGCCGACGGAGAGGGCGATGCCCAGGGCGTAGCCGTTCTTCAGGGCCACGGCGGCCTCGGTCCCCCGCACGTCGGCCGAGAGGCGGATGTGGTAGGAAGGGGTTGCAAACAGCCCCTTCAGCCAGGCCAGGGCCTCCGGATCGGGGCCGCAGAAGGTGACCACGGTCTGGTCCCCGGCCACCAGCTCGTAGCTGGTGCATGGCCCGCCCACCGCGTTGAAGCAAAGGCCGGGGAATCGGGCGGCATAGCCGCTCGGAAAATCGGCCAGATTGCCCTCTTCGCCCAGCGAAAGCCCCTTGGTCACCGACAGCACCGGCACCCGGATCCTGGGCAGCACGGTCTCCGCCAGCCAGTCCACCCCGAAGCTGCTCACCCCGGAGACCATCAGCTCGGCCCCGGCCAGCGCCTCGTCCAGTTCCTCGATCTGAAAATACTTCATCCCGGCCGGAAAATCCCGGTCGAATTTGGGATGGCGGCCGGTCTTCCGGCCGGACGAGATGATCTCCCGGTCCAGGTGGGTGCCCACCAGCCGGACTTCGTGCCCGTTCTCCCGCAGGGGAAAGGACAGGGCGGACCCCATCATCCCCGCGCCCACGATCGCGATCACACTCATAAAAAACCCCTTTTATCCGGGCAAAAGCCCGTTTTTCCATATCCTTTTTATTGTAGCATATCGGCCTTATTCCGGCCTCTGTGCCCCTTTTTCCGCGGGCGGACTCGCGAGCCTCAGCGATCCTCTTATCGATCCTGTTGACCAATATATAACCCTTTTCCCGCGGGCGGACTCGCGAGCCTCAGCCCTCCCGTTCGGCAATCACGACGCCGATCCCGGTGTGCGGCAGGTAGAGGATCTCATACACCCCGTTCAGGCAGGTGCCGGGCAGGAGGAGCTTGAACTCCTCCCCCGTGCGGACCTCCCGGACGATGGGGCGGTCGGTGGAGATCAGCGGATCCGGCGCCTCGCTGCGGACCTCTTTGGAAAACATTTTGCGGAGGGACTTGGGCGGCGTCCGCTGACTGGGACCGGTCTGCTCCCGGTAGCGGACCACCCGGCCGGTCATCTGCCGGAACTGACCCGCCCGGCAGTCGGCCAGATCCCGAAGGTAGGGAAGCAGCAACACCAGCCAGAGCAGAAAATTGCCCGCAAAAAGCAGGGTGACCAGCAGGGCCGCCGCAAACGGAAACTCCTCGGCGGCGTAGCCGGACCAGAAAAACCATCCGAGGAGGACGCACAGCGCGAATGCCAGGCCGCCATAGGCCAGGGCCCGCCTGAACGGGCGGAAAAAGCGCTGTTTCAGCTCCCGCTTATGCTCCGAAAGGGAGAGGGCCTGCGCTGCCGCAGAGAGGCGGACCGGCTGGCCATCCGGGACCTCCTCCGCCGTCCCGAACCGGGTCTCCGGCAGGAAGAGGACCCGGTACAGCTTTTCGGGCTGCAGGCCCTCGATCTTCAGCTCGACCTCCTGCAAGGTCTCGCGGTCGAGGAGGACGGGACGATAGTACACGGCGGAGGACTCCCCTTGTTGTTCCTCCTCCCGCCGGAAGCGCAGCACGGAGCCGTACAGCCCGCGGATCTCCCCCCGCCGGAAATGCCGCAGATCCCGGAAAAAGGGGCGCAGCGTGACAGCAAACGTGACGCCGACAAACAAGGTGACGGCCGTCATGCCCACGGCGAGGAGCGGGGAGATCTCCCCTTCCCGGCAAAGCACCCACATAAAGACCGAAAGGCCGGCCATGAGCAGCAGACAAAATCCCCCGATAATGCCCAGGGGCAAAAACTTTTTCAAAAGGGCCCTTTTCAGCTTTCTTTTTTCCGCCTCTGTGGCCATCTCAGATCCCTCCTGCCTATTTTTGTCGGTCAATTTTTGTTTGATATTCCGGTTTGACCACATGGTTTCTGGCCATTTTCCGGCTTTTCGGCTCTTTTTTAACAGAAAAGGCCCGAAACAGGATCGTTCCGGGCCATGGCGGGCCGTAGGTAATTGCGTTTGAACACCTGAAGTCCGCCTAGCCTTTAAATTTCGCCTAGCTTTTTTCGTCTCACTTAGACTTACTTTTTCAGTCTCTATTCCCTTTCCTCCTCGTATATTCAAATATAAAATTGTGTCATCGTCTTCTACATAAACATAACTAACTAAATGATCTATAATTCTTTTTTGATATTCCTTATCATTTATGTCTCCTTTCAGCAGTACATCAATAAAATCAAGGATATCTTTTTTTGTCAGCTTATTACCTTGTTCAAGTTTTAGCTGTGCATGTTGTGCAGAAAGATCATTCAACAGAATTTCACAATCATTTATCTTTTGTTCAATATTATTTTTTAACAACTTATTTGTTGCATTAATAAAGGCATCAGTAAGTTTTTCAACTTCTTTTTGGACATTTGCTATTTTTGCAACAATACTTTTCAGATTCTGCTCATCTGTTCGTTTATCATAATAATTCAAGACATCAGTAACAGCGACTTCCGCATTTTTTTTATCACTTAGAAAATCCACAACGCAAGAAGTTACATGAAGTTCCAGGTCATCTTTATTTTCTCTCCGTTTAGTACATTCTCCTTTTTTGCGTTTTTTGCAGGTATAATATGAATGCTGTACTCCGGATTTGCTTGTGCCGCCATCAGAGACCATTGCTGTTTCACAATGTCCGCAGAATAACTTTCCTGTCAATAAGTAAGGGACTTTTGCTGTCGCCGACGATGAGATAGGTCTTGTAGTCTTTGTCCATGGCCTTTGCCGCCATCGCAAGGCCCATGGCAGTCGAAACGCCCTGGCCCAGGGAACCGGTCGTCATATCGATACCGGGGGTATGGTTGCGGTCGGCATGGCTCGGCAAATCGGTGCCGGGCTTATTGAGCGTCCCGAGCATTTCCTTCGGGAAATAGCCTTTCAGGGCAAGCGTTGCATAAAGCGCAGGACCCGCGTGCCCCTTACTGAGCACCAGACGGTCACGATCTTCCCACTGGGGATTTTTCGGATCAATTTTCATCACGCCGCCGTATAAAACGCCGAGCGTTTCCACAATTGACATCGCTCCGCCAACGTGACCGGAACCCAGGGAATTGAACTCCTCTAGGGTCGCGATACGGATTTCTTCGGCGAAGACTTTCATGGCATGTAATTCAGCCGCAGTTCTCATAGTATCACCCTCATTTTTTAAGTAGCATTCCTTCTACACACACCGATTATAGCAGATTTCCCGCCCCAAGTAAAGGCTTTTATGGCGCCCGGCGGCCTTATCC
>CALVJY010000027.1 GCA_944332455.1 uncultured Clostridia bacterium
TTCCGCCCGCATTTTTACTCACCGCAAAAATGCGAATGTGCAAAAGTCCGGCGCAGGTCCGGACTTTTGCGAAAACATATTCTGCTTCCGGCCAAACGCAAAATTCCGCTGTGCGGAATTTTGGCCGGACTTGAAAGAAAAACCGCTGTTCACTTTCCTTTGGAAAGCTCGGCAGCGGTTTTCCCCTCTCAAAAGTTTGATGAATAAAGTGAAAGGAAAAACCGTCATGGAGCGGCAATAAGCGGCTCTATGGCGGTTTTTGTTTGCGGCAAAGGCCTGATCGTTGATTCTTTTTTGGAGTATAATCAGTTTTCCCGGTCGTCCGGAGCGGACGCGTTGCCCGGGGGGAGGGAGGCCTTCTGTTTCAGGCGGAGGGTCAGCAGCGCGAGGGCGGGCAGGGCCAGAGCCAGCAGGGCCAGCAAAAACCAGGGGAACAGGCCGGCGTCGATCCGGGCCAGGACCCCGAACAGGGCGGGCAGGGCCAGGATCCCCACATAGGCGGAGGACATCTCCAGCCCGGTCATGGCGGCCGAGCGCTCGGCCCCGAAGTGCGCGGGGGTCAGGTGGAGAAGGTTGGGGAAGATCGGGCCCACGCCGAACCCGGCCAGCAGCAGGGCGGCCGCCGACAGCGGGGCGGGCAGGGGAAAGAGGAGGAGCAGCAGGGCGGGCGTCAGCGCGATCAGCCCCATGCGGATGAGGGCGGAGGAGGAGACGCGGGCGGCCAGCAGGCCGGAGACGAACCGCCCCAGGGCCAGACCGAGATAGTACAGCATGGTGTACAGGGCGGCCCGTTCGACGGGCAGTCCCCGCGCCTCGACCAAAAAGGAGGAGGCCCAGGTCCCGCAGGTCACCTCGATGCCGCAGGTCAGCAGAAAGAACAGGCAGGTCCAGCGGGCGGCCGGCTCTCTCAGCAGGGAGTGCAGGGGCGGTCCGCCGGACCGGCCCTCGGCGGGCGGAGCGGCCCGATCCGGCTTTTTCCACAGCGGCAGGGCGGCAAAGCCCACAGCGGCCAGCGCGATCTGGATGAAAAAGGCGGTCCGATACCCCGTCCGCCAGCTGCCGCCCTCCAGAGCCAGGGACATCAAAAAAGGGCTGGCGGTCACGCCGATCCCGTAAAAGCAGTGCAGAAAGTTCATCTGCGTGGCCCGGTAATGCAGGGCCACATAGTTGTTCAGCGCGGTGTCCACGGCGCCCGCGCCCAGCCCCAGGGGAAGGGCGCACAGGCAGAGCCAGAGCAAATTCTGCGAGAGGGAAAAGCCCAGCAGGGCCAGGGCGGTCAGGGCGGTGGAGAGGGCGGCCAGCAGGCCGGTGCCAAAGGCCCGGATCAGCCGCCCGCTCAGCAGACTGGCCAGGATGGTCCCGCCCGAGACGAGCAGGGTGACCAGACTGCCGGCCGAAATGCCGGCCCCGAGGTCCTCGCGGATGGCCGGCCAGGCCGTGCCGAACAGGGAATCCGGCAGGCCCAGCCCCACAAACAGCGCATAGATGACGACGAGAAGCAGAACAGTCATAGAAAGGAGGGGAAAAGACAAAGGGTCAGGGAAGGATCTTTTTGGCAAAGTCCGCCGAGGCGGAGGCGTCCTTGGCGTAGAAGTCGGCCCCGATCTTCTGGGCGTACTCGGGGGTCAGCACCGCGCCGCCCACCATGATCCGGCAATCCGGCGCGGCCTCTCTGACCGCCCGGACCGTGGCCTCCATGGCGGGCAGGGTGGTGGTCATCAGGGCGGAGAGACCCAAAAGCGGGGCGCTGTGAGCCTTGACGGCGCGGACCACCTCGCCGGCGGGGACATTCTTGCCCAGGTCGATCACCGCAAAGCCGTAGTTTTTCAGCACGGCTTTGACGATGTTTTTCCCGATGTCGTGGACGTCGCCCTCCACGGTGGCCAGCACCACCGGGCCCTTTTCGGGCGGGGCCTCTCCCGCGGCCTCCAGCTTTTGACGCAGCTCCTCAAAGGCCAGCCCCGCGGCTTCGGCCGAGGCCAGCAGCTGGGGGAGGAAGAGCTTGCCCACTTCGAACTGCCGGCCCACCTCGTCCAGGGCGGGGATCAGGTGGCCGTTGATCACCTCCATGGGGGGCAGGTCGGCCAGCAGGGCGCGGGCGGCGGGCCCGGCCTCCTTCAGCCCCCGCAGCACGCAGTCGTACAGAGAGGGGCTTTCGGCCTTGGGGGGCGCGGAAGGCTCCCCTTTCCCGGCGGCGGCCAGAAAGCGCTTGGCCCCGGGATCCCGCCCGGCCAGCAGACAGCCGGCGTAAAAGGCCTGCCGCATCCGCTCGGAGCCGGGGTTCATGATGACGAAGTCCAGCCCGGACTCCAGCGCCTGGGCCAGGAAGGCGGCGTTCACGCTCTCCCGGTCGGGGAGGCCGAAGGAGATGTTGGACACCCCCAGCACGGTGCGGACCCCCAGCTCGGCTTTGACCCGGCGGAGGGCGGTCAGGGTCTCCCGGACCTGCCCGGGTTCGGCGCTGACCGTCAGGGTCAGACAGTCGATGACCACGTCCCGGCGGGGGATGCCGCAGTCTTCGGCCCGGCGGACGATCTTTTCGGCGATCCGCACCCGTCCCTCGGCGTCGGCGGGGATGCCGCCCCGGTCCAGGGTCAGGCCGATGACCGAGGCCCCGTACTTTTTGACCAGGGGGAGCACGGCGTCCAGGCTGTCGTCCTCGCCGGTCACCGAGTTGACCATGGCCCGGCCGGCATAGATCCGCAGGGCGGCCTCCAGCGCGGCGGGGTGGCCGGAGTCCAGCTGCAGAGGCAGCCGGCAGACCGTGCCCACCTCCCGCACCATGCGGGTCAGAAGGGCTGTCTCGTCCGCGCCGGGCAGTCCGGCGTTCACGTCCAGCATCATCGCGCCGTCGTCCTGCTGGTCCAGGGCCTGTTCGGCCACAAAGTCCATGTCCCCGGCGGCCAGGGCCTCCTTCAGTTTTTTCTTGCCGGTGGGGTTCAGGCGTTCGCCCACCATCACCGGGAAGTCCGCCCGCACCAGGGAAGAGGCCGAGCAGACCGCGGTGCCGAGGTCGGGCAGGGGCCGGGAGAAGGGGGGCCGGGCGTCGATCTCGGCCCGCAGCCCCCGGATGAAGTCGGGCGAGGTGCCGCAGCAGCCCCCGATCAGCCGCACCCCGAGGTCAAAAAAGGGGGCGCACTGCCGGCAGAAGGTCCCGGCGTCCAGATCAAAGCCCCCGCCCGGCCGGGGCAGTCCGGCGTTGGGCTTGGCGATCAGGGGGAGGGCGGTGTGTTCGGACACAATTTTCAGGGTCTCGGCGATGCGGTCGGGGCCGAAGGAGCAGTTCACCCCCACCGCGTCCGCGCCCAGGGCCTCGGCAGTGCGGGCAAAGCAGGCGGCCGAGGTCCCGGTAAAGGTGCGGTCGGCGGTCTCGAAGGTCATGGTGCAGATCACGGGCAGGTCGCTGTTTTCCCGGACGGCCAGCAGGGCGGCCCGCAGCTCGTTCAGGTCGGACACCGTCTCCACGGCCACCAGATCGCAGCCCGCGGCCGCGCCCGCCCGTACTGTCCGGGCAAAGATGCGCACGGCCTCCTCGAATTCCAGGCTGCCCATGGGGGCCAGCAGTTCCCCGATGGGGCCGAGGTCCAGGGCCACAAAGGCCCGCTCCTTTGCGGCCTCCCGGCAGAGGCGGACGCCGGCCGTCACCGCCTCCTCCACCGAAAGATCGGGGGGAAGCTTTTTCTCGTTGGCGCCGAAGGTGTTGGCGTAAAGCACCTCGGCCCCGCTCTCCAGATAGCGCTCGTGAATGCTTCTGACCAGCTCGGGGCGGGTCAGATTGAGGGCCTCCGGGCAGACGCCGGTCTCGCCGGCCGCCATCAGCTGGGTGCCCATGGCCCCGTCCAGCAGCAAAATTTTGGGCTCTTTCAGTCGTTCCCGGAAATTCATGGCAGCACCTCCTGTCCGCCCGGCACGGCGGGATCCGCATTGGCGTGGCGGAGCATTTCGCCCACGTTGGCCGAGATCCTGCGGGCGATCTCGGCGTTGTTCATGATGTAAAGGTGGATGCCCCGGACCCCGCCCGCGATGAGGTCGGAGATCTGATCGGTGGCATAGGCGATGCCGGCCTCCTTCAGGGCGGCCTCGTCGTCGGCGTACTTGGCCAGCATGCGGGAGAGCTTGGCCGGGATCTTGACCCCGGCCATGGCGATCACCCGGCTGACGTTGCCCATTTTGACCAGGGGCATGATGCCGGCGGCCACCGGTACGGTCACGCCCTCCTTCGCCAGACGGTCCCGGAAGCGGAAAAAGTCCTCGTTGTCGAAAAACAGCTGGGTGTTCAGAAAGTCCACCCCCGCCTCCACCTTCTGTTTCAGGTGACCGATGTCGGCCTCAAAGCTCTCGCACTCCACGTGCCCTTCGGGATAGCAGGCCGCGGCCACGTGGAAAAAGGGATCCCGGCGGAGAAAGCGGACCAGATCGGCGGCGTAGCGGAAGGTACGGGAAGGCGTCACGCCCTCCCGGCGGTCCCCCCGCAGGGCCAGCACGTTGGCGATCCCAAGCTCTTTCATCTCCGCCAGCACGGGGAGCAGGTCCTCCTCCTCGCAGCCCATGCAGGTCAGGTGGGCCAGCGGCTCCACCCCGTTTTCTTTGACCATGCGGCACAGGGCCAGCGTCCTGTGGGTGTTGTCCGACCCGCCGGCCCCGTAGGTGATGCTGATGTAGTCCGGCCTTAAGTCCCGAAGTTTGGCCAGGGTGTCGGTGACGGTCTGGATGGAGGAAGTGGTCTTGGGCGGAAAAATCTCAAAGGAAAAGACGCAGTGCTTTTCCCGGAACAGATCTCTTAAAATCATGGCGGGTCCTCGGATGTAAAAAACGGGGGAGCCGCTCCGCGGCCCCCCTCAAAAGGCAGGAAAGCAAGACGATGTCTCAAATCAGACTGATGATCAAAATGACGACCACGGCCGGCAGACCGAAGATCCCGGTACAGACGGCCGTCAGCCAGTTGATCGGCAGGTTCAGCTCGGGAATGAGGTTCAGCAGGAACAGCACCAGCCCGCCGACGGCCGCGTTCACCAGAATTTTCCAGATGATCTTGACGCTGACCTTCAGCAGCTTCAGCACCACGAACAGGACGACCACGACCGCTAAAAACGTGATGAGCGCAGTGATCATGAAAGGACCTCCTTTCCGGCCCGCAGCCGGTGTTTTTTTTCTATTTTACCATAAAAAGTCAGGCATGGCAAATCTTTTTCGCACTTTAATGGGGCGGAACGACGATTTGTTCCCCGCGATGCGTTTATGTCGATATGCAGACAGAGGTAAACCCGGCCAAACGCCCGCTTTGAATGAATGCAGGGTTTTCGAGCGTTTTTCAGCAGCTGCCGTAGATCAGCGGCCACCCGGCCAGGGTCTCGGGTCCGCCCGCCGCGATCTGCAGATTGACCTCCCGGCCGAACAGACTGACGCCGGGCGGCAGCAGGGGGGAGTAGGCGTACAGATAGGTCCGCCCCTCCAGCTCCTGGGAAAACAGGGTCTCGGCCTCCAGAAGGGAAAGGACCTCCTCGGGGGAGAGCGCGCAGGCCACGGTCAGGGCAAAGGGGCGCTGGGGGGCCTCGGAGGCAAAGCTCACCCCGCCGAACCGGGGCGATCCCGGGATTTCCTCCAGCGTGTACCACTCGCACCGTCCGGGCAGCAGCTCGTCCAGGGTCTGCCCGCCCGATCCGGGCAGGGGAAGGGTCAGAAACAGCAGGGCCAGCAAAAGGGCCGCTCTCTTGGTCATGATCCGCCTCCGAAAAGGTTTTTCCCGAGTATGTCCGCTTTTCGGCCCCCTATGCCCGGTCCCGCCCTCCTTTTCCCCTTTCGACAAAAAAGCCCCTTTTTCTCGGGGAGATAGATTTCATAACCGTACTGCTTTCAATATGTTCTTGGCCACAACGTGCCACAAAGTGGCACATATCGAGCAAGGCGAACACAGTGGAGCCGGGTATGTCGTCTAAAATTCATTGCAGGAACATCAAGCAATCTCCACACTTGCTCAGAGTGGGCGCGTTGCCTGGTGCCGCCGGCACCTGCATATCGAATGGCCGTCAGGCCATATATCGAGTGCCGCTTCGCGGCACATATCGACATAAATTTATCGCAGGAACAAACAATCAGTATTCCCGCTTAGTCAGAGTGTGCGTTCTCGCCCGGTGCCGCCGGCACCTGGGCGTGCCTTCCCGGCGGCGACGCCGCCCAGGAACAAATAGTCAATATTCCCGTTTTCTAAGAGTGGGCGTACTTGCATGGTGCCTCAGGCACCCCGGCGCTGCCGCCCAGGAACAAAAAACAATACGCCCACTCATGTCAGAGTGGGCGTACAGAAAGGTGCCGGTGGCACCCTCAGGCACCCTGGTTTTCCTTCTTGACCCGGGTCATGCCCAGGGACTCTTCCAGAAAGGCCAGCACTTTGCGGTTGGATTCCCGGCTCATGCGGTAGGAAAAGATCTGCAAAGCCAGCACGATGGCAAAGCCCACACAGCAGATCAAAAGGCGGCTTAAAAAATTAAAGTCGGTCAGCAGCAGAATGGCGTTGACCACGATGAAAAATCCCAGCAGGCCCAGAAAGGCAAAGTAGAGGATGGCCAGAGCGGGGGGAAGCAGAAAATTTCCCTTCAGACAGGTCTTGCCCTCCCGTTCGGACAGCCGTCCGTAAAAGGAGCAGCGGAAGGGATTTTTGGTGTTGGGCAGGCGGTAGGAAATGCGCACCTTGTCCGAGGACACCGTGGTCAGAAGCCCTTCCTGATCGAGGTCGCTGACGGCCTCCCGGGAGAGGGAGCGGTCGACCAGCAGCCGCTTGCATTCCTGGACGCTCAGATCGGTTTGAAACAGCATGGCAAACTTCCTTCTGAAAAAGAGGTCCTTCCCCGCCCGCACGGGCACGAGGGAAGGCGCTTCCCGGACAGGGCAGGCTTTTCCCGTCCGGCTATGATATGCTATTATACGCCATTTTGCCGCAAAAGGCAAATCAGTTCAGGGAGATGGCGTCATAATCCTGCAAAAAGCCCTTGCCCAGCACCTCTTTGGCGTCGGTGATCACCAGAAAAGCGTGCGGATCCACGCTGTGGACGATGCGGCGCAGGTAGGCCGCCTGCTTGCGGGAGACCACCACGAACAGCATGACCTTGTCCTGATGGGTGTACATCCCCCTGGCCTGGATGCCGGTGTTGCCCCGGTGCAGGGTGTTCATGATGGTCTCGGACATCTCCTCGAACTTGTCGGTCAGGATGAAGGCCGCCTTGGCAAAGTTCATGCCGTCCAGGATCTGGTTGATGACCAGCGAGCTGATGATGGCGGCCAGCACCGAGTACAGGGTGGGCACCGGGCCGAAGGACAAAAAGCCGCCCACCGCCACGATGGTGCCGTTGATGACCATGATCAGCCGGGAGACCGGGAAGGAGGGGTGCTTGTGCTTGATGATCAGGGCCAGCATGTCGGTGCCGCCCGTGGTGGCCGTGGTGGAGAGCACCAGCCCGATGCCGGCCCCGCCCACCAGGCCGTAGAACACGCCGGCCAGGGTGGTGTCGCCCTGAATGTCCAAAAGCACAAAGGGCAGCAGCTCGAATCCGCCCAGCATCAGGGAGAGCAGGGTGACCGAAAAGACCGATCGGGCCACGAACCGCCATCCCCGCTGTTTCCAGCAGACCAGAAAGAGGGGGAGGTTCAGCACCCAGGTGGTCACCGAGAGGGGAAGGGTAAAGCCGAACTGGGTCTCGCACAGGTTTTTCAGCAGGATGGACACGCCGGACACCCCGCCGGGCACGATGTTGCCGCGGTCGGCGAAGTAGGTGATGGCAAAGGCCAGCAGCAGATCGCCCAGCACCACGGTAAAGAAGTCTTTCAGTTGCGTATGAGTGGGTTTTTTCATAGGTCTTCCGAAAAATACGGATCTTCAGGGAAACAAAAAAGGACGGATCGAAGGGGGAACGACCGGCCCCGGGCGCAAAGGCCCAAAGGGGCGTCAGCCGAAAATGTCGGGGCGGACCGTCCGCAGCCGGCCGAGCAGCTCGTCCGCCGGGCGGGAAAAGTCGCTCTCCGCGGTCAGCTCCTTGGTGCGGAGACTCAGCGCGCAAAATGGAAGGTGCTTCTGGGCCTGCACCAGGGCCGAAAGCTCGGCGTGGGGGAGGTAGAACGGGGTCCCCTTCCGCCGGCGGTACAGCACATCCTGGGGGCAGACCAGCCCGCAGAGCACCGCCCCGCGGGCCAGAGCGCGGAGGTTTTGCTCGAAGCAGGGCAGGCTCTCCCCGCAGCAGATCACCGTCCGCTCGTAGTCCGAAAGCCTTTTGCAGAGGGCTGCCTGCCGCTTTAAAAATTCGCCGGCCGGCAGATCCCCCCCGATCTCGCTGTGCTCGTAGCGGATCAGCTCGTCGGTGTCCAGAAAGAAAAAGTCCAGCCGCTCGGCCAGGGCCGCGGCGATCTCCCGGTTAAAGTTGCCCTCCGGGCCCAACAGCGCCAGGTTCATGGGTGCCTCCAAAAAAGTGCCCGCATCAGAGCGCGGGGGAAAGGCAGGACATCTCCACCGCCCGGTCCTGACAGGCTACCGAAAGGGTAAAGTCCCGCCCCTCGTCCAGCCCGGCCTCCCGCAGGGCGGCCTCGCAGGTGCAAAAGCAAAGCTCGGGCAAATTGTTCTCGGCCGAAAGGTGGCCCAGCATGATCTCCCGGGTGCCGTGTTCGGCGGCGTAGCGGCACAAAAGAGCGGCCTCCCGGTTGGAAAGGTGCCCCCGCTCGGAGAGGATCCGCCGCTTCAGCGGATAGGGGTAAGGCCCGTTTTTCAGCAGTTCGGGGTCGTGGTTGGACTCCAGAAAGAGGGTCCGGCAGCCCGTCACGGCGGATCGGACCTCCTCGGTCACCCGCCCCAGGTCCGTAAAGTAGGCCGCCCTTTCCCGCCCGTCCGAGATCACAAAGCCGTGGCAGGCGGGGGTGTCGTGGGGGACCGGAACGGGGCGGATCTCCAGCCCGCCCAGCAAAAAGGGGGCCTCGCCGAAGGGGGAAAGGCAGTCCTCGGGGCAGCCCAGCTCCCGGAAAAAGGGGAGGTCCCCTTCAAAGACCCGAAGGGGCAGCCCCTTTTCGGCCAGGGCGCGGGCCCCCCGGATGTGGTCGATGTGGGTGTGGGTAAACAGCACGGCGTCCGGGCGGGGGAGCCCCGAAAGGGCCATCCGCCGGTTCAGCTCCCCGGCGGAGAGGCCGGCGTCGATCAGCAGGTTCCCCCCTTTGGTCCGGATCAGCACGGCGTTGCCGCGGCTGCCGGAGGCCAGCGCACAGATCTCAAAACTCATAACCTTATTATAGCAAAAAAAGGGTTGCAAATGCAAACCGAAATTGATATAATATTTGCTATGACGAGAGAAATTCAGTTAAGCGATGTGCTCGCCGCCGTCAAGGCGGGGGTAAAGCAAGCCTGCTGCCGGCTGGATCCGGCCGCCCGGGCCTGTCTCGGGGCGGCCGCCGGGCGGGAGCAGAACCCCAACGCCCGCTGGGCCCTGGAGACCCTGCTGGACAACGCGGAGGCCGCCGAACGGCAGGGGATGCCCCTCTGCCAGGACACCGGCATGGCCGTCTTTTTCGTGGAACTGGGGCAGGAGGTCCGCCTGGTCGGGGGCAGCCTGACCGACACGCTGGACCGGGCGGTCGAGGAGGCCTACCGGGAGGGGTGCTTCCGCATGAGCGTGCTCGATCCCCTGACCCGGGTCAACACCGGGACCAACACCCCCGCGGTCATCCACCTGGACCTGGTGCCGGGAGACCGGCTCCGCATCCGCTTTTTGCCCAAGGGATTCGGCAGCGAGAACATGTCCAAGCTCTACATGCTGACCCCCGCCCAGGGGCTGCCCGTCGCCCTGGACAGGGTGGTGGAGGCCGTCCGCGAGGCCGGGTCCAACCCCTGCCCCCCCGTCGTGGTGGGCGTGGGCTTCGGCGGCACGGCCGAAAAGGCCATGGAGATCGCCAAGCGGGCCCTGCTCCGCCCGCTGGGCAGCCCGAACCCCGACCCGCAGCTAGCGGAGATCGAAGCCGAACTTCTCCGCCGGATCAACGAGCTGGGCATCGGGGCGCAGGGCTTTTCGGGGGAGACCACTGCGCTCGGGGTACACGCCGAAAAATTTCCCACCCATATCTCGGCCTTTCCGGTGGCCGTCAACATCCAGTGCAATGCCGTGCGCACGGCGGAGGTGATCTTATGAGGGAGCTCCGCATCGATCTGCCCCTGACCGAGGAGGCCGTCCGCTCGCTGCGGGCGGGGGACCGGGTGCTGCTCTCCGGCCCGGTGCTGACCGGCCGGGACGCCGCCCACCGCCGGCTGTTCGACGCCCTGGCCGAGGGCAGGGAGCCGGCCGTCCCCTTAAAGGGCGAGACCGTCTACTACGTCGGACCCTGTCCCGCGCCCCCCGGCCGCCCGGTGGGGAGCTGCGGCCCCACCACCTCCATGCGCATGGACCTTTTGACCCCCCGCCTGCTTCAAGCCGGGCTGCGGGGGATGATCGGCAAGGGCAGCCGCTCCCCCGAGGTCGTCGAGGCCATGAAGCAGTTCGGCTGCGTCTACTTCGCGGCGGTGGGGGGCGCCGGCGCCCTCTATGCCTCCCGGGTGACTTCCTGCTCGGTGCTGGCCTTCCCGGACCTGGGGACCGAGGCCGTCCACCGCATGATCTTAAAGGACTTCCCCGTGCTGGTGGCCGTGGACTGCCTGGGCGGCTCGGTCTACCGCTGAAGCGTTTTTGATCGGTCCGGGCCTTCCCGAGCCGGTACGCCCTCGGCGAAAGACGAAGGGTGGCCTTGGAAAAGCCGGAGGTTTTGACGGGTGATATCAGAAAAGCCGTAGGCGGCGCATTTCGGGATTTCTGGAGCCTGACTGCCTTGGAAAACCCGACGGTCCGGCGGAAGGCAGGCGATCTCCCTTGTTTTGCAAAGGTACCTCTTTATCAAACGATCAAAAGGATCAAACGATCAAAAGGCGGATTTTGAAACAAAAGGCGGATTTTGAAACAAACAGGACAAAAGCCGGCGGGGAGACCGCTCAAAAAAGGTCTCCCCGCCGGCTTTTCGGCGCCCGGGTCAGTCCGGGAAAAGCCTGCTGTGTTTTCGGACGAAAAATCTGCGTTAGAGGGAAAATCTGCGCTAGAGATCGCTTTGTTTCAAATGCCCGAACGGCTCGCCCCGGCCGGTTCAGTTCTGCCGGTGGGGGTCGCAGAGGGTCTGCCCGGTCCGCGCGCTCTGGAACATCATGAAGTAGCCGTCGCCGTAGGGCCGGGCGGGGTTCTTGGGGACAAAGGCCGAAAAACCGCTCAGCTCCTTGGGCGGGGCGGGCGCGTAGGGTTCGGGCACCCCGTAGCAGATGAAGGCGGGATCCCGCTGGTCGTAGACCACGCCCACCACGTAGTACTTGCCCCGCTCGTCGTACTGCACCCGCACAAAGCGGGAGTCCGTGATCAGATCCTCCAGGGCCGGCTCGTGGGGGAAGCGCCCGAACAGCTTTTCGATCTCCTCCTTCACCGTGTCGTAGTAGGTGGTCTGAGCCGGAAGCTCGGGGGCGGCCGGCGGCCTGACCGGCTCCCGGCCGGCCGTCCCGCCCTGTCCCGCAGATCGGTCCCGGAAGGTGTGTTCTTCCCGGACCGAGGAGCGACTCTGAAAGGCGCTTTCCTCCCGGGCCGAGGGGCGGCTATCCTCTGCCTGCCGGAACGGTCCGTCCTCCCGGCCCGTTTTTCCCCGGCTCCGGGCCGAGGCAGCCTCTTCCCGGCCGCGGGAAAGGGAGGCGTCCGGACGGCCGAGCTGACCCTCCTGCCGGCCTTTCAGGCCGCAGCTTTGGGCCGAGGGCTGCCCGGTCGCCTCCCGCTCCGGCCTGCGGTCCCGGGCGACGTGGGCTGCCGCTTCGGCGCGGAGACCCTCGGTCCGGGATTCCGAAAAGGCCCGGACCTTTCCCTTTGGGGTCTCCCCCCGGGCGCCGCCGTTCCCTTCAAGGGAGCTGGCCGGGGCAGAGGACGGGGAACCACGCCCGAAAGCCCCTTCCCGCCGGGGCTCCCGGAAGGAGGAAGCCGGCCCGGCTTCGGCCTCGGCCCGCTCAAAGTAGTTCTCCTCGGCGATCAGGGCCTCCAGGTCGTCGCCCAGGGTGGGATCCTCCCGCATCAGGGGGTCGGTGATCTCGGGGTGGCGGAACAGGGGATCCAGCTTGGCCCGGTCCGACCGTTCATTCAGCACGCTGTCCAGCAGGGCGTAAAGCTGGGCCAGGGTCAGATTGGTCCCCACCCCGCCGTACAGCAGCGGGGCGCGGTCCCGGGTGACGACCAGGTGAAAGGGTCCCTTGTCCAGCCGGCCGGTCTCGAAGGTCTGCAGCCGCTGCTCCACCGGAAAGCGGCAGAGCACCCGCCCGTGCTGGAGCAGCAGGCACTCCATGCCCTCCCGGGGGGAAAAGGACAGCGAAAGGGCGCCCGCCGTACCGGAATCGGTGAATTTGAGTCTGCAAAGCCCGCCGGCGCCCTCCCTGGCGCCGTGCAGCACGACGATCTTTTTGAGAACCGCCATCCAAGATCACTCCTTTGCCCGAAAAAGCGCGGCCCGCCCGAAGCCAAAGTCCGGCCGGGCGAAGCGCCGGCCGGTCCCGGGGGCCGCGAAAGGCACTTCTAGTTTATGACATTTCCGCCCGAATCATGACAAATCGGGCGCGCCGAAACTCACAAAGCCTTTTTTCGTCAAAAAAGGTTGAAATTTGCCCGGATTTTCCTTATAATAGAAGGGAACTACGGGGAAGGCGAAAACGCCTTCCTCCCGCCCGCCCTCCGGCGGGGAATTTCTGACAAGGAGAACTGTTATGCTGAGCAAAGAGTGGAGCAAATTCAAATCCGGAAGCGACATCCGCGGCACGGCGGCCGAGGGGGTGCCGGGCGCCCCGGTGGATCTGACCGATCCCGTGGTCGACCGCATGGCCAGGGGCTTTGTGGTCTGGCTTTCGGGCAAAGTGCAAAAGCCCGCGGACAAGCTGGTCATCACCCTGGGCCACGATTCCCGGATCTCGGCCGACCGCCTGACCGCCTGCACGTCCAGGGCCATGACCGACATGGGGGCCAAAGTCCTGCTGACGGGCCTCTGTTCCACCCCCTCCATGTTCATGTCCACGGTGGATCCTGTCGTTCGGGCCGACGGCGCCCTGATGCTGACCGCCAGCCACCACCCCTTCAACAAGAACGGCCTGAAGTTCTTCACCGCCCGGGGCGGGCTGGAGGGCAGCGACATCACCGCCATTCTGGAGCTGGCCGAGAAGAACGAATTTACCCCCCTCCCCGGCGGGAAGACCGAGGAATGTCCCTTCATGGAGACCTACGCCGCCGGTCTGGTCGGCAAGGTGCGGGCGGCCACGGGCGAGGAACAGCCCTTAAAGGGCCTGCACATCGTGGTGGACGCCGGCAACGGCGCGGGCGGCTTCTACGTCGAAAAGGTCCTAAAGCCCCTGGGCGCGGACACCTCGGGCTCCCAGTTTCTGGAGCCCGACGGCCGCTTCCCCAACCACATCCCCAATCCCGAGAACAAGGAGGCCATGGCCTCGGTCTGCAAGTGCGTGACCGACAACAGGGCGGACTTCGGCATCATCTTCGACACCGACGTGGACCGCGCCGGCGCCGTGTTCGCCGACGGGGAGGAGATCAACCGCAACCGCCTGATCGCCCTGATCTCGGCCATCCTGCTGGAGGAAAAGCCGGGCGCCACCATCGTCACGGACAGCGTGACCTCGGACGGGCTGGCCGAATTTCTGGCCGCGCACGGCGGGGTGCATCACCGCTTCAAGCGGGGATACAAAAACGTCATCAACGAGGCCGTCCGCCTCAACGCCGAGGGCGTGGACTGCCCCCTGGCCATCGAGACCAGCGGCCACGCCGCCCTGCGGGAAAACTATTTCCTGGACGACGGCGCCTACCTGGTCACTCGCCTGCTGATCTCCCTGGCCAAGCTCTCCAAACAGGGCAAAAATCTGGAGGATCTGATCAGGGATCTGAAGATGCCTCTGGAGGAGGCCGAGATCCGCATGGGCTTTTTCGAGGAGGACTTCAAGACCTACGGCCAGAAGGTGCTTTCCGACCTGAAAGAGTACTGCGGAACTCATCCCGAATTCCGGGCCGCCCCGGTCAACTACGAGGGCCTGCGGGTCTCCTTCGCCAAGGGGGAGGGCGGGGGCTGGTTCCTGCTGCGCATGAGCCTGCACGACCCCATCATGCCCCTGAACATCGAATCCGACGAGGCCGGCGGCTGCAAGGTCATCGCCGCCAAGCTCTACGGCTTTTTGAAGAGCTACAGGGGACTGAACCTCGAAAACCTGGAAAACTATCTGAAATAGGGATCGCCCGGCGTTTTTGGGACTTTCGGGGCGGTCCGGCCAAAAAAAGCCGAAAAAGAGGGGCTTTTTGGTTGGCTTTCCGGCCGAATTGAAGTATAATAGTATCGGTTTCAAGCCCCCGCCGGCAAGGCGGGGATCCCGGGCCCAGGCCCGCAGCATTTTGGAGGTTGACATGAGCAACATCAAGGAACTGAGTATCAACAGCATCCGCATCCTGGCCGCCGAGGCCATCCAGAAGGCCAACTCCGGCCATCCCGGGCTGCCCATGGGGGCGGCGCCCATCGCCTACTCGCTGTGGGCCGAGAACATGGTCCACAACCCCGCCGATCCCAAGTGGCAGAACCGCGACCGCTTTGTGCTGTCGGCCGGACACGGCTCCATGCTGGAGTACGCCCTGCTGTATCTGTTCGGCTACGGCCTGACCAAGGAAGATCTGATGAACTTCCGCCAGCTGGGCAGCCGCACCCCCGGCCATCCCGAGTACCGCCACACCCCGGGCGTGGAGACCACCACCGGCCCCCTGGGACAGGGCATCGCCAACGCCGTTGGCATGGCCATCGCCGAGGCCCATCTGGCCGCCGAGTTCAACCGCGAGGGCTTCCCCGTGGTGGACCACTACACCTACGCGCTCTGCGGCGACGGCTGCATGATGGAGGGCATCGAGGCCGAGGCCGCCTCCCTGGCCGGCACCCTGAAGCTGGGCAAGCTGATCGTCTTCTACGACGACAACGAGATCACCATCGAGGGCAACACCGACATCGCCTTCACCGAAAACGTGGGCAAGCGGCACGAGGCCCAGGGCTGGCACGTCATCGACGTCAAGGACGGCAACGACGTGGAGGCCATCACCCGGGCCGTCCGCCGGGCCAAAAAGGTCACCGACAAGCCCTCGCTGATCATCTGCCACACCACCATCGGCTACGGCTCGCCCCTGGCCGGCTCGCACGACTGCCACGGCGCCCCCCTCGGCGTAGAAAATCTGCAGAAGACCAAGGAGAACCTGGGCTGGACCTGCGAACCCTTCGAGGTGCCCGCCGAGGTCACCGAGCACATGGAGACCCTGAAGAAAAAGGGCAAACGGGCCGAGAGCAAGTGGAAACGGCTGATGAAGGCCTACAAGGCGGCCTATCCCGACCTGTACGCCAGGTACGAAAGCTACATGTCCGGCAAGCTGCCCGACCTTCTGCACAACGAGGATCTGTGGAAGTTTGAAAAGCCGGACGCCACCCGCAACACCAGCTTTACCGTGCTGAACAAGCTGGCCGACCTCATCCCCAACCTCATCGGCGGCTCGGCAGACCTGGCCCCCTCCAACAAGTCCAACATGAAAAAGAGGGAGGACTTCACCGCCGACAACTATGCCGGCTCCAACATGCACTTCGGCATCCGCGAGCACGCCATGGCCGCCATCGCCAACGGCATGTATCTGCACGGCGGCCTGCAGGTCTACTGCGCCACCTTCTTCGTGTTCAGCGACTACATGAAAAACGCCATGCGCATGTCCGCCCTCATGGGCCTGCCCGTCACCTACATCCTCACGCACGACAGCATCGGCGTGGGCGAGGACGGCCCCACCCACGAGCCGGTGGAGCATCTGACCGGCCTGCGCGCCATCCCCAACATGAAGGTCTACCGTCCCGCCGACGGCAAGGAGACCACCGCCGCCTGGATCTCGGCCCTGACCGGCAACCAGCCCACCTGCCTGGTGCTCACCCGTCAGAACCTGCCCCAGTACGAAAACAGCGGCGCCGCGGCGCTCAAGGGCGGCTACATCCTCTCCGATTCCAAGAAAAAGACGCCGGACATCCTGCTGATGGCCTCCGGCTCCGAGGTCGAACTCATCGTCAAGGCCCAGGCCGTGCTGGCCGAAAAAGGAGTGGACGCCCGGGTCATCTCCATGCCCTGCATGGAGGTCTTCAACGCCCAGTCCCAGAAGTACCGCGAGTCGGTCATCCCCTCCTCGGTGCGCGCCCGCGTGGCCGTCGAGGCCGGCGCCACCATGAGCTGGTACAAGTATGTGGGCCTGGACGGCGCGGTGGTCGGCATGGACTGCTTCGGCGCCTCCGCCCCCGCCAAACAGCTGTTCGAGCTGTTCGGGTTCACCGTGGACAACGTGGTCGAAAAGGCCCTGGCCGTGCTGGGCAAGTAAGGCCCCGGCGCACAGGATCACCGCTTCCGTGTCGGCCCGGGCCATAGAGCGGCAAGAGGGCTGAAGGTAGGCATGCCGGTGAGGGCGAAAGCCTTCCTTCCATGCGCCGACGCGGCAAAACAGCCGGCTTTTGGCGGACCGTTTTGAAAAAGCAAAAGACAAAAGACGAAGAAGACGCGCTCTGTCCGGAGCGCGTCTTTTTCTGTCAAAAGCACGCTTGCACGAAGGCTGCCTTTGAGGGGCAGTGACCGCCGGCTCAGCCGCAGCAGTTGATGATGCCCGGACCGAAACAGGGCGCAAGGCCCGGCAGAGCGCGTGCGGAGGCAAAAGCGTTGACAAAAAGGGCTGAATCGGGTATACTTAGGACGGAGAGGGATAAAAAAGGAGCAGGATCCGGAACGGGAAAGGGAGGAGATCGGGTATGACCTTATTTCACGGCAGCAATACGGCGGTAGAACGGCCGCGTCTGATCGAACAGAACAGATTTCTCGATTTCGGCTTCGGCTTTTACACCACGACCAACAGGGCGCAGGCCGAAAACTTTGCTCAAAAAGTGGCGCTGCGCCGGGGCGGGAGACCCGTGTTAAACATCTATGAACTGAGGGGCGGCGGGGAAGACCTGAAGGTCAGGCGCTTCCCTTCACCCGATGAGGAATGGCTGAACTTTGTGTCGGCGCACAGGAACGGGACCTATGCAGGGGAAACCTTCGACCTGATCGTCGGAGCCGTCGCCAACGATGACGTCTACAGGACGCTGCAGGTCTATTCGGCCGGACTGCTCACCAAAGAACAGGCGCTCGAGGCCCTGAAGATCAAAAAACTGTTCGATCAATATGTCTTTGCCACGGACAGGGCGCTTGCGCTGCTGCAATTTGTCCGTGCCGAGGAGGTCTGAAATGGACGAAAAATTTCAGTCGATCCTGAGCGTGGCGCTGATCCCTCAGATCGTCGCTCTGATCGCGGTGCGGGAAAAGATGGGAGAGGACGAGGCCATGGAGGCCTTTTACCGTTCCGAGACCTATGAACTGCTGTCGAGGGAGGAGACCAAGCTGTGGCACTACAGTCCGCTGACCCTCTGCCGGATCTGGGAACAGGAACGGCAGACGGGGGCGCTCGTCTTCCCGGAGGAGTGAATCATGAGCAGGGAACTGCCCTTTGTGATCTATTGCGTCGAGACTTACAAAAACCAGAAGGGAATGACCGGAGCGGAGGTCATGGACCTGTTCGGGCGCTGCGGCGTGGTCGGCTACATCCGCGCCTTCTACGATTCCCTGCACCTGATCGGCCCGAAGGCCCTTGTCGAGGATCTGGACGACTACATCGGATCCCGGCCTTCCGCCTGATCAAGGGCGGGGAACGGAAGAGCAGGCCCGGAAGGGCAAAGGAGGGCCGCATGGAGAGAAGGCGGGATATCGATCTGTCGCTTCTGAAAGAGCGGGCGGAGGAGATCGTTTCGGCATGCAACCGGGCCGTCGGGCGAAGGGGGCCGAACACCAACGCGATCTTCATCGTCCGCCGGGAGTTCGGAAAAATCGTCCGCGCCCTCGAAGAGGAGGGGCGCGTCCCCGTGCTCAACAGCCGGAGGGCGCTCTGGTCCATGCGGACCCTGTTAAATGCCGCCGACTGCAAGGAGGACGCCGTTCTGTTCGACAGCGTCCGGACCTTTCAGAAGTTGTGCCGGAAAGCGGACAAGTCGCTGATCGCGTGCCCCGATGAGGCGAAGGGAAAAGATACCTTTTCCATCCCGCTCAACAGCGCCGGGGAGAAGGCGGTCCTGTTCCTGGTGACCCTGTTTTTCGGAGGGATCCTGATCTTTCTCTGCGTCAACCCGGAGGATCTCTCCCCATGGCATTTGCTGCCCGCAGGCGGCCTGTTCCTGGCGTTCGCTTCGGGGTTCGGGCTCTGTCTGCGCTGCCGGATGACGCTGCGGCGTTCGGAAAGGCTGCTGACGGTCATTTCCCTGAAAAAGGCCGTTTTCCGGCTGGAGGAGATCCGATCCCTCAAAGTGGACTCCTGGTCCTTTTGCGATCTCATCGTCGGACTGTGCGGCGGGGAGACCCGCAGGATCACGGTAAGCTCGCATCGGGGGCGGCTGTTTACGCGCCGCTATGACAGAAAGCTGGAAAAGAAGCTGGAGACCATGATCGCCGAGATCCGTCGGCTGGAACCCCACTTCATGGAATCCCCCCGCTCTTTTTAAGCGGTGCGGCCGAAGAGGCCTTTCAGGGCGCTTTTCGGGAAGGGAAGGACAGAAAAAACAGCATATAAAGCAAGAACAGAGAAAAATATTTTATAAAAGAAGAAAACGCTTTCCGTCCGGAAGGTGTTTTTTTTCGGCGTTTCGGGAGAAAAGAGGCAGGCAAAGGGGGAAAGGCCGGTCACGGCTCTTCGGAGGGCGGCCGGCAGGGGAGGCCGGAGCGGCCGGATCCGGGGTTTGCCGAAGGCCTTTTCCGGGGCGCAAAAAAAAATTTTAAAAAATTTTCCGAAACCGCCAAGAAAACGGGGCTCCCGTTCGTCTATAGGGGCGAACGGCTCATCAAAGGGCGCGTGGCCGGCCGGCCGCGCCGGGAGGGCCGGGGGAGCTCTTCCCCGAAAGAAGGAGGATATTATGACAAAGACAAAGAGAAACTGGATCATCGCGCTGGCATTGGCGGTCTGCCTGGCCGTCACGGTCATCGCCGCAGCCTGCGCCCCCAAGCACAACGCCGCCGCTTCGGCGGACGGATTCGCCGCCCTGGACATCAATCCCTCGGTCGAGCTGGTCATCGCCGACGGCAAGGTGGTCTCCTGGCGGGCGGCCAACGACGACGCCGGCGTGCTGCTGTCCGGCGTGGACCTGACCGGCATGGAGGCCGGCAAGGCGGCCGAGCTGATCGTCAGCCTGGCCGAGCAGATGGGCTACCTGACCCAAAGCAACAACACCGTGCAGGTGCTGGTGACGGCCGAGAACGCCGACACCCAGACCGAGATCCGGCAGGACATCGAGGCCGGCGTGGAGAGCGGCAGCGACATCGCCCAGGTCACCGGGGACGACTACAGCCGCCGGGTGGAGGAACTGAAGGCCCAGGATCCCGAGCTGTACGCCGACCTGACCGCCGCCAAGCTCCGCCTGATCGAGACCGCCATGCTGTTTGACCGCCGCCTGACCGTGGAGACCGGGGCGAAAATGTCCACCCGCCTGCTGGTCGAGCTGGTGGAGGAGGGCTTCGACGACGCCGAGGACCTGATCACCGACGAGCTGAAGGACAGCTTCGAGCGGCGCTACGAGGCCGCCGAGCGGGAGATCGATCAGCAGATCGCCGCCGTGTACGGGCAGGAATACGCCGACCGCTACGCGCGGTACGCCGCCCTGGAGGCCCTTTATGAGCGCTGGGAGGATGAGGCCGAAAACGCCGGCATCTCCGAGGCCGACCTGGCCGAGATCGTCTCCCTGCTGGGCCTGAACAGCGCCGAGGACCTGAAGGTCAACGGCAGGATCACGGCCGAGGGCGTGGAGGACTATCTGGACCGCCTGGAGGACCGCTATGACGACGGCCCCGAGGAGGAGGCCTTCGAGCGCATCGAGGAGCGCGTGGAGCGCATCCTGGAAAAGTATGACTTCGATGACGACGACGCCCTGCTGACCGAGGCGCAGCAGGCCGAACTGGCCGCCCTGGGCTTTGACCTGCCCGCCTTCCGCACCCTGGAGGGGGTGGAGGAATACGCAGACGACCTCGAGGACGACCTGGAGGACGATCTGGAGCGCATCCGCCTGACCGAGGAACAGCGGGCCGCCGTCCGCGAGCTGCAGGAGCAGAAGAGGGCCTTAAAGCGGCAGATCATGGAGGAAATGGCCGCCGAGATCCGAGCCGCGCTGGAGGCCGCCGCCGAGCAGAAGGCCGACCGCCTGGAGCAGATCGCCTGAAAAATCAGTCAAGCCCTTCCGTTACTTGCCTTTTCGGCCGCGGCGTGGTAAAATAATAGAGGAAGAACCCCGCGCCGCGGGACCGAAAGGGGAAAAGGATGCACTGCGACCGCCTGCTCAAAAAAGTGGCCTCGGGCGACCGGGAAGCCTTCACAGAGCTTTACGAGAGCACCCGGAGCATGGTCTTTCTGACCGTGCTCTCGGTCGTGAAGGACCGGCACGCCGCCGAGGACCTCATGCAGGAGACCTTTCTGACCGTCTATCGCACGGCCGGGAACTTTTCCGGGCGGGGGGGGAAGACCTGGATGGCCGCCATCGCCCGCAACAAGGCGGTGGACTACCTCAGAAGGAAAAAATTCGAGTTCAGCGTGGACGAAAAGCTGTCCGAGCCCCTGTTCGGGGCGGCCTCGTTCGAGGAGCAGTTCCACGATCAGCTGGTGCTGCGCACCGCCCTGGAACAGCTGGAGGCCGCCGACCGCGAGGTCCTGCTGCTCTCCCACTCCGGGCTGAAGCAGCGGGAGATCGCCAAACTGACCGGCCAGCCGGCCGGCACCGTGGCCTGGCGCTGCCGCCGGGCCCTCAAAAAACTGAGCGCACTGCTCAAGGAGGTCGAGGGATGAAACCCAAAGAGATCAAAGCCAGACTCAAAGCCGAGATCGAGCAGGTCACGCCCGACCTCTCCGACCGCCTGGAGGGGCTGATCGGGCCGGCTCCCCTGGCCGAGGCCGTCACGAACACCGGACACCGGACGCTGCGGGTCAGCCGCCCCCTGTGGGCGGGCGTGGCCGCCCTGCTGGTCCTGATCCTGGCCGCCCTGATCCTCTGGCCGGTCCTGCGGGGGACGGGAGCCCCCCTCCTCCCTCTGCCGGACAAGGGCTTTCTGACCCTGGACATCAACCCCAGCGTCCAGCTGGAGCTGGACGGCGAGGGCAAGGTCAGCGCGGTGGTCGCCCTCAACGACGACGCCCGGGTGCTTCTGGCCGGACAGAGCGCGGCCCTGGTGGGGCTGACCAGCGAGCAGGCCTCCCGGCGCATCGCCGCCATGGCCATGGAGTGCGGCTACTTCGCCCCCGACAAAAAGACCAACGCGGTGCTGCTGTCGGCCAGCTACGGCACGGCCGAGCAGGAGGAGGCCCTGAAGCAGAGCAACAAGGAGGCCCTGACTTCCTTCTTCGTGCAGGAGGGGATCTACGGGGTGGTGCTGACCCAGTATGAAGGCGATTCTCTGGAGGAGGAGGCCGCCCAGTACGGCATCACCGCCGCCAAGCTCAGGCTGATCCGCCGGGCCGAGAGCCTGGGCGTGGTCATCCCCGTCGATCAGTATGCCGACTACAGCGTCGCCGCCCTCTACGAGCTCATCGAGGAGGCCGCCGAGGAGGCCGACCGCTTCGGCGACGAACAGCTGAAGGCGGAGTACGAGGCCCTGCTGGAGGCCTCGGAGGAAAACCTGGAGGAGTTCGCCGACCTGGTGGAGGACCTCATCGAGGAGGTCACCGACCTGCTGGAGGGCGAGGACGAGGATGACGACGATGACGACCGCCGGACCGGCCGGGAGGAAGTTCCGGCCGTCGAGCGGATCCCGGGGCTGGAACATACCCTGGAGCTGCTGGAGGAGACCGCCGAACTGCTGGAGGACGCCAGGACCGGGGGCGAGATCGAGGAGATCCTGGACCGCATCTACGGCCTGCTGGACCAGATCACCGGCACCGGCGTCCCCACGGCCGACGAAAAGATCGCCCTGCTGAAGGAGCAGATCAGCGCCGCCCATCAGAAGTTCCTGGAACTGGAGGCCCGCATCGAGGAGCAGCTGCTCTCGCTGGAGGAACGGCGGGATTCGCTGGTCAGCCAGGGCAGCAGCCTGTGGGAGGATTACCGGAAAGCCGAGGACTTCGAGGAGCTTTACGAGGACTGGCTGGAGGAGGCCGAGGAGCTTTACGAGCGGGAGTGGGAAAAACTCAAGCAGGAGTGGGAGCTGGAGCACGACGACTAGTCCCGGCCCCGACCCCGCAGGGCAAAACTGCGGAGCCGGTAAGATGCCGCGGAGCCTGCATAAGATGCCGTGGAGCCTGCATAAGATGCCGTGGAGCCGATAAAAAGACCTTGCAGGCCGAAGGCTCCGCAGAATCGCGCAATAGGCTCGGCAGCCGGATAAGGCCGCGCAGGATCGAAACAAAATCCTGCGGCGCCGATAAAAAACGCCGCGGAGCAGAGGCAAAGCACCTCGGGCCGATAAAAGCGCCGCAGCGCCGACATCATCCGATCCAGATCGATAGAACGCAGGGAGGGCGGTTTGATCCGCCCTCCCTGCGCTTTGTCTTGATCATTGTTCCGACAGGGTGGGACAAACTGCCGCCTGCAAGAAGGCTGCCTTGCGGCAGATCGTGGGTCGGGTTTGCCTTCTCCCGCATGGGGCGGGGCGGCCACGATCGCGCCCGTCCTTTCTCCCGTCCGGGGCGGGAACGCTTTACAAACCCCGGCCTTTTGTGGTATCATGGAGAAAAAAGAGGGAAAGACCATGGCATTTTTGTTCTGGGGATATCTGCTGATCCTGCTCCGGCAGGAGGCCGAGCTTGGGGTATTCAACTTCCGGCTGGCGCCCGCCTGCTGCGGGGCGGTCCTGCTGGCCGTGGGCTTTGCCCGGCTGCGGGGGAGGCTGCCCGGCGCGGCCCGGGGGATCCCGATTTCCGCCCTCTCCGCGCTCTGGCTGGCGGCGGTGCTGGCCCTGGAGGGGCTGGCGCCCGCCTTTTCGGCCGGACCGTGGGGGCTTTTGATCAAGGCCGGAGCCGAAGCGGGACCGATCCTGGCCGGCTGGATCCTGGCCCGTGGGCTCTCCCGCCTGCAGCTGAGCGAGGGGCTCTCCTGCCTCTCCGGCGCCTTTCGGAACGCCTGGGGCGGTCTGATCGCCGGTCGGGCGGCCAATCTGCTGATCCTGCTCTGGCCCTCCGGGCAGACCTGGTGCCTGCCGGTCTCCCTGCTGACGGGGATCTCCTTTCTGGTCTGCCTGCGGCGGTCGGGCGGCCGGCTGAAGGAGGCCTGCCGCCCGGGCGGCCCCTTGTTTGCCGCCTCCCCGCTCCCCGAGGGACCGGACGGCGCGGCTCCCGCCAAGGGAGGCCGGGGGCCCGGAGCGGATGGGGGAGCGGAGGAAGCAGAGCAAAAGCCAAAGAACCCTCTCCCCGTCGGCGTGCTGCCCTTCTGCCCGGACAAGGAGAAAGAGCCTTCCGGCCCTGCCGCGGCGCGTGAGGCCGGCCTCTCCGCTCCTGGTGGAGAGTTCCCGTTCGGCGTGCTGCCCTTCTGCCCGGACAAGGAGAAAGAGCCTTCCGGCTCTGCCGCAACGCGTGAGGCCGGTCCCGCTGCCCCGGGCGGAGAGTTCCCGTTCGGCGTGCTGCCCTTCTGTCCGGACAAAGAGGAAGAGCCTGCCGGCCCTGCCGCAGCGCGTGAGGCCGGGCTCTCCGCTCCGGGTGGAGAGCTCCCGCCCGGCGTGCTGCCCTTCTGTCCGGGAGAGGAGCAGGGGAAGCCTTCCGGCCCGGAGGGGGCCGACCTTCCGGGCCCCGGGGAGGATGGCCGCTGAACGCCGTCCGCAGCCGGGACAGACTTTTAAGCCGTCCTTTTGCCGAAGAATGATAAAACAGGGCCTCCCCGTCTGCCCGGGGAGGCCCTGTTTGCTTTGTCCTCAAAGAGGTGTTTTTTTTTCGCTTGAAAGGACTGCAACGGATCGGAGCAAAGGGCAAGTCAACTCTTAAAGAGGTGTTTTCCCCTCAAAGAGGTGTTCCGCTTTGGACTTTTGCTTTCTCAAAAGGCCGTTCCGCTCAGCCTTCGTCCGTTCAGCCCTCGTCCGGGCCGTCCGTGGGGGCGTCGGCCTCTTCGGCGGAAGGGGCCTCCCCGTCGGGCAGCTCTCCCGCGGTCCCGGCCCCGGCCGGGGCCGGGCGGAAGCGCTTGAACAGGCTCCGGCGGAAGAGCACGATGTTCAGGGCGATGAAGGCCACGCCCACGACGATGCAGGTGATCAGGGAGGCCAGATCGCCTGTGGGGGCGTAGGTGGCCAGGAACATCAGGGGGAAGCCGAACACGATGGCCGGCAGGTTCTGGTAGACCAGGTTTTCGCTGGCAGGGGTGCGGTAGGTCCCGTCGATCTCCCGCAGCAGGATCATGCCGGTGCTGGCGGTGCCGGTCAGCATGCCGAACCAGGCCAGGAACTGTTCGTGCCGGTAGGCGGGGAAGAGGCGTTTGCAGATGAAGTTGACGTAGAAGTAGGTCAAAAAGGTCCCCGCCACGGCCAGCAGGAGCAGCACCCCCCAGTAGTTGAACAGCAGGGGGATCTGGATGGCGGCCACGCCGGCCACGATCATGACGTCGAAGGCCAGACCGGAGATGCGGTCCATCATGAAGTTGTTGATGATCTGCTTTTCCACGATCTTTTTGGCGTAGAGCTTGTTCAGGATCATCTTGGCGGGGATGGTCAGCATGACGCCGATCAGGAAGTTGAAGCCGAACAGGGTGTCGGCCATGGAGGGGATCAGCAGGGCGAGCCCGTACATGATCCCGAAGGAGATGGCGTACACGGTCAGCACCAGGGCGAACTGCGCGGTCATCTTGTCCACCGAGGAGACCATGGGCAGCTCGTCGTCCCCCTCGTAGTCGCTTAAGATATTGGCCCGGATCGAGCGGTCGATCTTGATCAGGCCCCGCCTGCGCATGACGTTGATGTAGATGACCCCGCCGATACAGGCCACCAGAAAGCCCAGGGCGGCCACGGTCAGGCCGAAGTTGGCGCCCCCCTCGAAGCCGTACTGGTTTTCGTAGATGGTGCCGTAGTTCAGCGCCTGTCCGGTACCCTGGCCGAAGCCGAAGGCCAGCAGGATGCCGGCCGCCGAGATCATGCCGTCCACGTGGAAAAAGCAGACCGCGATCAGGGTGATGATCAGCCCGGCAAAGGCCTGGATCAGGTAGCCGTTGACGGTCAGCACGCCGGAGTCAAAGACCTCTCCGGCCCGCTTTTTGGTGAACTTTTTCTTGGAGTTGCGCATGCCCGAGGCCACGAAGCCGATGCCCAGGCAGTGGTAGGTCACCAGTTCCAGCACCTGCATGCCGGTCATGGCCCCGTCCGAGCCGTCCCCGAAGGCGGGCAGGTTGAACAGATAGTCTCCCGCCGCAAAGTAGACCACGGTGGAGATGATCAGCAGAACGATGCCGCCCAGCACCGAGATGGGCACCAGGGTCTTTTTCAGGCCCGGGATCAGGTGTTTGATGGCTGCGCCCACCAGCATGCCGGCCAGCAGGGCGCCGAAGACCATCACAAAGGTCCAGGCGTTCAGTTCGGCAAAGCTCATACTTCCTCCTTCTCCCTTTCCCGGGCCGCTCTCAGCCCGTCGAAGAGATGCACGTACTTGATGGCGCAGAACCGCGGCGACCCCTTGACCTGTAAGGTCCTGCCCTCATAGTAAAAGTTGAATTTTTTCTTGCCCACCATGGTCAGGGCGGTGATCTTCTCTAAGGGATAGCGGCTCTCGGCCCCCTCCCCGGAAACGGTCAGGGTCTCCCTGTCCATGCGCACCCGGTCCCCGGGGAGCTTTTGCTTGTTTTGGAACTTGACGCTCTCCCGGAACAGGATGTCCCCGTCCTCCACGGCCCCGCCGGCCAACACTCTTTGGACGATCTCCTCCCGCTCCCAGGCGTACCAGGGGGCGATGCGGTCAAAGTCCCCGAAGGGGGGCGAAATGCGCAGATCCTCGGTGTACTCGGCCTCCCGCCCGCAGCTTTGGCAGACGAAGCGGTTTTTGCGGGAACGGAGGGTGGAAAGCCCCCCGCAGACCGGGCAGAGGTAAAGGGCCCGCTCGATGTACTCGGCCCGCCGCCCGCTCTTGTAGCGGTGCCCGGACCCGGGATCGTCCACGGTCAGGCCCTCGCGCAGGCGCTCGTACAGGGCCTCGTTGGACAGGGCCCGGTATTCCTCGGGGTAAATCACTTCCCGCACCCCGCCCCGGTAAAAGTCGCCCCTGCGGATGTTGTGCCCCCAGCGGGGATCGGTGCCGTACCCCCCGCGGAGGTTGTAAAGCACCACGGGCACGCCGGACAGCTTGACCAGCTTGGCCACCGAGTCCGAAAAGCCCCAGGGCCCGCCGTCTATGGTGCGGTTGCCCTCGGGAAAGATCCCCACCGAGCCGCCCTCCTTCAGCACCCGCACCATGTCCTTGACGGCCTGCAGGTCGGAAAGGGACTTGCTCTTGGGGATGGGGTTGACCAGAAAGCGGATCAGGGGGGAGAGCTTCAGGTTGAAGATGTCGTCCGAGGCAAAAAAGTAGACGGGAAAGGGAAAGGAGGCCGACAGAAAAAAGGGATCCATGGAGGCCTGATGGTTGCTCAGGATCAGGTACGGCCCCTCCTTCAGCCCGGACGGCTCCGCCCGGTAGTGGTAGCGCAGTCTCAAAAAAGGGGGCAGGACCGCCCGCAGAAAGGCAAAGGTCCGCGCATGCCTCTTTTTGACCCAGGTTTTCTTTTTTTGCGATGTTGTTTCCTCTTTCATCCGTACCCTCCGCCCCAAAAAAGGGCGCGGGGAAAACCCGCAGTTTCCCCGCGCCGAAGTGACGTCACGATTTCCCTTCCCTTCCAAATCGGCCCTGCGGGGCGCCGTCGGCGCCGGGAAAGCAGGCCCAATCCCTGTTTTTCAGAATATTCCGATTTTCCGACCTGCGGCAGGTCAGTCATAAAAGCATGATTTTTTTCGGAGGCGGCAGAACCGGGAAAGCACGCCCAAATCCTGCTTTTCAGAATATTCCGATTTTCCGACCTGCGGCAAATCAGTCATAAAAGCATGATTTTTTTCGGAGGCGGCAGAACCGGGAAAGCAGGCCCAATCCCTGCTTTTCAGAATATTCCGATTTTCCGACCTGCGACAGATCAGTCATAAAAGCATGATTTTTTTCGGAGGCGGCAGAACCGGGAAAGCAGGCTTAATCCCTGCTTTTCAGAATATTCCGATTTTCCGACCTGCGGCAAATCAGTCATAAAAGCATGATTCTTTTCGGAGGCGGCGGAACCGGGAAAGCACGCCCAATCCCTGGCTTTTCAGAATATTCCGATTTTCCGACCTGCGGCAAATCAGTCATAAAAGCATGATTCTTTTCGGAGGCGGCGGAACCGGGAAAGCAGGCTCAAGCCTGGCTTTTCAGAATATTCCGATTTTCCGACCTGCGGCAGATCAGTCATAAAGCCATGATTTTCGGAGGAGCCGAAGGCGCCTCCATAAAAGTATACTTTTTCGGAAGCCGCTTCGAGCTTCTGTTTTTCAAAAAGTGAAGAACTGTCCGCCCTGTTTTCCCTTTTGAACACGGCGTTTTTTTCTGTTTTCCGACTTCCCGAAAGGTATGCTTTTCGGGAACCCCGGCTCAGGCTCGGCAGACCGGCAGGGATCGCGCTCGGAGCCGCCGGGCAGACCGTCCGCCGCTTTCCAGGAAAGCTGAAACCTAAAAAATTACTTTTTATTTTAACAAAAAGTTTACCCCCTGTCAAACAGAATGGGAAGGGAAAACCCAAAAACAGCAGGCGGGCCGTTTTTTTTTGCGCCGGCGCCTGATCTTCCGGCCCGGCGGAGGCCTGGAGAGGGCCGGAAAGGGGAAAGAAAGGGAGATTTTGGCAGAGCGAGAAAAATGACCTTGCGCTTTTTCGGGAGATATGCTATAATAGTTTTGAATCTTGACGGGAGGAGGGAAAGATGAGACGGATCTTCGGGGGCTTCTTTTTTCTTCTGCTGCGGGTCCCTTTACGCTTCGGAGGGGTCACGCTGGATCTGCTGCCCGACTTTGCGGGCTATCTGCTGATCTTTTTCGGCACGGCCGGGCTGGTCTCCGGCTCCCGCGCGGTGAGCAAAGTCCGCTTTTTTCTCCTCATTCTGGCGGTCTGCACCGGGGCCATCTGGCTGACCGACCTGGCCGGCATCGGGCTGGAAGCGGGGTGGATCCTCCTGCTGCGGGAGGTCTTCGAGATCGCCGCCGCCCTGGTGACCGCCCGCTTTGTGATCGCCGGCGTGGCCGAATTCAGGCTGCCGGGGGGACGAACTGCGGCGCCTCCTCCCTGCGGGCCTGCTGGTACGGCCTGGCCGTGGCCCGGACGGCCGAACTCGTGCTGCTCCGGGTCGAGGGACTGGCCCTTCTCGGGGGCCTGCTCTCCGCCGCGGCGGCCGCCCTCTTTCTGGTCTTTTTCGGGCTGACCACCTGGAAGTTCGACCGCTCCGGCGGGGGAGAGGGCCGCGCTTTCGGCCTCCCCGCGGGCCCGGCCGGGGAGTCCGCCCCTCTTCCCGATCTCCCTGCGGGCGGCGCTGACCCCGCTTCTCCGTCCGACCCGTCTGCGGAAGCCTCCACTACATCTGATTTTTATACGAATGGCCCTGCGCCCGCCTCTGCGCCCGACCCGTCTGCGGAAGGCCCCGCCAAATCTGACCTTTTTTCGGAAGCCTCCGCTTTGCCCGACCCCTTTGAGGGCGGATTCGGTCCCGCTTCGTCTGATTTTGATACGAACGGATCTGCGCCCGACCCGTCTGCGGAAGCCTCCACTACATCTGATTTTTATACGAATGGCCCTGCGCCTGCCTCTGCGCCCGACCCATCTGCGGAAGCCTCCACTACATCTGATTTTTATACGAATGGCCCTGCGCCCGCCTCTGCGCCCGACCCGTCTGCGGAAGGC
>CALVJY010000028.1 GCA_944332455.1 uncultured Clostridia bacterium
CCAACCGGTCCCTCCGGTCCAACCGGGCCTACGGGGTCATCCGGTCCAACCGGTCCCTCCGGTCCAACCGGGCCTACAGGACCATCCGGTCCCACCGGGCCGATCGGTTTAACCGGGCCAACGGGGGCGACCGGAGCTGCCGGGCCAACGGGGCCGACCGGTCCCACCGGCCCGACCGGGCCTGCCGGAGAGGCGCCGGATGACGTATTTGCCTCCTACTATGACTATGAAGAGCTGTTTACCAACGGCAATCAGATCACGCTGATCCCTTTGGTCACCGATCCCACGGGAAACATTACGGCCGCAAGTTCGACCCAGATCAGTCTGCAGCCGGGCTATTATCTGGTAAATTACGCGGTGTCGGCGATCCTGACAAGCCCGAACTATATCCAGGTGACCCCGTTTTACAACGGAAGCGCCCATCTTGAAACGGGGGTATACTTTGCGACAAGCGCCAATGGGTCTTCTGCCTGCGGTTCCGCTCATTTTGTTCTGGACGCGCCTTCGGCCACCACTTTTTCGCTTTCCTACACCAGTCCGGAAACAGCCCGGAGCGGAGCGGTGACGCTGGCCTTTCTCAAACTCAGACGCTCTTAAAAAAATCGGGAAAAAGATCGCGCCGGGGCAGTGCGCAAAACCGGGATGGCGTAATTCGCCATCCCGGTTTTGCGGGTCCGGGTTTACGGATCACAAAATCGCGGCCGTCCGGGCTTTTTGCGAAGTGATATTTTGGCCTTTGGTCAAAGTGATATTTTGACTTACCGTCAAAGTGATATTTTCAGCCTTGCGGCTGAAAGTGATATTTTGGCCCTTGGCCAAAGTTGTGGTCAAATTTATTTTGAATTGCTGTCAAAAAGTTTCGGGCGTTCAGGGAGCGCCTCAGGCGCTGACCTGCGGTCAAAGTTGAGGCCAATTTATATTTGAATTGCTGTCAAAGCGTTCCCGGCGTTCAGGGTGCGCCTCAAACGTGGTTATATTTTGGCCTTCGGCCAAAGTGATATGCAGGTTCCCTGCGTGATATTTTGACCTGCGGTCAAAGTTGTGGATAAAACCACAGCTTCTCCCAAAGGGAGAAATAAAACTTTGCGGAAGCAAAATAACACTTGCCGCAGGGCAAATATAACTTGCCGAAGGCAAATAAAACTGCTGCAAGGCAGTACTTGCCGAAGGCAAATAACACTTGCATCAAACGGCCCCGCCCCGCGCCCGCCGGGCGGCGGCCCGCTTGCCGGCCACGATCAGGATCTCGGCGATCTCCTGCGTGCCGTCGACGCGGGTCAGCTTTTTCAGGTTTTCCCGCAGCTTTGGGGCCTTTTTGGCCAGCTCGGAGACCGAAGCGAGCAGCGACTCCGGAGTGAGGTCCTCCTGCCGCAGCACCAGGGCGCACCCCTGTCGGGCCAGGCGGTCCGCGTTTTTCAGCTGATCCCCCCGTGAGACCGAAGCGGGCAGGGGGACGAACAGGGTGGGGATGCCCAGGGCCGCCAGCTCGAAGGCGGCGTTGGCCCCCGCCCGGGAGACGGCCAGATCGGCCGCCGCATACAGGTCGGGCATGCGGTCGCAGAAGGGGAGGGGAAGGTAGCCCTTCCGGGGTTCGGGATGCTGGTTTTTGCCGCACAGATGCACCACGTTCCACGTTTGCAGCAGCTCGGGCAGGGCGGCTTCGGCGGCCCGGTTCAGGGCCTGGGACCCCAAGCTTCCCCCCATGATCAGCAGCAGGGGGCGGGTCAGTCCGTATTCGGCCAGGAAGGCCGCGCCCCGTCCCCGGTACAGGGAGGGGCGGAGGGGGGCCCCGGTGTGGATGAATTTTTTTCCGGCCGGTTCGGGAAAGGAGGTAAACACATTCCGGCAAAAGGGCAGGCAGAGCCGGTTGGCCAGCCCCAGAGAGGCGTCGGATTCGTGCAAAAACACCGGGATCTTCCGCTTTCTGGCGGCCAGACAGACGGGCAGGGCCACATAGCCCCCCTTGGAAAAGACCAGGTCGGGCTTCAGCCGGTCCAGCACCTTTCCGGCCTCCCGCACGCTCCGGGCCAGGCGGAAGGGGATCAGGAGATTTTTGGGGGAGAGGGAGCGCCGGAATTTTTCGCAGGGTATGGCGAAAAAGGGGAGGTCTTGGACCAGTTCCCGCTCCAGGCCCCCTTCCGAGCCGACATAGGCGATCTCAAAGGCCGGGCGGAGAAAGGGGACCAGGGCCAGATTGGGCATGACATGCCCGGCCGTCCCGCCGCCCGTCAACACGATTTTCATGGCAGTATCAGTATATGCTCCTTGCGAGGTCCTCTGCCCGTCTGTCCCGCTTCGCAGGTGGGCTTTGAAATTTTCCGGAGGGCTTTGAAATTCGAAAAGCCCCCGGTCCGAGAGCCGGGCCGGGGGAAAAAGGAGGATGCTCCGCCTCCGGAGGCGGAGTCAAAAGCTCGCCCGTCGGGCGCTTTTGACGAAGATAGGGGATCGCCCGGCCTTGTCTGTTTCACCGGGAACGCCGGTCGGGGGGGGCGTTGCGGCACTTAGCAAAACTCGGCGATCGGGGAAGGGCCGCCTTGGGCTGGCCCGGCCAAGTCCCGCCTTTCTGAAAGAAGTGAAAGGCTCTGCGATCAGAGGCCGCCTTGGGCGGGGCGGTCAGAGGTAGCGCTTGAGCTCGTTGATCTGTTCCTGCTCGAGGGCCACGATCTCCTCGGCCAGCTCTTTGGTCTTGGGATCCAGCCCGTCGGGGCAGTGGTTGAGCTCCCGGTTGATGTCGGTCACCCCCATGTTGTTGCCCTTGATCAGCAGCTCGGCCAGGCGGGAGAGCGAGTCGTCCATAAAGGTGTTCATGTTGATGCCGTTTTTCAGCATGAATTCGCTCCAGAATCCGGTGTTTTTGGGGGTCTCGCCCAGCTCGGTCAGCCGCTCGGTCAGGCGGACGGCCATGTGCTCGAAGCTCTCGTAGTGCCGGAGCAGCAGGGCGCGGAACTCCTCCTGCCCGGTCTTTTTCAGGATATGGTCCAGGGCCTGCTTGCCCATCTCCACGTTCTTTTTCAGGGCGTGCAGCAGGTTGAGCTCGGCCTCGCGGGGGCCGAACAGGGCGGCCTCGGCCGAAGCCTGGGTTTGGGATGTCTGGGAATGTTGGGTCTGCATGGCAGCCTCCTTGGATCTCGTTTTACATAATATGGCCCGGCCCGGCCCTTTTTATGCGGGGAGATGCGGTTGTCTTTAAAGGACCCAAACGCGCTTTGGAAAGGGCAAAGGTTTTCCGACATCGTAAAGAACAGGCGGGCGATCTCGCGGCCCTGGCCTCCGGGAGTAAAGAGTAAAAGGTAAACGTTTTTTAAACAGTGTAAAGGCAAACGTTCTTTGAAAAGGTAATGTTCTTTCCAGGAAAGCGGCGGCGTGCAGCGAGGAAGGAGGCCGGAAGCCGTTAAAAGGGCGGCCCGGGGCAACCTTCTCCCGCCCTTTTTTTTAACGGAAAAAGGCCCGGCGCCTTTCAGGCGCCGGGCCGGAAGATCTGTCCCGCATGACCCTTCATGGATCCTTTTCCCTCCAAAACGGGCCGGAACCTCCCCAAGCCTGAGAGGAAAGCCCTCAGGTTTGTTCCGGACAGCGTTGTTTTGCAGGCGCTTTACAGGTCCCGGATCAGTTTGATGCTGCCGTCGCGTTCCGCCGCCTCCGTCAATCCCTGCGTAAAGCCCGCCGGACTGAACAGGACGTACTGCACGTTTTTCGTCTGCGTGAGTCTGAGCATGGCCCCGGCTTTTTCCTGCAGGGCGTGTAAAACGGATAAAACTTTGGGCGAGGCGGTGTATTTACATTCGCCGAGCACGAGGTTTCCGCCCGCGGTGTCTATGGCGACGATGTCGATTTCACCCGCTTTGGCCCCCCAATATCTGCCCACTTTGTCAAAGTGGTCCCAGGTCCCGGAGGCGGAAAGTTCCCACATTTTTTCGCGGCAGACGTCCTCGTAGACAAAGGCGGCGTAGTTCTGCACAAATCCTTTTTTGATCTGCGATAACACAAAAGAGGTTTCGCCCTTTTCAAGGTAGGCCCGGCAGGGATAGACGAACTTGAACCAGAACGCAATGAAGTTATCCGCGATCCGGTAAAGCCCGCTCTTGCTCTTTTCGGGCGCGTTTTCCGTGACGGGCACTTCCCGCTCGATCAGATCCAGATCCATCAGCACTTTCAGATACTTTGTAAGTCCCGTCTGCTTCAGACCGAGGTTTGCCGCAATGTCCGAAAGTTTGCGGTTGCCCATGGCGATCGCCTTGATCAGCGAAAAATAGCTGCCGATCTCGCTGACCTCCTTCTGTAAGAGAAAGTAGGGTTCCTCATAGAGAAAACTCTGCGAATTGAGCACATTCTGCCCGATGGCTTCGTAAATATCCGTACAGCCGCAGAACGTTTCGATATACTTCGGCACGCCGCCCGTCACCGCATAGAACGGCAGCAGCTCGTTGTCGGTGTGCCCCTCAAAAAATTCGTGATAATGGCTGAACGGGATCTGTCTGAGTTTGATCTGCCCTGTGCGCCGGCCATAGAGGGGAGAGCTGTAATCGAGCGTCTGCGACTTCATCAGCGATACCAGAGAGCCGCACAGGATCAGCATGACGCCGGCCTCCTTCAGCAGGGTATCCCAGATCTTCTGCATCACGGACGGGAAGGCCGGGTTGGACTGTCCGATGTACTGAAACTCATCCAGCACGATGATCTTTTTTGTTTCGGTCTTGCAGTCGATCAGCGTTCTGAAAACCGTCAGCCAGTCCACGGCAGCGGACTTTAAAAGTTCATTGCCGGTAAATTCAGCCACCTGGGCCTTGAAGTAGTTCAGGTTCTGCATTTCCGATTCTTCGGTCGCCAGAAAGTAGATCGAGTCCGGATGCCTTTTCAGAAACTCTGTGATCAGCGCGGTTTTGCCCACCCGCCGCCTTCCGTACACGATCACCAGGGCCGATTGCGCTGCGGCATATTGCTTTTCCAAAGATTCCAGCTCTTTTGTACGGTTGACAAACTTCTGCATGACGGGCCTCCCAAAGGTTCTTACCTAATATTATACTCAAAATTATTATAATTGCAAGTATAATTTCAATGTTTTCAAAAAAGCCTTTCGGGCAGCCCCTTTCGACAGCGGACGCGGTCCGTGTCAGTCAGTCGCTTTGGACCCGCCCTATGATCCAGCAAAGGATCCGCTTCGTCTCGTTTATCCCGGCTTTCGGGCTGATCTCGGCTGTTCCGGTCTTTCAAGGGGCCGCGATGACGGGCGGCGGCGCTTTTTCTGACAGGGGATTTTCCCTGCGCGTTCGCAAGGCCCGCAAAGGCCCCGATCGGTTTGACATTCTCCGGGATCGGGGGTATAATTTGGGTGGGAGGACGAGATGAAGACGCTGATCGATTTTATGCGCGAACATCCGGTCTGTTTCCGGAAGCCCTCCGCCCGGATGGCCCGGGCGGCCGGGACCTGGGCGGAGCGGGTAAAGCTGACCGTTCCGGAGAGCGCCGACGCCGACAGGCCGAGGGCCGAATACCCCCGCCCCCAGCTGGTGCGGGACAACTTTGAGGTTTTGAACGGACTTTGGGACTTTCAGATCCTCTCCTGCTCGGACTATGTCCGCCGGCAGGGGGAGCCGGGGGCGTACGGGGGAAAGATCCTGGTGCCCTTCAGTCCCGAGTGCGACGCCAGCGGGGTGGGGCGCATCCTGCTGCCCTGCGAGGCGCTGATCTGCCGGACCTTCTTCGGCTGGGAGGGCGGGGGAAGGCTGCTGCTCCACTTCGAGGCCGTCGATCAGGTCTGCGAGGTCTTTGTCAACGGCGTCAGCCTGGGCCTGCACGAGGGCGGTCTGCCCTTCGGGTTTGACGTGACCCCGCAGGTCAGACCGGGGCAGAACGAGCTGCGGGTGTGCGCGGTCGACCTCACCGACGAGGCCCCCTTTCCCCGGGGCAAGCAGAGTTTTTCCCGCGGGGGGATCTGGTACACCCCGCAGTCCGGCATCTGGGGAACGGTGTGGACCGAGCGGGTGCCGGAGCGCTATGTCCGGGACGCCGAGTGCTTTGCCGACCCCGACGTTGGCGCGGTCAACGTCCGGCTGACCTTCTGCGGGGAGATCGGCGGGGCCGAGATCGAGATCACCGGCCCGGAGGGCGGGACCCTCCGGCAGACCGGGCGGGCCGGAGACAACCTCATCCGGATCCCCGAGCCCCGGCTGTGGTCTCCGGACCATCCCGTGCTGTACGATGTGCGGGTGCGGGCGGGGGAGGACGAGGTGCGCGCCTACTTCGCCTTCCGCAAGGTGGAGCTGGCCGAGGACGGGCGGGGGATCCGCCGGATCCGGCTGAACGGGGAATTTCTGTTCCAGAGCGGGGTGCTGGATCAGGGCTACTATCCCGAGAGCCTGCTCACGCCGCCCTCCGACGAGGCCATGATCGGGGACATCCGGAGCATGAAGGAGCACGGCTTCAACATGATCCGCAAGCACATCAAGATCGAGCCCGCCCGCTGGTACTGGCACTGCGACAGACTGGGGATGCTGGTCTGGCAGGACATGGTCTCCGGCGGGGGCCGCTATTCCTTCGCGGTGACCGCCGCCCTGCCCTTTCTGGGCGTCCGCCTGAACGACACCCGGAACCGCCGGGCCTTTGCCCGGTCGGACGGGGCGGAACGGGAAAATTACTGCCGTTTCGTGGGGGAGACGGTGACTTATCTCCGCCGCTTTCCCTCCATCGTGACCTGGTGCCTGTTCAACGAGGGGTGGGGACAGTTCGACAGCGCCGCCCTGACCGCCCGGGTGCGGGAGCTGGACGGCACCCGGCTGATCGACAGCGTCAGCGGCTGGCACGATCAGCCCGGTCAGCACTTCGATTTCCGCTCCGTCCACTGCTATTTCCGGCCCTTCCGCATGCCCCGGGGAGAGCGCCGCTGCGTGGTGCTGTCCGAATTCGGGGGCTACGCCCTCCCGGTCGAGGGCCACATGCAGATGCCCCGCCGATTCGGCTATAAGCGGTTCCGCACCCCCGAAGAGCTGCGGGCGGGCATCGAAGGACTGTACGAGCGGGAGATCCTGCCCGCCGTCCGGCAGGGGCTGTGCGCCTGCGTCTACACCCAGCTGTCCGACGTCGAGGAGGAGCTGAACGGCATCCTCACCTACGACCGGAAAGTGGACAAGACGGGAAAGGACTTCTTTTGCGCCCTCAATCAAAAGCTGTATGCGGAACTGAGATCCTGCACCGCCAAAGAGCCGGAGGACAGGATCTTTCCCTCCGTCCCGGACGGCCGGGAAGCCTGACCGCCGCGAAAGGATCCTGAACTTCCGCGCTCTCCGTCGGGAGGATCCCGCAGGCTGACCGCCGAAAACGGCCGCAAAAAGGCCGCCGTTCGGGGGATCTGGGGGAGAAAAAAGGGAATTTCTTCGGGAGAGAGGAAAAAATCATTGACTTTTGGGGCCGGGATGTGGTATGATATAAAAGCCGTACCGATGCAGGCCGCGCCCCATGTGGCGCCCAAAGCGCAGAATCTGCCGCCTGACATGGACGAGACTTACCCGAACGGGAGGAGAACATGTTCGCAATCGTGGAATGCGGAGGCAAGCAGTACAAGGCCGAAAAGGACGCCGTGCTCTCCGTGGAAAAGCTGGACGCCGAAGTCGGCGCCAAGATCCAACTGAAGACCCTGATGAGCTTTGACAACGGCCAGATGACCGTGGGCGAGGGCGCCGCCAAGGTGACCGCCGAGGTCGTCCGGCAGGGCAAGGAAAGCAAGGTGATCGTGTACAAGTACAAGGCCAAAAAGAACGAGCGCAAAAAGCAGGGCCATCGTCAGCCGTACACCAAGATCAAGATCGTCGCCATCGAAGGGTAAAGGGAAGGAGGATCAAAGTCATGAAATTTTTCATTACCTTATTTGCGCATAAGAAAGGGGTCGGTTCCTCGCGGAACGGCCGCGACAGCGAAAGCAAACGCCTGGGGGCCAAGCGGGCCGACGGACAGTACGTGCTGGCCGGCAACATCCTGGTCCGGCAGCGCGGCACCAAGATCCACCCCGGAAAGAACGTGGGGATCGGCAGCGACGACACGCTGTATGCCCTGGTGGACGGCGTGGTCAAATTCGAGAGGAAGGACAAGACCCGCAAACAGGTCAGCGTCTACTCCGCCTGAGTTTTGGCCGGGGCGCCGTGTAAAGAAGTATCGTACGACAGGGCTGCGCTTGAACAAAGTGCAGCCCTGCTTGTCTATTCAGGGCCGGAAGGCCGGAGGAAGTCGCCATGACCGAGGTCAAACCCGTCATCAGGTTTCAGATCCGCGACAGCTATTTCAGACCGGCGGACACCTTTCTGTCCGGTCAGCTGTTCCGCTGCCAGCAGGGCAGCGGGGACAGGTGGCTGGTCAAAGCGGGGGAGGAGATCGCCTACCTGCTTCCCCTGGAGGGGGGCGGCTACGAGGTCTACTGCTCCAGCGAGAGCTATTTCCGCCGCTATCTGGGGCTGTCGTACAACTACGCCGAGATCCACACCCTGCTCTCGCTGAACCCCTTCATGACCCGGGTGCTGGCCTTCGGCAAGGGGCTTCATATGCTGAATCAGGAGCCCTTCGAGACCCTGGTCACCCAGCTGATCTACGTGGGCTGCGGCCGGGCCAGGGCGGAGGCCGCGGTGGAAAAGCTCTGCCAGGATTTCGGCAAAAAGTGTGAGTTCAGCGGCCAGAAGTTCTTTGCCTTTCCCACGCCCGCCCAGCTGGGGCAGGCCTCCGAGGAGTACCTTCTGGAGCTGGGGCTGGACAAGCGGGCCAAGGTGGTCCGCAGCCTCTGTGCCCAGCTGAACGAGGGCAGCCTTTCCCTGGCCGAGATCGGGGAGCACTCCGACCGCCGGGCCAGACGGCTGCTGTGCAAGATCCCGGGGCTCTACAACCGGGTGGTGGACCGCACCCTGATCTTCGGGTTCCAGAAGTTCCGCACCTTTTCGGCGGACGCTTGGACCGAAAACGTCTTCCACCGGGAATTCAACACCGGCGCCGAGACGGCCCGGGACGTCTGCGCCTACTTTGTCAAGACCTTGGGCAACCTGGCCGGATTTGCCTACCTGTTCCTGCTGAACTACAAGCGCAATCACGACCTGCTGGAATAAGCGGGGCTTCCCGGCAAGGGAAGGCCCGAACACGACCGACGGAGGTGTAAGGCTATGCCAAAAGCCAAGATCAAAAAAGAAGTCTGCAAGGGCTGCGGCCTGTGCGTGGTCAACTGCCCCAAAAAGATCCTCAAGCTGACCGAGCGCGAGATCAACGCCATGGGCTACAATTACTGTCAGGTGAGCGATCCCGAGGCCTGCATCGGCTGCGCCATGTGCGCCGCCATCTGCCCGGACTGCGCCATCGACGTGGACTAGGAGGACGCTATGGCAAGACAATTGATGAAAGGGAACGAAGCCATCGCCGAGGCCGCCATCCGGGCGGGATGCCGGGCCTTTTTCGGCTATCCCATCACCCCTCAGAACGAGATCCCCGAGTACATGGCCGCCCACATGGCCGAGAACGGCGGCGTGTTCGTCCAGGCCGAGAGCGAAGTGGCCGCCATCAACATGGTCTACGGCGCGGCCGCGGCGGGCTTTCGGGCCATGACCAGCTCCTCCAGCCCCGGCATCAGCCTCAAGCAGGAGGGCATCTCCTACATCGCGGCCTCCGACCTGCCCTGCGTCATCGTCAACATCATGCGGGCCGGCCCGGGGCTGGGCGGCATCCAGTCCGCCCAGGGCGACTACTTCCAGGCCGTCAAGGGGGGCGGACACGGCGACTACAAACTGCTGGTCTTTGCTCCGGCTTCCATCCAGGAGGCCGTGGACTTGATGTTCGTGGCCTTCGACAAGGCCGATCAGTACCGCATGCCCGCCATGATTTTGGGCGACGGCATGATCGGGCAGATGATGGAGCCGGTGGAGCTTCCGCCCGCCGTGGACCTTCAGTCCCTGCCCGAAAAGCCCTGGTGCCTGCGGGGCTGGGACGGGCAGGGCGAGCGCCGCATCGTCAGCTCCCTGCGCATCCAGCCCGAGGATCTGGAGCCCTATCTGAACGAACAGATGAAAAAATGGGAGCGGATCAAGGAGGACGAGGCCCGCGCCGAAGAGTACCGGGCCGAGGACGCCGAGATTCTGCTGACCGCCTACGGCACGCCCGCCCGCATCTGCAAGAGCGCGGTGGAAATTTTGCGGGCCGAGGGGATCAAGGCCGGCCTGATCCGGCCGATCACCCTGTTCCCCTTCCCAGACCGGGCCTTCCGCTATCATGCCGCCCGGCCCGAGGTCAAGGGCTTTGTCTCGGTGGAGCTGTCCACCGGGCAGATGATCGAGGACGTCCGGCTGGCCGTCGACGGCAAAAAGCCGGTCTCCTTCTTCGGCCGCTGCGGCGGCGCGGTCATGAGCGAGGACGAGATCGTGGCGTTCGTCAAAGGAGGTGCTTTCTGATGCCGGTATTCCACAAGACCAAAGTGCTGACCGACGTGCCCATGCACTACTGCCCGGGCTGCACCCACGGCGTGGTCCACCGCCTGGTGGCCGAGTGCCTGGAGGAGCTGGGCGTGGCCGGAAAGACCATCGGCGTGGCCCCGGTGGGCTGCGCGGTGTTCGCCTACAACTACTTCAATCTGGACATGGCCGAGGCCGCCCACGGCAGAGCGCCCGCCATGGCCACGGGCATCAAGCGGGTCCGGCCGGAGTGCGTGGTGTTCGCCTACCAGGGCGACGGCGATCTGGCCAGCATCGGGGCGGCCGAAACCGTCCACGCCGCGGCCCGGGGCGAAAACATCACCGTCATCTTCATCAACAACGGCATCTACGGCATGACCGGCGGCCAGATGGCGCCCACCACCCTGATCGGCGCCAAGGCCACCACCTGCCCCTACGGCCGGGATCCCAAGGTCAACGGCTATCCCGTGCGGGTCAGCGAAATGCTGGCCCAGCTGGACGGCCCCTCCTACATCGCCCGGGTGTCCACCCACAACGCCCGGGCCGTCCTCGATGCCAAAAAGCACATCCGCAGGGCCTTTGAAAAACAGATCGAGGGCAAAGGCTTCGCCCTGGTCGAGGTGCTGACCGGCTGTCCCACCAACTGGGCCATGAGCCCCGTCGACGCCCTGAAGTACGTGGAGGAACAGGTCATTCCCTACTATCCCCTAGGCGTCTACAAGGACACCGACAAGGAGGTGCGCTGACATGGAAAAGATCCTTCTGGCCGGCTTCGGCGGGCAGGGCGTGCTCAGCCTGGGGCAGATCCTGGCCTACGCCGCCATGACCGAGGGCAAGGAAGTCTCCTGGCTGCCCTCCTACGGCCCCGAAATGCGGGGCGGCACCGCCAACTGCTCGGTCATCATCTCCGAAAAACCCATCGCCTCGCCCATCGTGGCCCGGCCCACCCTGCTGGTGGCCATGAACGGCCCCTCGCTGGTCAGGTTCGAGGACAAGGTGGTGCCCGGCGGCGTCATCATCGTCAACAGCTCCCTGATCGAGCGCAAGGTGACCCGCTCCGACGTCAAGGCCTACTACATCCCCGCCAACGACCTGGCCATCCAATGCGGCACCGCCCGGGCGGCCAACATCGTCATGTACGGCGCCATCAACAGCCACTGCAAAATTCTGCAGCCCGAAAGCGTGCACAAGGGCCTGGAGTACGCCTTCAAGAAAAAGCCCCGCCTCATCCCCATGAACGAGGTGGCCTACCGCGCCGGCTTCGAGGCCGTGGAACAGCACGACTGAGCCCGGAAAAAGGCCGGCCATTTGAAAAATCGAAAAGAGAACGGAAAGGACGGAGAAGAACCAAGTTTTTCCCTGTCCTTTTTTGTGCACTTTCGGGGAAGTGTTCGGAGCCTCTGGTAAAAACAGGTAAAACGGAAGATTTAAGGAGGATAAATAATAATTTTTTCTTATGCTTGTCAAATTTATTTTATCAGAATCGTTTCAATTTATATTTAATATCAGAAAAGGCATAAAGATGATAAAATTATAAAAATTTTTTTCAAACCCTATTGACAAAGGGGCTGAAATATGTTATACTAAGGGCGAGGAAAATAATGAGGGGGTGAGACCCATGGGCTTTTCTCCGAGAGCAGCTTTTCACCAAACCTGAAAAATATCTGCTGAGTTCTGAATATCGGGGAGGAGGTCCCTCCTCCCCGAGTTTACAAAATGAGAGGAGAGAATCATGAAGATCAATGTTAAAAAGAGGTGGATCCTCATCGGCGCGGCGGCGGTGCTGCTGATTGCTGCGATTTTGACGGCGGTGCTGGTAAGCGCCAACCGATACCGGGGTAAAATTCGGGTGTCCGAGGAGCTTCTCTCTGTCAACGTTGTCAATCAGCAGCTACAAAATGTTCTGGCCCCCCAACTTAACGGCCGTTGGCTGATGTATTTTCAGGATACGTATAACGAGGGGAGGTCTTACAGCGGAGGGCTGAGCTACAGGGATCTGCGTCTGTTTTTAAACGGAGAAGACCGACAGGATCGTCTGGTCAGTGCGGGCTTAAGTTGCAGCTACAGGATCGAAAATGACAAACTGACGATTGAAGATAGGTATTATATTGATAAGGTCGACCACCCCTACGAGACCTTTTTCTATTCCGATCTGCTGATCCCCATCGGGGAATTTTACCGGAACAATGTGGACGAGGATCCTCTGGATCTCAGCCGATTGGCGGTGGACAAGAGCCGACTGGATGATCCGGATTACTGTGCGGAGCGGGTGGATGCGCTCAACGCTGTTTTGGGGACCCAAATTCGTCCCGATAATCCCTGGCGGGACATCCTCGGCGGGCGGTATGCCATCGTATTCAGTCTGGACCCGGCTTTGAGCGTGGAGGAGCAGATGACAGCCTTGGCCGAGTTGGATCAGGAGGCCGGCATCCATGTGACCGGGATCTATTACGCTTACTCCGGTTCCCATGAACTGCCGGCGCTGTGCAAGCCCTTTCGGGCAGACGATCCCATCAACCCCGAAGTACTGGATCCCCGGGAGAGCCTGCGGGTGCTGGCAGCCGAACCGGAGATCGTCAACATGCTGCTCTCCTCCGAACTCTATGGAGGAGTGACCGGCATCGATTTCGGGGCCATTCTCTGGGAGATGGAGCAATCGGACCGTTGGAGCACGGCCGACCCCATCGGTGCCTGCGTGACGTTGGACAAGGAGAGCCTGCTGACGCCCGAAATGGCCGAGGCCATCTCCAAGGTCTGTTACCGCTGCATTGATGTTCAGCTGGTTTCCAAATATTCATGAGGGCAGGGCTCGCCGACGGAACGGGGGCCGGGGCAATAAATTTAGTCCGATGAACCGAACAGGGGAGGCCCTCTGCGCGGTGAAAGAATAAGGAGAGAAAGATATGAAACCGAAAAAGGGGTTTACGCTGGTGGAGCTGATCGTGGTCATCGCCGTCATCGGCATTCTGGCGGCCGTGCTCATCCCCACCTTTACCGGGGCCGGCGAGAGCGCCAGAAAGGGCGCGGTGCAGGCCGCAGCCGACACCTACCGCAAGGCCTACCTCTCTCTGGCCGCCGCCAAGGGCACGGATTGCGTGTACGCGGGGGAATGGAAGGAGCAACAGGAAGACGGGACGACGATTTCTTCTCCCATTCATCGCGCCCCCTTCGGCCCGAAGGAAGTGGCCGAATTTGCCGGCGTGGAAGAAACCGAGAATCTTTATCTGGTGTACAGAAGAGCCGGGGGGCCCGGAAGCGAGGAGGACCGAAAACCTGCGGCCCTGATCGGATTCGTCTACATGGACCAAAGTCAGGGATATTACAGCTACTTTGACGCCGAACAGGACAAGATCGAGACCCTGCCCGTTTCCGACATCCCGCCCGAGGTCTCTTTTGATGCCTATGGGGACATTGAAAACGCGATCGAACAGCACTTTGAAGGAGGATTGGCTCTGCCCGAGTTCTGCTATCCCGGGGCCGAACAGAGCGGCGCCTCTGCTTGAGTTCTGTTATCCCAAGGCAGAACAAAGCCTCGCCGCCTGTCAAAAAAGATCCTTTTATCCAAAGCAAAAAGTCCTCATGAACTTTCATGGGGACTTTGTTTTGGTACTGCTTCCGGGTTTCCGTACTCCCGAGGGCCTATTTTTTCAAAAACCGCTCCAGAAAGGCGGGGGCCTTCTGCATGATCCTAAGGAACAGGAAGTCGAACACCGCGAACACCGCCGACCCGGCCAGGCAGAGCGCCCACAGGGGGAGGGCCAGCAGGGCCTCGGTCAGCAGTTCGGCGGCCGCGTAGTAGCACAGCACGATCATGCCGTTGAAGTAGATCAGCTTGACCGCAAAGGACAAAAGAGGCGGCCACTTTTCGGTGAGCTTGACCACAAAGGGATACAGCCCGAAGCACAGCACATAGGCCAGCACGGCGGCGATCTGGCCGGTGAACAGCCCCAAGAGGGCGGTGGCGGCATAGGTGAGCAGGGCGGACCAGCGGGAGCGCATGCTGAGGGCGGGGATCAGACAGACCGAGGTCAGGGCATAGCAGGCCAGATTTCCGGTGGGAAAGTAGACGGCCAGCATCAGAAAGATCACCGACAGCGCGGTCATGACGCCGGCCAGAGCAATGGCATAGGATCGTTTCATGGCAAAAAAGACGGGAGCAGAGTCCGGCAAAAAAGCGGCCCGGAGCGTACGCCGGGAAAAGGAGGCCGCGAAGATCGGGCCGGCAGGAAAAGCCGGGGGATCCGCAGGCGGCCTTTCGGGGGAAAGGGTCGCATGTTTTCCTCCCAGAGGGCGGAAAAAAGCCCTTCCGGCGGGCAGAAGGGCAGGGGGGATCAGCAGCAGGAGATCAGATCTCCGCCCATCATCTCGCAGCAGCAGTCGGCGCAGATCAGGTTGGCGCAGCAGTTCATTTCGGTGCCGCACCCGCCCATCTGACGGTTGGGATCCATGTTGGGCTGGCCGTTCTGGCCGGGCCGCTGGTTGGGATCGTACTGCTGGCCGGAGGCGTTGTTTTTGGCCTGCTGGGGATTCTGGCCCTGGTTCATGCGGTTGTTCAGCCGCATCAGGGCGTCCGAATACTTGTGGTTGCCGGGGGCCTGCTGACAGGCCATCTCCAGCTGTTTTTTGCTCTCGCCGTACCAGTTCTTGCGGTAAAAGACGATGGACTGAAGGTAATGCCACTCGGCCGGGCGCTGATTCATGCCGTCCAGGCGGGACTGGGCCTCGTTCAGCTTGCCGTCCTTGATCATCTGCTCGACCTCGGCAAACACGGTGGTCACGTCGCCGTCGGCGCCCCGGTTCTTCCGGTCGGCCAGGATGTCGCTGTAAGCGTTGTCCAGCTCCTCCATCTTCTGGGCGGCCTCGGCGCCGGCTTCGCCGGGCTGGAAGCGGGCGTCGGCATATTCGGCCCGCTTTTTGCGGTAGGCCTCGTAAAGCTGGTCGTCCGGGATATTCTCGTCCACGCCCAGGATCACATACGGATTTTTTTGCATTGACAGTGGTTCTCCAGAAATAATTTGGTGCGGACGCGAAGCCCCCGCTCGGTGACGTTTTTGATCAGGTCCGCGTTGAAACAAAAGTCCAGCTTCGCGGCCGCCTCCTCGATGGCGGCGACGCCGGTGTAAAGGGAAAATTCCAGATCCTGCCGGTGGGCCTCCACAAAGCTCTGCCGGTCGGAAAAATCGGGAAAGGCGGCCAAAAAGACGTTGTACTCTCCGCTTTTGTGGTCCTTTTCCAGATCGTCCAGGGCGTCGATCAGGTAGATCCACCGCCCCACGTTGTAGCACAGACTTTTAAAATCTTCTCCGCCCCGGTCGCAGATCAGCCCGCAGAGCCGTTCCATCATGCAGCCGAAGGGGTCGGCCACCCGGTCGATCTCCCCGCACTTCGCCTTTTCCAGCGCCCGCAGGCGGGCGTATTCCTCGGCGATGACCGCCTCGAACTCGGGAAAACTGCGGGCCGCCTTTTTGCGGGCCCGGGCAAACAGCCGGCGGGCGGCCCGGTGCTTGAACTTTCCGCCGTCGATGACGTCGTCGTTCAGCTTGTGCCACAGCAGCAGGACGTTCAAGGCGGCGATCTTGGCGCTCAGCGGGTCGTCCAGGGCCATGTTCCGCTTGCGCAGGGGGTGAAGGATGCACCGCTGCTTTTCCAGGGTGTAATCCTCCCCGCACAGGTTGTGCACCAGCACGGACAGAAAGACCGAGTCATAGTTGACCGACAGCCGGGGCAGATTGCCGAACTGCTTTTTGGTGGACTTGCAGATGCCGCAGTACACCCCCTGAAAGAGGGCGTAGTCCTTCAGGTAAAGATAGTTTTTGTCGGGCAGGACGTATCCGAACATTACAGTTGGTAAAAGCCGGTCTTTTTGTAGACCTTGGCCAGGGTCTTGTTGGCCAGGCGGGCGGCCTTCTGCGCCCCCTCGGCCAGGATCCCGTGCAGGTAGGCCTTGTCGGCCAGCAGCCTTTTTTGCTCGGCCTGGATGGGGGAGAGGGCGGCGATGACGGCGTCGGCCACGGCGGCCTTGAAGTCCCCGTAGCCCCGGCCGGCAAACTCGTCCTCGATCTGCCCGAAGGTCCTGCCGGTAAAGGCGGCGTAGATGCTCATCAGGTTGGTGACGCCCGGCCGATCCTCGCCCGCCTTCACGCAGGCCAGGCTGTCGGTGACCGCCCGTTTGAACTTGCGGGCGATGACCTCGGGCGGATCGGTCATGGCCACAAAGCCGTTTTCGTCGGGGTCGGACTTGCTCATCTTGGCGGAGGGATCCTGCAGGCTCATGATCCTGGCTCCCTGCCTGGGGATGTAGGGCTCCGGCACCGTGAAGGTGGGGGAGTAGCGGTTGTTGAAGCGGATGGCGAGATCCCTCGTCAGCTCCAGGTGCTGCTTCTGGTCGGCCCCCACGGGCACCAGGGCGGCCTGGTAGAGCAGGATGTCGGCCACCATCAGCACGGGATAGTCCATCAGCCCCATGTTGACGTTGTCGGCGTGCTTTCTGGACTTGTCCTTGAACTGGGTCATCCGGGAGAGCTCGCCCACCGAGGTGAGGCAGTTCAGCACCCAGCACAGCTCCGCGTGGGCGGGGACGTGGGACTGCACGAACAGCAGGCATTTTTCGGGGTCGATGCCGCAGGCCAGGTAAAGGGCCAGAAGCTCCAGGGTGTTTTTGCGTAAGTTAGCGGGATCCTGCCGGACGGTAATGGCGTGCATGTCCACCACGCAGTAGACGCAGTCGTATTCGTCCTGCAGGGCCACCCAGTTCTTCAGGGCGCCGATGTAGTTGCCCAGGGTGATGATCCCGGTGGGCTGGATGCCCGAAAACAGGACCTTTTTTTCAGAGGCCTCCGGGGCCTTTTGCGGTGTTTCCATGATGTCTCCTCGATCCCCCGGCCGAAACCGGGGCGGCCGGCCGCGAAAAGCTTTGGCCGCGGGTCAGCCCAGTTCGCTCAGCACGATGTTCTTCAGCTCCTGTGCGGGCAGCACCTTCTGGTGGAGCTTGGGTTTGGTCTTTAAGGCCATGATGCTCTCCGGGATCTCCATGCCGGTCTGGTTGAGCAGTTTTTTGCAGGCCCGGAAGGAATCCCGCACGTCGTCCCCGGTCAGGGCGAACAGCACGTCCTGGGGGAACTTGTAGGGGTTGGCGGTGGAGAGGATGACGGTGGGGGTCCGGCTGCCCGTCTTCTTGCGGTAGTTCAGCCAGCAGCCGGCCGCCACGGCGGTGTGGGGATCCAGGGGATAGGTGTAGTCCTCAAAGAACTTTTCGATGGCCTCGATGGCCTCGTCCTCCCGGCAGAACTCGGCCGCGAACAGCTGGCGGAGCCGGTCGGATTCCTCGGGGGTGATGCGGTAGCCCCCCTTTTCCTTCAGCTCCTTCATGCGCCCGGCGGTCAGGGCGTCGTCCTGGCCGCTGACCTCGAACAGCAGCCGCTCGAGGTTGGAGGAGATCAGGATGTCCATGCTGGGGGACATGGTCTTCTGGAATTCCCGCTTCAAGCTGTACTCCCCGCGGTTGAAAAAGTCGGTCAGCACGTTGTTGATGTTGGAGGCGCAGATCAGCCTGCCCACCGGCAGCCCCATCTGCGCGGCGTACCACCCGGCCAGAATGTTGCCGAAATTGCCGGTGGGCACGCAGAAGTCGACCGGATCCCCGAAGGCGATCTGCCCCTCGTCCCACAGGTCGAGGTAGGAGGAAACGTAGTAGACGATCTGGGGGAGCAGACGGCCCCAGTTGATGGAGTTGGCCGAGGACAGCGTCACGTTGTGCGCCTTGCAGGCGGCGGCCAGTTCCTCGTCGGCGAACAGGGCCTTGACCGCGCTCTGGCAGTCGTCAAAGTTGCCCTTGACCCCGTACACCGACAGGTTGGAACCCTCCTGGGTCATCATCTGCAGCTTCTGCATCTGGGAGACCCCGTCCGAGGGATAGAACACGGTGACCGAGGTGCCCGGCACCTCCTTAAAGCCTTCCAGCGCGGCCTTGCCGGTGTCGCCGCTGGTGGCCACCAGGATCTTGGTGTCCGAGGTGATGCCCAGCTTTTTCTTGCACAGGGCCAGAAGCCTGGGGAGCAGGGTCAGGGCGACGTCCTTGAAGGCCAGGGTGGGGCCGTGCCACAGCTCCAGCATGTAAAGCCCCTCGTCCAGCTTGACCGTGGGGGCGGGGTCGCCGTCGAACTTGGCGTAGGCCTCGGCCGCGCACCCGGTCAGCTCTTCCATGGTGAACTCGTCCAGGTACTTTTGCATGAGGTAGGCCGCGCGGAAGACGTAGTCCTTTTCCTTCAGCAGGTCGAACTCCGCCCTCTCCAGCGCGGGGATGCTCTCGGGCAGGTACAGCCCTCCGTCCGGCGCCATGCCGGCGACAATGGCCTGAGCCGCCGAAACGCGCTCCTGTTTGTTGCGGGTACTGATATATTTCATAAAAAAACTCCTCATCCGAAAAGGGAATCGTCAAGGGAAGTCCCGGGCCGTCGGCCACCGCGCGGCCGCGCCCTTCGGTTTTCTCTGCACTTCTCCCGGCCGTCTGATGCCTGTGCCTCTTGCGCCCGTTTGGCTGCCGTTCTCTGGTTCCTGCTTTGCAGGGCCTGTCCGGCCGCTGACCTTAGGTTTCTGCCTTTGCCGGACCGGTTGCGGCGCTTCGCGCTTCCGCGCAAGGTCTGGACTGGCTTTTGTGTGGGAGGCTCCCCACTCATGCACATGCCGCCGCGCACTCATTCCGGGCCGCCGTCTGATGCGTATGCCTCTTGCGCACCCGTTTGGCTGCCGTTCTCTGGGGTTCCTGCTTTGCAGGGCCTCCGGTTGCTGTTCTCAGGCTCCTGCCTTTGTCGAACCGATTGCGGCGCTTCGCGTATGCTCTCATGCCCGGTCCGGGCTGGGGTTTATGCGTATGCCGCTGCAACTGTCGGCGCCGGGGCTGCGCCCGCGCTCTTTCCGCGGCGGGCCCTTCCCGAAAAGAAAGGGCCGGCAGGCCCCGAAAAAGAAAAGCCGTTCAAAGTGTAAACTTTGCACGGCTCTATTATAACAAAATTTTCATAAAAAGTCATGTGTTTTGGGGGCCCCTCGGCGTAAATCACCGAAATTTCGCTCAATCTTCACACAGGGGGTGCCGGCGGCAGGCGGCATCGCCGCCAGGAAGGCACGGGTGCCGGCGGCACCTTTTTGTACGCCCACTCGTATGGCGCGGGAAAATAACTTTATTTCCTGCGATAAGTTTATGTCGATATGTGCCGCGAAGCGGCACTCGATATATGGCTTGACGGCCATTCGATATGCGGCTCTTCGTGCCGCTCGATATGTGCCGCTTTGCGACACATTGTGGACAGACCACATAAATAAAAAATATACGAATAAAAAATATATGCCCGTTCCGATTGCTTTCCTTCTCAAAGTCTATCCTAGCACCGGGCTTTTGATCTCGTCGCGCCAACGCCGGGCGTGTACCGGCGTTGGACTCAATCGAAAATTTACGGTGAGTAAATTTTCGGGTGGAAAAGGGTGAATCAAAAGGCAGAGCCTTTTGAGAGGGGAAAAACGTTGCAGAGCGGAACAAAAAATCGGAGACCGAAGTAAATTTCGGTCTCCGAAAAGAGTGATTAGGTTTTACATCCCGTTCGCGAACAACGGTTGTCCCCTCAAGCCCGGCTCATTTTTCGCAAAGCGAAAAATGACGTTTGGCCGGAATCATTACAAAAGTTTCTGGATAAATCCGGGCAGGTCTTCCTTGGCTGCGCTGACCGTCACCGTAAAGCGCATGCCGTACTCCTGGCAGAGCTTCTGCAGGTAGTTGTAGAAGGCTTCCATGTCGGCGATGGGGCAGGAGCAGATCCTGGCCGGGCCGTCCACAAAGATCTGTTCGATGTCGGCGTTGCCGGCCATCAGACCGGCCAGCAGGCCGATCAGCCGGTCCTGGGTGTTGATCAGATATTCCTTGGCGTTGATGTAGCGGATGCTGTTCTCGATCTGCAGGCTGTGTTCCTTGGTGTCCGTGATGTACACGATGTTGCCCTTGGCGTTCTGTAAGGAAGCGTTGGCACGGTCGATGATCTGCTTGGTCTTGCCCGAGCCCTTTGTGCCGTAAATAATCGAAACCATAAGGTACCTCCAAAACCGGATCGACGGGGATCCTTCGTTGAATATTCTTACCCCTATTGTAGCACATTTAAACAGAGGTTTCAAGTGTTTTTCAAAAATTCTCGGGGAGAATTTTTTTCGGAGCCGCAGGAGGGGCCTTTCCGGGAGGGCCGGAGGCAGCGCAAAAGCCCCTCCGCAGGACTTCGGAAGGGCTTTGAATAATCATGCCGCTGCCCGGAATGAGCGGGAAGTTTTCAGCGGGCAGAAAGGGCGAACGGAAGGACTCCGCCCGGAAGGCGAGGGGGAGCGGACGGGGAGGCCCGCCCGGCCTGCAAACAGCATACCTACGGGGAAAAGTTTGACCTCCTGAAAGCGCACGGCAGCTGCAAACACTTCTTTAAAACTTTCAGCGTGCGTCCGGGGAAAAAGAAGGGGGGCGCGGCGGTCTCGCTTCGGGCCTTTGCCCGGAAGACAAGGGTTTGGCAGGATCCTGCCGTAAAGAGTTCTAAGTCCCCCGGAAAGAGGGGGCGGATGGTTACGGCTGGGGCAGCTCGGGCGTGCCGCAGTGAGATCCCAGGGGCATGGGGCAGCGGCCCAACCATTCGGCCATCCACCGCCACCAGGCGGTGGGCTTTTCCCGCATGAGTTCGACCTCGGCGGTCCCGCCGCCCAGATCCAGCTTGCCCCAGGTCACCCGCTCGTCCTCCACCCGGAAGGTCCACGCCTGGCCGAGGGCGGGATCGGCGGCCGTGATCAGATCCCCGGCCCGCACGTATTCCCGCTCGCACCGCCACTCCGTTCTGCGGTCCGCCGAGCGGTACAGACAGGTCACCGTGCGGTCGGAAAAGCAGACCAGCAGTTCTCCGGGCGAGGAGATCTCGGCCCCATCCTTTTCCGCAGTCACCATGGCGTAGCGGCCGAGAATGCTCTGTTCGGCCTCGGTCCCGGCCTCGCTCTCCCGGGGCTGCACGGGCGGGAGAGGGGGGATGATGGGGTGTTCGGGGGGAAGCCTGCCGGGCCGGTCCGGATTTTGCACGGCTCCGGGGCCCTCGGGGTCCTCCCCGCTGCGGTCGGAGGAAAGTTCCTCCCCGTCGCCGGGATCGGGGTCGCCCTTCGGGGGGCGTCTGTGGGAGGGGGCGGAGCGGAGGCCGTCTTTGTCGGAATGTTCCCTTCCTTCGGGGCCGGCTTTGCCTCTGCGGGCCGGCCCTTCGGGCGCCGGTCTTTCGGAGGGCTCCTCTTCGGTGGCCGGCTCTTCGCCGGGATCGCTCCGCTCGGCGGCGGGTTCTCCGGCCCGTTCGCTCTGTCCGGCTTCCTGCGCCGGTCCGCCAGCCGGAAGGGCGGTGCGGGCCCCCGTGAAGAAGGCAAGGCTGACGGCGAGCACGGCCACGGCCAGGAAGATCATCAGATTTCTCATGGTATTTTCTCCTTTTTCCGGGAACTTGCGGTCCCCGATTCCGGCCTATTCTCTGCAAAAAAGCGGCTTTTTATGCGGAGCGGAAGCGGGGGCAGCAGGGAAGTCCGCGGCGCCGTAAGAGGGCCCGGCCGGGCGGAGAGGAGAGGGCGGGCCGGCGGGGAAGGGGAAAAAGGTCCCGCTTCCCGCAGGCCGGGGGAAAAATTTGGGGAAAGAGGGCGGAAAAAGGGCAAAAACTCTTTTCAAAAATTCCGAAATAGTGTATAATGGTAGCAAAACCAGCGCCCCGTCCCGGGGCGAGCCGGAAGGAGAAAGAGTCATGTTAGATATCCGTTACGTTTGCGAGCATCCCGAGGAGGTCCAGGCCGCCCTGGACAAGAGGAACGGCTCCTACAGCATCGAGGACGTGCTGGCACTGGAGAAGAGCCGCCGGGAGATCATCCGGGAGGTGGAGGACCTGAAGGCCGCCAAGAACAGGGTCTCGGAAGAGATCGCCCGCATGAAAAAGAGCGGACAGGACGCGGATGAAAAGATCGCCCTGATGAAGGAAGAGGGCGAGCGCATCAAAGAGCTGGACGACAAGCTGTCGGTCATCGAGGACAACCTGAAAAATGCGGTGCTGGCCCTGCCCAACATCCCCAACCCCGGGATCCCGGTGGGCAAGGACGACTCCGAAAACCAGGTCGTGCGTACCTTTTTGGAGCCCACGGTCTTTGACTTTACCCCCCTGCCGCACTGGGAGATCGGGGAGAAGAAAAAGATCCTGGATCCCGCCGCGGCCGCCAAGATCTCGGGGGCGAGGTTCACGGTCTACCGGGGGCTGGGCGCCCGGCTGGAGCGCGCCGTCATGAACTTCATGCTGGACACCCACATCAAAAACGGCTACACCGAGGTCTTCCCGCCCTTCCTGGTCAACCGCGACTCCATGGTGGGCACCGGGCAGCTGCCCAAGTTCGAGGAGGACATGTACGCCGTCAAGGACACCGACTTTTACCTGATCCCCACCGCGGAGGTCCCGGTCACCAACCTGCTCCGCAACGAGATCGTGGAGGAGAAGGAGCTGCCCATCCGCTACTGCGCCTACACCGCCTGCTTCCGGGGCGAGGCCGGCTCGGCCGGCCGGGACACCCGGGGGCTGATCCGCCAGCACCAGTTCAACAAGGTGGAGCTGGTCCACTTCTGCCGGCCGGAGGAGAGCTACGACGAGCTGGAAAGGCTGACCGCCGAGGCCGAGCAGATCTTAAAGCTGCTCAAACTGCCCTACCGGGTCTCCATGCTCTGCACCGGGGACATCGGCTTCTCCTCGGCCAAGACCTATGACCTCGAAGTCTGGATGCCCAGCTACGGGCGGTATGTGGAGATCTCCTCCTGCTCCAACTTCGAGACCTTCCAGGCCCGCCGGGCCAACATCAAGTACCGGCCCGAGGGGGAGAAAAAGGCCAAACTTCTGGCCACCCTGAACGGCTCGGGCCTGGCCATCGGCCGCACCACCGCCGCCATTTTGGAGAACTTCCAGAACGCCGACGGCTCGATCACGGTGCCCGAGGTCCTGCGGCCCTACATGGGGTGCGACCTCATTCCATGATCACCCTTTTGGTCTCTCTGATCCGGGTGCTGTGGGCCTTTGTCGGCGGCATCCTGAAGATCGTCGTCTACCTGCTGCGGGTGTTCGGGCTGATCCTGCCCCTCGGCTATCTGGCCGTCTGCCTGATCCTGAACGCGGCCACCGACAACGCCGTGTTTTCGAACGGGACCTACCGCGGGCTGTTCTATGCCGAGCTGGTGCTGTCGCTGGTGGGGGCGGTGCTGCTGTTCTTCCGGAACACCGTCAAGGCCCCCCTCAAAAACCACAGCCTGAACAAGCGGGAGCGCGACCTCAGAAAGTGGGAGGAGGAGCTGGCCGCCCGGGAGGCCGATCTCGAGGCCCGGGAAGCCCGGGCCGGGCAGGAGGCCCCGCCCCCTCCGGAGCCTGCCGCCCCGCCCTATGCCGGGGTGCAGCCCGGATTCCAGGCCGCCGTCTCCCAGCCCGCCTTTCAGCCCCAGGGCATGCCGCAGGGACAGGGCTTTTCCCAGCCCCCGCCGTCCGGGATGCCCCAGCCCCAGTCGACCCCTTCCGGGAACGGCTTTGCGGAAGGCCTGCACGCGGTCTCTCCCCAGCCCATCCCCCCGGATTGGGAGGATCCAAAGCCTAAGATCCGGCCCGAGCCGGAGATCTACCGGGTGCGGCAGAATCCCGAGTACCTGCTCTACGACTACGGCAGCTACATCGACATCTACCGGGAGACCCGCCGGGGCCTGCGCTTTGTCCGCCGGGACCGCAAGGAGGAGGACGGACACCCCGTCTGACCGCTGAAAATCTGCTTCACGCCGCCGCGCGTTTGAAAAGTCCGCCGGCGGGGTAAGAATAAAAAAGGCAGCGCCGTATGAAGATCGCAGGGCGTTCAACGCCGTCAGGCGGTCTTTGAGCGGGGATGCCAAAAACAAAAAATCATTGGAGGAACTGTCATGAAAGTCTATGTCTGCCAGGTCTGCGGCTACAGCTACGACGAGTCGGTCGGCGAGGGCGAGTATCCCGCCGGCACCAAGTTCGAGGACCTTCCCGAGGACTGGGTCTGCCCCATGTGCGGGGTGGGCAAGGACGAATTCACCGAGGTGTAAAAACCCCGAAAAACAGAGAGGCCGAAGGAAAACCCTTCGGCCTCTCTGTTTTTTTCTGCCGCCGGCGGCAATGTTCCGGAGTCCGGAACGGTGGGGCGGCCCTGCCTCCGCCGCAAAGGGAGGCGCTGCGGGGCGCGCCTCCGGGCGGCCCGTTTTTCTCACTTTTTGGTGCAGAGGTCGTAGTAAAGCCCCTTCTTTTTCATCAGTTCCTCGTGGGTGCCGGACTCGGCGATGCCCTTGTTGGCGATGTACAGGATCCGGTCGGCCTGGCGGATGGTGGAGAGGCGGTGGGCCACCAGAAAGGAGGTGCGCCCTTTTAAGACCACGTTCAGGGCGGTCTGGATCTTTTCCTCGGTCTCGGAGTCGATGGAGGAGGTGGCCTCGTCCAGGATCAGCACCGAAGGGTCCTTCAGCATGATGCGGGCGAAGGAGAGCAGCTGGCGCTGTCCGGCCGAAAGCCCCTCGCCCCGCTCGGCCAGCTGGGTGTAGTAGCCCTGGGGCTGCTTTAAGATGAATTCCTCGGCGCAGATGCGGCGGGCGGCCTCCATGCACTCGGCGTCGGTGGCGTCGGGGCGGCCGTAGCGGATGTTCTCCATGATGGTGCCCTTAAAGATAAAGCTGTCCTGCATCAGCACGCCCACCGAGGTGCGCAGAGAATGCAGGTCGAGTTCCCGCACATCCAGGCCGTCGATCTTCACGCTGCCCTCCTTGACGTCGTAGAAGCGGGTCAGCAGGTTGATGACCGTGGATTTGCCCGCCCCGGTGGGGCCGACCAGGGCGATGGTCTGGCCGGGCTCGACGTGCAGGGTAAAGTGCTCCAGCACGTTCAGGTCCTCCTCGTAGGCAAAGGTGACGTCCTCGAAGTCGATGCGGCCCTGGGGATTTTCCAGGAGCTTGGCGTCCCTGGGGCTCTGGATGGCCGAGGGGGTGTCGATGGTCTCGAAGATGCGTTCGAGGTTGGAGGACACCTGGGCCATCTGCTGGAAGATGGAGGCCATCTGGGTGAGGGGGCCGTTGAACATCCCCATGTAGCTTAAAAAGGCGATGACCGTGCCGGTCTGCAGGGCGCCGGAGAGGATCAGCCCGAAGGAGACCCCGTACAGCATCAGGGTGCCGTAGTACCACAAGATCTCGATGACCGGCAGGTTGAGTTCGTTGACGGCCACGATCCGGAACCAGTTTTTGACGGCCTCCTGCTGGATGCCCCCGTAGATCTCGGTGTTGCGTTCCGAGCGGTTAAAGCTCTTGACGACGTTGACACCCATGATGGATTCCACGATGTAGGCCGTCCGGTTGGAGTCCTTGGCCCGGCTGATCCGGAAGAGCTTGCGCAGAAAGTGCCGGAGGATGTAGACGCCGATGGAGAGGGGGATCATGGCCGAGAGCACGATCAGGGTCAGGGTGAGGTTGAGGGCCAGCATGAACACCGTCACCATGAGGATGCGGAGGATGTTGACGATGAAGGTCAGCAGAATGTTGGCGAAAAAGTTGGCCAGCTCGTCCACGTAGGAGGTCACCCGGACCACGATCTTGCCGGCCGGGCGGCTGTCGAAAAAGTCGAAGGGCAGGCGCTGGAGGTTGGCAAAGATGTCCCGGCGGATGGTGGCGATGATGCGGTGGCCGGTCTTGCTCATCAGCCGCTGGTGGAAAAAGGTGATGGTGATGTCCAGCACCCCCACGAAGGCCAGGCCTGAAATGACCAGCACCATGCGGCGGGAATCCTCGTTGGGGACCACGTTGTCCACGATGTCCCGGATCAGCAGAGGGGCGATCAGGGAGATGGCCACCGACACCAGCATCAGCCCGAAGATGAACAGAAAGACCTTTTTGTGGGGGAGGGCGTATTTCAAGACCCGGATCAGCTGGCGGGCGTTGAATTTTTCCTTGACGATCTCGTCGTGAAAGTAGGTGTTGCGTTCGGCCATCTCAGTTCACCCCCTCGGACGTTTCGCGCTCGAAGGCGTCCGGCCCGGCCCCTTCGTCCGGGAGCCTGCCCTCGGCCATCTGCTCGGCCAGAAGTTCGGCGGCCGGCCGGTCCGAAAGGGCCTCGGCCTCCTCCAGCCCGGCGTCGGCCCCGCCCGCTGCCGGCTCGGGCTCCGGCGACATGTCCGCCGACTGCTTGCGGTAAATGCGGGCAAAGCGCCCGTTCAGGGCCATCATCTCCTCGAAGGAGCCCCGCTCCACGATCTCGCCGTCCTGCAGGTAGATGATCTCGTCGCAGTCCTTGACCGAGGAGGCCCGGTGGGCCGAGATGATCAGGGTCTTGTCGGGATACTCCCGCTTGACCGCCTCCAGAAGGGCCCGTTCGGTGGTCATGTCCAGGGCGCTGGTGGCGTCGTCCAGCACCAGCACGGGGGCGTCTTTCAACAGGGCGCGGGCGATGGAGATGCGCTGTTTCTGCCCGCCGGACAGCCCCAGGCCCTTCTCGCCGATGATGGTGTCGTACCCCTGGGGCATCTTTTCGATGAACTCCTCGGCCTGCGCCTCCCGGGCGGTCTTGCGGACCTTTTCAAAGGGGGCGTCCGGGTCGGCGAAGGCGATGTTGGCGTCGATGGTGTTGGAGAACAGAAAGACGTCCTGGAAGACAAAGCCGAACTGTCTGCGGACCTGTTCCAGATCCAGCGCCCGGATGTCGTTGCCGTTGATGGTGATCATGCCGGACGTCACGTCGTAAAGGCGGGTCAGGGCCTTCAGCAGCACGGTCTTGCCGCTCCCCGTGCCCCCCATGACGCCCAGCTTCTTGCCGTAGGGCAGGTCCAGGTCGATGTCCTTGAGGACCTGGTGATCGTCCATCATCAGCCCCACCTTGTTCAGGCGGATGTGGGGGGCCTTTTCGATGGGCAGGGGATTTTCCGGGGTCTCGATCAGGTTGCCGGTCTGCAGGAAGACCATGATCCGGCCCCCCGAGACCAGGTACTGCTGGAAGTTGAAAAACTGGTTGTTCAGCTGGGTGATGTTGTCCATGATGGTCATCACGTAGCTGGAGCAGGCCACCAGGATCCCCACCTGCATGTGTCCGGACAGCACCAAAAGGGTGCCGATCAGCACGCTGCCCACGTAGGCGACCTGGCGCATGGTGTTGAAGTAGACGTTGTAGCGGGAGATGATGTCGGCGTGCCGGAAGTAGGTGTTCTTGGTGTTCTCGTTGCGTTGGTCGAACTTCTTCATCTCCAGCTCCTCGTTGGCGAAGGAGCGGACCAGCCGGACGGCGTTGATGTTCTCGGAGACCACCATGTTCATGTCGGCGTTGCAGTCGCGGATCTGGGAGGAGATCATGCGGGCGGCCCTTAAAAACCGCCGCAGGGTGAAGATCAGAAAGGGGGCGATGCACAGGGGCAGGATGACCAGATACCAGCTCAGCTGGCCCAGCAGCACCACGGCCACCACCAGCTGAAAAACGGCGTCGAAGATGCACAGCAGGGTAAAGGCGAACAGCTCCTTGAAGGCCACGATGTCGCTGTTTAAAATGGTCAGCAGGTCCCCGGTGTTGTATTTGTTCAAAATCAGCGAGCTCTGGCTGACCAGCTTGACGTAGGTCTCCCGCCGCAGCCGGCTCTCCATCTTCATGCCGTTGCGGATAAACAGGTTGTTGCGCAGGTACAGCAGGGCAGAGCGGAGCAGCACCATGGAGCCGTAGACTGCGGCGATCGACAAAAACAGTTCCATGGTGGCGGGGGCGCCGAACTGTCCGTTCAGCAGCCAGCCGAACATCCCCCCGGTGTCGGGGGTCTGCCCCTGGTAGTTCAGCACGTAGTCCACGATCAGCTGTCCCAGCAGGGGGAGCAGCAGCGCTGCGAAAATGGCCACAAAGCCGATGATCTGGCAAAACACCGCCCTGGGCAGGTGTTTTTTCCAATACTTCATGCCGAAGGCCAGAATATCCATAAAAAAAATTCTTCCCCCGCCGCAGCTTGGGCGGCGGACTGACAAGGCCCCTTGCGGGGCGGCGGGCTGATCGCCCTTCCCGGACCGGGAAACCCGTCCGGTCCTGCTTCGTCTTTCCCGGGAGGTCTCTTCCGGGCGGCCCCTTCGGGGCGGGATGAATCTTACATCGGTATTTCCTTCCTCTTTTTTCGCTTCCCGGAAGCCCTCCGCTTTTTCAAAACGCGATCTTCCGAAGGAAGATCGTCTGTCTGCCGGGAAAAAAAATTCGGAAAAGCGATGAACTTTTCCGAATTGCTCTTATTATAATCAAAGTAAGACAAAATGGCAAACGTTTTTCCGGACTTTTTCAGAAAAATTTTGTGCCGCACCCGGTAAAAATTTGCCATCTTTCCCGCCCTTTCTCCGAATGGATCCGGGGGAGGGCGGCCCTCTCCCTCCCGGCGGGGGCCGCCCTCCCGGCCCGGGCGGGAGTGTCCGGTGACGACTACCGCAGAATGGGGAGCCTTTCGGCGGCGGAACAGGGTCC
>CALVJY010000029.1 GCA_944332455.1 uncultured Clostridia bacterium
TTTGAGAAAGATAATTAACTTTTTTTTTCATTATGGGGTTTAAGGGTTCTTTTGGACCCTATTTTAAGGAAGAACAAGGAATTTTATTTTTTAAAGCTTTTATTTTTCCCCCCCCCCCCCGCAAAGTCCGTCTCGCGGGAAGATCCCCAAGGCCCCGCTTAAACGGAGCTTTTAAGGGTTTCAGGGCCGGGCGTCCGGCTTGGGATCTTCCGGCTTTGTCTTGGCAGCCTTGACTCCGAAGACCCGGTTTTTGGATTCGTCGTAGTCGGGATCCTGTTCCAGAATGGGCAGGATGTGCTTCATCTTTTCGGGGAACTTTTTGCGGCAGATCTTGTAGGCCAGCAACAGACTTGCAATGATCACCAGCAGAACGGAAGTGGCCTGCGAGGGCGAAAGCCCGGGGATGAAGCCGGTTCCGCGGTCGTCGCCGCGGACAAATTCCAGCAGGAAGCGGCCGATGCCGTAGCCGTACAGGTAAAAGATCATGGACCAGCGGATGTCCTTCAGATTCATGTACAGGGTGACCCCGAACATGACCAGCAGCATGGCGGCCTCGTACAGCTGGGTGGGATGCACCGGCACGCCGTGCGTGTCGGGAAAGGCGATGCCGATGAAGGAATCGGTGGGCTTTCCGTAGCAGCAGCCCGCGCAGAAGCAGCCCAGCCTTCCGAAGAAGTGTGCGATCAGGATGCAGCAGGGGGCGATCTCCAGCACCCGCCAGAAGTTCTTTTTGACCTCCTCGTTCGCAAAGATCAGGCTCAGCAGGAAGACGGCGGCGCCGGTGACCAGGCCGCCCAAAAAGGTCATGCCCCTCATCTCGAATACGCCGGTCTCGATCCAGTTGTAGATCCACTGAAAGACCATGGCGCCGAACAGGCCGCAGACGATGGACACAATGGCCGCGATGTAGTAGAACCGGTTGGCCCTGGCGCTCATCTTCCGCTTGCGGGAGAGGAAGTCAAAGACCACCAACGCCATCACGATGCCCACAAAGATCAGGATGGTGTACATGTCCAGCGAGATGTAGAAGAAGGAATCTGGATCCCCCAGCGTAAAAATCGGATTCGGAAGCATGGACTTTCTCCTTTCGTCAGAATTCCCCCGCCCGGCGGGTGAAAACACAGCATTACTTTCCTATTATAGCACAGCTTTGCCCGCTTTGTGAAGTGATTTTGGGAAAAAGCCGAGGATTTTTCGCCGACGGAAGGCCCTTCGGGCCGAATTTTCCGCCCCCGCTGTTTCAAAAGAGGGCCGGACAGCTTCCTTACCCTTCCCATCCGCCTTCCAAAATACAAAGTTTTGCGCACCCCCGTTTCCCGCAAGGTCCTCCCGTCCCCGGTCTTTCCCCTCACGCGGCCCTGTTTCCGTTTCAAAAACAGGACCCGTGCGCCCCAAAAAAGGGTCCATGCGCCCCGTTTACTCTCCGATCTCTGTATGACGCGCCTTCTCCGTTTCAGACTCTTCTGTTTTATTTGATTCTTTGTCCTAAATATGATATAATAAATCAGTCCTGTCCGGGCGGCGGTCCGCCTGCCGGTCCGGATAAAAAAATTTTCTGAGGGAATCCATGAAAGCAAGCGTACCGCCGGTGGAACGTTTTGCCCCCGCCGAAGGGGGGCTGACCCGGGAACAGGTGGCCCTTCGCGTGGCCCAGCAGCAGACGAACAAGGTCAAAAACGTCAACTCCAAGTCCTACAAGAACATTTTCGTCTCCAACATCTGCACGATCTTCAACCTGATCGCGCTGGTGGTGGTGATCGCCGTGCTGGCCGTCGGATCCTTCAGCAACGCTCTCTTTTTCGTGATCATCTTCGCCAACATCACGGTGGGCATCGTGCAGGAGATCAAGGCCAAGCGGGCCATCGAAAAGCTCTCGCTGGTCTCGGCCCCCACCGCCGTGGTCATCCGGGAGGGTCAGCGGCAGGAGATCCCCTCCTCCGAACTGGTGCTGGACGACCGGGTCCTGCTGGAGGCCGGAAAGCAGATCTGCGCGGACTGCGTGGTGCTGGAGGGGTCGATCGAGGTCAATGAATCCCTGCTGACAGGAGAATCGGTCTCGGTCCGGAAAAACCCCGGCGATCCGCTGTACGGCGGCAGCTTTGTGGTCAGCGGCAGCTGCACCGCCCTGGCAGACAAGGTGGGCGAGGCCAGTTACGTCCAGCAGCTCTCCGCCCAGGCCAAACAGTACAAAAAACCCAATTCCGAGCTGATGAAGGCCATGAAGAAGATCATCAACTTCATCGGCATTATCATCATTCCCATGGCCTGCCTGATGGGCTGGAACAACTACCGCGCCACGGGCGGCGACATCGTCGAGACCGTCACGCAGACCGCCGGTTCCATCATCGGCATGATCCCCGCGGGCATGTTTTTGCTGACCTCGGTGGCGCTGGCCGTGGGCGTCATCAATCTGGCCAAGAAAAAGACCCTGGTGCAGGACCTTTACTGCATCGAGATGCTGGCCCGCACCACGGTGCTCTGCCTGGACAAGACGGGGACCCTGACCGACGGCAACATGTCGGTGCAGGCCGGCGTCCCCCTGACCAACCAGCACGATCTGCCGGCCGTTGTCCGCTCGGTGGTCACCGCCACCAAGGACCACAATCTGACCGCAGAGGCCCTTTTGCGGGGCTTTGGCGAGGCCGAGCTCTACGAGGCCACGGCCGCCCTCCCCTTTTCCTCCGCCCGGAAGCTCTCCGGCGCCTCCTTCGGCAGCCGGGGCTCCTACGTGCTGGGGGCCCCCGAGTTCATCCCCCGCGGGTCCGATCCCGAACTGGACGCCCGCATCCAGCGCCATGCCGAGGAGGGCCTTCGGGTCCTGCTGGTCGCCCACAGCGACCGCCCCCTCTCCGAAGAGGATTTTCCGGACCGGTTTGACCCCATCGGCCTGATCCTGCTGGAGGATCACATCCGCGAGGGCGCCCCCGAGACCATCCGCCACTTCCGGGAAAACGGGGTGGCCCTGAAGGTCATCTCGGGCGACAACCCCGCCACCGTGGCCAACGTGGCCGCCCGGGTGGGCATCGCGGGAGCGGAAAAGTACATCAACCTGACCGGGCTTTCGGACGAGGAAGTGGCTGCGGCCGCCACCCAGTACAACGTCTTCGGCCGGGTGACGCCGGATCAGAAGGCCATTTTGATCAAGGCCCTGAAGGCGGCCAAAAAGACGGTGGCCATGACCGGGGACGGGGTCAACGACATTCTGGCCATGAAGCAGGCCGACTGCTCCATCGCCATGGCCGCCGGGGCCGAAGCCGCCCGCAGTGTGGCGCACCTGGTGCTGCTGGATTCCAACTTCGCCTCCATGCCCTCGGTGGTCTACGAGGGGCGCAGGGTCATCAACAACATTCAGAAGTCCTCCTCCCTGTTCTTCATGAAGACCCTGTTTTCGCTGATGCTCTCCCTGATCACCATCCTGGCCGGCATCGCCTATCCCTTCACGACCAGCAACATGCTGCTCATCGAGTTCTTCATCACCGGCCTTTCCACCTTCTTCCTGGCCCTTCAGCCCAATCACAATCTGGTCCGGGGCAAGTTCATCTCCACTGTGGTGCGCAACGCCCTGCCCGCCGCCGTGGTCATGGTGGCCAGCGTGCTGGCCGCCCTCGCCCTCGGGCCGGCCGTCGGTCTGAACGAAAAGCAGACTTCCTCCATGGCCGTGCTGGCCGTCACCTTTACGGCCTACATCGTGCTGGCCGTGGTCGCCTGGCCCTGGGACCGCTACCGCCTGATCCTGATCCTCTGCGTCTTTGCGGGGCTGGTGCTGGCCGGGACCTTCCTGAAGGGGCTGATCGGCATCGTGGCCATTCCCTGGGTGGGATTTTTTACCCTGGTCGGGATCCTGGCCGTGGCCTTTCCGGTCTACCTGCTGATGCGCTTCCTCTTTTTCCGGGGAGAACTGCTCATCCGCTGGATCCGCCACCGCTGCCGCATGAAAAAGCGCCTGGCCCAAAAGGCGAAGTAACCCTGACGGGCTTTCCAATCCGTTTCCCCGAAAGGGCGAAGCTCACATTCCAAAAAGTTTTGAAAGGACCGGGAACCGACCGGGCGGCCAGCCCCCGGAAGGCCCCGGTCTTTTGGAAAAAGCGGAAAAACACCGGCAGTCCTTTTTCGGCTGATCGGGCTTACGAAAGAGGTTCGCATGGATTTTATTGCCGATCTGCACATCCATTCCCGCTATTCCCGGGCCACCAGCCGGGAGGGCGATCTTTTTCACCTGGCCGAGGCGGCCGCCCAAAAGGGCATCGGTCTTTTGGGGACCGGTGATTTCACCCATCCCGCCTGGCGGGAGGAGATGGCCGAATTTCTAGTCCCCGCGGAAGAGGGCCTTTACCGCCTGAAGGAGCCCGCCCTGCCGGGGAATTCGCCCCGATTTGTGGTCTCGGGTGAGATCAGCTGCATCTACAAGAGCGAGGGCAAGACCCGCAAAGTCCACCACCTGATCCTGCTCCCCTCGCTGGAGGCCGCCGAGACCCTCTCCCGCCGGCTGGAGGCCATCGGCAACATCCGCTCGGACGGGCGGCCCATTCTGGGGCTGGACAGCCGGGACCTGCTGGAGATCACCCTGGAGGCCTGCCCGGAGGCCGTGTTCATTCCCGCCCACATCTGGACCCCGCACTTTTCACTGTTCGGGGCCTTTTCGGACTTTTCCTCCCCGGAGGAATGTTTCCGGGACCTTACCCCGCACATCCATGCCGTGGAGACCGGACTGTCCTCGGATCCGCCCATGAACTGGCGGGTCTCCGGACTGGACCGCTTTGTGCTGGTCTCCAATTCCGACGCCCATTCCCCCGCCAAGCTGGGACGGGAGGCCAATCTGCTGACCTGCGAACTCAGCTATCCCGCCCTCAAGCGGGCGCTGGAGTGTGGCGAGGGCTTTGCCGGCACCCTGGAATTCTTCCCCGAGGAGGGCAAGTACCACCTGGACGGCCACCGCAACTGTCATCTGCGGCTGACGCCGGCCCAGACCCGGCAATACGGAGGCCGCTGCCCGGTGTGCGGCAAAAAGCTGACCGTGGGCGTGCTGCACCGGGTGGAGGAGCTGGCCGACCGCCCCGAGGGGTTCCGCCCGGAACACGCCAGGCCCTTCGAGCATCTGATGCCCCTGCCCGAGGTCATCGCCTCCAGCCTCGGCCTTTCGGCGGGGAGCGCCAAGGTCCAAAGCCTTTACCGCATCCTGCTCCGCAAGCTGGGGTCCGAATTCGACATCCTGCGCAAAGTTCCCCTCGATCAGGTCCGCACCCTGGGCGGCAGTCTGCTGGCCGAGGGGCTTTCCCGTCTGCGCGAGGGCAAGGTGGAGGCGTTGGGCGGCTTTGACGGGGAATACGGCGTCATTTCCCTCTTTTCGGAGGCCGAGCGACGCGACCTGAAGGGACAGCTCTGCTTCCTGCCCGATCCCGAACCCGATCCCCTCTCCTTCCTGGGAAAAAAAGAGGCGGACAGCGCCCCGGACGACGGAGCTTTGCCTTTCTCCGATCCGGCTGTCTTGGGCGGACCGGCTTCGGAGGCCGCGGCGGCCCTCGGGACATCCGAACATCAAACCGGCTTCGAAGGAGCAGAATCAGCTGCCGGAAGGCAGGACCGGAAAGAGGCGGGCAGCCCGGAAAACACAGATAAGGCCGATTTCGGCCTTCCCGGCTTTGATCCCGAGCCGGAAAACGCGGGACAGACAAAAGGCAGGGACGAGGCTTCTCCCGGAAAGACCGCCTCCAATCCCGAACAGGAGGAAGCCGTCTGCACAAAGAGCCGGGTGACGGCGGTCATCGCCGGCCCGGGCACCGGCAAGACCCGGACCTTGGTGGAGCGGGCGGCCCGGCTGATCGAAAGCGGGGTCTCTCCCGCCGAGATCACCGCCGTGACCTTTACCCGCCAGGCCGCGCAGGAGATGAAAGAGCGGCTGGGCAGGCGGCTGAACGGCTCTCCCGCCCGCCTGACGGCGGGGACCTTTCACGCCATCTGCCTGGACCTGCTGGCCCGGGAGGGACATCCGCCCGCCCTCCTCGACCGGTCGGAGGCGACGGAGCTTGCACAGCGCGTGCTGGCCGAAGCGGGATCCGATCTGCCGGCCGGAAAGTTTTTACAGGCCGTCTCCGCCCGCAAAAACGGGATCCAGGTCAAGCTCCCGGACGAGCTCTTCGAGGCCTACAACGGCCACCTGAAGGCGTCAGGGCTTCTGGACTTTGACGACCTGCTCGCCGAGGGGATCAAATCGGCCCCCGGCCCCTCCTTCCGGCACATTCTGGTCGACGAGTTCCAGGACATCAACGATCTGCAGCTGGACCTGCTCTTCCACTGGGCCGAACGGGCCGAAAGCCTGTTCGTCATCGGCGACCCCGATCAGTCCGTCTACGGCTTCCGGGGCGCAGATCCGGCCTGCTTCGACAAGCTGAGGGCGGCCTTCCCCGACCTGAAAGTCATCCGCCTGCGCCGAAACTACCGCTCCACGCCGCAGATCCTGACCTGTGCCCGGCGGGCACTGGGCGGCAGTCCCCTCCAGCCGGTGCGGCCGGAGGGGCCCGAAGTGCGGATGATCCGGGCAAAGACCCCCTTTGAAGAAGGGGTGTTTGTGGCCAAGGAGATCAACCGCATGACCGGAGGGCTGGACATGCTGGACGCCCAGCGCACCCAGGACCGCCCGATCCGCTCTTTTTCGGACATCGCCGTCCTCTGCCGCACCCACCGGCAGCTGGAGTTGCTGGAAAAGTGCCTGCTTCATGAGAGCGTCCCCTGCCTGGTCCTCGGGCGCGAATCCTACCTTGAAGATCCCCTCGTCCGCGGCACGCTGGGCTTTTTCCGCACCCTCTGTGCGGACCGGGAGGCGCTCTCTCTGCAAAACTGCCTGAAGGAGATCTACGGCTGTCCCGCAGATCTTATGCAGACCGTCCTTTCCCCGCTGAACCCCTTCCAAACGGCCGGAGCCGCGCCCGGCCCTGCGGTGTCTTCTAATCCGGACGGCCCCTTTCCTGTGGCTGACAGCCGGGATCTTTCGGATCGGTCGGAACGTTCGTGCGAAACTTCCGCTTTTGAAAAAGTCTTTCCGGCTCCGGACGGCCCTCTTGCCGCCGCAGACGGGGCTTTTGAACAGCCGGAGGGAAGCTCCGAGCTTTCCGAACGTTCGGAGAGCCGCTCCGCTGTCGGAGACGGCCTCCTTGCCGCCGCGCTTTCCGCGCCCGACCCTGCCGGGGCGCTCGAAAAGCTGGCCGATCTTCCCGAATTTGAGGCCAGGCCGCCCCTTCCCGCCTTTTTACGCGATCTGGCCGCTTTCGCTCCCCGTGTCGGGAAGGAGAAACCCCGCAAACTGCTGGAATCCTTCCTGAAGGAGCACGGCCTTTCCTCGGAACCGCTGACCCGCCTGCTTCAGGCCTCGGTCTTTGCCGACCGCATGGCGGACTTTTTGCGGGAGATCCTCTTGGGCGAGGAGGCGGACCTGAAGCGGAGCCGGAAAAAGTCTTACCCCTCCGGCGCCGTCCGGCTGATGACCCTGCACGGCGCCAAGGGCCTGGAATTTCCCGCCGTCTTTTTGTGCGGGCTGTCCGAGGGGAGCCTTCCCCTGGAGTCCGCCGGAAGGCCCGCCGACCTCGCGGAGGAAAAACGGCTGTTCTACGTGGGCCTGACCCGGGCCGGCGAGGAACTGATTTTGACCGCCCCCGGGGAGGATTCTCCCTTTTTGGCCGACCTGACCGACTGCCTGCGCTGTGAGAGGGCGCCCTCCCGCCGCCCGATCGAAGGGATCCAGCTCTCCCTGTTCTGACCCCTCTGCCTCCCAAACGGCCTTTTAACTTTCTGAAAAGTCCTAAAATTTCGAGATCGGACCATAAGGAAAACAGGCCTTCTTTCAAAAGGTCCTTTTTTGCGGAAAACAGCCCTGCAAGCATGCTTGCAGGGCTGCTGATTTTGCGGTTAAATTTGATCGGCTGAAAAGGTTTCCGTCCTTCGCCGTCAAGGCTTTGAAGAGGCTCAAAACCCGGCGCTGCCCGCCGTTCTCAGGTAGGGAATTTGGCCGCAGCCGTCAAGTTCTGTTCCGAAACAACGGCTCTGACCGGGACAACGCTAAAAGCGCGAAAAGGCGATTTGGCCTCCGCAGGCAAGGCTTTGCAACGGCTTAAAACTCGGCGTTGCCCACCGTTCTCGGGTAGGGAATGACGTCGCGGATGTTGGAAATGCCGGTCAGGTACATCAGGATGCGCTCGAAGCCCAGGCCGAACCCGGCGTGACGGGTCCCGCCGAAGCGGCGCAGATCCAGATACCACCAGTAGTCCTCCTCCTTCATGCCCAGCTCCCGGATGCGGGCCTTCAGCACTTCCAGCCGCTCCTCGCGCTGGCTGCCGCCGATGATCTCGCCCACGCCGGGGACCAGCAGATCCATGGCCGCCACCGTCTTGTTGTCGTCGTTGAGGCGCATGTAGAAGGCCTTGATCTCCTTGGGATAGTCGATGACGAAGACCGGGCGCTTGAAGACCTTTTCGGTCAGATAGCGCTCGTGCTCGGTCTGCAGATCCACCCCCCACTGCACGGGATAGACGAAGTTTTCTCCGCTCTTTTGCAGCAGTTCCACGGCCTCGGTGTAGGTCACCTTGGCGTACTCGCTGTCCACCAGCGCCGTCAGCCGCTCCATCAGGGTCTTGTCCACAAAGGAGTTGAAAAAGTTCAGTTCCTGCTCGCAGCGGGTCATCACGGAGCGGACGACGTGCCGGATCATGTCCCAGGCCAACTGCATGTCGTCCTCGAGATCGGCAAAGGCGATCTCCGGCTCGATCATCCAGAATTCCGCCGCGTGCCGGGCGGTGTTGGAGTTCTCAGCCCGGAACGTGGGGCCGAAGGTGTAGATGTTCCCGAAGGCCATGGCAAAGGTCTCCCCCTCCAGCTGGCCGGAGACCGTCAGATTGGCGGGCTTGCCGAAGAAGTCCTGCGAAAAGTCCACGCTGCCGTCCGGCTTTTTGGGGAGGTTGTCCAGATCCAGCGTGGTGACCCGGAACATCTCGCCCGCCCCCTCGCAGTCGCTGGCCGTGATCAGCGGGGTGTGCACGTAGACGAAATTGCGGCTGTGGAAGAACTCATGGATGGCAAAGGCCGCCTCCGAACGCACCCGGAAGGCCGCCGAAAACAGGTTGGTCCGGGGGCGCAGGTAGGCGATCTCCCGCAAAAACTCGGGGCTGTGCCGCTTTTTCTGCAGGGGATAATCGGGTGTGGACGTGCCCTCCACGGCCACCTCGTCGGCCTTGATCTCGAAGGGCTGGGCGCGCTCGGGCGTTAAGACCAGCTTTCCGGTGACGATGACCGAACTGCCCACGTTCAGCTTGACCAGGTCGGCATAGTTTTCCAGCCGGTCGGCCTCCAGCACCGCCTGCACGCACTTGAAACAGCTGCCGTCGTTGAGCTCCAGAAAGCCGAAGGCCTTGCTGTCGCGCAGGGTGCGGATCCAGCCCGCCACTTTGACCGTCTGCCCGTCCAGTTCCTGCTGCCGGGCAAAAATTTCCTTGACCGTGATCCGGTCCATAAGCTCCTCTCCTTGTCGGTTTGATTCCGCCTCCCCTCCCGGAAAACCTCCCGGGCCGGAAAGCGCATTTTTGAGATTATTATAGCACAGCCGGCGGGGAAAGTCAATTCTTTGCCGGCGGGCAGAAGTTTCCAAAGAGCCGTACAGGCAGGTTTCTTCGCAAAAAGTCTGACCGGATTTTAATTTACGCAAAGAACGTCCTCTTGGGAAAGAAAGCCCCTTTGAAAGAAGCCCCTTTGTTTGATTTCTCCTGAAAATCACACTCTTTCCGGCTGAAAGCGGGATCCGCCGACAGCCGGGCCGAAGCAGTCCCTTTTTGTGCCGCTTCGGAGGCCTTAAGTAATAATGGCCATCTTGATTCCCGGCCGACTCGACACTCGGTACATCACATTGTCAGGCTTTATTCAAATAAAAATAATTTAAAAGCAATATAAAAAACAATACGGACCCCGACCTCTGTCAGAATCCGCATCGAATGTGGCACCCTTATGGGGAATCGAACCCCAGATTCCGCCGTGAGAGGGCGGCGTCCTAACCGCTAGACTATAAGGGCAAATTTGACTTACTCATGCATTATAGCATAAGCAAGAAAATTTTGCAAGCGATTCGAAGCCCTTTTCAAAGAAAATTTCAAAATCGACCTTTGCCGCAAGGAAGTCCCAAGACCGGACTTTGCCCGCCAGAGGCGGACCGGGAACTTTTGTCAATCGGAGGCGAGGATCTTTTTCAGGAACTGCCCGGTGTAGCTGTCCGGCATGGCCGCCACTTCCTCGGGGCTGCCCTCGGCGATGACGGTCCCGCCCATGTCGCCGCCCTCCGGTCCAAGGTCGATGATGTGGTCGGCGATCTTGATGACGTCCAGGTTGTGCTCAATGACCACCACGGTGTTGCCGGAGCCGCACAGCCTCTGCAGGATCTGGACCAGCCGCTCCACGTCGGCCACGTGCAGCCCGGTGGTCGGCTCGTCCAGGATGTACACCGTCTTGGAGGTGCTCCGCTTGCTCAGTTCGGTGGCCAGCTTGACCCGCTGGGCCTCGCCGCCCGAAAGGGTGGTCGAGGACTGCCCCAGCTTGATGTAGCCCAGGCCCACGTCCTGCAGGGTCTTGATCTTGTTGTAGATGGAGGGCAGATTTTTGAAGAACTCGGTGGCCTCGTCCACGGTCATGTCCAGCACTTCAAAGATGTTCTTGTCCTTGTACTTGACCTGCAAAGTCTCGCGGTTGTAGCGCTTGCCGTGGCAGACCTCGCAGGGCACGTAGATGTCGGGCAGAAAGTGCATCTCGATGCGGATGATGCCGTCGCCCGCGCAGTGCTCGCACCGGCCGCCCTTGACGTTGAAGCTGAACCGGCCGGCCTTGTAGCCCCGTTCCTTGGCGTCCGTGGTGGAGGCGAACAGATCCCGGATGGCCCCGAACACCCCGGTGTAGGTGGCCGGATTGGACCTGGGCGTCCGGCCGATGGGGCTTTGATCGATGGCGATGACCTTGTCGAAATACTCCAGCCCCTCGATGCGATCATAGGCCCCCTCGACCTGCCTGGCCTTGTTCAGCCGGTTGGCCAGGGCGGGAAAGAGGATCTCGTTGATCAGGCTGGATTTTCCGCTCCCCGAGACCCCGGTGACAGCGGTGATCAGCCCGGCCGGGATCTTCAGATGGACGTCTTTCAGGTTGTTCTGCCGACAGCCGAACACCTCCAGATACCGCCCGTCGGGCTTGCGGCGGACGGCGGGGACCTCGATCTTCCGCCGCCCGGAGAGGAAGGCTCCGGTCACCGAATTTTCCGCCGCCGCGATGTCGGCCGGGGTGCCCTGGGCCACCAGATAGCCCCCGTTGACGCCGGCGCCGGGGCCGATGTCCACCACGTGATCGGCCGCCCGGATGGTGTCCTCGTCGTGCTCGACCACGATCAGGGTGTTGCCCAGATCCCGCAGGTGCAGCAATGTTTTGAGCAGCTTTTCGTTGTCCCGCTGGTGCAGCCCGATGCTGGGCTCGTCCAGGATGTACAGCACGCCGACCAGCCCGCTCCCGATCTGGGTGGCCAGCCGGATGCGCTGGGCCTCGCCGCCGGACAGCGAGCCGGACGAGCGGCCCAGGGTCAGATAGCCCAGCCCCACGTCGATGAGGAATTGCAGCCGGGCGTCGATTTCCTTCAGGATGCGGTCGGCGATCATGCGCTGGGTCTCGGTCAGCTGAAACTCTGCCAGAAAGGCCTTCAGCCGGACGATGGAAAGCTCGCACAGCTCCACGATGTTCTTCCCCCCGATGCGCACCGAAAGGGCCTCCTTTTTGAGCCGCTTTCCGTGACAGGTCTCGCAGGGCATTTCCCGCATGTACTTTTCGATCTCGGATTTGACGTAGTCGCTGGTGGTGTCCCGGTAGCGGCGCATCAGGTTGGGAATGACCCCCTCGAAGGCGGCCTCGTAGCTCCCCTTGAAGTGATAGGCGTCGTATTCGACCTTCAGCTTTTCCCCGTTGGTGCCGTACAGCAGCAAATTCAGGATGTCCGGCGGCAGATCCTTGACCGGGGTGTCCAGCGAAAATCCGTAGTGCTTGGACAGGGCCTTGAAGTACATCTCGGTCATCTTGCCGTTGTCCATGTTCCAGCCGGTCACCGTCAGCGCCCCCTCCCGCAGGGTCTTGGCCTTGTCCGGGCACAGGAGGTCGACGTCGATGACATTCTTGAAGCCCAGACCGGTGCATTCCGGACAGGCCCCGAATGGACTGTTGAAGCTGAACAGCCGGGGCTCGATCTCCTCGATGCTGGTGCCGCAGTGCGCGCAGGCGTACTTGTCGCTCATCAGCAGCGGGTCCTTTCCGTCATCGATGATGACCAGCCCCTCGGCCAGCTTCAGCGCGTTTTCCACGCTGTCGGTCAGCCGCTTTTCGATGCCTTCCTTGATGATCAGGCGGTCGATGACCACGCTGATGCTGTGGCGGATGTTCTTGTCCAGCTTGATCTCTTCCTCCAGGGTGCGGACCTCGCCGTCCACCTTGACCCGGAAGTAGCCCGACTTTTTCAGGGACTCGAACATCTTTTCAAAGGCTCCCTTTTTGCCCCGCACCATGGGGGCTTCCACCAGGATGCGGGTCTCCTGGGGCAGGGCCATGATGCGGTCGATGATGGAGTCGATGCTCTGTTTCTGGATGAGGGCGCCGCAGTTGGGACAGTAGACCGTCCCCACCCGGGCAAACAGCAGCCGGAAGTAGTCGTAGATCTCGGTGACCGTCCCCACCGTGGAGCGGGGATTGTTGGAAGTGGTCTTCTGATCGATGGAAATGGCCGGCGAAAGTCCTTCGATAAAGTCTACGTCCGGCTTGTCCATCTGCCCCAGGAACTGCCGGGCATAGGAAGAAAGGCTCTCCACGTAGCGCCGCTGTCCCTCGGCAAAGATGGTGTCAAAGGCCAGGGTGGACTTGCCCGAACCGCTCAGCCCTGTCAGCACCACCAGCTTGTTGCGGGGAATGTGTACGTCGATGTTCTTCAGATTGTGCTCTCTCGCGCCCTTGATAAAAATCTCGTCTCTCATGGTATTGCCGTCTTTCAACGCTTCTCTCTATATATGGGATATTTTTATTGATATATGATATGTTTTTATTGCATAGTACTCTGAAAAATACCCGTTTTGCAGAGTACTATGCCGTGATTCGGGCTCCGAAGAGCGGATTTTCTCTTACGAGAAGATCTTCTTCAGCATTTCCGAAAGGCATTGTGAGGGTCAAAAGGGCCGAACAAGAGGCCCTTCACAAATACCGCACCGGTCAGCTGATCGAAGAAGATCTGCCACGCCTTCGCCGTCCCCTCTTCGTCAGCGCTGGTACAGCCTGCGCTTGAGGCCGGCGATGGTCTCCCGGATCTGAATGGCCCGCTCGAAGTCGAGGTTGGCGGCCGCCACCTGCATCAGCGCCTTCAGCTTTTCGATCTCCTCCGGGATCTGCTCCTTCTTCAGGTCGGCGCCGACGGCCTGCTTCTGGCTGATCTCCAGGGTGTTTTTGACTTCCTTGACGATGGTCTTGGGGATGATGTGGTTGGCCTCGTTGTAGGCCAGCTGTTTCTTGCGGCGGCGCTCGGTCTCCCCGATGGCCCGCTCCATACTGCCCGTCATGGTGTCGGCATACAGAATGACCTTGGCGTCGGCGTTCCGGGCCGCCCGGCCCACGGTCTGGATGATGGCGGTCTCGGAGCGCAGAAAGCCCTCCTTGTCGGCGTCCAGAATGGCCACCAGCCGCACTTCGGGAAGGTCCAGCCCCTCCCGCAGCAGGTTGATGCCCAGCAGAACGTCAAACTCCCCCGTCCGCAGGGCGTTGACGATGTCGATCCGCTCCAGGGTGTCAATGTCGGAGTGCATGTACCGCGCCTTGACCCCGTTTTCGGTGAGATAGGCGGCCAGATGTTCGGCCATTTTTTTGGTCAGCGTGGTGACCAGCACCCTCCCCCCGGCCTCGGTGGCCAGGTGGATCTCGTGCATCAGGTCGTCGATCTGCCCCTCGATCCTGCGGATCTCGATGGGCGGATCCACCAGCCCGGTGGGCCGGATGATCTGCTCGGCCACGTTGTCGGCCTGTTCCATTTCGTAGGGCGCGGGCGTGGCGGAGACGCAGATCAGCTGCGGGATCCGCCGGTCGAACTCCTCGAAGGAGAGCGGCCGGTTGTCGAAGGCGGCCGGCAGCCGGAAGCCGTAGTCCACCAGATTTTTTTTGCGGGACTGATCGCCGTGGAGCATGGCCCGGATCTGGGGAATGGTCATGTGGCTCTCGTCGATGAAAATGAGGAAGTCCTTGGGAAAATAGTCCAGCAGTGTGAAGGGAGGCTGCCCCGGGCTTCTGCCGTCGAAGTAGCGGGAATAGTTCTCGATCCCCGAACAGTACCCCATCTCCCGCATCATCTCGAGGTCGTAGCTGACCCGCTGGCGGAGGCGCTGGGCCTCGATCAGCTTGTGGTCGGCCTCCAGCTCCGCCGCCCGGATCTCCAGATCCCTTTCGATCTCGACCAGGGCCTTTTTCATGATGCCGGACTCCACGGCGTAGTGGGTGGCCGGATAGATGGTGACGTGCTTTAAGGTGGAGATCACCCGGCCGCTGACGGCCTCGACCTCGCAGATGCGCTCCACCTCGTCCCCGAAAAATTCCACCCGGACGGCGATCTCGGAGTTGTTGGCGGGAAAGATCTCCACGATGTCCCCCCGCACCCGGAAGGTGGACCGCACAAAGTCCACGTCGTTGCGCTGATACTGGATGTCCACCAGCCGCCGCATCAGGTCGTTGCGCTCGATCACGTCGCCGGGGCGCAGGGAGATGCTCAGCTTGAAGTACTCCTCCGGCGCGCCCAGGCCGTAGATGCAGGAGACCGAGGCCACCACGATGGTATCCCGCCGCTCGGCCAGCGAGGAGGTGGCGGAATTGCGGAGTTTTTCGATCTCATCGTTGACCGACATGTCCTTTTCGATGTAGGTGTCGGTGCTGGGCAGGTAGGATTCGGGCTGGTAGTAGTCGTAGTAGGAGACGAAAAACTCCACCCGGTTGTTGGGGAAGAATTCCCGGAACTCGTTGCACAGCTGGGCGGCCAGCGTCTTGTTGTGGGCGATGACCAGGGTGGGCCGCTGGACCTGCTGGATGACGTTGGCCATGGTAAAGGTCTTGCCGCTGCCGGTCACGCCCAAAAGCACCTGGGTGCGGAGGCCGTCTTGGACCCCCTGGACCAGGGATTCGATGGCCTGCGGCTGATCGCCGCAGGGCCGGTATTTGGAATGAAGCTCAAAATCCATGTCTTTCCCTTTTCAAAGCTCCTCAGAACAGACTGACGAGGAGCCTGGTGAGCAAAAATCCCAGGACGGCCGTGACCACGGTCATCAGGATCTTGAATCGCAGCGAGCGGCGCTCGTTCAGCAGTTCCCGCTCGAAGGCCATGCCCTTGGCGTGCAGGGTCACGCAGTAGTAGGAGATCTCCCGCCGCTCGGACTGCACAGTGTCCACATAGCCGTCCATCTCCAGACAGGCCAGCAGCCTGCCCAGCTCCTCCCCCGTCAGGGCGGGGTACTTCTGCCTGACGAGGGCCAAAAGTTCGGCCTGTTCGACCAGCCAGCCGCCCCGCGCCGAGCCGTTCCGGTAGAGCAGGGTCATCAGATAGCGCTCTTTCTTGCTCAGCATAGCGCAGCCAGCAGAACCAGCAGGCCGCCCAGCAGACCGCCCAGACCGCCCCCGGCCGCGCCCGCCCAGAAAGAGCGGCGGACAAAGCGCTCCTGATCGGCCTCCCGCCTTCCGGCCTCCTGCTTTTCCTCGTGATACCGCCTGCCCTTGGGCAGCGGCGCCAGACAGACGGCCTCGCCGTCCCGATACTTGACCACCACGTAGTCCCGCTCGGCCAGATAGTCCAGCATCAGAAAAAGCCCGTCGGAATCCACGGCGTATTCGGCGGGGAATGCCGCGATCAATTCCGACGGGTCGAACACGCGATAGGAACCTTCGCTGCACTCCCTGTTGATGAAGTCAAGCAGACAATCGCATCTGTCATCCAGCATACACACAACCATCCCGGGACCGGCTGCTCCGGCCCTTTCTTCTGATTGTGCGCCAAAGGGAGGACTTTTAAACCCTTTCCGGCCCCTCCTGCCTGTCAGGGACGACGGGATCTTGAACAGATCGCGCCGGATCCTGAAGCCAAAGAGGCAGAAAACCACGCAAGGCGCGAAAAATTCTGTCGGGCGGGCTTTCAGGCGGGGGCATATTTTGCTTTGGTTTTCGTCCTTGTTGCCGTGAAAAGCTCTGTCAGTCAGGGCCTTGAGCTGTCAGAGACCGCTCAGTCCTCCACCCGGATGAGGGTGTTCACGGCGTAGACCAGATCGGACTTTTTCAGTTCCGCGATGGCCGCCTGGATGCTGTTTTCGAAGGTCTTGTGGGTGATAAAGATGATCTCGGCGGCCCCGTTTTTGGCCTCGCCCCGCTGTTCCACCACCAGCACGCTGACGTTGTGCCGGCCCAGCACGCCCGAAATGGACGACAGCACGCCGACGGCGTCGGCCACGGTCAGCCGCAGGTAGTAGCGGGTCTCGAAGTCGGTGACAAAGCGGGTGGCCGGATCGGCCTTTTTGGTGTTGGGGAAGGGCGTGTAGTAGTGCTCCTGCTGTTTGGCCGCATAGAGGATGTCGCTGACGATGGCCGAGCCTGTGGGCAGGGCACCCGCTCCACGGCCGTACAGCATGATGTCGTCCACCGAGTCCCCGTGCAGCAGGACGGCGTTGAAGGAGCCGTCCACGGAGGCCAGCGGGTTGCTTTTGGGAATGAAGGCGGGATGCACCCGGCACTCGATGCCCTTTTCGGTGTTCTTGCCGATGCCCAGCAGCTTTAAGGTGTAGCCCAGCTCCTTGCCCAGGTTGATGTCCTTGATGTCGATACCGGAGATGCCCTCGCGGTAGACCTCTTCCAGGGGCACCTTGGCCGAAAAGGCCAGCGAGGACAGAATGGAGAGCTTGTAGGCGGCGTCGAATCCCTCCACGTCCGAGGTGGGGTCGGCCTCGGCAAAGCCGCTCTCCTGCGCCTGGCGGAGGACCGAGCCGTAGTCCAGCCCCTCGTTGGCCATCTTGGAGAGAATGAAGTTGGTGGTGCCGTTGATGATGCCCATCATGGACTCGATCCGGTTGGCCTGCATCCCGTCGATCAGGGTGCGGATGATGGGCACCCCGCCCACGCAGGAGGCCTCGAAGTAAAAGCCGGCCCGGTGTTCTTTGGCGACCGCCTCGATCTCGTACCAATACTTGCTGATCAGCTCCTTGTTGGCGGTGACCACCGTCTTTCCCCTCTTCAGGGCGCTCAGGATAAAGGTCCTGGCCGGCTCCACGCCCCCGATGACCTCCACCACGATGTCCACCGCGGGATTGTTCAGCACGTCGTCCAGGGAGGCCGTCAGCACGCCCTCCGGCACCCCCAGGGCCTCGGCTTTGGCCCGGTTGATCTCCAGCACGGCCTCCACGCTGACGTCCAGCTTCTGGACCTGCCGGAACATTTCTCTCTTTTCGGTGAGGATGCGGTAGGTCCCTCCCCCCACCGTTCCAAGTCCTAAAATGGCAACGCCGACTTTTTTCATGTTCTCTCTCTCCCGCGGTCATGCCGGTTGGATTTGGACGGGCGCCCAGCGGCATTCCTCTGTATGGCGCGGCCCGAAGCCGCCTCTTTTGCTTTTCAACTTTCCCCCCGTTTCTTCGCCGACCGGCCCTGTCTTTCGGAAGGTCAGTGGGCTTCCCGGTTGAGCTCGTACAGCAGCCTCAGCCCGGTCAGGGTCAGGGTCTTGTCGGTCCGGTCGATGATGCCGGCCTCGGCCGCGATCAGCTCGGAAAAGCCCCCCGTGGCGATGACTTTGGCCTCGGAAAAACCGGTCTCGGCCTTGATCTTTTTGACGATGTAATCCACCATCCCCACAAAGCCGTAGATGATGCCGGACTGCATGTTGGCCACCGTGGTCCGGCCCACCACGGACGCCGGCTTGGTCAGCTCGATCTTGGGCAGCTTGGCCGTGCGCGAGGTCAGCGCCTCGGTGCTGAGCTTGATGCCCGGGCAGATGACCCCGCCCAGAAACTCTCCGCTGCCGGAGAGCACGTTGAAGGTGGTGGCCGTCCCGAAGTCGATGACGATGCAGGGCCCGCCGTACAGCCGCCAGGCCGCCAGCGAGTTGACGATGCGGTCAGCCCCCACTTCCTTGGGGTTTTCGTACTTGATGTTGATGCCCGTCTTGATCCCCGGTCCGGCCACCAGCGGCTTTTTGCCCAGGTAGAATTCCAGCATGTGCTCCAGGGTGTAATTCAGCGAGGGAATGACCGAGGCCATGATGCAGCCCTCCATGCCGGCGGGATCCAGACCGCAGTGCCGGAGCATCTCCACCACGCAGATGCCGTACTCGTCGGCCGTCTGCGCAAGGTCGGTCTTCATCCGCCAGCTGTTCAACAGCTTGTCCCCTTCGAAAATGCCGATTTTAATGTTGGAATTCCCAACGTCCATCACTAAGATCATGATCGTTCTCCGGTGTCGTTGTCTCTGTCATTCGGGCCGCCGGCCGCGCCGGACCCCCCGCCCTCCGAAAGGCCGGGCGATCCCCCGTCTTTCGGCAGCAAGCGCTCCGCGCCCCCGGAGAGATCCTCCCCTGTCGGCGCCGGCGATATTTTTTCCTTCTGGAGGCCGCGGCTGCGTTCGGCCTCCGGAGCGGCGTTTTTCGAATTTTCGGAAACGCTTCCGGCCGGTTGGCTCCGGCTCGCCCTTTTCGTTTGGCTGCGGTCAGACGCGCCTCCTCTCTTCATGGCCCGGACCACGCCGTAGCGCAGCGGAGGCACCAGCAGGGTGCAGACCGCCAGCTCCAGCACGAAGTTGGCCGCGATGATGACGGGGATGAGCTCGGCCACGGTCATGCCCTTGCTTTCCACATAGCTCCCCCCGTAGAGCAGGCCCATCATGCCCAGAAAGAGCAGGGTATTGGTGCAGACGCCCAGCGCCGAAGCCAGGCCGCTGGGCAGAAATTCCCGCAGAAATTGGCTTTTCGACCGTCCGCAGACCTTGTTCATGCCGGCAAACACCGCAAAGACCACCGCCCCCACCGCGATCCGGGGCAGGACCGAGACCAGAGGATTGTGGATGAAGTCCGCCAGGTAGCTGGGCTGGACAAAGGAATTGATCAGGCTCATCACGCCGAAAAAGCCTGAACAGATCATCCCCTGTTTCAGACCGAACAGTTGGGGAGCCAGCATGACGATCAGCAGGGGCAGGACAGCCACGCTGATCACGCCGGGAATGATCTGCACAAAGCCGATCATCACCAGCACGGCGATCAGCGCGCACAAAATCGCCGTGTAGGCGATCTCTCTGCTCTTTTTCATTGAAGACCTCCAATCGGATTTCCCTGGGAATATCCGTTGAAAAATGAAGGCGGCACCGCATGACGATGGTGCGGATCGCGCCCAAAAAAAGGGAAGATTTCCCGTGCAGCTGGAAGCCCATGCCGCCGATCCGGAAATCTTCCTCTTATTATAGCAAATTTCCCTCTTCCTGACAACTAATTCAGCAGCAAAACCGAATAAATCACCGTCAGACAATACAGAATGCCGGCCAGACAGCCGATCTGCAGCCCCGCGGCCGGCCCGGAGATCCTGCCGAGCTTGCGGACGAGGACAAAGGACTGCATCGCCATCAGCAGGTTGACGAGAAAGGGGGCGAAGACCGACTTGAAGGTGAAGAAAAAGAGCACGAAAAACAGGATGAACACCGCGTGGATGAGGTATTCCAGCGTCAGCCGGAATCCGCAGCCGGCCCGCGTCGCGAACGCCATCGAGAGAAACTGCAGCAAAAGCAGGATCCCCCAAAGCACCCCGAATCCCCAATCCGGCAGGCAGAAAAAAGGTTTGATCAGGCGGCTGTACCAGGCCGAGTGCGGGCGGACCATCAGCCGGCAGATCAGAAAGAGAGAGCCGTAAAGCAGGGCGGGAAAGAGCACGGAAAACAGATTCCCGACCAGGAAGACGCGCACCCGGGCAGAAGTTCTTTTTTCCCCTTCTCCCCCTCTTTTTATGCCTCTTCTCCGAAGCGAAGGTCCCTCTTTTCCCCCGCTTTTCAGATTTTTTCCCCGGAGCGGACGGGCGCTTTTTCCCACGTTTTTCCCTTCTTCCCGGAGCGGCTGGGCGCCTTCTCTCCCCTTTTTCAGACCTCTTCCCAAAATCAGACAGGTGCCTTTTTCTCTCCTGCCGAAAGATCTTTTTCTCTCCTGCCCGCCCGTTGTTTCCCCGCGGGGAGGAGCGGGTTCCTCCGGCCGGGCGGCCGAAACCGGCAGGACTGCGGCGGCTCCCGGCCGCCGGATGCGTGTTGCCATGATCCCCTCCTGTACGAATTTTTTTGAGCGGACGGCCCCGGAGCGTGTAACATTTTCGGGCCGGTTCACGTATGTTGAAATGTAAGGATCACCAAAGAGTCCTTAAAAAGAATTTTTCAAGGAGGAACAACTATGTTGGGCGCTTTCAACGGATGCGGCGGCAACAACAGCCTGTGCATTCTGATCATCATACTGCTGTGCTGCTGCGGGTGCGGCGGAACGGGCGGCACCTTCGACTGCAGCTGTCTGATCCCCCTGCTTCTGGTTCTCTGCTGCTGCGGCAGCGGCTGCGGATGCGGCACCGGGAACGGCTACTGCAAGTGATCTCCTACATAAAAAAGGGTTGCGCGCTGCAACCCTTTTTGCTTTCTCTTCGGCATACCCCGGCTCCCCGGAACAGAACGGTTCAATAAATCACTTCAAGAATTATTTTAAATACTCATAAATCACTCAAATAAATCACTTAAAAATGATTTTTGAAAATTGCGGGACACGACGTCAGACCGAAAGGAACGGCCTGAAATTTTGAGGCGCTGGGCCTTCCGGAAAGGAACTCCTCTGCAATTTCGCAAAATGCAGGGACTTGGGGATCAGTCGGTGCAGGGCCAGCCCGAAGCAACGGCCTGAAATTTGAGGTGCAGGGCCAGCCTGAAGCAACGGCCTCTGCGATCCGAGGAAAAACAGATCGTCTTCCGCCCGCCCTCATGCCCTTGGTCAGCGGTAGTCCACTTCCACGATCTTGGGCAAAATTTTTCCCCCGTAGAGAATGAGGTAGCAGTAGGACAGCGTGCCGGACGGCGAACCGGACAGGCTTCCCGGATTGATCATTTTGACCCCGTCGAACTCGGTGACGTCGGCCAGATGGGTGTGCCCGTAGAGGGCGGCCGCACAGTCCTTGCTCATGGCCTCGATCCCCAGATTCACCAGCGTGCTCTTGACCCGGTAATGATGGCCGTGGGTCAGAAAGAGCCGGACGCCCTCGGTCTCCAGTACCCGATCCTCGGGGATGTCGCGGCAGCCGAAGTCGCCGTTCCCCCGCACCCGGATGAGCTTGTCGCCGAGCAGGTCGGCAAAGGGCTCCATGTCCGAGGCGTAGTCGCCCAGGTGAATGACGTAGTCGCTCTCGGTCATGGGCAGCAGCAGATTTTTGATCTGATCGGTCCGGCGGTGGGTGTCGGAGAGGACGAACAGCTTTTTCATGCCCGCTCCCCCAGCTGCCGCATCAGGTCGGCCAGCGCCCTGGCCCGGTGGCTGACGCCGTTCTTCTCCTCGGCCGAGGCCTCCCCGAAGGACTTGCCCAGCTCGTCCGAAAAGAACAGACAGTCGTAGCCGAAGCCGTTTTCGCCCCGCGGCGCCTCCAGAATGCGGCCGTACACCGCTCCGTTGCCGCACAGCGCCCGATTTTTGGCCGGGTCATAGAGTACGATGCTGCTGACGAAGCGGGCCCGCCGGTCGGTCCTGCCCTCCAGCAGGCGGAGCAGTTTGCGGTTGTTGGCCTCATCGTCGCAGGGCTCACCCGCGAAGCGGGCGGAGCGGACGCCCGGCTCCCCGTTCAGCGCCTCTACCTCCAGCCCGCTGTCGTCGGCCAGGGCGGGAAGTCCCAGCCGCTCGGCCGTAAATCTGGCCTTCAAAAGGGCGTTCTGGGCAAAGGTCTGCCCGGTCTCCTCGGGGGATTCGGTCAGGCCGGCCTCTCCCATGGAGATCACTTCGGAAAACCAGGGGGAAAGCAGCGCGGCGAACTCCCGGATCTTTCCCCGGTTCTGACTGGCGATCACAAGTTTCATAAGGCTTCTTCGGTATTCTCCTGTTTTCCTCTATTGTACCACAATTCCCGTGCGCTGGCAAGTCTTTCGGCCCCTTCAGAGCAGAATACAGATCATGCCTCCCTTTCCCTCGTTGACGATCCGCCCCAACGTCCGGCGCATCTTTTTCTGGGCGTCCTGGGGCATGGCGTGCAGCTTGTTGGCCAGATTTTCCTTGACCAGCATGTGCAGGGATTTGCCGAACATGTTGGTCTCCCAGATCCCCTTGGGGTCGTGTTCGAACTCGCTGAGCAGATACTTGACCAGTTCCTCGCTCTGCTGCTCGGTACCCACGATGGGGCTGACCTCGGTGTTGATGTCCACCCGCATGATGTGCAGGCTGGGCGCCGAGGCCTTCAGCCGCACCCCGAATCGGGATCCGTGCCGGACGATCTCGGGGGTCTCCAGGCTCATCTCGTCCAGCCCGGGCGTGACCACCCCGTAGCCGCACTCCTTGACCGAGTTGAGGGCCTCCTTCAGCTTATCGTACTCGAACTTGGCCTTGGCAAGCTTTTGGACGAACATCATCAGGGCGAAGTCGTCCTCGATGGGCTCTCCCGCGATGCCGCTCAAGATGGCGTTGAACAGGCCGGCCTTGGCCTCGAAGCGGCAGACCATCCGCCCCTCGCCGGGCAGGATCGAGGAGATCTGCGGCAGCTCGAAGTATTCGTTTTCGTTGAACAGCTTCAAAAAGACCTTGTGGTCCTCCATCTTGCACAGGACGGAGCTGTTGACCCGGACCTCCTCGATGAGGCCGGAGATGATCTCGTGATCGGCGGGCAGGGCCTTCATCCACTCGGGCAGACTGATGTCCAGCCGGCGGATGGGGAACTGGAAGAGGATCTTTTCCAAGATCCCCGCGATCTGCTCCTGGGAGATCTCCTGCACGTTGCAGACCACCACCGGGATCTTGTACTTTTCCTCCAGCGCGGCGCCCAGCCTGCGGGTGTCCTCGCTGTCCGGGGTGCGGGTGTTCAGCACGATGACAAAGGGCTTTCCGCACTCCTTCAGTTCGGCCACCACCCGCTCCTCGGCCTCCACATAGTTCTGCCTGGGGATCTCGCAGATCGAGCCGTCGGAGGTCAGCAGGATGCCGATGGTGGAATGTTCCCGGATGACCCGGCGGGTCCCGATCTCGGCCGCCTTCTCGAAGGGCAGTTCCTGCTCGGACCAGGGCGTCCGCACCAGTCGGGGGGCCTCGTCCTCCATGTGCCCCATGGCGCCCTCCACCAGATAGCCCACGCAGTCCAGCATCCGGACGTTCAGGGTGACCTGGTCCAGCTGCAGGGTGACGGCCTCGTTGGGCACGAACTTGGGCTGCGTGGTCATGATGGTCTTGCCGTCGGCCGACTGGGGCAGCTCGTCGCGGGTGCGCTCCAGCAGGTGGGGATCGGCGATGTGCGGCAGCACCATGCTCTCCATAAACCTGGTGATGAAGGTGGATTTGCCCGTCCTGACCGGCCCGACCACGCCGACGTAGATGTCGCCGTTGGTCCGTCTGGCAATGTCGGCATAAATGTCAAACTTCTCCATTCCCGCTTGAATCCTCCTTTTGGCAATTGAACTTTGCACGTTAAATCTTATGTGCCCATCCCGAACTTTATGCTAAAGACAGCACCGCACGAAGATTATGTGCGTCAGCCATCAGATTTTTCGTCCATTTGTTCAAAATCGACGCGGGAATATTGGATGTATTTCAAGGAGATTTTGGGCGAAGGGCGGAAAACCAAGCAAGGCGTACACAAAGCCGCAGGCGGTCTTTGTGCGGGGGGCCTGAAATGAAAAGAGCCTTTCCCTCCCCGCGGAAGAAAAGACTCTTTCACCCCTATGTCTGCATATCTTTTTCTGATTTTTCTGTCTTTCACCGGACTCCGGCCTGCCTTTCTCGGGTCCCCGTTTTTTTGACCGCCCTTTCGGGCCGCCCGGCAAAAATCTGCCGTCACTTTTTTAAGGGGAAGTTCAGATTTTTTTTAAGGGAAAGTTCGGATTTCTTAGGGGAGGTCCGATTTTAAGTGGAGGCCGGCTTTCAGCGCGGGTCGGCCGGATCCTCCGGTCCGGGATCTTGGGAAGTTCCGGCCTTCTCGGCCTTTTCCG
>CALVJY010000030.1 GCA_944332455.1 uncultured Clostridia bacterium
TTCCGATTCAGATGTGAAGGAGCGTGCTGTCCGAAGACAGCTTATTTATAATACCACATTCCTTCCCTTTTGTCAACACTTTTATAAAACTTTTTTAAAATTTTCCAAAAAATTTTTTTGGCTCCTTTCTCTGTCCTCTCCTCCCCCCGCCCCCGCATGAAGCGTCGGCGCTTGCCCTCCGTTTATGCCTCCGAACGGGCGGTCGGTCTGCTTTTTGATAACTTTGTTTTTTTACTTGAACTTTCCGGCCGTTTGTGCTACAATGTGGGGAGAACAAAGGCCCGTCCTTCCGAGCCTTACAAAAACCAAAGAAGCGAGGAGAAGATCATGCCTGCAAATTCCGGCGCCGAAGTCATTCCGGCGCGCACCCTGAACGGCCTTTACATCTGGCTGGACATTGCCTTTCTGCTCTTTTTTCTGGGTCTGCTGCTCTGGCAGAAACGTATTCTGACCCTGCTGTTCGCCCTGTTCGGGGGCGTGCTGTACTTCGTGGTGGACTACGGCATCTTTTACCGGCTGCTGGGCACCCGGGTGGTGGAAAACGCCGACCCCTTCTGGTTTTTGCTGTGGCTGTCCATGAGCTACGGCATCACCAATTTTGCCTGGATCTGGCTGTGGATCCGAAAAGACGAGCACTTGCTGGAGTGGTCCGTGCTGATCCTGTGCTGGTGGATCGCCTGTCCCCTGCTCTCCCAGAACTTCGGAAGCGGCTTCGAGACCATCCGCATCTACCGGGGCACGGGGAGTTACCACGGCGTGATGGCCGGCCTGCTGTTCATCGGCTATGCCATTTTGTGCGTCCGGAACTTCCGGAAGCCCAAGGAAGAGCGGGTCCGGATCTGGTGGCTGCTGATCATCGGCGTGCTGGTGCAGTTCGGCTGGGAGTTCTCCCTGCTGATCACCGGCATCCGGGACGCCGGCGTCATGCCCCTGATCGTCAACTCGCTGATCGAGACCAACCTGGGCATTCCCTACATCTGGTTCATCTGGCGGGCGGTCTCCAGGCATTGGCAGGAGGACGGCAGAAAGATCGCCGCCGAGCCGGAAGCCGGATCGGAGCCCGAAACCGAGACGGCCGCCAACCCGGGCTGAGCCAAAACCGCCTCCGAAACAGAATTTTAGGAGGCAATTTGCTTTCACGATATGACGCTGTTAAATACCTGAGAGGGCTCCTGCTTTGTCATGGAAAGAGCGCGCCCCGGAAAAAATTCCGGGGCGCGCTCTTTTTATCTTTCTGTCTCTGCTGCGGGTGTTCCCTTTCTGGACCGGCCCCGCAGAGGTCGGACCGCTTTGGCCTGTTCTTCCCTTCCGCAGGCGATCAGAGCACTTTGGACAAAAAGTCCTGCAGGCGGGCCGACTGCGGGCGGGTGAAGAAGGCCTCGGGCATGTTTTCCTCGGCGATCTGTCCGTCGTCCATGAACAGCACCCGGGTCGCCACCTCCCGGGCGAAGCCCATTTCGTGGGTGACGATGACCATGGTCATGCCGTCCTCGGCCAGCTTTTTCATGAGGTCGAGCACCTCCCCCACCATTTCGGGATCCAGCGCGCTGGTCGGCTCGTCGAAGAGGATGACGTCCGGGTCCATGGCCAGGGCGCGGACGATGGCGATCCGCTGTTTCTGCCCGCCCGACAGCGTGGAGGGATAGACCTCGGCCTTGTCCGAAAGGCCGATGCGCTCGAGCAGTTCAAAGGCCCGCTTTTCGGCCTCGGCCCGGATGTCGGCGCTCTTCCGCACGGGCAGCAGCGGCTTTTTTTCTTTGCGGAACAGGTTGAGGAAGGAGCGGAAAAAGTTCCGGACCTTTCGCTTCCGGTTGGCCTTTTGGGCGATGCTGACCGGGGCCAGCGTGATGTTCCGGAGTACGGTGAGGTTGTTGAACAGGTTGAACTGCTGAAAGACCATGCCGATCTTCTGGCGGTGGACGTTGATGTCCACCTTCATGTCGGCCAGGTCCACGCCCTCGAAAAAGATGGAGCCGGCGGTCGGATCCTCCATGCAGTTGATGCAGCGCAAAAAGGTGGACTTTCCGCAGCCGGACGGGCCGATGACGGCGATCTTCTCCCCTTCGCGGATGTCGAGGTCGATCCCCTTCAGGACCTCGTGGCTGCCGAAGCTCTTTTTCAGTCCCCGGATCGACAGGAGGACCTCCTCGGACGGACTCTGTTTAAGCTCTTCTGTCACTGCGCTTCAACCTCCTTTCCATGATGCGGATGCCGAGGGTGATCAGCATGACCAGGATCAGATAGACGGCCGCCAGCATGAGGTAGGGAATGATGTACTCGTAGTTGGCGTCACCGATGGCCCGGAAGGCCTTGGTCAGGTCCGTCACCGCGATGAAGCTGGTGACCGAGGTCTCCTTGATGAGCACGATGAACTCGTTGCCCAGGGTGGGCAGAATGTTTTTGACCGACTGCGGGATCACGATGGAAAACATCGATTTCCAGAAGGTCAGGCCCAGCGCCCTGCCGGCCTCCAGCTGCCCGGGATCCACCGACTGGATGCCCGAGCGCATGATCTCGGAGACGTAGGCCCCGCTGTTGAGACCGAACACCACGATGGCCACCGTCACGGCGTCCGCCGCGATCTTGAGGGCGGGCAGCAGCACGAAGTAGCCGATCAGCAGCTGCACGACCATGGGGGTCCCCCGGAAAAAGCCGACGTAGACGGTGCAGATCCCGGAGAGCACGCGGGGCAGGCGCTTGTACTTGGGCATGACCTTGACCATGGCGATCAGGGTGCCGATCACGACGCCGATCAAAAGGCCGAAAACGGCGATCTCGACGGTCGCCAGCAGGCCTTCCAGCACCTCGCGGTAGGCGCCGTATGTAATGAACTGCTGATAAAACAGATCCCAGATCCGCTGCATTATTTCTGCCTTAAGATGGCTTCGATCTCTTCCTTGGTGGTGCAGGCGTCAAATTCGGTGTTGTCCTCTTTGACGATCAGCACCTGGTAGGCCCCGTCGTAGTAGGGATCGGAGAAGTTGACGGCCTGCTGGCGGGTGGCCGTGACGGTCAGACCGGCCATGGCGATATCCACGCCGTTTTTGCCCACAGAAGTCACCACGGCGTCAAAGTCCATGTCCTCGATGACCAGTTCCAGCCCCAGCTTGTCGGCCAGAAGCGCGGCGATCTCCATGTCGATGCCCGCAAACTTGTCCCCCTTTTTGTACTCGTAGGGGGCAAAGGCCGCATTGGTGGCCACCACCAGCTGCCCGTCGGCGTTGGCGGGATCCTTGGTCACGCCTGTCACTCCCTCGATGTCCTCGTCGCCGCCGACCACGTTGCCGTCCTCGTCATACTCGATGCCCTCGTACTTGGCAAACAGTTCATCCAGCGTGCCGTCCGCCTTGATCTCGGCGATCAGCTCGTTGACGGCTTCCAGCAGTTCGGGCTGGTTTTTGTCCACCCCGTAGGCGTACTGCTCGGTGGAGAGGGCGACGTCTATGATCTTGACCCCGGGGATCTGGCCCGCCAGCTGCTCGGCCGGGCCGTTGTCGATGATGACGTAATCCACCTGCCCGTTCAGCATGGCGTTGACCGCCAGCCCGCCGTTCTGGTAGGCCATGCAGTCCAGGTTGGCGTAGCCGTCGAACAGCATGTCGGCGTTCCCCTTGACGTAGAACTCGCCCGTAGTACCGGCCTGCACGCCGATCTTGGTCTTGCTCTCCCCGCAGCCGGTCACGAACAGTCCGAGCACGGCCGCCAGGATCACGGAGACGATCGCCATTGTCTTTTTCATTTTCGTATATCCTCCCGAAAATTGAGTTTGCGTATATTATACACGCTTCCCAAAAATTTGACAAGCATTTTTGCATAAATATTCAGAAAAATTCCCCTCTGAATAAATATTTATGCATCAGAGTCCTCCTCCCCGCCTGGTCCGGCCCCTTTCGGGCCATGCCTGCGGAAAAGTCGGTGAAGTTCCGGCCCGAAAAAAAACAACGGCGGCCCGATCGGACTGCCGTCGCTCTTTTCCTTTGATTTTGCCCGGACAGGGCCGAAGAGGTTTCAGCCGCCGGGGAGATAGTTGATTTTTCCGTCGATCCCGTCCTCTGGTTTTCCGCGAACGCTATGATCTTTCCTTCTCCGGCTTCAGAGGTTTCCCCTCGGAAAGCCGACGTCTGCAAAATCGGCTTCGGGGGCTTTCAGCGGGTGCCGAACAGGCGGTCGCCGGCGTCGCCCAGGCCGGGCAGGACGAAGCCCTTTTCGTCGGTCTCGAGGTCGTAGCCCGCCGCATAGACGTCCACGTCGGGATGCACCTTCATCAGTTCGTCCACTCCCTCCCGGGAGGCCACCAGACAGACAAAGCGGATGTTTTGGCAGCCGGCCTCCTTCAGCATCCACACCGCCTTGATGGCGGTCATGCCGGTGCCCAGCATGGCGTCGAAGACCAGCACCAGGCTGTCCTCCACGCCCTCGGGAAGCTTGCAGAAATACTTGACGGTGCGGTTGTCCTCCCGCTCGCGGAAGATGCCGATGTGGCCGGTCCGGGCCGCGGGCACCAGTTTGGCCACGCCGTCGGCCATGACCAGCCCGCTCCGGAGCAGGGGCACCAGGGTGACCGGACGGTCGGCCACCACTTTGGTCACCGCCCGGCCAAAGGGGGTCTCCACCGGGACCTCGCGGGTGGGCAGATCCCGGGTGACCTCGTAGGCCATGAGCATGGAGATCTCCTCCACCAGCTCACGGAACTGCTTGGTGGGGGTCTCCCGGTCCCGGAGCATGGAGAGTTTGTGCTGGACCAGCGGGTGCGAAATGGCGATCAGTTTCCCCATAAGGGTCCTCCCGTAATGATTGACTGCCGGACCTTACCGGCAGGCGATTGGCTGCCCAGAGGGCAAAAAAGCGGGGCCCGGCCTGAGCGGCCGAGCGCTCACAAAAGCTGACCGGTCAAAGGGCCGGCCTTTCCCGGCTGTAAAGGGACAGCGTACAGAGCCCTCGTTCCGACAGCGGCCCGAAGGGCGGGCAGACCTTTGTCCAAGCTTCCGGGACGCAGAAAGGTCGGCTTTCCCCGGCTCACTTGAAGTACTTTTTTTCGATGGCGGTGATCTTGTCGATGCGGCGCTGATGGCGCTCGTCCCCCGAGAACGGGGTGTTCAGGAAGGCGTCTAGGATCTCGATGGCAAGGCCGGGGCCGATGACCCGTTCGCCGAAGGCGATCATGTTGGCGTCGTTGTGCAGGCGGGTGGCCTTGGCCGAAAAGACGTCGTGCACGTGGGCGGCGCGGATGCCCTTGACCTTGTTGGCGGCAATGGAGATGCCGATGCCGGTGCCGCAGATCAGAATGCCGCGGTCGCACTCCCCCGAGGCCACCGCCTCGGCCGCCGCCAGGGCAAAGTCGGGATAGTCGCAGGACTGGGCGGAAAAGGTGCCGAAGTCCTTGTAGGCCAGGCCCTTGGCCTCCAGATAATCGGTGACCGTCTTTTTCAGGCCGAAGCCGCCGTGATCACAGGCTAAAGCTATCATCTCTTCATCCTCTCTCGATCAAAATTTTTCTTCTCTATTATACACCAAAAAAAGGGCGGAGCGCAAACAAATTCTCCCCCTTTTTCACCGGCTTTCCGCTTCGGCCCGTAAACTTGGGAAAAGTCCGGCCAACCGGTCGGAAAAAGGGGACAAATCCGAAAAAATGTGCTATAATATTGTATATGCAAACCAGACTGCTGCCCCCCGGCCCGGAAAATCTGGAGCTGGGGCGGCAATTTCTCTTACAGGATCTGCCCGTGGCCTTTCCCACCGAAACGGTGTACGGCCTGGGCGCCGATGCCCGCTCCGAGCAAGGGGTGCGGGCGGTCTTCGAGGCCAAGGGCCGCCCGGCGGACAATCCCCTGATCGTCCACCTGGCCGACCCCGGGCAGATCGGGGAGTGCGCCGAATGGACGCCCCTGGGCCGGACTTTGGCCCGGGCCCTGATGCCGGGACCGGTCACCCTGGTCCTGCGCAAAAAGCCGACCGTCTCCCCCGCCGTCACGGCCGGGCTTGACACCGTGGGCCTGCGGGTGCCCGACCACCCCGTCGCCCATGCCTTTTTGCAGTGCTGCGGCTTTCCGGTGGCCGCCCCCTCGGCCAACACCTCCTCCCGGCCCAGCCCCACCACGGCGGAGGCCGTCCTGGAGGACCTGAAGGGCAGGATCCCCCTCATTCTGGACGGCGGGCCCTGCCGGGTGGGCATCGAGTCCTCGGTCATCGACGTCACCGGGGACAGGCCGGTCATCCTCCGCCCCGGACGGGTGACCGCAGAAGATCTGGCCGCCTTTGCCGAGGCCGAGACCTACGAACTGAGGCCCGGCGAGAGCCCCCGCTCCCCCGGGCTGAAATACCGCCACTACGCCCCCGCCTGCGAAGCCGTCCTGGTCCGCCCCGAGCGGCGGGAGCTGCTGGAGGAGGCCGTCCGGCAGGCCATGCAGGAGGGCAAGCGGGTGAGCGTGCTGGCCCGGCCCGGCTTTTACGCCGGGGAGGCCCCCCTGTTTTCGCTGGGGCAGACCGTGGACGACATGGCCAGGCTGCTGTTTTTCTCCCTGCGGGCGGCCGAAAAGGAGAGCGACCTGCTGTTCGTGGAGGCGCCCGAGGATTCCGGCTTCGGCCGGGCGGTGCTCAACCGGATGCGCAAGGCCTGCGGCGGGCGGGAGCTCTGACCCCCGTCCGCTCTCATCCCTACCCAAGGAAGGCAAACCGCGAAGCGGGTCCCGCCCGACGGAAGGGGCAAAAAGCCCCGCAAAAAACTCTTCCGGCCCCGGCAACACTTCCGGCCCCGGCCGGAAACCCTCCAGAGCGGCGCCCTCGCCTGAAAAGCCGGGGACTTGCCGCTCCTGCTCCCGCACTTCCGTCTGAAACAACTTCCGGTTCCCCGAAACCGCTCTTCCGGCCCCGGCCGAAGGAGGTCTGCATGAAAAAAATTCTCTTTGTCTGTACCGGCAACACCTGCCGTTCCCCCATGGCGGAATGTATTCTGCGACAAAAGGCCAAACAGGCCGGGCTGAAGATCCGGGTGAGTTCGGCGGGGCTTGCCGCCGACCCGAACTGCTCGGTCTCCCCCAACGCGGCGGCCGCCCTCAAAACCCTGGGCTATCCCGTGCCCCGGCACAAGGCCAGGCAGCTGACCCCGGAGATGCTGACCAAGTTCAACCTGACCCTGACCATGACCGCCGCCCACAAGAGCGCGCTGGGCGGGGGCAAAAACCTGATGACGCTGGGCGAGTTCACCGGCCTTGGCGACGTGCCCGACCCCTACGGCGGGGATCTGGCCGTCTACCTGGCCACCGCCCGGATGCTGGAACAGGCCTGCGACGTCATCGTCGAAATGTTCGGCTGAGATGAACATTCTGCTGATCTACTTTACCGGCACCTACCACACCCGGTATCTGACCGACAGGCTGGCCGAACGCTTCGAGCGGGAGGGCCACGCCGTGACCCGGCACGAGTTCTTCGGGGAGAGCGGCTGCAAGACAGAGGGCTTCGACCTGGTCGGCATCGGCTATCCCATCCACGGCTTCAACTCCCCCATGGTCTTCAACCGCTTTTTAAGAGGGCTGACCTTCGGGCGGGGACAGCCCTATTTCCTGTACAAGAACAGCGGGGAGACCTTTGCCGTCAACAACGCCTCCAGCCGGGTCATCAAGCGGCTGATGCGGAAAAAAGGGGCTGTTTTAAGGGGGGAATATCACTTCGTCCTCCCCTACAACATCCACTTCCCCTACCAGCCGGACTTTGTCAGGGAACTGCTTTACTACGATTCCAAACTGACGGAGGTGCTGATCTTCGACCTCACGCACGAGAGGACCCGGCTCATCCGCTCCAACTTCTGGTACGATCTGGCCTCCTTTTTCGTCTCCGTACAGAAGATCGGCGGCCCGGTCAACTCCTTCCTCTACCGGGCCGATCCCGACCGCTGCCGGCGCTGCGGCCTGTGCGCAAAGCGCTGCCCCACCCGGAACATCACCCTTCGGGAGGACGGCCTGCCCAGGTTCAGACACCGCTGCGCCATGTGCATGCGCTGCTCCTTCTGCTGTCCCGCCGACGCCATCTCCATCGGCTTTCTGCAGGGCTGGAAGGTCAACGGCGAATATCACCTGGACCGGGTCCCGCAGGGCCCGCCCGAACGCCCTTACATCACCGACCAGAGCCGCGGCTTTTACGCCTGTTTCCCCAGGACCTACCGGGAGATCGAGGCCGCTTTTTCAGAGGTCTGCCGCTTGAAGGAAGAGGCGGGCGAGCCCCTGCCCGAGCTTGAGCGGCCGCAAAGCGCACCCTTTGCCGGAGAAGCTCGGGAAGAAGAGCCCGCATCCCTTCCCGGCAAGCTCTGAAATCTGCCCTCCGAAGATGCGGCTCCCGGACCGGGATCGGCGCGGCCCTTTCCGGATCCCGAGCCCTCCCAAAAAGGCGGGACCAGAACAAAACGAACTTTCCCTTCAGAAAGAGAAAGCAGAAATCATTCAGGAGGAAGAAGATGAAAATTGCCATTCCCTTTGCCGATGGGCAGGTCTTTCAGCACTTCGGCCACAGCGAACGCTTCAAACTTTACACGGTCGAGGACGGCCGGGTGGTCTCGGAAGAGGATCTCTCTGCCGAGGGCAGCGGCCACGGCGCACTGGCCGCCCTTTTGGCCGCTCACGGCGTGGATACCCTGATCTGCGGGGGCATCGGCGGGGGCGCCAGACAGGCCCTGGCCGAGCGGAACATCTCCGTCTTCGGCGGGGTGACCGGCTCTGCCGGCGAGGCCGTTCAGGCTCTGCTGGAGAAAAGGCTTTCCTTTGATCCCGACGCGCGATGCACTCACCACGATCATGAACACGCGGAGGGCCACGTCTGCGGGGATCACGGCTGCGGCCATACCTGCGGCCGCTCCTGAATCCCGGCCAAATCCAGCCGGTTCCGGCGCGGCAGAATCAGCTTTGAAGACGCCTCCTCTGTGAGGCGAACAAATTTATTTTAAAGGAGAGAAACTTTATGGAACAGAAATTTTACATCTGCAGTCACTGCGGCAACATCATCGCCATGGTCAAGGACAAGGGCGTGCCCGTGATGTGCTGCGGGCAGAAGATGACCCGCCTGGAACCCGGCGTCACCGACGGCGCCGCGGAAAAGCACCTGCCCGTCTGGAAAAAGGAGGGCAACAAGGTCTTTGTCACCGTGGGCTCGGTCGCCCACCCCATGACCGAGGAACATTCCATCGAATGGGTATCCGTTCAGACCAAATACGGCAATCAGCGCAAGCCTTTGATCCCCGGACAGGCGCCCGAAGTCTGCTTCTCCCTGTGCGACGGCGACGAGGTGGAGGCCGTGTACGCCTACTGCAATCTGCACGGCCTGTGGAAAGCCTGAGGCGAGCCCCGGACAAGAGCTACTAAGTCAAGTGCCGCCGGCTGAGCCGGCGGCTTGATCGGGCGCTTCGATCGCATGGTGCCGGCGGCACTACTCGTGCCCGAATACCTGACGATCGTAACAACCTTTGTCAAGAGGACCACTCGCTCTGCGAGTGGTCCTCTTGACAAAGGGAAGGGCAGAAGCATATGCTTCTGCCCTTCCCTTTTGTTCCCTCCTCGGAATTTTCCCTTTCACGGTCCGCCGCCGGCCCGATGCCGGCGCTTTTTCTGTCTGCGTCTCCGGGGCTATTTGCCGTCCTCCATCAGGCCCATCTCCTTGCACAGCTCGTCCAGGCTCTGCAAAGACTGGGTGTTCAGCAGATTGTCCAGGTCAAACAGATCGTCCTCCGGCTTTTCGAAAGCCGCGGCCGAATCGATCTTCCGGTTTTCGGTAATGGCCGCCGAAATGCGCTCCTTGCCGCTCTCCAGCTCCTTCATCAGGGCGGCCTCTTCCCCCTTCGCCGCGGTCTGTTCTCCCTTCAGCACGGCCTGCTTCTTTTCGGGCTCCCCGGTCAGGATGGCGTCCATTTTGGCCAGGAACCGGCCGGCGGCCTTGAGGTTGGCGTCCTTGGGGAAGAGCTTTTTGACCTCCTCGTAGTACCGCATCCAGCGGGCATGGAACTCCTTGAGCCGGAGCAGGTCCATCTCGCTGCGCAGCTTGGCGGTGTCCTCGATCTCCCGGGCCTTTTGCAGGGCGGACAGGAGGGCGGAAGAGATCTGGGCGTCCTTGCGCTTGTAGGTCTCCAGCTCCTCCTTGAGCTTGCGGTTCTCCTCCCGCAGGGAAAAGATCCGCTCCTTCTGCCCGAACATCATGTTTTCGTATTCCGAGCGCTGGCGCTCGATCTCGATCTTGATCTCGTTCAATTTGCCCTTTTGCATATCTGACCTCTCTGGCTTTGTCTTCGCGGATGTCCGTAACAGATATATTATAGCAGATCCCGTCCGCTTTGTAAATCCGCAGGGCTGTCGAAACCCGTCTTATTTGGTCGCGTGACGCTCCTCCAGCAGACTGTTCTTGAGGTCAAACAGCTTCTGCGAGAGGTCGACCTTGAAGATGTGGGGCTTTTCCAGCCGCTTGTACTCGTCCCAGAAGGTGGCCCGTTCGGCCCTGGCAAAGGCCATGGCCTCGGACAGCGGGGGCAGGGGCCGGACCAGCTTTCCGTCCTCGAACACCTTGTCCAGCAGGGGCCGGACGGTGTAGTCGGTGAAGGTGGTCTTTTTCCAGGTCTCCTGGGGGTGGAAGATGGTCAAAGGCCGGGAGGTGTCGATGTTCTCGTCGGCCAGGCAGATGAGATCGGCCTCGGCCATGCCCTCTTTGCCGTAGATGCGCCAGATCTTCTTGAAGCCCGGATTGGTGATCTTGGCCGGGTTTTCGGAGATCTTGATGACCGGGCGCATGACGCCCCCGTCCTCGATCTCGGCCATCTTGTAGACCCCGCCCAGCGAGGGCACCGACTCGCTGGTGATCAGCTTGGTGCCCACTCCCCAGCTGTCGATGCAGGCGCCCTGGCTCTTTAAGGAGGCAATGGACACCTCGTCCAGATCTCCCGAGGCGCAGATGACGGCCTTGGGGTATCCCGCCTCGTCCAGCATTTTGCGGGCCTTTTTGCTCAGGTATGCCAGGTCGCCCGAGTCCAGGCGGATGCCGACCGGCTCGTGTCCCTTTTTGCGCAGTTCGTCAAACACCTTGATGGCGTTGGGGACGCCCGAGCGCAGGGTGTCGTAGGTGTCCACCAGCAGAAGGCAGTTGTCGGGATAGGACTCGGCGTAGGCCCGGAAGGCCTCCAGCTCGGAGTCGAAGCTCATGACAAAGCTGTGGGCGTGGGTGCCCTTGGGGGGGATCCCGAACATCTTGGCGGCCAGCACGTTGGAGGTGCCGTTGCATCCCCCGATCATGGCGGCCCGCGCCCCGTAGATGCCGGCGTCCGGCCCCTGGGCCCGCCGCAGGCCGAATTCCATGACGTTGTCCCCGGCCACCGAGGTCACCCGGGCGGCCTTGGTGGCGATCAGGGTCTGATGGTTGAGGATGTTCAGCAGGGCGGTCTCGACCAGCTGGGCCTCGAACAGCGGGGCCCTGACCACCACGATGGGCTCGTAGGGAAAGACCATCTCCCCCTCGCGCACGCTGTAGATCTCCCCGGTGAAGCGGAAGTCCTTCAGCTTGTCCAGAAAGGCCTGCGAAAAGCAGTTCAGGCTTTTCAAATAGTCCAGATCTTCCCCGTCAAAGTGCAGATCTTCGATGTACTCGGCGGCCTGCTGCAACCCCGCAAACACGGCGTAGTTGATCTCCCCCTTGGGGCGGAAAAAGAGATCGAACACCGCCGTCTTTTGGTGGGTGCCGCATTGCAGGTAGCCTTCCATCATGGTCAGCTGGTACAGGTCGGTCAGCAGGGTGAGGTTTCGCATAAATTTTTCTCCGGTCGTTTTTCAGCGGAAGCCCAATCGGCCTCCCGTTTTTTTGTTACAGGGGCTTGGGCTCGGCCTTTTTCTTCCGGCCGCTCTTTTTGATCCCCAGGCAGACGGCCACCGCATAGTTCTTTTCGTGCGAGATGGAGACCTGGATCTCGCCGAGGCCGAGTTCCTCGGCCCGGGCGGCCGCGCCGTGGTACAGATGGATGGCGGGCATGTTGTCCTCGTTGTGCAGGACTTCGATGTCGCAGATGGCCACGCCGTGCGAAAGGCCGGTGCCCAGAGCCTTGGCCACCGCCTCCTTGGCGCAGAACATCCCCGCCACCGTCTGGGAGGGGAATCCCCGCTCCATCAGGTACTCCCGCTCGGCCTCGGTGAACATCCGGGTCAGAAAACCCTGCAGTTTGAGCGCCTTTTCGATCCTCGCGATCTCCACAATATCCACACCGATCATGGTGTCACCTCCTGCGCCCGGGGCGCCTCCGTCCGGAACTTTGTCGGACGGCTTTTCTATTTATAAACCCTTTCCGGGCCGTTCAATCTCTCAATATATGCAAAAGCCGGCCGCTCTATGCCCGACTTTGCGGGAGGACAAGACCACTCGCGCCTCTGAAGGGGGCCGACAGATCCCCTCGCGCCGACGCGTCGTAAAGAGCTGTCTCCGGCCCGGCGGAGCCTATTTTATGCGGCCGGACGGAATTTTGCCGCCGTCCACCCGCAGTCCGCAGACAGAGCCGGTTTCCCGGGACAGCCGATTTTTTCAGGCGGTCCGATCTCTCTCTTACGCTCTCAAGCCCCGGCCGGCCGGACGGAGACGTCGGCCGTGACCACCCGCTCCTCGCCCTCCGGGGTGCGGACCCGCAGAAAGCCGTCGTCGTCCACCCCGGTGCAGAGGCCGTCAAAGCGCCGCCCTTCCCCGAGGACGGTCACCTGCCGGCCCAGAGTCAGGCAGGCCGCGCGGTAGTCCGCCAGCAGGCCGGCTGGATCTTCCTCCAGCTGCCCGATCCGGCCAAGCAGCGCCTTGACGCAGGCCGCCGCGACCGTGTTCAGATCCAGATCGTCCCCCCGGCCCTTCAGATTGGCGGCCTCGGTCAGCTCGGGCGGGAGCGGATTGTTGACGTTGACGCCGATCCCCAGGATCAGGCGCTGGACCTCGTCGGCCGAGCACACCATCTCGCAGAGGATGCCGCACACCTTTTTGTCCCCGAGCAGGACGTCGTTGGGCCACTTCAGGCCGCAGGCAAACCCCAGCTCCTTCAGGGCGTCGGTGACCGCCAGGCCGGCGCAGAGCACGGCCTTTAAGCTGTCGAAGGGCGAAAGGCGGCGGGGACGGAAAAAGCAGCTGAAGTAAAGCCCCCCCTCCTCGGAGGAAAAGGCCCGGCCCTTGCGGCCCCGCCCCCCCTCCTGCCGGCGGGCGACGGCCAGACCGCATTCGGCTTCGGCCCGCTTGGCCTCGAGGTTGGTGGAAGAAGTCTGTTCAAAGAACAGCAGCTCCCCCGCCTCGGCGCCGGCCCCGTCCAGGCCGGCCTGCAGGGTGTAGGCGTTGAACAGCGGCCGGGGGGTCAGCAGATAGCCCCGGCGGCGAGAGGCCTCGATGACAAAACCCTCCTCCTTTAACTTTGCCACCTGGCGGGCGATGTTTACCCGGGAGGTCCCCAGGGCTTTGGCCATCTCCTCCCCCGACACCCAGTCCGGGGAGGCGGACAGCTTTTTGCAGATTTCCAGCGCGTAACGGTTCATGGTTCTCTTCCTCCGGCCGGGCGGAACGTTTCGGGCGGAAGTCCTCCGGTTTTCGGCTCCCGCCGTCTGCGGGACAGCTCTCTTTTATCTCCCCTGGCGCGGCGCCGGCCAGGCACCTTTCTGCCTGCCTTCATGCGTTTTCTCGGACAGGCGCAAGCGAGGCTCCCTCCGAAAAGACAGGATCGAAGAGGCCGCCGATGCGGTCAAAGCGGGCGCGGGACAAAACGGGTCTTGGCCTCTTTCAAATCCTTCCGATCCGGAGCTGAAAGGCTCCGGCCCCCGGCTAGTCCTCCTCGTCCTCGAAAAAGAGGGCCAGCGCCTCGCGGATGAGGTCGTAGTCGAAGCCCCGGCCCGCCAGATGGCGGAAGGCCGACGCCTTGACGGCCGGCGTGCGGGGCCGCCCCCGCAGATACTTTTTCAGCACCCCTTCGGCCGAGGCCGCAAAGTCCAGCGGGCGGGAGAGGGCCTCCTCGATCCAGCGCTCCTCCACCCCCTTCTGGCGCAGCTCGGCCCGCAGGCGAAGTTCTCCCCGGTCGGACATCTTTTCGTCCACATAGCACAGGGCGTAGGCCCGGTCGTCCAGGTAGCCGTAGTCCTTCAGCTTGGCCACCGCGGCGGCCGCGGCCTCGGGCGGATAGCCCTTGCGGGTGAGGTTATCGAAGACCTCCCGTTCCGAACACCGCTTTTTGGCGACGTAGTCCACCGCGGAGGCAAAGGCGAACTTGTCCCGGCTCTCCTGCCGCCAGGCCTCCAGTTCCCCGGCCGTGACCTCCCTGCCCGGATAAAGGCCGTGGCGGGCCACCGTCTCATCCGAGAGTCCGGCGTAAAATTCCCCGTCCACATAGACGTTGTAGCGGGTATCCCGCTTTTTTTGCAGCTGCAGGTCGGTGATCTTCATGGCGGTCAGGTGCGGCCCCGGAACTTTTTGGGGCTGACGCCCACCAGCCGCTTGAACTGCTTGGAGAAGTAGTTGGGATCCAGAAAGCCCACCTTTTCGGCGATGGTCTGCACCTTTTCGTTCCCCTCCTTCATCATCTTTTTGGCCATGTTGATGCGGAAGCGGAGGACGTACTCCGAAAAGGTGAGGTCCAGCTCGGCCCGGAAGAGGTGGCTGAGATAGTAGGGGCTGACAAAGGCGCTCTGGGCCACCTGCTCCAGGGTGAGATTTTCGGCGTAGTGCTTGCGGATGTAGGCGATGGCCGAGGCCAGGTACTGCGAGGAGGCGGTCTTGCCCGCGTCGTAGACCGTGGTCATAAACTCGTCCAGGGTCTCGGTGACGATGCGGCACATGGTCTCGAAGTCCGGACAGGCCTCCAGCTCCCGGGCAAAGGCGGCGGTGCGGTCGGCCAGCAGCTCAAAGGGGGCGCCGGCGTCCACGGCCGCCCGGGAGAGTACGGCGATGAGCTCGACCAGCCGGGCCTTGATGAAGTCGTTGTTGCCGGCGTTACCGAAAAAGATCTCCCCCAGCAGTTCGTTTAAAATGCGCTTGGCGTTGACGGTGTCTTTGAGCTGGACGCAGCCGATCAGGTCCCGCTCCTTGTCGATGGGATACCGCCGCTTGAGGGCGGGGGTCTCGTCCAGGGCGGCCTCGGCCCGCTTTTTGCTGAGCACCAGCTCGGCGATCTGGGCCTGCTGGCGGGAGAGGGCGCGGTTGCGTATCGAGATCTGGATCTGCCCCTCCACCAGCTGGGAGACCAGCAGGGTCAGAAGATCGGCAGCCGCCCTCATCTTTTCGCAGCTGATCTCGGGAATGTCCTCCAGCGCCTCGTCCACCAGCTCCGGCCGAATGGCAAAGGGCGCGGCCTTTTGCTCCACCTCGGCCACAAATTCCTCCTCCTTGCTCCAGAGGATGACCGGTCCGAGGATGACGCAGCCCAGAAGCTCCTCCCCGTACAGCAGGGGGGCGGCGCAGCCCACCAGCCCGGCATGGCAGGTGAACAGGCAGGCCTCGCCGAGCTTTTGGGACTTTTCGGCGGCCAAACGGATCTGCTGCTCGCAGGCTCGAAGGCCCGCGTCGCTGGCCTGGATCATGGCGCAGAAGCACATGCTCCCCCCCTCGCTGAGGTACAACAGGGTGCCGTCCCGGTCGAAACAGCGCACGGGCAGCGAAGTAGCCACGGCAAAGTGGTTGATGAGATTTTGCAGGGACTCCTCCCCCAGCAGGAGGGCCAGCGTGGATTCTTTCTTTTTCATACACCCTCCCCCGGGGCTTCGGGGTCCGGCCCCAAAAGCCGGACGAACGCCAATTTTGAAACAGACTTTTTTGATTGAAACAAACTTTTCCCACGGCCCGGCCGACAGAACGATCCGACCCGAATCCCGTTCCGCTCTTCCGGCAACTCGCCGCCCGGTCTGATAAGCAGGCGCAGTCTTACGGCAGTCGACAAAGGATCAGAGATTTTCCGGCTCATCCGGCCAAAAACCCGGTACCGTTCTCTCCCGGAGCTTGCCCGCCGCCCGGCCTCTGTCTTGCAGGCGCCGGCGTAGCGGCGGTCGGCGGCAGATCCGGCTCTTGGCGGCAGATCCGGCCTTTTCAGTCACTATCCCACCGAAGGGCAAGCCCCGGCGCTGTCCTCACATTTCTCTGCGGCCCGACGGGCCGAGGCCGCTCAGCGGACCTCGGTCACCCAGCCGAGGGGATCGGGCAGCCGCCGGGTCTGGATGCCGGTCAGGCGGTCATACAGATGTTGGGTGACCGGGCCCATCCTGCCGCCGCCGATGACAAAATCCCGGCCCGCGTAGTGCAGGCCGCCCACCGGCGAGATGACGGCCGCCGTCCCCGAGCCGAAGCACTCGGTCAGACGGCCCTCTTCGGCCGCCGCCGTCAGCTCGTCGACGGAGACCGGCCGCTCGGAGACCTTCCGCCCCTCCTCCCGGCAGAGCTTGATGACGCTGTCCCGGGTGATGCCGGGCAGGATGCTGCCGGTCAGATTGGGGGTGACCACTTCGTCCCCGAAGACGAAGAAGATGTTCATGGAGCCCACTTCCTCCACGTTTTTCCGGGTTTTGGCGTCCAGCCAGAGCACCTGATCGAAGCCCTGCTCCTTGGCGATCTCGCCGGCCTTCAGGGAGACGGCATAGTTGGCGCCGCACTTGATGTCCCCGGTGCCGCCCACGGCCGCCCGGACGTAGGTGTCCTCCACGTAGATCTTGACCGGCTCCAGCCCGTGCTCGTAGTAGGCCCCCACCGGCGAGAGAATGATGTAGAACAGGTAGCTGCGGCTGGCCTTGACCCCCAGAAAGGGGTCGGTGGCGATGACGGTGGGCCGGATGTACAGGGCGGTGCCGGGCGCGGTGGGGATCCAGTCGGCGTCGGTCTTCAGCAGGGTCATCAGCCCCTCCATCGCCAGCTCCTCGTCAAATTTGGGGATGCACATCCGCTCGCAGGAACGGTTCAGGCGGGCAAAATTGTCCCGGGGGCGGAAGAGCGAGATCTGCCCCTTTTCGTCCTTGTAGGCCTTCAGGCCCTCGAAGATGCACTGCGCATAGTGGAAGACCATGGTGGCCGGATCCAGCGACAGGGGGCCTTCGGGCACCACCTCGGGATCCTGCCAGCTCTTTCCGTCCTGACAGCGCATCACGAACATGTGATCGGTGAAATATTTGCCAAAGCCCAGACGCGCAAAGTCCGGCTTGGCCTTGGGATGTTCGGTCCGTTTGACTTGGATCATGTTTTTTACCTCGCGATTTTGTTCTCCCCGCTTCCCTTCCCGAGGGACAAAAAGTCCCCGCTGTCCGGGCGGAACATGTCCGTCCGTCAGAGGCCGGCCCCTTCGCCGAAGGGGTATTCCGCCCGTTCCAGAAGTTCCGGCTCGGCCCTTCCCAGGGAAAAGTCGGCCAGCTTGCTCAAAAATTCTCCCTCCCGGTCGGCCGGGCACCACAGCCGGTAGTCCACCTGGGCCCCGAATTCGACCGTCCACTCGCACCCGAAGCCGGAAAACTGCCGCCCGAACAGGGGGTGCAGGCCGTAGTCCAGCTGAAACGAAAGATGCACGGCGTCCCGGTACAGACAGACCTCCGCCGCTTCCAGCGCCTCGGAGGCCGCCCGGGAATAGGCCCGGACCAGTCCGCCCGCCCCCAGCTTGATCCCCCCGAAGTAGCGGGTGACCGCCACCAGGGTCTCCACCAGCTTTTTGGCGCGGATGACCTCCAGGATCGGCATGCCGGCCGTCCCGGAGGGCTCGCCGTCGTCCGAAAAGCGGAGCAGATTGCCGGCCCGGTCGGCCACATAGGCGAAGCAGTTGTGGGTGGCCCCGCTCTCCTTTTTTCTGAGTTCGGCGAGAAAGGCTTTGGCCTCCTCCTCGTTCCGGACCCGCACGGCCCGGCCGATGAAGCGGGAGCGCTCGATCTCGAAGGCGGCCTCTCCCTCCCGGCGCAGACAGATGAAAGACATTACTTGCGGAGGATGCGGACGTGTACCTTTTTGCCCTTGTGCAGAATGAAATCGTCCGCACCGATCTCGGCGTCCGCCCCCGTCACCTTTTCCTCGTTGATGCGGATGCCGCCCCCCTCGATCAGCCGGCGGGCCTCCCCCTTGCTGGGGGCCAGCTTGGCGGCGACCAGCAGGTCGACCACCCGGGTGACGGACTTGTCCACCTCGATCACGGGCATGTTTTCGGCGTCCCCCGAAAAGGCGGCCCGGACGGCCTCCTGGGCGGCGGCGGCCTCGGCCTCCCCGTGTACCAGGGCGGTGACCTCGAAGGCCAGCCGCTCCTTGGCGCGGTTGATCCGCTCGTCGCGGTATTGAACCAGCTCGGCGATCTCCTCCAGGTCGAGGAAGGTCAGAAGCTTCAGACAGTTCTCCACGTCGGCGTCCTGAACGTTTCGGAAGTACTGGTAGAACTCGTAGGGGGTGGTCTTGTCGGGATCCAGCCACAGGGCGCCCTTGGCGGTCTTGCCCATCTTCTTGCCCTCGGAGGTGGTCAGCAGGGCAAAGGTCATGGCGAAGGCGTCCTCCCCCTTCTTGCGGCGGATGAGGTCGGCCCCGGCCAGGATGTTGGACCACTGGTCGTCTCCGCCCAGCTCCAGCTTGCAGCCGTATTTTTCGTTCAGCACCAGAAAGTCATAGGCCTGCATGAGCATGTAGTTGAACTCCAAAAAGGACAGCCCCTTTTCCATGCGGGACTTGAAGCACTCGGCGGTCAGCATGCGGTTGACCGAAAAGTGCACCCCCACCTCCCGGAGGAAGTCGATGTAGTTGAGGTCCAGCAGCCAGTCGGCGTTGTTGACCATGAGGGCGGCGTTCTCCCCCTCGAAGCGGATGAATTTGGCCATCTGCGCCTTAAAGCAGTTGCAGTTGTGTTCCACGGTCTCCCGGGTCATCATGGAGCGCATGTCCGTCCGGCCGGAGGGGTCCCCCACCATGCCGGTGCCCCCCCCGATCAGGGCGATGGGCCGGTGGCCGGCCATCTGCATGTGGCGCATGGCCATCAGCTGGACGAAGTGCCCCACGTGCAGGCTGTCCGCCGTGGGATCGAAGCCGATGTAGAAGGACATGGGTCCCTCCTCCAGCTGTCTGCGGAGGTCTTCCTCGAAGACCACCTGTTTCAAAAATCCCCGCTCTTTGAGGATGTCCATAATATGTTTTTTCATGATTTCGTTCTCCGTTTTTTCGTTGTAGGTTTTTTGACTTTTGGCCCTTCCGGCGAAGTTCCGTTCCGGAGGCCGGACGCGGCAGGACGGTCGTCCCGCCAAGGGCTGAAATGCGTGCGCTGCCTCTTCGGAGCCGCCCCTACAACTCCCATTTGTCGTAGCGAAGTCGCTGTTCCATGGAACCCTCTTCTACGGCGGGAAGATCTTGTGCCGCCGTCAGATTTTTGTCCGTTCGTCCGGGATCGAAACCCGGAGCCTGAACGCATTTCAAGGAGCGTTCGGAAAAAGGAGGGAAAGATACCTGGCCGTCAGGCAGTCTTTGTATGCGGGAGACTTGAAAGTCCCCCGGTTCAGCCCGCTTTTTCCGGAAAAAAAATCTTCTTTTACCTTCCTTTCGGGAACGCCCGCCCCTTTTCAGTCCCCTGGGCGGCCCTCAGGCGGTCATTTCCCCTCTTCGGGAAAATCCCCGGCTCAGCCGAACAGCTTGCCCAGCCGCTCGCAGCCGAGCACGATGCGCTCCGCCGTCTCGTTGGAAAAATTCAGGCGGACGCAGTTGTCCCCCCGTCCGTCGGCGAAAAAGTCGTTGCCGCACACGTAGGCCACCTTGTTTTCGACGGCCTCCCGGAACTTGGCCTTGGCCGAGATCTTGGAGGCGGGATCGAATTCTCCCCAGATGAACAGGCCGCCCTCCGGCCGGGTGTGGGTGAACGAGGCGGGCATGCAGCGGTCCAGGGCCTCCAGCATGACGTCCCGCTTTTCCCGGTACAGGGGCACGCTGCGGGCGATCTGCTGATCCAGCGTGTCGTCCTTGATGAACTCGTAGGCCACGGCCTGCAGCAGGGTGGCCGTGTGGACGTCGGTGGCCTGCTTGCCGACGGTCAGCTTGCGGATGACCTCGGGCTCGGCCACGACCGCGCCCACCCGCATGGCGGGCGAGATGGTCTTGGAAAAGCTGAACAGATAGATGCAGTTGCCCGCTTTATCAAAGCTCTTGATGGCGGGCAGCGGCTCCCCGCTGTAGCGGAGCTCGCGGTAGGGATCGTCCTCCAGCACCATGACGCCGTGCGCGGCGCAGAGCTCGGCGATGGCCTTCCGCTTTTCGGCCGAAAGGGTCTTGCCGGTGGGGTTGGAGAAGTTGGGTACGATGTAAAAGATCTTGGGATGCTCGGCCTTGATCTTGGCCTCCAGGTCCTCCAGCTCGATGCCCTCCTCGCCCGAGCGCACCCCGATCGCCCTGGCCTGGTAGGTCTTGGCAATGTGGAGGGCGGCCAGATAAGTGGGATCCTCCACCAGCACGGCGTCGCCGGGATTGATGAAGATCTTGTAGGTCAGATCGATGCCCTGCTGCCCCCCGGTGACCACCAGCACGTTGTCCTCGCTGATGCCGTGAATCCCGCACCGGCCCACAAATTCGGCCAGCCGCCGGCGCAGGGGCAGGTAGCCCTCGGTGGCGCCGTACTGCAACAGCACGGGGGCGTCGGGCGACGAGAGCAGCCGGTCGCACATCTGGCGGAACCGGGCCACGGGCAGACAGTCGGTGGCCGGCATGCCGCCGGCAAAGGAGACCACTTCGGGGTTGTCCAGAAGTTTGAAGATCTCCCGGATGGCGTTCCCCGAAATTCCCTGCATCCTGTCGCTGAACCGATATTCCATTTTTGACCCTCCTTCCCCGGCTTCGGCCGGAAAAATCGATATAATATTATCTTTTAGTATATCACGTTTCCCGAAATTTTGCAATCCTTCTTTCCCGCCTCTTCCGATTTTCTCCGCCCCGGACATTGAAATTTTTTATGGAGGCATTCAGCCTTTCAAATAACGAGGCCTTCCTCGATCCAAAGCGCCGGGCAGCCTCAAATCTCCGCCGTAACGAGCCGATCCCTACCGAGTTGCCTTATCATGTCGCTGTCATGCTCTTGCTCTCTTTTTCTGCACAGCTGAACGACCGCCCTAGCGCTGTAAAAAAACTCCCCGGTAAATTTTTTCCGGGGAGTTTTTTGTCTGACGTTTGCAAAGATTTCCTGATGTTTTGCAAAAATTTTCGATTTCGGGTGAAGCCGGCTCGATCAGTCTGATCATGTTTAAAACCGCCCTACGGACTTAGTCTTCGGTTCCGGCAAAACCGCCGTCTCAAGCCCCGCCGGCTCGTGGCCGGGGTGGCCCGGATCGGGGCCTGCCGCCGGACCGGAGCCACGCGGCCCGTTCAAATCTGCTCTGGATCGAACTCCCCTGCCTCAATGCGGAAGTAGAGATCGTTGATCATCTGCCGGAAGGCCTCGCCGATCTCCTCCCGACGGAGGTTTTTTTGCTTGAACTCGGCCAGGGTGCGGGCCTTGCCCACCACGATCAGCCGCTTTTTCTTGTGATAGTAGACCGGGCAGACCGGAATGTCCTCGCCGCGGCTTTTGCGGTACATTTCCATGAGCAGGACAAAGCCGGGAAAGAGTTCGGTCAGCACGTCATGATAGCCGTGGTCGGAGTTTTCGGGATAGATCATCAGCGAGATGCCGTTGTCGAGGATCTCCGCGCTCTTTCGGACCGTACGGATCAGCCGGCCGTCCGGGTAGGTGGGCAAAATTTTGATCCCCCGGTAGATAGCCCCCGAAAAGACGGCCTCGAAGGCGGCCTTGAAGGCCGCTTTTTTGGGACTGCATCCGTTCTTTTTAATGTAGAACACGTCCCGCAGATAGGTCCGGCGGGAGGTGTAGCTGCCCAGCATCTCATGCGCGCCCCAGCGGACGTGATACTGCGGGAAGAACATCTCGTAGATCATCGGCCCCATCTTGTTGGCATGGTTGGCCAAATACAGGCAGGGCGTGGGCAGCGGCTCTGTCGTGACCACCCGCACCTTGCGGATGAACAGGCGCAGCACCCCCTTGAAGCAGGCAAAGACGGGCTGCCGCCTTCGGGGGAGCCGGTATTCGATGGGCCTCATGCCGGCCGAACGGGGAACTGCCCCGCCTCCGCTCGTCCTTCCGCCCCGCGGCGGTCCCGGCCGGAGCGGCCCGCCGCTCCTCGCCTCCGGATCTTTTTTCCCTGCTTGTCCATTCCGATTTCTCCGAAATAAAAATTTCCGTCCGCGGCCGACGAGCGACCAGGGCCTTTGACGGCCCTTCCAAGTCCCGGCCGCCATTCCGTAATAGTATATCACGTTTCAGGATTTTTTGCAAGGCATCTTTCCCCTTCTTTTTGAATTTTTTCTCATTTCCACCCTGTTTTTCTACATAATTCCATTTTAGTCTAAAATTTTTTACATTATTATCACGCCATAAGGGGCAAAATCCCGAAAAAAATTCGGATCGGGATCCATGGCGGCGACGACTCCTCGCAAGTCGCTCACGATCCCTGCGCCGCTGATAAAACGGATGAAAAAAGCTGGCGGGGCGCACACGATCTTCATTCGTTCCCCCTCTTTTGGTCTGCCCAAGAGATCAAAAAAAAACGACCCTGCCCGGATCGTCAGAATAAAAATTTGTGTTTTCTGCGCCCATTACCGGCAGGGAGATTTTTATCTCGTACAACGGATCTGACCTGATTCAGACGAGTTTGTTGCACAAATCGCCTCTCCCTGCGAAGCCGGCGGCGTGTTCCCGCAGCTTCCGGTACCCTCCGCGCAGCAGCCTGCAATAGGTATTTCCGTCTAATTTTTTCTCTTGCATAGATCCGCGCGGTCGAACGTTTCGGCCCGAACGCGCCCTTTTCCTCATCTTTTTGCCGCCGCCCTCCCCCGAAAATCCCGGGGCGATTGCGACCGCACGGACTTATTATAACTTTTCCCGGCCCGATGTCAAATTTTTTCTACCAACAGAGCCTTCCTTTTCCTGCCAATTTTCCCCTTCGGCCGCGCAAATCCGAAAGGAATCCACCCCAAAAAGGCCAAAAAACCAGGATTTTCCGCCGATGCGCCCGCCTTTTGGGACATTTTCGGCCCATCGCACAAATAAACATCCACGTGCAAAGCACGTGGTATTTCAGTTTCGGGCAAAGCCCTAAACAAAACTGGCTGCGCACAAGTGCGCCGGAGAATTGGCCTGCCAGCCATGCATGGGTTACTTGCTACCCTTAAAAGGGTCCCTCGGGTCGAACAGGCTTAATTGGTCGCTCTCTTTGTCTTGTTTCAGCTGTTTCGCTATATATTCCTTGATCGCTGCCGTATTCTTCCCTACTGTTGTAACCTATCTTTATGGACACCATCAGCAAAAGGGATGTAATGCCACGATGAATTGTCAACTTAAGAGCAACAGATAGAGAGATTTAGTTCGAATAAATCTTGCGGAGTATGATATTGCAAAACTTTTTTGGGCCTGGCGTTTATAAGCGCCAGGTTCTTTTTTAATGTTGCAGGGCTCACTCTCAATAGGTTTCTTCCCTTTGGGTAAAATTCCCTGAGCAGTCCGTTCAAGTTTTCATTCGTTCCTTTCTGCCATGCACAA
>CALVJY010000031.1 GCA_944332455.1 uncultured Clostridia bacterium
AAAAAGTCCATATACATCAGCTCGACCAGCGCGCGGCCGCCGCACATACCGTAGCCCACCGCGCTGCCGACGATGGCGGCCTCGGAGATGGAGCTGTTGAACAGTCTGTGGTAGGGAATGGACTCGGTCAGGCCGCGGTAGACGGCGTAGGCGCCGCCCCAGTCGCGGTTCTCCTCGCCGTAGGCCACCAGGGTGGGATCCTCGTAGAACTTGTCCAGAATGGCCTCGAACAGGGCGTCGCGGACCTGGAAGACCTTGTTCTTGCTGACGGGCTTGCCGTCCTTGTCAAAGCCGAAGCGCTCCTTTTTGGCGATCTGCTGGACGCGGGGATTGTCCTTTTTGTCGGGGATGAGCACCTCGCAGGGGCGGTCCTCCATCTTGGCGATATGCTGGTTGGAGAACATGATCTTTTCGATCTCGTCGGGCACGGCCACCAGATCCATGCGGGGCGACAGTTCCTCGTTCACGGCCAGGCGGACCACTTCGGTCATGTTTTCCTTGACCTGTTCCAGGATGGCGTCGAAAGCCTCGTCCTTGGCGATCTTTGCCTTGATGAGGTCGCCGCGGTAGGTGACCAGCGGGTCGATCTCCTGCCAGGCCTTGATCTCCTCGGGGGTGCGGTAGGTGGAGGAATCTGAGGGCGAGTGTCCGCTGTAGCGGTAGGTCACGATGTCCAGAAGGACGGGGCCCTTTTTCTCCTCCAGAACTTTGTACTTCCGCTTCATGGCGTCGATGACGGCCAGGGGGTTGTAGCCGTCCACCCGCTCGGAATGCATCTGATCGGGGTTGACGCCGGCGCCGGCGCGGGCCAGGAAGTCAAAGCCCATGGTCTCGCCGCGGGTCTGGCCGCCCATGCCGTAGTCGTTGTTGAAGAAGTTGAAGATCAGGGGCAGACCGCCCTGCATGTCGTCTTGCCACAGCTGGCGGTACTGATCCATGGCCGACATCATCATGGCCTCCCAAACCGGGCCGCAGCCCATGGAGGCGTCGCCGATGTTGGCGATGGCAATGCCCTTTTTGCGGTTGATCTTTTTGTAGAGGGCGGCGCCCAGCGCGATGTCGGCCGAGCCGCCCACCAGGGCGTTGTTGGGATAGATGCCGAAGGGGGTGAAGAAGGCGTGCATGCTGCCGCCCAGCCCGCGGGAGAACCCGGTGTCCTTGGCGAAGATCTCGGCCAGGGTGCCGTACAGGAAGTAGAATCCCGCCTTCTCCTTGACCGACATGTCGGCAAAGCCCTTGTAGTGCTCCACCACCTTCAGGACCTTGCCGTCCATGTAGGTGGTCATGATCTCCTCCAGCTCCTTGTCCGAGCACTTCTGAATGGCGGACAGGGCCTTGGCGATGATCTCGCCGTGGCTGCGGTGGGAGCCGAACACGAAGTCATCCTTGTCCAGGATGTAGGCCTGGCCCACGGCCGCGGCCTCCTGGCCGGCGGAGAGGTGAGCGGGGCCGGGATTGTTGTACTCGATGCCGTGATAGCTGCTGGTGGTCTTGATGGAGTTGAGCATGGTCTCGTACTCCCGGATGACCGCCATGTCGTGGAAAATGCGGAGGAAGTCCTCTTTTTTGAAGTTCTTCTTCTCGTCCGCCACGGTCTTGTCGTAAGCGCACACGGGGGTGGGCTTGTAGGTGATCTCCCCGGACTTTCTCAAAAATACCGGATCGACGTACTGGCTCTTAGGCATACTGAATGACCTCCTGAAAAAATCAAACTTTGAAGGGGCTCTGCCCCGTTGTTACCCTGTTCCGCCGCCGAGCTCCCCGCTTCGGGGAGATCCGGCAGCCTGCGCGGCCCGCCCGGCCGGAATTCGCCGGAGGCGGCCCTGAAAGGAGGATCGCGATCCCCCTCGGAAGGCGGCCTTATTCCACCGCGAACACGGCCTCGCGGATGATCTCGCTGACCGTGGGATGCGGGAAGATGACCTTTTTGATCTCGGACAGCCGCATCTTCTTTTCGATCATGATGACCGCCGAGATGATGATCTCGCTGGAGTAGTTGCCGATCATGTGCACGCCCAGCACGGTCTCCTTGTCGGCGTCCACCAAAAGCTTCATGATGCCGTCGCCCCCCTCGTTTTCGGCCACGTAGCGGCCGGAGAACTTCATGGTCAGCTTGACGGCCTTGAAGTTGACGCCGTCCTTTTTGAGCTGCTCCTCGGTGCGGCCCACCGAGGCCACTTCGGGATTGGTGTAGATGACGGCGGGCACGGCCTCGTAGCTCATGCGGTCCTTTTTGCCCAGGATGTTGTTGACGGCCACCTCGGCCTCGCGGTAGGCGGTGTGGGCCAGCATGGACACGCCGTTGACGTCGCCGGCGGCGTAGACCCCGGCCACATTGGTGCGCATCTGCTCATCCGTCTTGACGGCGCCCCGCTCGGTGTACACGCCCAGATTTTCCAGGCCGATGCCGGCGGTGTGGGCCCGGCGGCCGATGGAGCACAGCACCTTGTCGGCCTTGACCGAAATACGCTTGCCGTCCCGCTCGAACTCCACGCAGTCCCTGCCGACCTTGACCACCTTGGCCGAAAGCTCGAAGGTGATGCCCTTGGCGGCATAGTTCTTCTGCAGCAGCTTGCCGATCTCGGCGTCGGTGTTGCCGGCGATGTGATCCAGCATTTCGATGACGGTCACGTGGGCGCCCGCGCTGTTGAAGTAGCTGGCCATCTCCAGGCCGATGACGCCGCCGCCGATGACCACGAACTCCGCGGGCACCTGCTCCAGCTTGAGCACTTCGCGGTTGGTCAGCACGAAGCCGGCGTCAAAACCCTCGCGCAGCCCCTCGATGGGGGGCATCACGGGATCGGAGCCGGTGGCGATCAGCAGCTGCCTGCCCTCGTAAAGCTCCTCCCCCACCTTGACGGCAAAGCCCTGGGGGGTGCGGTGCTGGATGACGCCGTCGCCCTCCACCACGGTCACGCCCAGCTTTTTGAGCTTGGCGCGGATGCCGCCGACCAGGGTGTCGATGACTTTCTGCTTGCGGGCCACCACGAAGGCGTGGTCCAGGGAGATCTCCTTGACGTGCACGCCGTACTTTTCGCCGTGGGCGGCGTTGTCAAAGATCTTGGCCGAGTACAGCAGGGCCTTGCTGGGGATGCAGCCCTCGTTCAGGCAGACCCCGCCGATGAACATTTTTTCGATGACGCAGGTCTTCAGGCCGGCCTCGCCCGCCCGTTCGCCCGCCAGGTAACCGGCGGGCCCCCCGCCGAGTACGATCAGATCAAACATATTTTCTCTCCTTCGCCGCCGGCCTTACAGGGTGGCCAGGGTGACCGTAAAGTTTTCCAGGTTGTTGCAGACTTCCTTCAAGAACTTGGAAGCGGGGGCGCCGTCCAGGGCGCGGTGGTCGTAGGTCAGGCTGAGGCTCATGCAGGGATAGGCCTTGATCTCGCCGTTGACCACCTTGATGCGCTGGGTGATGTTGTTGACGCCCAGAATGCCGGTCTGGGGCACGTTGAGCACCGGGGTGAAATGCTCTACGCCCAGGCTGCCCAGGTTGGAGACGGTAAAAGTCCCGCCGGCCAGCTTGTCGGGCGAAATGGTCCCGGTCTGGCACTCGGCGGCCAGGGCCTTCAGCTCCCCGGACATCTCGTTCAGGGTCTTTTTCTCGGCCATGAAGCAGGTCGGCACCATCAGGCCGCGGGGGGTGTCCACCGCCATGCCCAGGTTGACATGCTCGAAGTAGCGCATGACGTCGTTCTCCAGCAGGTGGGCGTTCAGGGCCTTGTGATGGGTCAGGGTGCGGGCCACCACATACATGACGATGTCGTTCAGGGTGATGTTGTTCAGCTCGCCCTTCTCCACCTTGGGTTTGATCTTCTTGCGGAACTCCATGATCTCGGTGGCGTCGAAGGAAGCCGTGTGCGTGAGCTGGCAGGTCGAGGTGATGGAGTGATACATCTGCTTGGCGATGACCTTGCGGATGTTGGTCATCTTCTCGTCGGTGTGCGCCGTGGCGTCGGACGAGGCGGCAGCAGGGGCAGCCGCAGCGGGTTCGGCCGCGATCCCGGTCTCGAGAACGGTCTCGGGAACGCCGGCCTTGGCCATCGCGTCGATGTCACGCTCGATGATCCGGCCCTCGGCCCCGGTGGGCTGGGCATAGCGGTAATCGATACCGATCCGGTCGGCCAGGTTGCGGGCCCGGGGCGAGATCTTCACAAAACCCTCGGCCTTTTCGGCCTTGACGGCGGGAACGGCCTCGGCGGGCGCGGCGGCAGTCGCCGATTCGACAACAGGCGCGGCCTCCTCCTTCTTCTCCTCGGCGGGCGCGGCGGTCACAAAGGCCGAGATGTCCTCGCCGGGGGCGCCGATGATGCAGACGTTCTCCAGGCAGGGAACGTCGTCGTCCTCGGCGTGCAGGATCTTTAACAGCACGCCCTCCGCCTTGGCTTCCTCGTCAAAGGTGGACTTGTCGGTCTCGTAGGTGAACAGCAGATCCCCTGCCTTGACCGCGTCTCCTTCCTTTTTGTGCCACTTGGTGATGATGCAGCTTTCCACCGACTGTCCCTGGCGGGGCATGATGACTGCTGTTGCCATAACTGACCTCCAAAAATAATTTTCAAACTTTGTCCCACAAAATGCGGCTTTTCCTGCATCTTCCGATCTCAGATCCCCGGTATTCCGGCCCTGTGAATTTCAGATGTGAAAAAATCACATTTTATGTGAATTATTAACATCATTGTAACAATTTTCCCCCGAAAAGTCAATCATTTTACACCGCCCTTCCGGGATTTCTCCCAAGAACCTTTTCCCCGGCTCGTTCCTCCCTTCTCGCCCTCAGATAACGGGCGGACGGCCGCCCCGCCCCTCCCCGTCCGATCCCTGCACATATGCGCAAATCTTTTGTCTGCCGCCTCTGTCACTCCGTCATTCCGTTCCCCCTTTTTCCGCCGCCTCTTCTTTCCGTCATCCCCTGAATTATGGTTTATATAATTCTATATTTATATGATTATATAAAATAACCGTAACTCGATTTAATATCATGGCATAGACCGCATTTATACCATGACATGGACTACCCTACTCAGCCAAAGACAAAGGCCTTCCGTCCGCCGCCCCGCCCGCCGATCCATGGCGCTTGTAACGTTTCGTTGTATGATCCTACCAAAGAGGCGGATCCCGTTCAGACCCCGCCCCGGGATCGGCGGTGCCGGCAACTTCCTCCGTTCCGGATCAAATTCCGGAGGCGGGGCCGGGTCCCGGGCAGAGAAAAAGACGGCCCGCGCCGTCATCGGTGGGTCCGCCTTTGGGGATCTCAGCTTTTCTTCTGCTTTTTCAGGTTTTTCCCGTCAAAGGTCACATCGTATCTTCCGCAGTCGGGCGAAAGCAGGATGACGTTCTCCAGGGAAAATCCGGTAAAGTCGGCCGGCAGAAAGGGGGGCGCGTCCTTTCCGGAGGGCTCCACGCCGGTCATCAGCCGGGCCAGCTTCAGATACTCCGCCACATTGACCACGTTCAGGGCGCCGCACCCCTCCCCGACGTCCTGCTGCTCGGACGGAAGCTCGAAGTAATCGGGCGAAAGCATCCTCTCATAAGTCCAATAGGGATCCTCCCGCGTCAGCTGATAACGGGGATGCGGGGATATGGTCGTCCACCGACGAGGACAAAAAGCCCGCGTGTTCCCCTTCCGAAACAAAATTCTTTCGCATCACGCCGCGATAAGAATGTTCCAGAATGAGATTCAGCCGCTCAGCCCGAGGCCCGCCCGTAAAGATCAGGCGGGCGGGCCGGTCAAAATCTTTGTAATGCTTTAGATCCATTTTTTCCTCCCTGACGGCTGAGCGTCATGAAAGACGGTCCGCATCGTCGAAGTATTCCCGGTAGCGGAGTCGGGAAAGCAGCTCGTCGTCCAGGTGCAGGTGCCGGCAGATGTCGATGAAGTAGTCGTCCGTCATGCTGGCGATGAAGTCGGTCACGATGTCGTTGGGGTCGGCGATGATGCGGCGGTCGGCGTCCCGGTAGTTCCGGCCCTGGATCCGGTCGTTGAGGTAGTGCGTAAAGACGGGAGATCTGAAGTCCCGGGCCTGAAGGTCGGCCTTCAAGCGGGCATAGAGCTTTTGCATGAGCGGCCGCACGATGTCGAAGTAGGGGCGGTTGAGGTCCTCGTCCTCGTAGATGACCTTGTAGTTTTCCCCCACGAGGTCCCGAAGGTCCTCGAACACCTCCTCGTCCATGTTGATCGAGGAGGAACGGATGCTGTTTTTCAGGATGTTGTTGATCAGGTTGGAGACGATGTCCCGGTTTTTGGTGCCGATCAGCCGCTTTTCCTCGAACTTGGCCTTGGAGATCAGCCCGGCCCGGTAGAGGTCCTGACGGTCTTTTCCCGCATAGGCGATCATGTCGCTGAGCCGGACCACGCAGCCCTCCAGCGTGTTGGGCCGGAGAGTCTTGTGGAAGTCAGGGTCCAGATAGCACTGCTCCAGGGTCCGGTCAAACTCCTCAAAGGTCCCCAACGGCGAGGGGGCGTATTCCCGGCAGACCTTTTCCCCGTTGTGGGCGAGAATGCCGCTCAGGGTCTGCAGGGTCAGGTTGCTGCGCAGGATACAGCGGAAGATCCTGACGCTGTGCACATTGTGGAAAAAATACCGTTTGGGCAGGCCGTCGGCGGCCGTTCCCTCCTGGTAGCACTCGCTCAGAAAGCTCTCCCCCTTGTGGCCGAAGGGGGTATGCCCCATGTCGTGCCCCAGGGCGATGGCCTCGATCAGTTCCAGATTCAGCCGCAGCGCCCTCCCGATGGTGCGGGCGATCTTGGACACGAACTGCACGTGCAGGGCCCGCCGGGTCAGATCGTCGTTCCGGTAAAAGGAAAACACCTGGGTCTTGTCCGCGTAACGGTTGTAAAGGGGGTTGTGCAGGATGCAGTCCGTATCGTAAAAATAGGGCGGCCGCACAATGGCGTTCCGGGGCAGAGTTCCGTTCTCCCGCACCGCCTCCCGGTTGGGAGCGGCATAGGGCGAGAGCGCCCGGTCAAAATCCTCGTTGACCTCCTGCAGATAGGCCTCCTCCCCCGGCGTAAAATCAAAGTAGTTTTTCATGTTCCTCCTTCCGGCTCCCCGATGTCCCTCCTTCCGCCTCCGAGCGCTTTTCCATTCCTGATTTCCCGGAAAAAGATCGAAAAAGCCCGCCAAACACGCCGTTTTTCAAACTTGTTCATCTGTTCATACGACCTGATTTTCCAGTGGGCGGCAGGGTGCCACAGGCACCTTTCTATACGCCCGGGCCAGAGTGTTCTTTCACTCAAAGTCCGTACATGCACCAAGGTTTTACTCTGTTGTGACGATGGCAGGGTGCCACAGGCACCTTTCTATACGCCCGGGCCAGAGTGTTCTTTCACTCAAAGTCCGTACATGCACCAAGGTTTTACTCTGTTGTGACGATGGCGGGGTGCCACAGGCACCTCTCTATACACCGTTCCGAATATTGCTTTTATATGCAAAATACCGCTCACGCACAGGCTTTCAGTCTGTTTCCGCAAAAGTCCGGACCTGCGCCGGACTTTTGCACGATCGAAAATTTACGGTGAGTAAATTTTCGGCCGGAAAAGAGTGAATCAAAAACGCAACGCGTTTTTGAGAGAGAAAAACCGCTGCCGAGCTTTCCCACAGGGAAAGCGAACAGTGGTTTGTCTTTCAAGTCCGACCGATTTTGCCGCAGGCAAAATCGCGCCTGGTCGGAAAAGTGTTTTCGCAAAACGGCGGACATGCGCCGACGTTTTGCACAATCGTGGTTTTGCGGTGAGCAAAACCACGGGCGGAAAAGGGTGAATCAAAAGGCAGCGCCTTTTGAGAGGGGAAAAACGTTGCAGAGCTTTGTCAATTGAAAGCCTGTTGCAGGGAAAACAACCGGGGGTCCCTTTTTGACAGCGTGGGCGTATTGCCCGGCGGCGCTGCCGCCTTGTCCCCTCAAGTCCGGGTGCCACCGGCACCTTTTTGTACGCCCGTTCTCGATTACTTTTATTTGACAAAAACCGCTCACGCACAGGCTTTCAGTCTGTTTCCGCAAAAGTCCGGACCTGCGCCGGACTTTTGCACGATCGAAAATTTACGGTGAGTAAATTTTCGGCCGGAAAAGAGTGAATCAAAAACGCAACGCGTTTTTGAGAGAGAAAAACCGCTGCCGAGCTTTCCTGAAAGGAAAGCGAACAGTGGTTTGTCTTTCAAGTCCGACCGATTTTTGCGAAGCAAAAATCGCGCCTGGTCGGAAAAAAATCGCGTTTGGCCGGAAAAAATCATGCCGTCTCGATCTTCGCCACATCCTGCAGGCCGAGTTCCTCGACCGCCATTTCCCTCAGCTTGAACTTCTGGATCTTGCCGCTGGCCGTCATGGGGAAAGAGTCCATGATCTTGACGTAGGAGGGCACCTTGTGGCGGGCCATTTTGGCGCGTACGTAGTCCTTGATCTCCTCGCCGGTCATCTCGGCGCCCTCCTTCAAGATGACGCAGGCCATGATCTCCTCGCCGTATTTGGCGCTGGGGACCCCGATGACCTGGACGTCCTTGACCTTGGGATGGGTGTAGATGAACTCCTCCAGCTCCTTGGGATAGATGTTCTCCCCCCCGCGGATGATCATATCCTTGATGCGGCCGGTGATCTTGTAGTAGCCGTTTTCGTCCACCTCAGCCAGGTCGCCGGTGTGCAGCCAGCCCTCGGCGTCGATGGCCTGGCGGGTGGCCTCGGGCATGTTGTAGTAGCCCTTCATGATGTTGTAGCCCCGGGCGCAGAACTCCCCCTGCGTGTGGGGAGGCAGGGTCTTTCCGGTCTCGGGATCCACGATCCTGGTCTCCACAAAGGGCATGGCCTTGCCCACGGTGGCCACCCGCAGCTCCAGGCTGTCGTGCACGGTGGTCATGGTGCAGGCGGGAGAGGCCTCGGTCTGGCCGTAGGTGATGGTGATCTCGGGCATGTGCATGCGTTCGACCACCTCGGCCATGACCTTGATGGGACAGGGCGAGCCGGCCATAATGCCGGTGCGCAGGGAGGAAAAGTCGTACTTTTCAAAGTCGGGGTGTTCCAGAATGGCGATGAACATGGTGGGCACCCCGTGCATGGCCGTGCAGCGCTCCTTCTGGATGGTCTGCATGCAGCGGACGGGATGGTAAAACAGCAGGGGCACCATGGTAGTGCCGTGGGTGACGCAGGCCATGATGGCCAGCACCATGCCGAAGCAGTGGAAGAAGGGTACCGGAATGAGCAGGCGGTCGATCTCCGAAAAGTTCATGCAGTCGCCGATGCACTTGCCGTTGTTGACGATGTTGTTGTGGGTCAGCATGACCCCCTTGGGAAAGCCGGTGGTCCCCGAGGTGTACTGCATGTTGACCACTTCGTCGGGATCCAGGCTGTTCACCACGGCCCGGAAGGCTTCCTCGGGATAGTTTTTGCCCATCTCCTTCAGGTCGGAAAAGCGCAGACAGCCCTCCCGGTCGGAGTCGATGGAAAAGACCGTGCGCAGCCTGGGCAGCCGCTTGCAGGCCATCTCCCCCGGCTTTTGATGGGCCATTTCGGGGCAGAGCTCCCGGATGATGGCATAGCTGTCGATGTCCTTGAGGCCGTCGCAGAAGATCAGGCCTTTAGCGTCGGACTGCCGCATCAGGTACTCCACCTCGAACACCCGGTAGGCCGTGTTGACGGTGACAAAGACCACCCCCACCTTGGCTGCCGCGAAAAAACAGATCAGCCACTCGGGATAGTTGGTGGCCCACATGGCGATGTGGTCCCCCTTTTTGAAGCCCGCGGCCAGCAGGCCCTTGGCATAGAGGTCGGTCTCCTCGTCGAACTCCCGGTAGGTGCGGGTGTAGTCCCGCTCGGTGTACACCGCCGCCTGCACGTCGGGGAAGCGCTCCGCCGTTTTGTGCAGCAGCTGCCCGACCGTCATGTGAAACAACTCTTCCATAGCCGTACTCCTGTCGTCTGAGTATAAAAAAATCCCGCAGCCAAAAGCTGCGGGACGATAGAAAACTACCGCTGTACCACCCGACATTCACCGCGCCAGCCGGCCCGGTGCCATCGTCTGCTCGCTAACGGGAGCGCCCGCCGCGCTTCCTCCGGCAAAGCCGGGCTTACGCGGGACGATCCGGTGAGTTCGACGGTCGTTCTTCGAAGGGACTTTCAGCCGACGGCCCCTTTCTCTGACGGCCGAACGCGTCCGCCTAGTACTCCGGATCCTGGTCTTTCTCAGGTGAATTTTTTCTATCTTACCACAAAAAAACCGGGCTTGTCAACTGTTTGACGGGCCCGGCGGAAATTTTTTTTCGCATGTTTTCCCGTCTTTGTCTTCGGATATCCTTAAGGATCGCCCTGGGACCAGACAGCCGGAACGGCGGGCGGCTGTCCTTGCATGAAAGCCGTCTGCCCGCCGATCCAAAGGGCTTGTGCGGATCCCCAAACGACAAAAGGTTCCCCCGCCGTCTCCGGCGGGAGAGCCTTTTTGTTCCGTCCCCCGCTTTCCGGGGCGTTTTGTTTTGAAAGCCTCACCCGGCGCAGGATCCCGGCAGGGCCGCGGCCTGAAAGCCGGCTTTTTTCAGTCCCAGATGACTTTCGGACTGTCGGGAATGCCGAAGAACACGCTCTCCACCAGCGGACTTTCCGAGGCCTTGATCAGGTGCTTGACCTCCTCTTCCCGGACCCGGCTGGGCCGGCCCTCGAAGGTTCAGGCCGAGACTTCTCCCACGTCAACGTACAGCGTAACGCTCTCTACCAGCGGGCTTTCCGAAAGTTCCGCGATCCCAGCGGTCAACTCTTCCGGTACTGCGCGGAAAGCCGCTTCCAACGAACACAGAGGACCCTGCCTCCAAAGAAAACCCACCATACTCGGAAAGCCCAAAAACTCCGCGCAGCCGTAGGCCATCGTCATCCGCATGTATTTTTTGTAATCTTTGTGATCCGTCACGTCCCCGGTCTCTGGCAGGTCATAGGCCTCCCGGATAAGCAGTTCGTGTCCCTTCATGCGGGTCAGAAAGGCGTTCAATGTTTCATTCCCGAACTCGTACTCCCTCTCTCCCGTGATCAAGGTTTCGTCCAGATAAATGCGGCAGATCAACCCCGCCGGCCAATCTTTTGCCGCCTCGTTGGCACGGGCGACATAATCCTCCATGGAAAGTCCGTTCGCATTGCCGCCGAAGCCGAGGGCGAGTTTTTCAGAATAATCCCATCTCCCCTCTTCCCCGAAGTCCGGGTATTCCGGTTCCTTTTCGCACCCGAAGCCCAGACAGACAAAGGCCAGACAGAGGGCGCACAACAAGATTTTTTTGATCATCATGCAAAGTCCTCCACATCGATCATCCCCGAAGCAGCAACAACGTTCCTTTCGGGTATGCGTATTATAGCATACTTTCAGGCCGTTGTCAATAGGGTCTGGAAAATTTTTCCTGTTTTTTAAACACGAACTCGGGATTTTAAATATCTTTTTCTAAACCAACTTGCTTGTTTAGAAAATATCCTGCAAATCCGGTTCCGGAAGCGGCGCCGTTCCCCGGGTTGGAAAAGGGCACAAAAAAAAGTCCGGCCGGGCAATGGTCGGGCTTTTAGGTCTGGGCTCGGAGAACTGTAAAAAAATTTTGAAAGAGAGAAAAACAGAAAAGGTTCTCATCTGAAAGAAATCAGCTGTCCTGCGGACAAGGCCCGAAAAGATGCGAAAACTTGTTTCTTTCCGGACAGGCTCCCCGCCTTTGCTGCTTTCCGGCGACTGTTTTCTGTCCGCCTATTGCTCCGGGGGCCTGCAGTCGGACAGCGGCGCGAATTTTTCGCCAAAGCCGACCTCATCCCTCCCCCGTCCAGCGGGGATCGGTCAGAAGGACGGCCCGCCCGGCTTGGAGGCTGGCCGGCAGATCGAGGATGCGCTGGTTGGCCGAGCCGCGGAAGCGAAGTTCCAGACTCTTCTGCGCCGCCACAAAGGGGCCGTCCACCAGCACGTCGGCCTCCGCCATCAGGGGCAGGGCCTCGGGCAGGCCCTGCAGTTCCTCGAAGGTATAGCCGGTGTAGACGGCCAGCTCCAGCCCGGCGGCTTTGATCTTTTGGGCCAGGGGCAGCAGGGCCTCGGCCTGCAGAAAGGGCTCGCCCCCCGAAAAGGTCACCCCCGAGAGCAGGGGATTGCGGGCGATCTTTGCGAAGATCTCCTCTGCCCCCATCTCGGAGCCGCCGGAGGGGTCCCAGGTGTCGGGGTTGTGGCAGCCCGGGCAGGCCCGCCGGCACCCCTGCAAAAAGAGGGTGAAGCGGAAGCCCGGACCGTCGGTGATGGAATCGTTGACAAAGCCGGCCACTCGCATAGAGGACCCCGCTCAGATCTGATGCTTGACGCGGTCCCGCTCCTCGGCCCGCTTGGCGTCGTTGAAGCGGTCCAGCGTGCCCACCAGATAGCCTGTGATGCGGCGGATGCGCTCGAAGCCGTAGGCTCCCTCGTCCTCGTGACGGCCGCACTTGGGGCAGGTGTCCCCGATGATGCCGTTGTAGCCGCAGACGGGATCCCGGTCCACGGGGTGGTTGACCGAGCCGTAGCCGATCCCGGCCTCCTTCATGCAGCGGATCACCTTTTCGAAGGCCTCCAGATTTTGGGAGGCGTCGCCGTCCAGCTCGACGTAGGTGATGTGTCCGGCGTTGGTCAGGGCGTGGTAGGGGGCCTCGATGCGGATCTTCTCGAAGGCCGAGATGGGGAAATAGACGGGCACGTGGAAGCTGTTGGTGTAGTACTCCCGGTCGGTGACGCCGGGGATGACGCCGAACTTTTTCTTGTCGATGCGGATGAACCGGCCCGAGAGCCCCTCGGCGGGGGTGGCCAGCAGGGTGAAGTTCAGCCCGGTCTCCTCGGACTTGCGGTCCACGTAATCCCGCATGAAGCCCACGATCTCCAGCCCCAGGTTGCGGGCCCGGGCGTCCTCGCCGTGGTGCTTGCCCACCAGGGCCACCAGGGTCTCGGCCAGGCCGATGAAGCCGATGGACAGGGTGCCGTGCTTTAAGATCTCCCCCACCTCGTCGTCGGGGCCCAGCTTGTCCGAATCCAGCCACACCCCCTGCCCCATCAGGAAGGGGAAGTTGCGGACCTTTTTGCGGGCGATGATGCGGTAGCGGTCCAGAAGCTGCTGGCTGACCAGATCCATCTTGCGCTCCAGATCCTCGAAGAACCACTCGATGCTCCCCTTGGCCTTGATGCCGATGCGGGGCAGGTTGATGGAGGTAAAGCTGAGGTTGCCCCGCCCGAAGGTGATCTGGCGGCTCTCGTCGTAGTGATTGCCGATGACCCGGGTGCGGCAGCCCATGTAGGAGATCTCGGTCTCGGGGCAGCCGGGCTTGTAGTACTGCAGATTGAAGGGGGCGTCGATGAAGGAAAAGTTGGGGAACAGCCGCTTGGCGCTCACCCGCAGGGCCAGCTTGAACAGGTCATAGTTGGGGTCGCCGGGGTTGTAGTTGACCCCCTCCTTGACCCGGAAGATGTGGATGGGGAAAATGGCGGTCTCGCCGAAGCCCAGCCCGGCCTCGGTGGCCAGCAGGATGTTTTTGATGACCATGCGGCCCTCCGGCGAGGTGTCGGTGCCGTAGTTGATGGAGGAAAAGGGGGTCTGCGCGCCCGCCCGGGAGTGCATGGTGTTCAGGTTGTGCACCAGGGCCTCCATGGCCTGGTAGACCGCCTTTTCGGTCTCCTTCCCGCTGACCTCCTTGGCAAAGGACCAGGCCCGGCCGAAGGTCTCCTCGTCCAGGACCTCCTTCAGGCCGTTTTTAAGGGCTTTCCGGAAGCCCTCGTCCCCCTCCAGGGCGGGTCTTTTGCCCTCGGCCTTCAGGCGCTCGAAGACCGCCCGCAGGGCTTCGGGATCGGCCTGCGTCAGAAGTTCGGCCGCCTTGATGAAGTTGGCCGAGAACTTGCGGCAGTAGGTCTTGGCCACGCCGGGGGCCATGCCGTAGTCGAAGTTGGGGATGCTCTGTCCGCCGTGCTGGTCGTTCTGATTGGACTGGATGGCGATGCAGGCCAGGGCGGAATAGCTCTGGATGTCGTTGGGCTCCCGCAGAAAGCCGTGGCCGGTGGAAAATCCCCCCTGAAAGAGCTTGACCAGGTCGATCTGGCAGCAGGTGGTGGTCAGGGTGTAGAAGTCGAAATCGTGGATGTGGATGTCGCCGCTCCGGTGGGCCCGGGACTGCTCGGGGGTGAGGATATACTTTTCGTAGTAGTCCTTGGCCCCCTCGGAGCCGTACTTGAGCATGGTGCCCATGGCGGTGTCGCCGTCGATGTTGGCGTTGTCCCGCTTCATGTCCGAGCCCGAGGCGTCAGCAAAGGTCAGCTCGTCGTAGATCTTCATCAGGCGGGTGTTCATCTCCCGCACCTTGGTGCGCTCGGCCCGGTAGAGAATATATTTTTTGGCCACGTTGACGTAGCCGTTCTTCATCAGTTCGGATTCCACCACGTCCTGGATGTCCTCCACCGTGGGGGCCTCGCCGTCGAACCGCCCGGACAGATCCTCCTCCACGCAGACGGCCAGCCGGCGGACCTCCTCGGGGTCCGACCGCTTGCAGGCCTCCATGGCCTTGGAGATCGCCGTCTCGATCTTGCCGAGATCGTAGGGGACGCTGCGCCCGTCGCGCTTGACGATACTGGTGAACATAAAAATATACCTCCGAACAATGTCATGAAAAAGCCCGAAAAATGCGGCCGCCCCATCGGCGGGGCCACCCGTTTCCGGCCGGACCCGGGGAAACTTTTCCCGAAAAAAATTGTGCCGCCCGGCGGCCGGACGGACCGAAAGCGGATCCGGGACCGGCCTTTTCCTCACCCTTTTCCGCTTCCGGGTCTTTTCGGAGCGATCTCCGAAAACCACTATATCTTGTATGCGGGCAACAGTATAGCATACCAGATACGGTTTGTCAACTCTTTTTTACAGTCCCCTTCCGGCCCCTTCCCCGCCTCTTTTCCCCGATTGTGTTAAATCGGAACCGGGGCCGGATCTTCCCCGCTTTCCGGGGCCGCCGCCGTTTTAAAATTTTCTTGCGGCTCTCGCTCCGGGCGGGCCTTTCCGGGGCGCGGGTTTTCCCCCGCGCTTTCCCCCGCTCCGGGCCGATTTTGCCCCCTCCGCCCTCGGATTTTTCGGCGGTCCGCGCCGGCCCCCGCCTCCGCCGGCCGCCGGGATTTTTTCGCTGATTTGAAAAGCCTCCGCCCCTCCTTGTCCGGCCGGGCTTCGGAAAATCTTGATACTTGCCCCCTCCCCAAAATTTTTTTTCGGCCCGGCGGGTTCGACTCTCCTTCTCCTCATCGGCCAGAAACTCCTCTCCGAAAGAACGGGGGCTGTTCCCCCGTATGTATTCTTTCCGGGAGCATTTCTCCGCTTTCCTTCCCATTCAGTTTCAGTCCGACTCTCTCCTTCCCCTTCCGTGCGGTCCGGCTCCCTCCTTTCCCTGCGCTCCGGCTCTTTCCATGCGGACCGGGGCCCCTTCCCTTGACAAGCAGTTTTGCTCTCCCTTCTCTTTCCGTGCGGTCCGGCTCCCCTTCCCTAAAAATTTTTTTGGCTGTTTCCCAATAAAATCCCTCTCTGAAGTGTCTAAATGACGGAAGGCAAAAAAAACAGGGCCAAAAGCGCCAAAGAATTTTTGAAAAACGATTGAAATCACGCACAAAATATGGTATCCTATTACCGGGACAAGAGGAGGTTTTTCAGCATGGCAGACAGAAAGAGGCTCGATCTCAAAACCAACGGCGGCGCTGTGATCCGGGATTCTCAAAATTATGGCAGCATTGACTTCTATTGGGCTGACGTAAATGAAAGCATTGGCGGAATTGTCGGACAGATGGTTGGAAGTTCTTCCATTATCACCTGCACAAATTATGGGACGATCCGCTATGCCTCTGCAAAATCGGATAATAAGGAGATCGCCCCCTGCATGGCTCAAATTGTGGGTTCCCGCAATTCCCCCTCTTCCCTGAACTCAAACAGCTGCCAGGGAAGCGTCGATTCTTCCAACCTCCAATCCGGTGGGATTTTGTGGTGGGCTTACGATCAGAAAGCTTATGTTTCTTCCGGAGAATGCGGAAGATTAACAGATTGAGGAGGGGAGAATGATGAAACATATTCTGACAGGTTTCTTTATCCTCTGCCTTTTGTTCTTGTCTATGGGCTGTATGTCCGCTACAGACCGAATGGATCAGAAAACAGTAGAGACAGAAGAATACACCTATTTAGACTGGAACAACCGGCGCTATGTTTTGGGCGTAAAGGATGCAGCGCTGGAATACGACGATACTTGGGTGGTTCCGAAAGAAATAGACGGCGTTGAAATCTTCAATGTCTATCTCACCAGCATGGGGCATCCTATTCGGATCATTGCTCCGAACTCCAGCGTAAGACATCTGATCTTTACCGATAAAGTATTTTGTTACCCGACAAGAGAAATCCGCATGAATTTTGACCTCGATTCGGTGGTCGTTCTCGGGTCGGATGTCCCTTCCTTTATAAACTTGACCCGGATCAAACACGCAGTTTTTCTCAATTCGTACTTTGTTTCTTTGGATTATGTCACTTCCCTCCGCTCGCTGGAGGTCAACTGGACTTCCTTTACCATGCAGAGCCTGGCCCCGCTGGAATATCTGCGCTTTCAGGAGGGGGTCAGCAGCATTTCCTCCGAAATCTTCCGCGAACTTCCCCTCAAGCAGGTGGTCCTGCCCGAAACCGTCTCCAGGATCTCGGAGGACAGTTTTGCCGACTGCGAGGACTTCACCGTGTTCCTCCGGGCCGAAGAACCCCTCCCCGGCTTCGAGGAGGGCTGGGACAAGGACGTCCGAGTGGTCTGGGGATTTGCCGGCGAGACCGTGACCTTTGACAGCTACGGCGGCTCCCGGGTGGTCTTCCCCGAGACCGGGCAGAACTACCAGATCGCCGAGGCCGGCGGCAAACTGCAAAAGCCCGAAGACCCCGTCCGCGAGGGCTATACCTTCGGCGGCTGGCACAAGGATTTTTATTTCCGCGAGCTTTGGGATTTCGAGGCCGACACCGTGCAGGAGACTTGCTGCCTGTGGGCCAAGTGGATCCCCGCCTGAACTCCACCTTCATATTCTGTCCCACAAAGAAACTGCTGCCTGTGGGCTAAATGGCGCCCCGCCGGCCGCTGGTTTGCCCGCTTTGCCCGAATTTTTTTCTGTTTGAGCCGGGTTTCTCCTCTCTCTGGCCCTGCGCGGGGACAGCCGGGCGGGAAAAGCTTTTTTCAGGAAAGGGAAAAACCTCCGTTTTTGCTCCCGGCTCTGCCGTTCTCCTTTTTCTTACATTTGACCGGCCGAAAAAAAATTTTTCCTCCCCCAAGAAACGCAGCCCCGGCCATATCTAAATACCGGAGCCTCCTTTGGGCGGCCGAAAGGCTTAAGATTTTGTTTCACCCAAGAAAGATTGAAAAAAAACAGTTGAAGTTTTCTTTCAATTGTGCTATACTGTATTAGCCACCTGAATGGACATTATTAACCACATGAATGGGCATTTCGTATCTCTGTTTTCCTTTTGGAAGAAAATGGTTTGTGTGGTAACAATCGGAGATACAGTGCAAAGCGTGTTCCGGTTGGAGCCACGCTTTTTTATATCCTTTATTTTATGTTCTTTTGAAGGAGGAAAATTTTATGAAGCACAAAAAATGGATCATTCTGCTGGCGGCATTACTGATTGCCCTCTCCGCTCTTGCGGGCTGCGGGCAGCCGGTTGAACCGCCCAAAAGCAGTTCTTCGTCTCCGGAAAGTTCGGTTCCGGCCGATCCCACCCCGGGGGAAGAAGATCCCAATAATCCCACCCCCGGCGGAGATCAGGACCCGCCGCCGACCGAAGGCCTTTCGTTTGCCTGGGGCGGCGATTCCTATATCGTCACGGGTCTCGGAACCGCTGACCCCGCCCACGTCGTCATCCCTTCGCAGCATCTCGGCCTCCCCGTGACGGGAATCAGATCAGGGGCGTTTTATTATACATTCTTGATTTCTATTGATATCCCCGACTCCATCACCTACATCGGAGATCAGGCATTCTACGGCTGCTCCTCCCTGACCTCGGTCTCCATCCCCGACTCCATCGCCTACATCGGAGATCAGGCATTCTACGGCTGCTCCTCCCTGACAAGATACTCGGGCCCTGCGGATGGAATTGTACCTTCTTTTAAATCAAATCTTGTAGACGTCACCCTTACATCCGGAAATTCTATTCCAGGTCAACTGTTTTCCGGCTGCTCCTCCCTGACTTCCATCTCCATCCCCGACTCCGTCACAGAGATCGGAAGTTATGCATTCTACGGCTGCTCCTCCCTGACCTCCATCTCCATCCCCGACTCCGTCACCTACATCGGAGATCAGGCATTCTACGGCTGCTCCTCCCTGACCTCCGTTTATATTAGCGATCTTGCCGCCTGGTGCAACATCAGTTTTGCCTGGAACTCAAACCCTCTGTCTTCCGGAGCAAAGCTTTACTTGAACGGTGCCTTGGTCTCCGATCTGGTCATCCCCGATTCCGTCACAGAAATCGGATATGTGGCATTCTACCGCTGCTCCTCCCTGACCTCCATCTCCCTCCCCGACTCCGTCACAGAGATCGGAAGTTATGCATTCTCCGGCTGCTCCTCCCTGACCTCCATCTCCCTCCGGGACTCCATCACCTACATCGGAGATCAGGCATTCTCCGGCTGCTCCTCCCTGACCTCCATCTCCATCCCCGACTCCGTCACAGAGATCGGAAGTCATGCATTCTCCGGCTGCTCCTCCCTGACCTCCATCTCCCTCCCCGACTCCGTCACCTATATCGGAGATCAGGCATTTCGGGGCTGCTCCTCCCTGACCTCCATCTCCCTCCCCGACTCCATCACCTACATCGGAGATCAGGCATTCTACGGCTGCTCCTCCCTGACAAGATACTCGGGCCCTGCGGATGGAATTGTACCTTCTTTGAAATCAAATCTTGTAGACGTCACCCTTACATCCGGAAATTCTATTCCAGATCAACTGTTTTTCGGCTGCTCCTCCCTGACCTCGGTCTCCATCCCCGAATCCGTCACAGAGATCGGAAGTTATGCATTCTCCGGCTGCTCCTCCCTGACCTCTATCTCCCTCCCCGACTCCATCACCTACATCGGAGATCAGGCATTCTACGGCTGCAATAATCTGCAATTTTCCGAATACGACAATGCCCTTTACCTTGGGAACTCCGCCAACCCCTATGTCGTTTCGGTCAAAGCAAAAAATCAGAATATTACCGGCTGTACGATTCACCCTTCCGCAAAAATCATTTATGGCCCTGCATTCGAAGACTGCTCCTCCCTGACCTCGGTCTCCATCCCCGAATCCGTCACCTATATCGGAGATCAGGCATTTCGGGGCTGCTCCTCCCTGACCTCCATCTCCCTCCCCGACTCCGTCACCTACATCGGAGATTGGGCATTCTCCGGCTGCTCCTCCCTGGCCTCCCTCGTCATCCCGGACTCCGTCATCTCCATCGGAAGTGGGGCATTCTACGGCTGCAATAATCTGCAATTTTCCGAATACGAAAATGCCCTTTACCTTGGGAACTCCGCCAACCCCTATGTCGTTTCGGTCAAAGCAAAAAATCAGAATATTACCGGCTGTACGATTCACCCTTCCGCAAAAATCATTTGTGGCCCTGCATTCGAAGACTGCTCCTCCCTGACCTCGGTCTCCATCCCCGACTCCGTCACCTATATCGGAGATCAGGCATTTCGGGGCTGCTCCTCCCTGACTTCCGTCTCCATCCCCGACTCCGTCACCTATATCGGATATGAGGCATTTCGGGGCTGCTCCTCCCTGACTTCCGTCTCCATCCCGGACTCCGTCATCTACATCGGAAGTTTTGCATTCTCCTACTGCTCCTCCCTGACCTCGGTCTCCCTCCCCGACTCCGTCACCTACATCGGAGATTGGGCATTCTACGGCTGCTCCTCCCTGGTCTCCCTCGTCATCCCGGACTCCGTCATCTCCATCGGAAGTGGGGCATTCTCCGATTGCTCCTTCCTGACCTCCGTCTTTTACGAGGGCACGGCGACGCAGTGGGAGAAAATTGATATTGGGGGATATAATGCCCCCCTCGAAGAGGCCGCCGTTTACTTTTACAGCGAGAGTGAGCCGGCGGAGGGCGGCGGCGAGACCGGATATGGCGGGAACTATTGGCGCTACGCCGAGGACGACGTCACCCCCATGATCTGGAAAAAGGAAGGCTGACCGCCTGCGCTTCTGAAAAAGCTTGCTCAGGACGCTCTCATCATTTCGGGAACAGAACGGTCGCTTGCGCTCTCGAACTTGATTCATCAAAGCCGGCAGGGCCGCCTGATGAACAGAAACTTGGTACAAAGGCATAGTAGGCGGATAAGTTGGCCAAAATCAACAAAGTCCAAAAGGGAACCGTAACCCTGCATCTCACGATGCAAACCTTGGGAGTCGCTTTCGAGTTCGTTGAAAACGACGCCTCAGTGGACTTCCTCCGCAGAGCATTGATATGCCTGTCATACCCAAAAAGAGAGAAGGCTTCCGGCTTTTAGCGCTGCCTCCTTTCTTTTCTTTTTTGATCCCTCTTCCGATCCTCGGCCGGCCGCTCTTCAAAGGCGCAAAATCATTGCCTTTTGGGCGGATTTGTGATACAATGGAGGAAAAGAATGTATCGGAGATTTTTATGGTCGATCTGAGTGTGATCCGGAAGAAAAAAGGCTTTATCTGCGACATGGACGGCGTGATCTATCACGGCAACCAGCTGCTGCCGGGCGTGCGGGAATTTCACCGCTGGCTGGTGGAGGGGAACAAAAAGTATATGTTCCTGACCAATTCCAGCGAGCGCTCCCCCCGGGAACTCCAGCAAAAGCTCCTGCGGCTGGGGCTGGAGGTCTCGGAGGAGCACTTTTACACCAGCGCCCTGGCCACCGCCGCCTTCCTGAAGAGCCAGTGTCCGGGCGGCAGCGTGTTCGTCATCGGGGAGCCCGGCCTGGTCAGCGCCCTGTACGACGCGGGCTTTACCATGAACAAGATCAATCCCGACTATGTGGTGGTGGGCGAGACCCGCTCCTTAAACTACGAGATGATCGAGCAGGCCACCCTGCTGGTGCAAAGGGGCGCCCGCCTGATCGGCACCAATCCCGACCTGACCGGCCCCTCCGAGATCGGGCTGGTGCCGGCCACCCGGGCCCTGATCTCCCCCATCGAAATGGCCTCCGGCCGGCAGGCCTACTTTTTGGGCAAGCCCAATCCCCTGATGATGCGCATCGGCCTGCAGCGGCTGGGCTGCGACCCCGCAGACAGCTGCATTGTGGGCGACAACATGAACACCGACATTCTGGCCGGCCTGGAGTCGCAGATCGACACCGTGCTGGTCCTGTCCGGCGTCACCGCAAAGGAGGACCTGGACCGCTATCCCTACCGCCCCGAATTCGTGCTCTCCGGCGTGGGCGAGATCCCCGGCTGAGCCCGATCTTCCGGGGCTCTGCCCTCCGGTCCGGATGCGGCCGAGCGCTGAAGGAATTTTTTGCACTTCCAACAGAAAAGCAGCCCCAAGTGCTTGACGAAATCGCAAAATTATAGTACAATAAGAGATGCCGCCGCGGAGTTGGGCGCTCCTTTATTTTGAATGGGGTCTCACCTTCTCGACCATTGGCACATATAGGTACTCGTAGCTCAGTTGGATAGAGCGTTGGACTCCGACTCCAAAGGTCAGAGGTTCGAATCCTCCCGGGTACACCAGGAACAGACACGACACCGGCTTACGCCCTGCTCGTGTCTGTTTTCCTTTTGTACCCGCTCGGATACCGAAATCGTGACGCGATCGGGCCGCTGCCGCGTCCAGCGATCGCTGTTCCGTCGCTCCGCTCCTTACGAATCCCCCGCTGTACACCGGGAACAGACACGACACCGGCTTATGCCCTGCTCGTGTCTGTTTTCCTTTTGTACCCGTTCGGATACCGAAATCGTGACGCGATCGGGCCGCTGCCGCGTCCAGCGATCGCTGTTCCGTCGCTCCGCTCCTTACGA
>CALVJY010000032.1 GCA_944332455.1 uncultured Clostridia bacterium
CGGTCGGTGTTGATCTCCTCGATGTCCATGGTGGCGATGACCAGACGCAGCTGACCGAAGATGATGTCCTTGGCCAGTTCCTGGATGTCCGGCATGTTCAGCCCCAGCAGGCGCACGGCGGCGTTCTGCATGATGATGGGTTCGGTCGAGATGCCCACCGTAAAGCGGGAGGGGACGTCGATGCGGATGTTCTGTCTGGAAAGGGTGTTTTTCAGGTCCACGCTGATGGACATGGGGGTCAGATCCATGAACTGATACCCCTGCACAAAGGGAATGACCAGCTTGGCGCCGCCGTGGATGCAGTAGGCCGAGCGCTTGCTGCCGTCGTTGTTCTTGCCCAGACTGCTGCCGTAGATGACCAGAATTTTGTCCGACGGGCACTTTTTGTACCGCGTAGCAAAAAGTAGCAAGAGAAGGATGACGATCGCAACCAGAGTTCCGATTAACCAGGGCATAAGTAGTGTTCTCCTTGATTATTTTTTTAATTTTTTGATTTTTGGGCCGAAAAGTCAGCCGTTCAGGTCCAAGTCAGGCGATAAAGGCATTGCCTGCAAACTTTTCAAAGCCGAGGGAAAAGGGATCATGACTCTTCCGAGGCCTTGACCTCCACCGTGGTCTCGTCCACCTTGGACACCACGGTGACCTTCTGATTGGTGGGCAGGGGGTGATCCTCGCGGGTGATGGCGTCATACTCCATCATGTTGCCGCGGACGGTCACGTTGATCTTGCCCTTGCCCTGGCCGCCGGCGGGTACGGGGATGTAGACCAGGGCGTTCTTGCCCACGCAGTCGTCGATCTCCACATTGCCGTCGGTCTCGAAGCGCTGGAACAGGGAGTAGACCCAGGCCATCAGAAAGGCCGTGGCGATCCCGGCGACCGCGCCCAAAAGGCCGGCCGCCCAGGCGGGCAGCACGTCCTCCAGCAGCAGCGCCGTCCAGCCGCCCACCGCCAGAAAGGCCGTGGCGCCCCGGAAGGTCAGCGCCTTTACGCTGAACATCTCCCCGAAATCGGCGTCGACGTCCACATCCGCGCCCCCTCCGAAGCCGAAGCACAGCAGAACGATCTGCAGCACCAGCAGGACGGATCCGCAGATGGCGATGGTCGCCATGACCTGGCCGAAGCCGGTCAGCGATTGCCACCATGCTGTCATAGTTTGTTACCTCCTTTCAGATAAATTCACATATCGTCCGGTTTTCAAAACAATGGCTTACATCGGTCTCTTTTCCGGGGAAAAGCAAGGCTTTCCCCGCCCTCCTGTAAAAATTTTTCCCGGGAACCGGAAAAGTCCGGTCGGCCTTTATATAAACCCCTTTTGTCCCCGGTAAACAGGAAAGCCTCCGTCCGCCCCGGAAGGGCGGGACCCTTTGTCTTTTACATCTCTATTTTACCATATGATATGCCGGGAATCAAGAGTTTTTTCAATTTTTCGGAAAAAGCATCTTCGGGGCCCCCTGAAGGCTCCGCCGTTTGACAGCGGGGCGGGATTGTGGTAAAATAGGGGAGAGTGAACCGGCCGGGGACAAGATCCAAGCTTCAAGGACGGGAGACCGCCCCGCCGCCAGGCGCCCGACCTTTCCGAAAGGGACGGGGCCTGATCTGAAAGAGGGGGCCGGATAAATTTCGCAAGGAGAGAACGGAACATGACGACGACCGAAAAAACGCTGAAAAAACACATCATCTACGAGGGGAAGATCCTCACCCTGCGGCGGGACGAGGCCCTGCTCCCCAACGGGCAGACCTGTTTCCGCGAGATGGTCGAGCACCCCGGCGGCGTGGCCGTCTGCCTGGAATTGGATGGAAAGATCGCCTTTGTCCGGCAGTTCCGCTATCCCTACGGGACCGAGGTGCTGGAGCTGCCTGCCGGCAAGCTGGACAAGGGGGCCGAAAGCCCGGCGCACTGCGGCTCCCGGGAGCTTCTGGAGGAGACCGGCTGGTACTGTCCCCCCGAGCAGCTTCGCGCGCTGGGGGAGATCTACCCCTCCCCGGGCTACACCGCCGAAAAGATCCACCTGTTCTACGCCGACCGGGCCGAAAAAAGGGAGGCCCACCTGGACGAGGACGAATTTCTGAACGTGGAGTGGCTCGCCCGGGCCGAGGCCGAGCGGTTGATCGCCGAAAACGTCATCAAGGACGCCAAAACCGTGATCGCCGTGCTGCGCACTTCCCGGAAGTGATCCGGGCTTTGACGGGCGTTTGAATTTTGGATCGTTCCGTATTTTTCCGGGATCGTTCCGCCTGAAATGTTGGATCGCTTTGTTTTTTTCGGGGATTGTTCCGCTTGAGATTTTGCGCACTTTATTTTTTTCCGGGTTCGTTCCGCTTGGAATTTGGGATCATTCCGCGTGAAAGGAAGAAGCGCGATGAACGGTTTTTGCCGCGCTCACCCATGCGGTTCCCCGAAAAGATCATGGGAACGGGACCCTGCGCAGACGATCGGAAAAGCGCCCACGCTGACTCCGTTTGATTGGAAATTCAATTGAGATCGCATGAAAAGGCCCTCCGTTTTAGAAGCGGAGGGCCTTGGCCGTTTGGAGGGCTTTGACCGTTTCAGGGAAGATCGCAGCCGATGTTCCGCGCCAGGGTCCTTGGGAGCTCGTTCCATAAATCTGAATTTAAAATCAAAGGATCCCCCGATCTCCCGCGCCAGGGTCCTCGGGATCTCGTTGCATAAACCTGCGGAAACAGACCGTTTTTCCCTTTTGCACAGATGACCAGACGCTCATTTGAACAAAAAGGCCTCCTCGGGGTAGTCCACCCGTACCAGACAGAGGCCTTTGGCGGCGGCGGTCTTTCCGGCGGCCTCCCGATCTTTAGCCTCGATGATCTCCTTCATGGCCTCGGGGGGGAGCTTGCGCCGGCCGACCAGCAGCAGGGTGCCGGCCAAAATGCGCACCATGTTGTACAGAAAGCCCTTGCCGGAGATCTCAAACCACACCTCGCCGGGCGCCGGCTCGAACACCCGGGCCGCCGTCATCACCCGCACGGTGTCCCGGACCTCGGTGCCCTCGGCCTTAAAGCTGGCAAAATCGTGCCGGCCCACCACAAAGGCGGCTGCGGCGTTCATGGCCTCCGCGTCCAGGGGAGTATAAACTTGCAAAGCGAAGTCGTCCAGCAGGGGGCGGGGGTGACGGGAGATGTAGTAGCGGTAGCGGTAGGTCTTCCGGCTGACGTCAAAGCGGGCGTGAAAGCGAGGGGGGACCTCCCGCGCGGCCTGCACCTTGATGTCGGGGGGAAGGACGATGTTCAGGGCAAAGGGGAACTTTTCGGGGGGCACGGCGCAGTCGGTGTCGAAGTGGGCGGTCTGCCCCAGCGCGTGCACCCCGCCGTCGGTGCGGCCGGAGCCGGTCACCCGGACGGGATGGCCGCAGACTTCGCCCAGGGCGCGGGTCAGCTCGCCCTGCACCGAGCGCAGGCCGCCCGCCTGCATCTGCCAGCCACAGGTGTTTTTGCCGTTGTATTCGATTGTCAGCAGGATTCGTTTCATGAAAACGCATCAGGCTTTCAGCCTGTTTTCGCAAAAGGTGTCTGAAGGCACATTCTGTACGCCCGTGCCAACTTGTCTTTTCACTCATAAGTTCCGACTGTTGCCGAAGAAATCAAGAGGGAATGACCAGTATGGGAAAGAAGGGGGCGACCATGTCCCAGACGATCAGGCCGAAAAAGACCAGGGTGACCAGGGCGCCGACCAGATCCCGCCAGGAAAAGCGGAGCTGTTTGAACTTGGTCCGGCCCTTGGCTCCCCAGTAGCAGCGGGAATCCATGGCGTCCGACAGCTCGTCTGCCCGGCGGAAGGCCGAGACCAGCAGGGGGATGAGCACGGGCAGCATGGCCTTGGCCCGGCGGAAGAGGTTCCCGCTCTCGAAGTCGGCGCCGCGGGCCTTCTGGGCCCGGATGATGCGGTCGGTCTCGTCCATCAGGATGGGGATGAAGCGGAGGGCGATGGACATGATCAGGGCCAGCTCGTGCACGGGGAAGCGGATCAGCTTGAGGGGCTTTAACAGGCTCTCCAGCCCGTCGGTGAGGGCCACCGGGGTGGTGGTCAGGGTCAGCAGGGAGCTGCCCATGACCAGCAGGACCAGCCGCAGGGCCATTTTGGCGGTGAAGTGCAGGGTGGCGTCGGTCAGGCGGAAGATCCACCACTCGAACAGCACGGTGCCCTCCCGGACGAAGAACAGGTTGATGATCGTGGTAAAGACGATCAGAAAGAGGATGGGCTTGACGCTCTTGAGCACGCTTTTGAGCTTGACGCCCGAAAAGAGGATGGCAAGTCCCAGAAAGAGGATGACCGCGGCAAAGGCGGTGTAGGAGGAGGCCAGAAAGACCGCCACCAGGTAGAGGATGGTAAGCAAAATCTTGGCCCGGGGATCCATGCTGTGCACAAAGGATCTTGCGGGATAGTACTGACCGAAGGCCGCGTCTCTCAGCATGGGGGCCTCCTCAGCGCCTCGCCGAGCGCCCGGCTCAGGGAGGCGGCGTCAAACAGGTTTTCGGGCAGGTCAAAGCCCCGCTTGTTCAGGGCCCGGGCGATCCTGCAGGGGGCGGGGAGCTCCAGGCCCAGCTCCTCGATCAGATCTCCCCGCAGGAACAGCTCCTCGGGGGGAAGGACAAAGCGGACCTTGGACTTCTCCAGCACCGCCACCCGGGTGCAGTGTTCGGCGATCTCGTTCATGTCGTGGCAGATCATGATCACGGTGGGGGAGCAGGTGCGCTTGAGTTCGTGGATCAGGGCCAGGATCTCCTTTTTGCCCCGGGGGTCCAGCCCCGCCGTGGGCTCGTCCAGGATCAGCACTTTGGGCTTGGTCACGATGACCCCGGCAATGGCCGCCCGCCGCTTCTGCCCCCCCGAAAGCTCGAAGGGAGAGCGGTTCCGGACCTCGTCGAAATCCAGCCCCACCAGCTCGAGGGCCTCCCGGACCTGCCGTTCCAGCGCTTCGGGGGACTTGTCCTCCTCGCCGAAGTTTTTCAGCCCGAAGGCCACGTCGTCGAACACCGTCTCGGCAAAGAGCTGGTACTCGGGATACTGAAAGACCATGCCCACCTGCCGGCGGAGGGCTTTTAAGTTGATCTTGTCCTGTTTGAGCTGTTTTTTGGAGCGCTTTTTCTCCTTGATCTCCCGCCGGACCTCGGGGTCGGTGCGGTGGTTGTTGACGCTCTGTCCGAAGATCATCACGTCGCCCTTCTGGGGGAGGATGAGGGCGTTGAAGTGCTGGACCAGGGTGGATTTGCCCGAGCCCGTGTGGCCGATGATGCCGAAGAACTCCCCGTCCGGGACCTCCAGGCTGACGTCGTCCAGCGCGAGGTGCGAAAAGGGGGTGCCCGGGCTGTAGACGTAGCTTAAGTTTTTGATCTGTATTGCCATACCGCCTCCGCCAGTTCCTCCTCGGTCAGGACGTCGCCCTGCAAAAAGATCCCCTGTTCCGCCAGCAGATTTTTGACCTTGACCGGCAGGGGAACGTCCAGTCCCCGCTCGGTCAGCTCCTTTTCCCGGGCGAAGATCTCGGCCGGGGTGCCGTCCAAAACCAGCACGCCGTCATCCATCACCATCACCCGGTCGGCCAGGGCGGCCTCCTCCATGAAGTGGGTGATCAGCACCACGGTGATCCCGTCCGTGCGATTCAGCGCCCGGACCACCTCCAGGACCTCCCGCCGGCCCCGGGGATCCAGCATGGCCGTGGACTCGTCCAGCACCAGAATTTTGGGATGCAGGGCCAGAGCGCCCGCGATGGCGATGCGCTGCTTCTGCCCGCCCGAGAGCCGGGAGGCCGAGCTTTGGCGGAACTCCGCCATGCCCACGGCGTTCAGGGCGTAGCGCACCCGCTCCTCGATCTCGGCGGGGGGAACGCCGATGTTCTCGGGGCCGAAGGCCACGTCGTCCTCGACGATGGTGGCCACCGTCTGATTGTCTGGGTTCTGAAAGACCAGTCCGATCTGTTTGCGCAGCTCGAACAGCTTTTTGGGATCCGAGGTGGAAAGCCCCATCACCCGGACCTCTCCGCTCTCGGGCTGAAGCAGGCCGTTGAAGAGCTTGGCCAGGGTGGACTTGCCCGAGCCGTTGTGCCCGACCAGCGCCACAAACAGTCCCTCTTCGATCTCGAAGGAGACGTCGTTGACGGCGGGGGGGCGGTCCTCCTCGGAGCGGTACCGGAAGACCACATGATCCAGAGTTAAAATGCTGCTCATAAAAAGACCTTTGTTTTTTTCGTACCTTCTATTTTACCACAAACAGCCCGAAATGACAAATCAATGGGGGAGGGAAAGCCCGGGAATCCGCCATTTTGCCCCGCCGCTTCCGGTTTTCCCCGCTTTTGCGCCGAAATCGGATCAGAGACGGTTCCAAATACGGCAGGATAATCTTCCTTTTCCCTGCTTTTCAGGGCAGGATCGGCCGTTTATGGTCCCGAAAAAGAAAAAGGCCGCAAAGCTGCGGCCGGGAAGGAAAGGGTATGACGGGAAGGGAAAGGGTATGACGGGAAGGGAGGGGAATGACGGGAAGGGAGAAAAGCCGCCCCGAAAACCGGGCGGGCCTTCAGACGGAGGAGGGCGTCCCCGGCTTTTGGGCTTTGACGATCAGAAAGGTGGGCTTGATCTCTTCCCTTCGCAAAATACCGGGGATGATCTGATCGGCTCTTTCTCCGGGCAGGGGTTCGCAGATCTCGTCCAGCCGGAATCCGGCCCTGCAGAGAGGGGTCACGATGTCCGAAAACCGGCGGTGGAATTTCTCCACGCCGTCTACAAACCAGAAGCATTCCCGTCTGCCGGGCCGGCCGTAGTCCGAAAAGGTAAAAGAAATTTCTTTCCCGTGTTCATCCCGGTTGTAGTGCTGAAGGCCGCCCGGGGTGGCCGTCACCAGGGGGTGTTCCTGGGAAAACAGCAGCCAGCCTCCGGGGTTCAGAGCGGCGAAGAGATCCTGGGCAAAGCGGCCGAAATCCTGCACGTAATGAAAGGCCAGCGAGCTGTAGATCAGATCGGCCTGGGGAAGGCCGGTCAGATCGGTCATGTCCCGGCACAGATAGGTGATCGCGGGATCGCCGCAGGCGGCTTCGGCCTGATCGAGCATCCGGCGGGAGAGGTCCAGGCCGATCACGCGGGAGGCGCCCCGGCGGACAAACTCCAGACAGTTGTGCCCGAAGCCGCATCCGAGATCCAGCACCGTCTTCCCCCCGAGGTCGGGCAGCAATCGGCGCATGGCGGGCTGCTCCAGCTGGTCGTTGTAGTTGACCTCGGTCTCCCGAAGGGCCCGATAATTTTCAAAAAAGGTCGGATCGTCAAAGATATTCCGGCTGTTCACGGCGCTCCTCCGCTGAAAGTTTTGAACTTATGATAACATAACTTTTCCCCGTTGTCAAGCGGCCGGCAGAGCGGGGGAGGCCGGAACCGTGTCCGGGCAGGCCGTTCTGCCCGGATCGCTGCCGGGAACAGCCAGGGACAAAGATATTTGAACGCCTTCGGAGGCCGGGCGCAAGGTTTCGGGTTCAGGGAGAGGTTTTTGCTTGTCAAACGCGGAAAAAAGGGTTATAATACAAGGACAGGACTCTTCCGGAGAGGTCTTGAGAACGCACGTTTGCGGAGGCCGGGAAGGGAAAGATCGGAGGTATTATGAGAAAGAAAATTTCGGTGGTGGTGCCCTGCTACAACGAGCAGGCCGCCCTGCCCCTGTTTTTCGAGCGGATGAAGGAGGTCACCGACAAGATCGACGCCGACTTCGAGTACATTCTGGTGGACGACGGAAGCCGTGACGACACCTGGGGGATGATCACCTACTGGGTCAACCAGCTGGACAACGTGCGGGCCATCAGCTTTTCCCGCAACTTCGGCAAGGACGCCGCCGTGCTGGCAGGCCTGCGGGAGTCCGACGGGGACTATGTCTGCACCATGGACGCCGACCTGCAGGATCCGCCCTCCCTGCTGCCCGAGATGTTCCGGACCCTGGAGCAGGAGGACTACGACGTGGCGGCCGCCCGCCGGGTCAACCGCAAGGGAGAGCCTCCCGTCCGTTCGGCGCTGTCCGACACCTTTTACCGCCTGATGGGCAAGGCCAGCGTGGACATGCCCAAGGGCGCCCGGGACTTCCGGCTGATGAAGGCCAAAGTGGTGGACGCCATTTTGCAGATGGGGGAGTACAACCGCTTTACCAAGGGCATCTTCGGCTGGGTGGGCTTTAAGACCAAGTGGCTGGAGTACGAAAATGCCGCCCGCTCCACCGGAAAGACCAAGTATTCCATGAAAAAGCTGTTCGGCTATGCCCTGGACGGTATTTTCGGATTCACCGCCATGCCGGTGCGGGCGCTGTATATGGCCGCGCTCTTTCTGGGGGCGGCGGCTTTTGGGATGCTGATCACCATGCTGGTGCAGATCTGCGCGCCCTCCATTCCCTTCAACGACCTGTTCCTGATCCTGTTCTGCGTGTTCTTCACCGGCTGCGTGGTGCTGTGCGGGCTGGCCGTGGCCGTCAATTACCTGTACCGCATCCTCAGCGAGGTGCGCTGCCGGCCCCCTTACCTCATCGCCCGCCGGCTGAATTCGGTCCCCCGCATGCCCGAGCCTGAACCCGAGCCCGAGCTCCCGCCCGAGGAGGACCTGCCTCCCGAAAAGCCCCGCCTGTTCTGAGCGCGGACGGCCCGGCAGATTTTCCGTTTGATCGTGTAAGCCCGGACGCCTCCTCACAGGGGAGGGCCGGAGGAGGCTGGATACCGGATCCGGCGTCTGGTTTATCTTCTGTAAAAATCACCGATTTTTGAGCATGAAAAAAGCACCTAGTCCTTACGGATTTGGTGCTTTTGCTTTGGTTTACTTTGTTTCCTGTTTTTTCGGGAGAGGGTCTCCCCAAATATTTAACCCTTTTGAAAAAAAAGGGCGGAAGGTCTTCCCGAAGGCTCCGGGCGCTTTCCCTTTTTTCCCGACCGGAGGGGAAAGGATCCGACAGATCCCGCCGTTTAAAATCCGGGGGCCTGTCAACAATCCGGGGTATGGAAATGCTGATCTTTGCCCTGGCCCTGTGCGCCGCGCTGTTTGCGGCCGGCCTTTTGGGCCTGCTGTTCGCCGTCAAACCCATCCGCCCCGAGCCCAACGCCAGATTGACCCCCCGGGAGGCCCTCGTCAAGTGGGAGGCCGCGGGGCCTGCCCGGCCGGGGGTGTGCCTGCTCTGCTTTGCCCCGCTGTCTTCCGCGCTGAAAAAGGGGGAAAAGGCCCTGGCCGCGGCCGCTGCCTCCCGCCCTCTCGCGGGGTGGGAGCGCCGCTTTCTGCAGGAGGCCCCCCTGCTTCGGAAGGGACTCCGCCGCCTGCGGAAGAACCGCGCGGCGCTGTCCGGAGAGGAACGCTGCGAGGGGCGGCCCAAAATTTTGCTGCTCTGTCAGCTGGCCCTCCGAAGCTCGGCCAAAGCCTCGGGGGCGGGCGCGCTGGAGGGCTCCTCCTTTTTGCGGGCGCTGGCCGAACGGGAGGGGAGCCCCGCCTTTGCCTATGCCCGGACCGTGGCCCTTCTGCAGCTGACCCTGACCTTTCCCGAGCGCGGGGAGGAGGAGCGGTGGCTGCGGAGGCTGTCCGAACTGTCCGCCCTCTTCGGGGGGAGCCGGTCCGAAGCGCCCTGGCAGGAGGGGAGCTTTTACGCCTTCCGGGAGCCGGACGCCGCGGCCTGCCTGTCCGCCAAAGAGGGCGGGATCCTGGTCCACCGCACCGGGTTCTATCTGGCCCTGGCCGGACGGCGGGTGCATCTGGATCTGCCCCTTGTGCCCCGGGCGGCCACCCGCACCCGGCTGAGCTTTGACTGCGGAAAAATGCGCATGGCGGCCGAACTGAGCGCCCGGGGACTGTGGCTGGAATACCCCGCACGCGAGGCCGAAACGGCGGCCCGGCTCTTTCTCCGCCCCCTGCTCCGCGCCCTCCGCCTGCCCCACGCCGAGTGGGTGCGCCGGCGGGAGGGGAGTTTTCTGGCCGTGGCCCGCAGCTCGGCCGGACTGAGGGAGGCCAAGGCCCTCTGTAAAGGGGGGATCGACCCCATCCGCAGCGAGTTCGGAGATTTCGGCAAACGGCTCTCCCACCTGCTCGCCAACGCGGCCCGGCCCCGGGCCTGGAAGCAGGAGCAGCTCTTTCTGCTTCTGGGCCGGCTGCGGGGGATGCGGGGCGAGGAACTGTACCGGGACGCCCGCTTCTGCCTGCTGACCGCGGACAGCCACCTGACGGCGGCCGAGCTGGAGAAGATGGCCGGCCTGACGCTGGTGATGGATCGCTTCGGGCTGACCTGCTTTTTGCTGATCGCCGGCCGGCGGGAGGACCTGCCCCCGCTGTCCGCGGAGCAGCGCGGCCTGCTGGGCCGGGCGGGCTGCACCCTGATCCCGCCCGATCACCCGGGGCTGCCCGTGCTGGCCGCACAGGCCGATCTGGTCTGCCGGGGCGGGAAGTACCGCTTTCAGACCCCGGAGGCCGACCCCGCGCCCGAACGGGCGGAGCCTGCCGAGCGGCCGATCCGGACCTCCCTGGACGAGCGGTTCGGGCTGGAGGAGATCTTCGCCGGGCTGGCCGGTCCGGCCGGGGATCCCGGGACGGCCGACCTGACGCTGTTTGGCTGCGGCCCCCGGGACCGTCAGCGCCTGCGGCGGGAGGTGCTGGATCTGTTCGCGCACCAGACCCTGGACGGCAGCGTCTGCCGGGCCTTTTCCGCCCACACTGCGGTGACGGGGGACCGCCGCTCCACCCTGACCGCCGTCCTGCTGGCCCTCTTTTATGCCCGCTCCTTCACCGACGACTTCTGGGAGGAGCGGATCCCCTACCTGGAGTGCCCGGCCGACTTCGGGCTGTCGGCCCCCTCGGCCATCTCGGACAGCCTGCGCTACCACCTCTGCAACGCCCTGCAATTTCTGCTGACCTCGGAACAGGGCGAGGGAGAGGCCGCCTTCCTCAGCCGGCTGACCGGGCTGGCCGTGCGCAGGGTGCTGCCCGACCTGCCCGAGGGCTGCGTCAAAAAACAGCTCCGGACCGAGCTGGAAAGGCTGCCCAATGCCCCGGATACCCCCCTCTCGCTGGCCCTGAAGGACTTGCTCAAAGGTCCGCCCGCCGAGGCCCACCTTCGGGGGCTGACCGCCCTGCGCGGCCTGCGGGGGAGGCGGAAACGGCTGTTTGCGGCCGTCCTGCTCCGCCACTTTTACGACCGCGTGCTGGGCCTTCGCTTCCACCGGAACATGGTGCAGATCCGCCCCCCTCAGCCGCTGCCCGACTTCCGCTGCCGGATCGGTTCGTTTTGCTGCGAGGTCCGGCGGGGAGAGCGGGGGGTCCGCCTGAACGACGTCTTTTTCACCGACCTCGGATTCGTCAGCCTGGACACCCCGGCCGCCTCGGTCATCTACTACTGAAAAGCCCGAACGCGCAAAGCCCGGGGAGGGAGGAGAGGGGGTAAAAAAAGTTGTTTCAACGGCGGAGAACGGGTTATAAATAATGCGAAAATAAGACAGGTCCGCCCCTTTTGCCGAGGGGCCGGGACAAGAGAGGTGAGCGAATATGAATGCGCAGAAATTGACCCAAAAATCCCTGGAGGCCGTGGCCGCGGCCCAGCGGACGGCCACCGAATACGGCAATCCCCAGGTCGAGCAGGAGCACGTCCTGTTCGCCCTCTGCGAGCAGGAGGGCGGCCTGATCGGGGAGCTGCTGACCAAGATGGAGATCCCCGCCGAGGGGGTCCGCACGCAGGCCCTGGACGCCGTGGAAAAGCTGCCCCGCATGAGCGGGGGCGGGCGGGATCCCGAAAAGATCTACATCTCCCAGGACCTGGACAGGGCTCTGAACGAGGCCGAGAACATTGCCGGCCGCATGAAGGACGAGTACGTCTCGGTCGAGCACCTGTTCCTGGGGCTTCTGGAGCGGCCCAACGCCGCCCTCCGCAAGATCTTCGAGGGCCTCGGGATCAAAAAGGAGGCTTTCTTAAAGGCCCTGCAGTCGGTCCGCGGGGGCGCCCGGGTGACTTCGGATTCCCCCGAGAGCACCTATGACGTCCTCAACAAGTACGGCCAGGATCTGGTCGAGCTGGCCAGAAATCAGAAGCTGGACCCCGTCATCGGCCGGGACAGCGAGATCCGGAACGTCATCCGCATCCTCTCCCGCAAGACCAAAAACAACCCCGTGCTGATCGGGGAGCCGGGCGTGGGCAAGACCGCCATCGCCGAAGGGCTGGCCCAGCGGATCGTGCGGGGGGACGTGCCCCAGAATCTGAAGGACCGCAAGCTGTTCTCCCTGGACATGGGTTCCCTGATCGCGGGCGCCAAGTTCCGCGGGGAGTTCGAGGAAAGGCTGAAGGCCGTGCTGAACGAGGTCAAAAAGAGCGAGGGCAGGATCATCCTGTTCATCGACGAGCTGCACAACATCGTGGGCGCGGGCAAGGGAGACGGCGCCATGGACGCCGGCAACCTGTTAAAGCCCATGCTGGCCCGGGGCGAGCTGCACTGCATCGGGGCCACCACCCTGGACGAGTACCGCCAGTACATCGAAAAGGATCCCGCCCTGGAGCGTCGGTTCCAGCCCGTCATGGTGGACGAGCCCACGGTGGAGGACACCATCTCCATCCTGCGGGGACTGAAGGAGCGCTACGAAGTCTATCACGGGGTCAAGATCAACGACTCCGCCCTGATCGCGGCCGCCGTGCTGTCCAACCGCTACATCTCCGACCGCTTCCTGCCCGACAAGGCCATCGACCTGGTGGACGAGGCCTGCGCCCTGATCCGCACCGAGATGGATTCCATGCCCACCGAGCTGGACGAGGTCTCCCGCAAGATCATGCAGCTGGAGATCGAGGAGGCCGCCCTGAAAAAGGAGACCGACCACCTTTCGCAGGAGCATCTGAAGGAGATCGAAAAGGAGCTGGCCTCCCTGCGGGAGAGCTTTAACGCCCAGAAGGCCAGGTGGGAAAACGAAAAGCAGGCCATCAAGGAGGTCCAGCGCCTGCGCGAGGAGCTGGAAAAGGTCAACGCCGACATCGAGCGGGCCGAGCGGGACTACGATCTGAACCACGCCGCCGAACTCAAGTACGGCAAACTGCCCGAACTCAAAAAGCAGCTGGCCGAGGAGGAGGCCAAGGCCGAGGACAAGCGGGGAGATTCCCTGCTCCGCGACCGGGTCACTGAGGAGGAGATCGCCCGAATCGTCGGCCGCTGGACCGGTATCCCGGTCTCCAGACTGTTGGAGAGCGAGCGGGAAAAACTGCTCCGCCTGCCCGAGATCCTGCACCGGCGGGTGATCGGCCAGGACGAGGCCGTCCGCACGGTGTCCGACGCCATCCTGCGCTCCCGGGCCGGCATCGCCGACCAGCGCCGGCCCATCGGATCCTTCCTCTTCCTGGGGCCGACAGGCGTGGGCAAGACCGAGCTGGCCAAAGCCCTGGCCGAGGCCCTGTTCGACGACGAAAAGAACCTGATCCGCATCGACATGTCCGAGTACATGGAAAAGTTTTCGGTCAGCCGCCTGATCGGCGCCCCTCCGGGATACGTGGGCTACGAGGAGGGCGGACAGCTGACCGAGGCCGTGCGGCGCAAGCCCTACTCGGTGGTGCTGTTCGACGAGATCGAAAAGGCCCACCCCGACGTGTTCAACATTCTGCTGCAGGTGCTGGACGACGGCCGGATCACCGACTCGCAGGGCCGGACGGTGGACTTCAAGAACACCATCCTGATCCTGACCTCCAACCTGGGCTCGCCCTACATTCTGGAGGGCATCGGCGGGGACGGCGAACTGACCGAACAGGCCCGCGGGCAGGTGCAGAACCTGTTAAAGAGCACTTTCCGCCCCGAATTCCTCAACCGGCTGGACGAGATCGTCTTCTACAAGCCCCTCACCCGGGAGCAGATCGGGCAGATCGTGGACCTTTTGGTTTCCGACCTCAAAAAGAGGCTGGCCGACAAGGAGCTGGAGCTGGAGTTGACCCCCGCGGCCAAGGCCGTGGCCGCCGCCGACGGCTACGATCCGGTCTACGGCGCCCGTCCCCTGAAGCGGTACATCCAGCACACGGTGGAGACCATGCTGGCCAAGGCCATCGTCTCCGAGGATCTGCTGCCCGGCACCAAGCTGGTGGTGGACGCCAAAGACGGCGAGCTGACCCTTCGCATCGTCCCGCCCGAGACCGCGGCATAATGTCCGCCCCCAAGCCCGTACGTGAAAGGATTTTTTCGATCCCGAAGCCCGGCCCGAGTGGCCGGGCTTCGGGCCTTCGGGCCGAGCCGACGCCGCCGAAGGGAGGGGTAAGACGGCCTTTTTTCCCCGGAAGGAGAGGGATAAAATTCCGGATTCCACATATTTTTACAATTTTTTTTTAAAATCCTGCCCGATTTACTTGACAGCAGGATTTAAAAAGGATTATAATTGTCTAAAATTGTGGACGAAGGAGAAAAGGTATGGAAACTCTGAAGAGTGTAGCAAAATCCTATGACGAATGCCGTCCTCTGTTTTTTGCTCTGGGCGACAAGATCCGCCAGCGCATCCTGCTGGCCCTGTCCGACTGCGGGGAGGAGGGGCTCAACGTCAAGGCCATCACTCAGAAGATCAAACTCTCCCGGCCGGCCGTCTCCCATCACCTTCGCATCCTGCTGAAGGCCGGGCTGCTCCGGCTGCGGGAGGACGGGGTGCAGAACATCTATTCGCTGTCTGCCCGCCAAAGCCTGGAAAAAGTCAAGGCCTTCATCGACAGGATCGAGTCCTTTATGGAAAACAGGTCCAAACAGAAGTAAGTCTTTCCTCTCTCGTGCGGGGCCGCGGGAGCGGGGAAAGGCAAGGAGAAGTGTTTTTATGAAGATCCGGACCAAAATTCTGTGGGTGGGTGCCGGGGTGCTGCTGATCGCCGCAGGCCTTTGGTGCCTGTGCACCCCCGGGCAGGTCATCGCCGACATCGCCTACATTCTGGGCGTATTCACCCTGATCTCCGGACTGCTGAGCGTGGTGGCCTACTTTCTGGCCGGCGCCGGGACCTTCGGAGGGGGCTGGATGTTCGCCGACGGGCTGATCACCATCTTGTTGGGCGGCCTGCTTTTGGCCAATCAGTGGCTGGTGGCCTCGCTGCTGCCCTATGTGTTCAGCATGTGGATCATGGTCAGCGGCATCACCCGCCTCATTCTGGGTGCCGACCTGCGCAAGGTGGGCAGCCGGCGGTGGTGGGTGGTGCTGGCCGAGGGGATCATCTGCCTGGTGCTGGGGCTTTTGTCCCTGTTCACGCCGGTCACCTCGGCCGTGGCCATCGGGATCCTGGCCGGGATCTTTCTCATCCTGTCCGGGCTGTCGATCATCAACGACTTCATTCTGATCCACCGGATCCGGAACTATTTCAAAACCATCAACGACCGCATGAAGGACCCCGACACCGTGGTCATCGACGTGGAAAAACACGAGGACGACTGAGCCGGCCGGAAGGGGGCCGGAAAGGAAAATCGGGCCGGGAAAAAAAATTTTGTATATTTTTTTGAAAAACGCCAATAATTTGAATGTCTGAATGGTATTATTGGCGTAAGAAGGTTCCAAAGACCTGCTTACCCCCCTAACTTTGCCCGATCCCTTACAAATAAAGTACCCTTCCAAAGGCAGAAGTCCCGGAACGAACCGCGTTTCGGGGCTTTTGCTTTCTTCGGGACCGGGGGGCAAGGGGAAAAAGGGCCGAACGAATCTTCCCGCCTCGCTTGATGCCCCTCTCCTTTCGGGCTGGGGAAATTTTTCTGCCGAGGGGACCTGCCGCGGACGGAGGAGGGCCTTCTGCCAGGCAGTACGGCACCCGGAAAAAGCGCATGTCCTTGAGGTTCCGGTTGAGCAGCAGGGCCAGCTCGCCCGAAGCCTCCGGGGCCGGGCGGGCAGCCTTGCGGACTTTCCCGCCCGCCTGACGCCTCCTCTCCTTTCGGACGGGAAAAAGCAAAGGGCCGGGGTTTGGCAAGAGCGCAAGGGTCCCGCGCAAAATTTTGTAGCTTTTTGGGGCGGGGATGTGGTATAATAGCCACAGAAACCCGCCCCTTCGGGGCGGAAGGAGAGCTGACGATGTACGAAGTGACGTTGATCCGGGGAAAAGAGCGGCGGACGCTGAGCGCCCGGCCGGGACAGAATCTGTTCCGGCTCTTTCAGGAAAACGGGGTGTCCGTGTGGGCGCCCTGCGGGGGCCGGGGCGTGTGCGGCAAGTGCAAGGTCCGGCTGGACCCCGCGCCCGATCCCGGACAGAGCCAAGGGTTTCTGAGCCGGCGGGAGCTGGACGAGGGCGTCCGCCTGTGCTGCAAGACCGCAGTCTGGCAGAACATGACGGCGGAGATCTGCGAGGGCGAGGCCCATGTGGAGGTGGAGACCGAGGCCGGCATCGGCAGGCTTTCCCCCTCGGTGCGGGCGGAGCGGCGGCATTTTTCGCCCCCCTCGCTGGAGGATCAGACCGACTTTGCCGACCGCTCCGGCTTTGAAAAGATCTCTCCCCGGGCCCTCAACGCCCTGGCCGAGGCCATGCGGGGGAAGACGGAGGCGGCGATGGCCGTGTTCCGGGACGGCACCGTCTTTGCTCCGGCGGAGGGCGGCCTTTACGGCATGGCCCTGGACATCGGCACCACCACCCTGGCGGCCTATCTGTTCGATCTGGAGAGCGGCCGCCGCCTGGGGGTGCGCTCCGCCGTCAATCCCCAGCGGGTGTTCGGGCAGGACGTCATCTCCCGCATGGACCACGCCCGCACACCGCAGGGCCTGAAGGAACTGTCGGACTGCATCCGGCAGGGGGTCAACCGGCTCATCGAGGGCTTCCGGGAGGACTTCGGGATCGCGGAAGTCGCGCACCTGACCGTGACCGGCAACACCACCATGCTCCACCTGCTGGCCGCCGTCCGCCCGGACACCATGGCCCAAAGTCCCTTTATCCCCGTCTTTACCCGGACGCTGGAGGCCGAGGGCGGGCAGTGGGGCCTGGACGCGGGCTACGTCACCCTGCTGCCCTCGCTGTCGGCCTATGTGGGGGCGGACGTGCTGGGCGGGGCCTGCGCCTCGGAGGTCGACCGCAAAAAGGATCTGACCCTCTATCTGGACGTGGGCACCAACGGCGAGATGCTGCTGGGCCGGTCCGGGCAATTTTTGGCCTGCGCCACCGCGGCCGGCCCCGCCTTCGAGGGGGCCAACATCTCCTGCGGCATGCCGGCCATGGAGGGAGCGGTGACCGCCTTCCGGGCCGAGGGCGGGGAACTCTGCGCCGAGGTGCTGGGCGGCGGGGAGCCCAAGGGCCTGTGCGGGTCCGGCCTGCTGGACGCCGTGGCCGTCCTGCTCGAGCTCGGCGTGATCGACCCAAGCGGCGCCTTCGCCGAGGAGGAGGACCTGCCCGATCCCCTGCGGAGCCGTTTCACCTCGGCCGTCCTGCCGGACGGGCGGCAGGTAACGGGCTTCCGGCTGTGCGGGGAGGTGGTCCTGCTGCAGACCGACATCCGGGAGCTGCAGCTGGCCAAGGCGGCCGTGGCGGCCGGCATTTACACCCTGCTGAAGGAGCTGGACGCCCGCCCCGAGGAGATCGGCGAGGTGCTGATCGCCGGGGGCTTCGGCAACTACCTCGACCCGGCCTCGGCGGCGGCCGTGGGCATGATCCCCCCAAATCTTCGGGACCGGGTGCGGGGCGTGGGCAACGCCAGCGGCGCGGCGGCCTGTCTGGCCCTGTGCGACCGGGCCTTCCTGACCCGGGTGGAAGACTTCAAAAAACAGGTGAAAAACGTGGAACTTTCGGGCAGCGCCCTGTTCAACGAGTTTTACATGAACTGCCTCCTGTTTGAGGGGGAATAATTTTCAGCCCCGCCGGGGCGGAGAAAACGACCGTGAAAGAGACCTTCGATCTGTTCAGTTTCAACAAGCCCGAGCGCTTTGCCCCGCTGGCCGACCGCTTCCGCCCCGAAACGCTGTCCGAGTTCATCGGGCAGAAGCATCTGGTGGGGGAGGGCAGGCTGCTGCGCCGGGCCATCCTGGCCAAAAAGCTGCAAAGCTGCATCTTCTGGGGGCCGCCCGGCTGCGGCAAGACCACCCTGGCCGGCATCATCGCCCGGGACGACGGGGCGGTTTTCGAAAAGCTGAACGCCGTCTCCTCGGGGGTGGCAGACTGCAAAAGGGTGATCGAGGAGGCCGGCGAGCGCCTCAGGCTGTACCACAAGCGCACTTTTCTGCTGCTGGACGAGTGCCACCGCTTCAGCAAGTCCCAGTCCGACTGCCTGCTGCCCGCCATCGAAAACGGCACCATCACCTTCATCGGCTCCACCACCGAAAACCCCTACGTCTCCATGACCCCCGCCATCGTCAGCCGCTGCCTGGTGTTCGAGTTCAAAAAGCTGGAGGCGGAGGAGGTGCTGGGGGCCCTGAAGGGGGCGCTGGCCGATCCCCGGAAGGGGATGGGGGAGTACGCCGTCCGGGCCTCGGAGGAGGCGCTTTGGCACCTGGCCCGCACCGCCAACGGCGACCTGAGGGCCGCCCTCAACGCCCTGGAGCTGGGGGTGACCACCACCCCGCCCGGCCCGGACGGGGTGATCGTCTTCGACCTGGAGGCCGCCGAAAACTCCATCCAGATCCCCGCGCTGTCGGTGGACGAGACCTTGTACTACGACCTGCTGTCCGCTTTCTGCAAGAGCCTGCGGGGGAGCGACCCCGACGCCGCCCTCTACTACATGGAGCGGCTGATCTCGGCCGGCTGCGACCCAAGGCTTTTGGCCCGCCGCCTGATCGTGCATTCGGCCGAGGACGTGGGTCAGGCCGACCCCATGGCCATGGTGGTGGCGGTCTCGGCTCTGCAGGCGTTTGAAAAGATCGGCCTGCCCGAGGGGCGCATCCCCCTGGCCAACGCCGTCATCTACGTCTGCCGGGCCGAAAAGTCCAACTCGGTGGTCACCGCGCTTTCGGCCGCCCACGAGGACGCCGTCAGCCATCCCGACGACCGGGTGCCCGCCCACCTGCGGGACACCCACTACAAGGGGGCCGAGCACCGCACCGCCCCCTATCTGTACCCCCACGACTTCGGGGGCTACGTCGAGCAGCAGTACCTGCCGGACAGCCTGAAGGACCGGGTGTACTACCGGCCGGGGCCGAACGGAGAGGAGGGCAAAAGGCCCCCCAAAAAAAAGATCTGAAAAAATTTTCGGATTTTGTGTTTGAACGCCGGATCTGTGGGTATATATATTACAGAAAGTGAACAAGGAGGTACCCTCCAATGGGCCAGGAACCTTCAAGTAACTTTACTGCACAGGGGTGAAGACCTGCGTCCCCAAAGCGATTGGTTTATGGGCTTGAAAGAGTAGTTCAAACGCCCGGAAGTGGGCGGGAGAAAAAAAGCAGGTAACATCATCGAGAGGCTCAAGAGAAGTCTCGTCTGCGGATCCGGTCGGGGAAGGCCGTCCGCCGCAGGTTTTCATTCCTCAATTTGTCAGCTCCAAAAAACGTGAATGCTTTGAAAAATTCGGCTCAAAGCAGACCCCCGAAGGTCCAAAAGACCCGGAAGATCCCCTGACGTGCGGCGGGAGCACGCGTCCCCTTGCAGGGACCGCCCGCAAAAAGTAATGTGTTGTCAGACGGTTCCGGCGCAAAAGGACCGAGGGACCCCGTTCATCGAATCGGGAGGGCAGACCAATGTTTTTTGTTGCCTAAACTTCATATCAGGATAGATCAAAAGGCCGTCCGCACGCTGCGGACGGCCTTTTCTCATGCCGTAAACTTTTAATGGGTTGGCTGTCGAGGTTGTCGTACGGGGAGTGCCTGCCGGGGAACTTTCCGACCGGCCTTTTCTCATGCCATGAACTTTCGACAAGTTGGCTGCGGAGGTTTCCGTACGGGGAGTGCCTGCAGGGGGATGTTTCCCGCCTGCCTTTTCTCACTGCCGTAAACTTTTAATGGGTTGGCTGTCGAGGTTGCCGGACGGGGAGGGACTGCGGAGTCAGACAGATCAGGGCCGCCAGCGAGGCTTTCGCCATTTTTCCCTGCATCGCTTTCATACAAAGTACCTCCGTGTTCCGAAGCGCCGGCCCGCTTCCGCCCGGGGCATTGCTCTGAGCCCCCAAGAGGGCGGGGGAAGGGGGACGCTTCTGAAATTACTTTTCATTATAGCACCCCTTTGTCAAAAAAATATTTTCGCGGTGAACAAAAATTGAAAGCCCGGTGAAAATTTTGTACCCCTTCCGGGCTTTGGCGGCCGGATCAAAAAAAGACCTGCGAGCAGGTCCTGAAAAATCAGACAGGCGGGCCATGCCGCAAGATTTTTTTCGGATCATGTTTCGTCGTATCATATCGGAAAGGGGTGTCATATGCAGCGAATTTTTTCAAGGGTGCGAAAATTGCGATCTCAAAAAAATGCCGCCGGCCCCCTTTTTTACTTGACAGGGCGGGGAGGGCGTGGTATAATGATAATCGAATTATCGATAATTTGATTATCGAAGGAGGCGGACATGGCGGTCGCGGACAGGAGCATCGATCCCCGCATCAAAGAGAGCGCGAAGGAGGAGTTTCTGCAAAAGGGCTTTCTGGATGCGTCCTTGCAGGAGATCTGCCGGCGGGCGGGGGTGACCACGGGCGCGCTGTACAAGCGGTTCAAGGGCAAGGAAGAACTGTTCTGCGCGCTGGTGGAGAGTACCGTGCAGGACCTTGAGGAGGTAGTGCGGCAAAAATCCGTCCTGCCCGCCGCGCTCACGGACGAACAGCTCAAAAAGGCGTGGGACATGGACAGGGCCTACATGCAGTGGTGGTTCGACTATCTTTACGACCGCTGCGACGAAATGCGCCTGCTGCTCGTCTTTTCGGAGGGGACCAGGTACGCGAACTTCGAGCACGAATGGGTGGAGAGCATGAGCCGCACCACCTATGCGTACTACAAGGAGGCGAAGAGGCGGGGGTTGACAAAGACAGACATTTCCGAAAAGGAATTGCACGTCATGCTTTCGTCCTTCTGGACGGCGATTTGCGAGCCGCTCATCCACGGGTTTACAAAGGAGGAGGCAGGGCGCATCTCCGACCTGATGTGCGGACTGTTTGACTGGTATAAAATGCTCGGTTTCGAGCGGTAAACTCTGCCGCCCGCAGTGGCGGCAATTCTTTCGGTATATTGTTCGCATATGCGAACAAATAAAAATACAGGAGGCTGTATGATCAAAAGCATCTTGAAGTACGCGGGTAAGTACAAGATTCTCTCCGTTGTAGCGACGGTCATGGTTGTCATAGCGGTGGCGGCGCAGATCTTGCCGTACATATTCGCGTATCAGATCATCTCGCCGCTCATTGCGGGCGAGAGC
>CALVJY010000033.1 GCA_944332455.1 uncultured Clostridia bacterium
AGAGGACGGGAAACAAACGCGGAAAGCCGGGAGAGGACGGGAAACAAACGCGGAAAGCCGGGAGAGGACGGGAAACAGCGGGAGAGGATCAGAGGAGACGGAAGAGGCAGGGAAAAAGGCGCTCCGGGAGGGAGGAATGCCGTTCTGCCGCGTTCTAAGGAGGGGCTGTTTCGTTTGTAAAAAAGGCCGTTCTATTGTATGGTCCGCACGGCGCAAAAAGAAGGGACTGTCTGAGGGCGCCTTCTCCCGCCGCCGTTCGGGCCGCCCGCCGGGGATTCGATTCGGAAAATCGGGAATTTTCTCCCAAAATCCCCCTTCGGGCAGTTGTATCCGGAGGGGGATTTATGCTATAATAAGACGGATTGCGGAAAGGTCCGATCGGAGCGCCGCAGCGATGGTAAGGAAGGGGACATTCGGAGGCGGGGCATGGTCTATGCCGTATCCGGGCTGACCCTCTGCGGGGTCATTGCCTGCATTCTGAAAAACCGGCAGGTCGGGAGAACACACAAATTCTCCCTCTATTGGGTGGTCGCGCTGGCGGGCGCTCTTTTGCTGTTGGCGGTCGGGCCCCTCAGCCCGGGCGAGGTCGGGGCCGCGCTCACCGCGGACCGGGGACTGAACCCCCTGAAGATCCTGCTGCTCTTTCTCTCCCTGAGCGGGCTTTCGGTCTTTCTGGACGAGGCCGGTTTTTTCGGCTGGCTGTCGGCCCGGGCGGTCCGGCGCTCGGGAGGCAGCCAGAAAAAGCTCTTCTTCGGGATCTATGCCCTGGTCTCGGTGCTGACCGTCTTTACCTCCAACGACATCATCATCCTGACGTTCACCCCCTTTCTGTGCTATTTCGCGGCCCGGGCGGAGGTCGATCCCCGGCCCTACCTGTTCGCCGAATTCGCGGGGGCCAACACCTTCAGTATGCTGCTGATCTTCGGCAACCCCACCAACGTCTACATCGCCTCCGCCTTTTCGGCGGACTTCGTGCACTACTTTCTGGTCATGGCCCTGCCCACCCTCTGCGCCGGGGTCGCGGTCACGCTGGTGCTCTACCTGCTGTTCCGGAAGGAACTTTCCCGGCCGATCTCCTGCGCCGACGTCGGCGAAGTTCAAATGGACCGGGGGCTGGCCGCCGTCGGCTGCGCGGTGCTGGGGGTCTGCATCCTGCTGATGGCCCTCTCGTCCTACATCGGGCTGGAGATGGAGTGGATCTCGCTGGGCGGCTGTCTGCTGGTGTTCGCCGCCGCCCTGTTCCGGGGAAAGGCCGGGCTGGACCGCATCTGGGGGACCTTAAAGCGGCTGCCCTGGGCGTTGGTCCCCTTTTTGCTGGGGATGTTCGTGGTGGTGACCGAGCTGGACGCCGTGGGCCTTACCGCCGCGGTCGGGAGCCTGCTGGCCGGCCTCCCCGAAGTGTTCGGCTACGGCCTGGCCTCCTTTTTCTGCTGCAGCCTGATCAACAACATCCCCATGAGCGTGCTGTTCACCCAGATCCTGACCGCGGCCGGTGCGGGGGAGGGCGGGATGTTCGCCGTGGTCATCGGCTCCAACCTCGGGGCCCTGTTCACCCCCGTGGGGGCGCTGGCCGGCATCATGTGGATGCGCATGGCCTCGGGCACCGGCGTCCGGATCGGCTTCGGAAAGTTCACGGCCGTGGGCGCGCTGGTCTCCCTGCCCGCCCTGCTGGCCGCCCTGGGCGCCCTGGCCCTGGTGCTCTGAGCCGCCCTGCCAAAAATTTTTTTCGGGCGGCCGGAAGTTTTGCATTTCCCCTTCCGAAGGGGAAATTTGAGGGCGGAGGCCCTCTTTTTGGGGGCAAAACGGACCGCTCTCCCTGAAAATCTCCCCGACGCGGCGGTTTTGCCGCCGGAGTCTCTTTTCGGCCGCCGGGCCGGGAAGGGGCTTTTTTGTTGACAAAAAAGGGGAAATATGCGACAATAGACAAGAACTAATGTTCGCATGGGAGGGCTGTCATGACCGAGTTGCAGCTGTTGTATCTGTTGACGGGGGTGTGCGGGGTCGTTCTGATCCTCTGTCTGGTCCTGCTCCTGCGCAAAAAGGGGGGCGGGGCGGAAGATCACACTCGGGAGATCTTGCAGAAGGTCTCCGAGGAGAGCGCCCGCACCCGGGAGTTCATGAACGGCGTGGGCCGGGCGGGCGCCGAGGCCAACGCCCGCTCCTTCGTCCAGTTTTCGGGGCACCTGTCCGAAAAGCTGAACGACCTGGAGCGGCGGGTGGAGGACCTGACCAAGACCAACGAGTACCGCTTTGCCCGCATGGCCGAGGACAACGCCCGACAGCTGGCCGAGATGCGGGCGGTGGTGGACGAAAAGCTCTCCGTCACCCTGAACGAGCGGCTGGGCAAGTCCTTCGAGATCATCAACGCCCGGCTGGAGGCCGTCTACAGGGGTCTGGGCGAGATGCAGGGGCTGGCCCGGGGGGTGGGGGACATCAAAAAGGTGCTGACCAACGTCAAGGTGCGGGGGACCTTCGGGGAGCTGCAGCTGTCGGTGCTGCTGGAGCAGATCCTCTCGCCCGCCCAGTACGACCGCAATTTCGACATCGGCACCGGGGAGCGGGTGGACTTTGTCATCCGCCTTCCCGGCCGGGACGACCGGGAAGTCTTTCTGCCGGTGGATTCCAAGTTCCCCATGGAGGAATACCAGCGCCTGCTGGACGCCGCCGACGCCTGCAATCCCGAGCTGGCCGAAAAGTGCGGCAAAGCCCTGGAACAGCGGGTGCTGCACGAGGGCAAAAAGATCGCCGAAAAGTACGTCGTGCCCCCCCTGACCACCGACTTTGCCATTCTGTACCTGCCCATGGAGGGGCTGTACGCCGAGGTCTTAAAGCGGGAGGGCCTGATCGAGAGCTTGCAGAAGATCCACATCGTGCTGTGCGGGCCCACCACCCTGGGAGCCCTGCTCAACAGCCTGCAGCTGGGCTTCAAGACCCTGGCCATCGAGCGGCGCTCGGCCGAGCTGTGGCAGCTGCTGGCTGCCTTCAAGACCGAATTTTTCCGGTTTACCGAAATCCTGGCCCGCACCCAGCGCAAGCTCTCGGAGGCCACCGACACCATCGAGGATGCCGCCAAAAAGACTCGGACCATCCAGCGCAAGCTCAGCTCGGTCACCGAGCTCGGCGAGCAGGAGACCGACTTCCTTCTGGGCGGGGAGTAAAAAAGATCAGACAGCAAGAGGCATGAGCGGCTGAACCGCTCACGCCTCTTTTATTTGGTGCCGTCCTCAGGAGATCCAAGCGGGAGCCTCATCTGTCCGGCTTGCGGGAGATCCCGGGGAAATCCTCAGTTGGCCGACTCGCGGCAATTCCACGAGATCCGGATCTGTCCGGCAATTTTGAAAATACGGGGTTTAGCAGGACGTTGCATCAAAAGACAGGGAGCGCTCCTGATCAGCGCCCGCAGCGGAAAACGACGATCTCCGTTGCAAAGACCCGGTCCGGTCAGGCCTGCCCGCCCCTCAGTTGGCCCGCTCGGAAAAGAGCTTGTGGCGGAAGTCTTTGGGGGTCATGCCGGCCTGTTTTTTGAAAAAGTTGGTAAAGGAGGCGGCGTCGAAAAAGTTGAGTTGATTGGCGATCTCCGAGATGGTCATTTCGGTGGCCAGCATGGACTTGGCCCGGTCCATGCGCTTGTCCAAAATGTACTTTTGCAGGGAGATGCCGAAGGTCTTTTTGAAGAGGTTGGAAAAGTAGGCGTCGTCCGCATAGACCAGGGCGGACAGGTCGCTGATGCGGATCTTCTCCTGGATGTGTTCGTCGATGTAGTTGAACACCTTGACAAAGCGGTTGAAATTGTTCTGGGTGACGGTTGTGTCCAGCCCGGCGAAAAAGTAGGAAAAAATCAGTTTGAGGGCGCTGTCGGTGGCCATCTCCGCCGAAAGGGTGCGGGCCTCGTGATTGAAAATGACGGTCCGGAAGAGGTAATCCGCCGTCTGCACGTCCAGCTTGCAGCGGTGCTTGGGGGAGAGGACCTTGAAAAAGTGTTCGCTGAACAGGTCAGGGATGATGTGGATGAAGTAGTGCCCCATCTGCTGTTCGCAGGCGCCGCTTAAAATGGAAAAGGCCGGGATGAAGTAAAGATAGCCCTCCTCCAGATCCAGAGTGCCGTTGGTCAGGGTCAGCCGGGCCGAGCCCGAGCGGATGTAGTACAGCCGGACGTAGAGGAAGTCGTTGACCATGTACTTCCACTCCGAGCCGATGTCCAGATAGCCGGCCATCATAATCTCCATCTTGGAAGATTGGAAAAAATTGGATAAATTACTCATAAATTTTTCCTCCTTTCCGACGAAAAGCCGGGCCGTTTGCTTAACTCTTAAGAAATATTTTACATCCGGCGGTCGGTTTTGTCAAGAAGAATGAAGTGAAAAAAGTAGGATTTTCACAATTTTTAATAGGATTTTTCTATGGCTATCCGAGGGAGGGTGTGCTATAATTTAGGCGGTCTGACAAGGGGAGGGTCCCAAAAAAAAGGGGCATGCCCCTTTTCGGCTTTTGAAAAAGCCGAAAAAACTCTTTCCCCGGCGGGGGAAAAAGGAGACAAAAATGAAAAAACTCACCTGGATGATCAGCATCCTGTGCGCGCTGGCCCTGCTGGCCGGCTGCACGGGAGGGCCCGATTCCTCACACGAGAGCAGCGGCGGCGATCCCTTCGATCCCACCGAACTGCCCTTTTACGTGGAGGACACCGAAAATCTGACTTACGCTTACGGAGACCGGGAAATGCTTCAGCCTTACTGGATGGGAAATGTGATCTACAACGAGCAGCTGATGATCGTGGAAAAGGACGGCGTCGTCGAGGGCCATCTGCTGTACGAGCCCGAGCGCATCCTCTCCGTGCGGGATTGGTCCCTGGAGAACGAGTACACCGAGGGCGTGGACTACGTGGTCTCCGGCAGCACCATCACCCTGCCCGAGGGCAGCTCCATCCCGGTCTTCCGGGACGAGTGGTCCCGGGGGGAGAACGTCCCCGAGGAGTACCCCGAGGGCAACGCCGGCACCGGCTACCAGATGATCGGGGATGATCAAACGGTCATGTACACCGAGACCGGGCTGATCTGGCGCAACTACATCCACGTCAGCTACGTCTACGACCCCGAGGACGTCGACCGCACCAAGGTCAAGGCCTTTGAAGACGAGCTGTACGGCCTGACCCAGATGATCGAAAACAAGCAGACCGTCAACATGGTGGTGTTCGGCGACAGCATTTCGGAGGGACATTCCTCCAGCGAGCTGTGGTCGCACGCCCCCTACCAGCCCCCCTACGCCAAGCTGGTGGCCGAGGGGCTGCGGGAGTTCGGCGGGGTGGAGGTCAACTTCTCCAACCTGTCGGTGGGCGGCAAGGATTCCAACTGGGCGGCAGACGACTTGCAGATCGCCGATCTGGTGGCCCTGGATCCCGACTTTCTGATCCTGGCTTTCGGGACCAACGACACCATGAACGATCTGGCCGGCAACCGCTACCGCGCCAACATCGAAAAGATCATCGACGCGGTCAAGATGGCCAACAGCGAGTGCCAGATCCTGCTGATCGCGCCCTTCCCCTCCAACGAAAAGGTGAAGTCGGCCCAGTGCCACGAGCTGATCTGCCAGCGGCTGCAGGAGATCGCCGCCGAGACCGACTACCTCGACATCGGCTACGTCAGCATGTACGAGGGCTGCCTGGAGATGCTCAAGGTCAAAAACTACTACGAGCTCGCCGGCAACAACGCCAATCACCCCAACGACTTCATCCACCGCTTTTACGCCATGAACATTCTGAGCGCCATCTTCGATTTTGAGGCGCTCGGGAAATAAACCACCGAAAACATACGGAGGAATTCAGATGAAAAAGGTATTTTGCGCCGTACTGCCCTTGCTTTTGGCCCTGTTCGCCTGCGCGGGCTGCTTCACCCCCAACATCATCGATACGCCGGACACCGAGTACGAGGTCTCGCTGGATGTCGACCCGGACATCGAGGCCACCCTGCGCATCCTGGTGCCCACCACCGACGGCGGCATGGAGGAGAACTACATCAACGCCCTGATCCCCGGATTCCAGGAGATGTTCCCCCATGTGACCATCGAGTTTGATCGCCGGGCCATTTCGGACGAGCGCTACGTCGAGACCATCAGCAGCGTGATCAGCTCGGGCAACATTCCCGATCTGTTCTACTCCAACACCGTGTTCTACTACTACCTGATCTCCCAGAACTGCATCGTCAGCCTGGAGCCCTACTATGCGGCCGAACAGGCGCTGTATGACCAGACCGGCGGGGCCGAGGGCCTCAGCCTGGAGACCGACTACTACGAGAACTTCTTCGACATGAGCAGCTACGAGGGCCGCCGCTACGTGGTGCCCCGCTCCATGGACTCGGTGGTGACCTACTACAACAAGGAATTTTTGCAGGACGCCGGCATCTCCCCGGACGACGAGCGGCTGGAGAGCACCGAGGAAAATCCCTTCACCTGGAACGATCTGCTCTCCCTGTGCCAGCAGGTCTCCGACTACATCCTGAGCGAGCAGGGGAGGGCGGACGGCTACAGCCTGGCCTACGCCCTGCAGGCCGACTTCGACTGGGAGGCGGTGTTCAACGCCATCATGGTCTCCTACGGTTCCCAGGCCTTTGACGAGGACGGCAACATCGCCATCGACTCTCCCGAGACCCTGGCCATGGCCGAGATGCTCCGCGGCATGTACGACGCCGGCCGCATCATCCGCCCGGTCACCTCGGGTTCGTCCTTTGCCAACGGCATGACGGCCTTCCACTTCTCCTCGTCCGGCCCCAGCAGAATGGCCACCAATGCGGAGATCGCCGACGATTTCGACGCCCTGCCCTTCCCCCTGATCCTGGACGAGGAGGCCGGTCTGACCAATCCCGCCATCGGCTGCGGCTTCGCGGGATGGGGGATCAGCTCCACCACCGAGGGGACCCAGCGCGACCTGGCCTGGCAGTTTTTGAAGTACATGATCTCCGAGGAGGGACAGATGGCCCTGATCAACGCCGGCCTCGCCACGCCCTCCATCCGCATCGACCTGGCGGAGGAAAAGCAGTGGTCCAAGGGCTACGAGCACATCAATCTGGACGCCTGGCTGCAGTGGAGCGACTACAAGGTCTCCTCGCAGTTCTTCATCACCCAGGATCCCTCGGCCACCTTTGACATCTATTCCGCCCTGCAGAACTTCATGAACAACCTGACCGATCCCACGTCGATGGGCTCCTCCGTGCGCTCGGTGGAGATGTGCATCGACATCGCGGCGGAGGATCTGGCGGCCGCCGTCAGATGATGACCCGCGCCAAGACCGGGGCGGCGGCCGCCGTCGTCCGGGCGCCGCGGGGGAGGCTGAAAAAGAGGCTGAAGGCCAGCGTCACGGGCTGGCTGTTCATCCTGCCCATGACCTTCGGCATCTGCGTGTTTACCCTGCTGCCCATCATTCAGTCGCTGTACTATTCCTTTTTTGACTACAACCTGGTCTCCCGGTTCGACTTCGTGGGTTTTGGCAACTACGCCGACATCTTCAGCGGGGATCCGGAGATGGGCAAGGTCATCGTCAACACCCTGCTGTTCGCCCTGGTCAACATCCCGGTCACCCTGGTGGGCTCCTACCTGCTGGCCCTGCTGCTGAACGTCAATGTGAAGGGCATCAAGGTCTTCCGGGTGCTGTACTACCTGCCCTGCACCATGCCGGCCATCGTCAGCGGCATCGTGTGGAGCTACATCATGCGCTACAACGTGGAGACGCCCGGGCTGTTCAACCAGTTCCTGGCGGCGCTGGGCCTGCCCATGTCCCACTTCTTCTATGCGGACAACTTCGGGGCGGTGGCCTCCATCGTGCTCATGAACCTGTGGAGCCTGGGCGGGGGGACCATCATCTGGCTGGCCCAGTTCAAAAACATCCCCAAACAGCTTTACGAGGCCGCCGAGATCGACGGGGCCTCGGCCATGCGGCGGTTCTTTTCCATCACTCTGCCCATGTCCACCCCGATGATCTTCTACAACCTCATCACCAACTTCATCGTGACTTTGCAGTTCAACGGCACGCTGACCTTCGCCCCCAACAACGGCCTGGGCAACGGCCAGGCGACCTACATGTTCGGGCTGAAGATCTACCACGAGGCCTTCCGGCGCTCCAACATGGGCTATGCCTGCGCGCTGGCCTGGGTGCTGGTGGTCATCGTCGGCCTGGTCACGGTGCTCCTGTTCAAGACAAACAAGTGGGTGCAGTATGACAATTAATCAGAAAAACAGGGTCATGCGGCTGGTCTTCCACATCGTGCTCTACTTCTTCCTGGTGCTGATCGCGGTCATCCTGCTCTTTCCCTACGGCTTCATGATCAACCGCGGGCTGATGTCGAACAGCTGGATCCTGGACTCCTACATGCACTACTGGACGGACGGCCTGAACTTTTCCAACTACGTCCAGGCCTTCAGCGACGGGGGCTACGGCACGCCCCTGGTCTACAGCGTGATCGTCTGCGCCATCGTGTTCGTGTCGGTGCCGCTGTCCTCGATGATCGCGGCCTATGCCTTCGCCAAGCTGGAGTGGATCGGCCGGAACTTCATGTTCGCCTTCATGATGCTGACCGCCCTGCTCCCCGGCATCGTCACCCAGGTCCCCCTGTACGTGCTGTACAACAACCTGGGCATGACCAACACCCTGCTGCCTCTGTTCCTGCCCGGCATCTTTTTCGCCGGCGCCATGAACGTCTTTCTGACCCGGCAGTTTCTGATGAGCGTGCCCCGGGAGATGGAGGAGAGCGCCAAGCTGGACGGCGCCAACGCCCTGGTGCGCTGCTTCGTCATCGCCGCGCCCATGTGCGCCCCCATCCTGATCTATCTGGGGGTCAGCGCCTTCATCGCCAGCTGGGGGGACTATCTGACCCCGTCCATGTACAACAACAGCGTGGACGCGCCCTACACCCTGGCCTACGCCCTGTACGACATGACCGGGCGGGAGACCAACTCCACCCATCCCGAATGGATCTTCGCGGCGGCCACCATCACCTCGCTGGTGCCCACCATCCTGTTCACCGTCTTCCAGAAGTACCTGATCGAGGGAATCCAGACCGCGGGCCTGAGCAGCTGAGCCGATCTTTTCCGGAGGGGAGAGGGGAAGCCCTCGGCCCTCCCGAGGGAAAAGGCTCGGGCTTTCCTGAAAGAGGCCCGAAGATCGGGTCGGCCGGAAAGTCCGGCGGCCGGGCGGAACGCGCTTTGCCGGGACCCTTTCCGCGGTCCCGGAATGGGGGGGGGAATTCCTCCAACACGTAAGGAGAAAACGATGAATAAAAAATTACTCACGGTGCTCTCTGTTATGTTAAGTCTTTGTCTGGGGCTGCTGGGCGCCTGCGGCGGCCCGTCCGAGCCCGAACAGACCGACGCCAGGCGCGGCCTGAGCGATTACGATTTTACCATGGCCAGCATGGCCTCGGTGGACCGCGAGGGGCGGGTGATCACCCCCATGCACCGGGAAAAGACCGATCACGATCGCTACGTGGGGGTGTTCTACTTCCTGTGGCTGGGCACCCACCTGTCCTCGGCGGGGGTCTATGACGTGACCAAGCTGCAAAAGACCGAGGAGGGAGCGGCCGCCGTGCTGGATTCCTCCTACGGCCTGGGCGAAAAGGTCCCCAACACCGTCAGCCCCGAGGACGGCTATCCCGACGGGATGGAGAGCCCCACCAATTACGTCCACTGGACCACCGAACCCCTTTACGGCTACTACAACACCGCCGACGAGTGGGTGATCACCCGGCACATGGAACTGCTGACCATGGCGGGGGTGGACTTCATCTTCTTCGACACCACCAACCAGTACGACTACGCCCAGAACGAGCATCCGAACTTTACCCTGGATCCCGACGACCCCAAGAGCGTGCAGCTCTCCCGGCCCACCTACACCGTGCTGGATACCATTCTGGAGCTCTCCCGGCAGGGCTGGGAGGTGCCCAAGGTGGTGTTCTACACCAACTACAAGTCGGGGGAGGTCGCCCGGCAGATCTACAACAACTTCTACGCCTCCGGCAAGTATGACTCCATCTGGTTCGCCCCCTTCGGCAAGCCCATGATCGTGGGCACTACCGAGGCCAACGAGGGCACCGACCAGACCGGAGCCAACCGGGTGGACATCGACGCCGATCTGCAGGAGTACTTCGACGTGCGCGAATCCCAGTGGCCCAGCAAGGCCTCCCAGCCCAACGGGTTTCCCTGGATGGACTGGTCGGACGCCGACAACTACTACTTCGAGGACAACAAGATGGTCAACGTCAACGTGGCCCAGCACGGCGCCACCGAGACCTCCTATTCGGCCTACACCAACTACGGGCGGGCCGCCGACGGCCGCAGCTCCCGGGGCTGGAACGAGCGGGCGTTCACCATCGAGGAGAATTGGGCCGCCGGCAAGAACATCGAGGACCAGTGGGACACCGTGTTCAAGTACGAGGACCAGGGCAGGACCGTGGAGATGATCACCGTCTCCGCCTGGAACGAGTGGCTGGCCTGGAAGTATAACCCCGCCGGCAGCCAGATCCTCTATGTGGATAACTTCAATGCCGAGTTCTCCCGGGACATGGAAATGGACCGCTACTACTATCAGGACAACTTCTACCTCCAGCTGGTGCGCAACGTCCGCCGCTACAAGTATTCCGAGGCCAACGCCGACGGCTACCTCTGGACCGCCGGCACCCCCTCCTCCTTCGAGGACTTCCAGGCTGCCACGGCCGTCTACCGCGATTTCGTGGGGGACGCCCGCCTGCGCGACTTCTACGGTTTTGACATCCGTCCCGGCTCCCGGGAGGCCGGCCTTCTGGGCAGCTGGTACTACGACGACTCCAACCGCAACGACATCGCCTCGGTCAAGGTGATGCACGATGATGCCAACGTCTACTTCCTGATCGAGACCGCGGACGCCATCACCCCCTACGAGGGCGGGGAAAACTGGATGAACCTGCTCATCAAGACGGGGAACAGCACCGCCCAGAACAGCTGGGAGGGCTTTGACTTCATCCTCAACCGCGCCCCCGAGAACGGCCGCGCCAGCGTGGAAAAGAGCGCCGGCGGCTGGAACTGGACGAGCGTGGGCACCGCCGGGATGACGGTGCAGGGCAACCAAATGATGATCACCCTGCCGCTTGCCATGCTGGGCCTTTCCGCAGGCCATGTCGCCTTCGAGTTCAAGGTGGCCGACAACGTGACCGCCTACACCGACATCATGGACTACTACGTCACCGGCGATTCCGCCCCCATCGGCAGACTGAACTATTCCTACGGCTACTGATCTCCCGGCCGACCCGCCCGCCCGGCCCCCGTCTGAACAGGGGCCTGCGGCGGGGCAAGGGGAAGGGCCGTTCCGCCCCCAATGGGGCCAAACCCGAAAACAGCCGCCGTTTCGGCGGCCGGAAATAACGATTTAGGAGGAAACAGTATGAGCAAAAAGAGACTGAGCGTTCTGATCTCGCTCTGCACCGTGATGCTGATGACCGTCGCCGTCTTGTGCGGGACGGGGATCTTCACGGCCAGTGCGGAGGACGGCACGGTCGAAAGCTACCGGATCGACATTGCCGGCGCGGCCGTCCGCGACGGACAGAATTATCTGGTGGCCTATGCCGGAGAGGAGCTGGACAAAGATTTTGCCGCCTCCCGCCTGACCGCCACCCCGATCATGAGCGACGGCAGCGAGGGCGCTGCCTTTGACGTCACCGCCGACATGATCGACACCACCGGCTACGACAACACGCAGGCCGGCGCGACCTCCATCACCGTGACCCACGAAGGGGTCAGCGCCACCGTGCCGGTCTATGTCTACGAGATCACCCTGGTGGATCCCGTGGCCCCCAACAGAGTACTGCCTCAGGGAAACCGGATCAATGTCTACCTGTATGACGTCGTCGAGGACAATCAGGGCGAAGCCGCGCTCTCCAATGTCATCGATTTCCGCTTTGCCCCCGAGTACGGCATCAGCAACACCATGGCGACTTTGGTCGAACCCGGTTGGGTCTCCAGCCCCGTGACGCATGAGCTGTACACCGTAGGCGAAGCCAGCAAGAGTCAGTGTCTGATCTACTTCGGCGGTGTGGACAACATCCCCGTGGGCACCGTGCTGACCCTGACTGACGATTTCCGTTTCTACCGCAACCTTGACAGCACCTGGGTTGCCGTCTATCAGTTCAATGAAGAAGCGCAGTATGTCTGGGACGGCAGTGCCTGGCAGACCTTTGTGGCCGAGGCGAACGATCTGACCGTGGAGAGCGAGATCACGCTGTCCATCGGCGGGAACTATACCCCCGAAGTGACCGTGCTGCCCGCGGGCGCCTATGCGCCGGTCAGCATGACCACGGAGGACACCGATGTCATCTCGGTGGAGAACGGACGGATCACAGCGCTTGCGGCGGGTACTGCCACCGTCACGGTGGGCTTCGGCTCGGTCACCAAGACCATTGCCGTCACCGTGGAAGACGACACGCTGACGGTGGAGGACTACGAGTTTGCGATTGCCGGCGCGGCTGTGCGCGACGGACAGAATTATCTGGTGGCCTACGTCGGAGAGGAGCTGGACAAGGAATTTGCCGCCTCCCGCCTGACCGCCACCCCGATCATGAGCGACGGCAGCAGAGGAGAGGCCTTTGCCGTCACCGCCGACATGATCGACGCCACGGACTTCGACAACACGACGGCCGGCGCCACCACCCTGACCTTTACCTACGAGGGCGTGACGGCCGAGATCCCGGTTTGGCTGTATCAGATCACCCTGGTGGATCCCGTGGCCCCCAACAGAGTGCTGCCCAACGGGAGCAGTCTTAACATCTACTTCTATGACGTGGTGGAGGACAATCAGGGCGAGGTAGGAGGCGGCCCGCTTTTGGATTTCCGCGGCCATCCCGAGTATGGCATTGACAACACCATGGCGACGCTGGTCGAACCCAGCTGGGTGGAAAGTCCCGCTACGCACGAGTTCTACGCCATCACCGAGTGGACAAAAATTCAGTACTTTATTCACTTCGGCGCCGGGGACAACATCCCCGTGGGCACCGTGCTGACCCTGACTGATCATTTCCGTTTCTACAAAAACATCGACAGCACCTGGGTGGCCGTCTATCAGTTCAACGAGCAGGCTCAGTATGTCTGGGACGGCAGCGCCTGGCAGACCTTTGTGGCCGAGGCGAACGATCTGAGCGTGGAGAGCGAGATCACGCTGTCCATCGGCGGGAACTATACCCCCGAAGTGACCGTGCTGCCCGCGGGCGCCTATGCGCCGGTCAGCATGACCACGGAGGACACCGATGTCATCTCGGTGGAGAACGGACGGATCACAGCGCTTGCGGCGGGTACTGCCACCGTCACGGTGGGCTTCGGCTCGGTCACCAAGACCATTGCCGTCACCGTGGAAGACGACACGCTGACGGTGGAGGACTACGAGTTTGCGATTGCCGGCGCGGCTGTGCGCGACGGACAGAATTATCTGGTGGCCTACGTCGGAGAGGAGCTGGACAAGGAATTTGCCGCCTCCCGCCTGACCGCCACCCCGATCATGAGCGACGGCAGCAGAGGAGAGGCCTTTGCCGTCACCGCCGATATGATCGATGTCTCCGACTACAGCAATCAGGGCGGAGAGAGTTCGATCACCGTGACCTATGAAGGGGTCAGTGCCACCGTGCCTGTCTATGTGTACACGATCACCCTGGTGGATCCTGTGAATCCCGACAGACTGATCCCCAACGGGAACAACATCAACGTCTACTTCTACGACGTGGTCGAGGACAATCAGGGCCAGACCATCATCGGCACAACGCTGGATTTCCGCTTTGCCCCCGAGTACGGCATCAGCAACACCATGGCCACCCTGGTCGAACCCAGCTGGGTGGAGAACCCCGCAACGCATGAGTTCTATTCCATCGGCGTGTGGACCAAGATCCAGTACTTCATCTATTTCGGCGGCGTGGACAACATCCCTGTGGGCACCGTGCTCACCCTGACCGATCAGTTCCGCTTCTATCAGAACATCGACAGCTCCTGGGTGGCCGTCTATCAGTTCAACGAGGAAGCGCAGTATGTCTGGGACGGCAGCGCCTGGCAGACCTTCGTGGCTGAGGCCACGGACTTCACGGTGGACGTGGAGGAAGTCACCCTGCCGCTGAACGCGGCCTACACCCCCGAAGTGACCATCCTGCCCGCCGGGGCCTACGGCTCCGTGTCGGTCAGCACCGAGGACACCGACATCGTGTCGGTGGAGAACGGGCGCATCGTGGCCAACGCGGCGGGCACCGCCACCGTCACCCTCAGCCTGGGCACCATCACCAAGACCATCACCGTCACCGTGCAGGACAGCCAGCCCCAGGGCCTGATCCTGGCCAACGACCGCACCTTCTATGTGGCCGAGAACGGTACCTTTGACGTCTCCAAGGTCCGGGTCGTGGTGGACTACGGCGACGGCTTCTACAGCGACGAGATTACCCTCAGCCCCGACACGGCGACCTTTACCCTGGACACTTCGGTGCCCGGCAGAGTCTCCCTGGACATCGCCTGCACGGTCAACGACCGCGGCATCACCGTGGAGGACACCGTCACCGTCAGCATCAGCGTGCAGGAGACCATCGAGACCTATCCCGACAATCTGATCTGCAACGATGACGGGGCCTGGTCCGGCACCATGATCATGATCTACTTCCAGAACACCTTCCCCAACACCGCCAACGTCTATCCGCAGTGGCTGACCCCGGAGCAGGCCGCCACCATGACCGACTATGTTTCCTACATCCGCGAGGGCGTGACGGTGGAGATCACCAGCCTGGCCTATCTGCAGAACATGCTGACCTTCATCCCCAGGATCGACGGCGCGGCCATCGAGACCTACCAGACGGGGGACACCATCCTGCTGAAAAAGGGCCTCTGCTTCTACCGCTGGTTCGGCGATGAGGACACCAATCACGCGCCGATCGGCGAGGGCGACTTCGTCAAGGTCGGCGAGCTGATGTACGACGTCAACATCATCTACAACGCGCAGGGCAAGTTTGCCTGGCACATCCTGCCCGTGGACGGCATCGCCCTGGAGGAGACGGTCACCGTGGCCCTGGGCGGACAGCACGCGGCCAACACCCAGATCGTGCCCGCCTACGCCACCCAGGGAGAATGGTTCTACACCGTGGAGGACGAGACCATCGCCTCGGTCAGCACCAGCGGCATGATCCGCGGCCTGGCCCAGGGACAGACCACGGTCACCGCCGTGCTCCGTGACCTCGACGGCGCCGAGATCGCCACCGTCACCTTTACCGTGGTGGTCGAGGATTCGGTCTCCGGCCTGATCATCACTTCGGACGAGCCCGTCCGGGTGGACGTCGGCACCGACCTGAACCTGGAGTCCTGGATCGAGGAGTTCGGCATCAGGGCCTATGCGCAGTACGCCTCCGGCGCCCAGGGCGAGGAACTGATCGACATCAGCGGCGCCCGGGTGACCGGCTATGACCCCGAGACCAGGGGCGAGCAGACCCTGACCTTCCGGGTGACGGTGGACGGACGTTCGGTCACCGGGACCCTGGTCGTCACGGTGGGCTCCGGCCGCAACAGCTGCAATTCCTCGCTGACCGGCGGCGGCATCCTCGCCTCCGTGCTGGCTCTGGCCGGCGCGGCCCTCTGCCTGAAGAAGAGACAGCGCGGCTGAAGATCCGGCAAACGATCGCGATGACAATCCGGTCTCTGTCCGGCCTCCCTTCGCGGGGGCCGGGCAGAGACCAAAACAAAATTCTGATCAACGGCGGAAGCGCGCGGAGTCCGCGCGCTTCTCTCTTTTCCTGGAACGCATGATTTACGATCTGACAACCGAAGGCAAAAAAGACCCCCTGGGCGTGGACCGGCCGACCCCCTCCTTTTCCTGGAAGGTCGGCGGCGAAAACGCCTTTCAGACCCGCTACCGGATCCTGGTCGCCTCCTCAAAGGAGGCGCTCTCGGCCGGGCGGCCGGACATGTGGGACAGCGGCACCGTCCGCTCCGGCCGCACCCTGGCCGTCCGCTACGGGGGAAAGCCCCTGAAGGAGCGGACCGTCTACTTCTGGACGGTGGAGACCGATCAGGGAAGGGGGGAGACCGCCTCCTTCGAGACCGCCTTCTTCGACCGTCCCATGCCCGGCGCCCGCTGGATCGGTATGCCTCTGGCCTTCCAGGGCTCCACCGATCTGGTCCGCCTGGACTTTGTCCCCGAAAAGCCGGTCAGAAGGGCCCGCCTTTACCTGGCCGCCCTGGGGTGCAGCCGGTGCTACCTGAACGGCGAGCTGGTGGACGACGGCTGTTTCGACGGCGCCCTCTCGGTCTATGACCGCCGGGTGTTCTACCGCACCCACCCCCTGCAGGTCCGCCCCGGCAAAAACGCCCTCTGCGTGGAGCTGGGCTACGGGTTTTACGGCGCCAAAAAGATGTGCGCCGAACTGTTTCTGGAGTACGAGGACGGCAGCTTCTGCACCATCCCCACCGCGGCCGGGCGGGTCTGGAACGTCACCGCCGGCAGCGTCTCCGAGAACAGCGTCTACGGGGGCGAGGTCTTCGATGCCCGCCGGGGGAAGGCCAGGTATCTGCCCGAATACGAGGTCCGGACCGAGGAATTCGTGGCGGCCTACTGCGTGGAGCCTCCGGCCGGAAGGCTGAGGGCCTGTCCCATCCCGCCCATGCGGGTGACCGACCGGTTTGCCCTCCGCTCCCTGCAAAGGCGGGCGGACGGCAGCCTGTTGGCCGACGCGGGCAAAAACATCTGCGGCTGGCTGAAGCTCCGCCTGAGGGGGGAGCGGGGGGCCAAGGTGACCCTGCGCTATGCCGAAGTGCTGGACGAGAAAGGGGAGCTCAACCGGGCCAACCTGCGCACCGCCCGCAGCCGGGACGTCTGCATCCTGGCCGGCGAGGGGGAGGAGGTCTACAGCCCCGCCTTCACCTACCACGGCTTCCGCTACGTGCAGATCTCCTTCGAGGGCCGGGCGGAAGTTCTGGGGGCCGAGGCCGAACTGCTGCGCACAGACCTGCCCGCCTGCGGAAGTTTCCGCTGTTCGGATCCCCAGCTGAACGCCCTGCACGAGATGGCCGCCCTCACCGAGGCCAACAACCTGAACGGGGTGTTCACCGACTGCCCCCAGCGCGACGAGCGGCTGGGCTGGCTGAACGACCTGTCCGCCCGCATCTACGAGTCGGTCTGCAACTTCGACCTGCGCGACTTTCTGCCCAACTTCGTGGACATGATCACGGACGGCCAGGGCCCGGACGGGGCCATCGGGGACACTGCGCCCTTTTCGGTGGGCTCGCCCGTGGGGGACGCGGTGGACGCCTATCCCCTGCTGGGCTGGCTGGCCTTCCGCCTCTACGACGACGAGCGGGTGCTGGCCGACAACTACGAGGGCTTCTGCCGCTGGAACGACTGCCTGGCCGCCTCCTGCACGGACGGGGTGGCGGAGTGGGGGATCTACGGCGACTGGTGCCCCGCCTTCCCCTTTTCGACGGGGGGCGACGGCACCCATTCGGCCATGGTCACCCCCAAATTCATGGCGGGAGCGTACTATCTGTGGAACCTCTCGCTGACGGCCAAGGCCGCCCGGGCCCTGGGAAAGTTCGGGGAGGCCGAGGAATGGGAGGCCCGCAGACAGGCCGGCAAGGAGGCCTTTTTCCGCCGCTACGTCGACCCCGAGAGCGGACGGCCGGGGAACGGTTCGCAGACCGAATGTGCGGTCTGCATGACGGTGTTCCCCGAGGAAAAGGAGCTGTGCAGATCCTGGGCCGCCGAAGCCGCCCGGGATCTGAGGGCCCGGGACTTCCACATGACCTGCGGCAATCAGGGCTACCGCCATCTGTTCTACCGGCTGGCAGAATACGGCTTTGCCGACGATCTGGTGCGGCTGCTCAAAAACGAGGAGTATCCAGGCTGGGGCTTCATGCTGAAGGAGGGGGCCACCACGGTGTGGGAGCGCTGGGAGGCCTCAGTCCGCACCGACATGCACTCCTTCGACCATCCCATGTTCGCCGCCTACGACGGATTTTTGTTCAACTACGTCGCGGGCATCCGCATGAACGAGTGCCGGGAGGCCTTCGGCAGGATCACCCTGACCCCCTGTTTCGTCCGGGATCTCGACTGGGCGGAGGCCGAGCTGGACACCGTGCGGGGCCGGATCTCGGTGCACTGGGAACGGCGGGGCAGGGGGATCCGCCTGCGGGCGGTCACCCCGGCCAACACCTCTCTCACGGTGCGGGCGGAGGGCTGGCTGCTGTGCTGCGGCGGGCTCTCCCGGCGGGGAGAACTCCGGCTGGGGAACGGCGCCTTTGTGATCGACCTGACGGAAGAGGAGGAAAAGACCAAAAAGAGCAGTGCGGCCTGCGCGCTGCCCGCCGACGCTCTTTCGACCGACCGGCTGCGGCGGGCCGAATGAGATCCGGGCCTTCCCGGCCCAACAAGACGCGGGGATCCCCGCGCGATAAGGAGAAAAACGATCATGAAAAAATTCTGGATCTGCGCCCTCGCGGCGCTGGCGCTCTGCCTCACCTTCCCCGGAGTTCGGGGCGGGGCGGAGGCGGCCTATGTGCAGGAATGCGGGATCGCCCTGCCGCCCGTGGTGATCTCGGACTACCGCGTCGGTCTGGATCAGGCCGACCGGCCCCCGGCGACCGTCTTTTTCCGCCTGGATGAGGAACTCCGTCTGCCCGACGGCACCGACGCGGAAGAGGCCCTGGAGGAGCTGAACGGGGCGGCCGTGCCCGTGTTCTATGTGCAGGACCAGGCCGCAGCCGACCGGGTGGCTGAGTTCGTCTCCGGCCGCAATCTGATCGAGTGCCTGGTGGCCTCGGACGACGCGGCGCTGGTGGCCTCCATGCGGGCGGTCTGCACCCGGGTGCAGGGGCTCTGGGACGCCCGGGGCAGCACGGCCGGGCCGCAGGAGCTTCGCGACACCGCCAACAGCTCGGACGCCAAGGTCGTGCTGGTGGACGCCCAATGGACGGCCTACGAGCCGGTGCGCTGGCTGCAGGAGCGGCTGATGACGGTGTGGTGCGAGGCCGAGACCGAGGAGGAGATCTATGCGGCGGCGGTCAGCGGCGCCAACGGGATCTGGACTTCCGATCCCGATCTGGCCTATGACCTGCTGACCAGCTTTGACGAGGGAAGCCTGCTGCACTTCCCCATGGTGGTGGGGCACCGGGGCATGTACAACGAAAAGCAGAACACCCTGGCCAGCGCCCAGGAGGCCTTCCGGGCCGGGGCCGACGCCGTGGAGTGTGACATCTATCTCTCCTCGGACGGCCGCATCGTCCTCTCGCACGATCAGACGCTGGACAACACCACCACCGGCACCGGAGACGTGGAGCAGATGACCTGGGCGGAGATCAGTCAGTACGAAGTGGACTACGGCGGAGGAGGCGAAAACCGGCCCATCGCCCTGCTGGACGATTTGTTCGGCGCCTTCAAGGACACCGATCTGGTGCACTTCGTGGAGATCAAGTCCTCCCGGCCGGAGATCGTGCCCGCCCTGAAGGCCCTCATCGAGGAGTACGACGTCAGCGGCCAGGTGGTGGTCATCTCCTTCCTGTCCGAGCAGCTGGCCCGGGTGCACGAGCAGATCCCCGAACTGTCCGTGGGGCTTCTGACCAACACCGCCCAGGGCTATGACGCCATGGCCGCCAACATCGCCCTGGCCCCCCTCAACGCCACGCTGAACCCCTCCTACGAGTTCGTGACCCTGGATCAGATCAGCCAGCTGGCCGCCTGCGGCCTGACCGTGTGGCCCTGGACCTATCCCAACGGCGGGGCCTATGACCAGGCCTGGCAGAACGGGATCAACGGCATCACCACCGACTATGCCGACCGCGCTTCCGACCGCGTCGTCCGACTGGAGGCTTCGGACTTTGCGGTGGGCAGCCGGGACTCCGAGGCCGTGCCCCTGACGGCTGTGGCGGTCACCCAGAAGGGCGAGCGCTTCGAGGTCTCCTGCGATTACATGCAGATCTCGGGCAGCATGACCCTGCTGCAGACCTCGGAGGGGAAGTACTACGCCGGCCGGGGCACGGCGGTCGTCCTGCTGAAGTATCGCTTTGAATCCGACGACGTTGCGTACACCGTCTGGTCCGACCCCGTCACCGTCACGGTGGAGGAATCCTCCGACGGGGGAGGAGGCTGCGGCGCCTCCGCGGGCCTCGGCTCGGCCTGCGCCGCGCTCGGCCTCGCGCTGTCCGGCCTTTCTCTGGCCTTCCTGAAAAGGCGGGCCTGATTGTCCCTTGCTGCCATTCTCCGCTGTACGGAAAAATCTTCAGAACAACAAGAACTCCCGCAAGACATTCCATGTCTTGCGGGAGTTCTTATTCTTAACAGGAACTATCCGATTTTATCCAGAATAATCCGAGCGGGAACAAAAGGAAAACAGACACGAGCAGGGCGAAGCCGGTGTCGTGTCTGTTCCTGGTGTACAGCGGGGGATTCGTAAGGAGCGAAGCGACGGAACAGCGATCGCTGGACGCAGAGGCGGCCCGATCGCGTCACGATTTCGGCATCCGAACGGGTGCAAAAGGAAAACAGACACGAGCAGGGCGAAAGCCGGTGTGGGGTCAGTTCCTGGTGTACAGCGGGGGATTCGTAAGGAGCGGAGCGACGGAACAGCGATCGCTGCTGGAGGCAGCGGCGCGATCGCG
>CALVJY010000034.1 GCA_944332455.1 uncultured Clostridia bacterium
CGTCACCGAGGGCGAGCGGGTCTGATCGCCGGGACAGAGAAGAGAACGACCGGAGCCGGGCAGGAAAACTGCCCGGCTCTGCAATTTCAGCGAGGTTTCCTTTGACGGCGGCCGGTTTTCCGGTATGGCCCAAGGGCGGAGGAGGGATCTGTCCGGACAGAAGATCCCCTCCGGGAGGGAAAAAGTTTGCCCGTCCCGAAGGGCCTGCGTCAGCGGTCTTCCGGTCAGGGCCGGCAGCAGGGGCGCCGCCCCGCTCTCCTTCGGCAAGACCGCAGCACGCCGGCCGCGCATGGACTTAAAGATCAAAAGCAGAAAGCGTCAGGAGAAGGGCCGGACCGGGGAATTTTTTCCGGCCCGCCCCGCGTAGATCTTTCCTCCGTCTCCTTACGGTAAGATCTCCAAACGGCCGCCCCGCGCTGCGCTTTCTTCCTCTTCTTCAAAAATCTGCCGCGCTTTGCTTTGCAGACCGGCGGAAAAAATCCTGCAAATACCCCCTCAGGATCCTTGACGAGAGGGGGGTAAAAATGGTATAATAACCGTCAGAGCAAAAGGATGCCGGCCGCAGCCGGACGGAGCTCGGGAGGCAGTGGATGTCAAATCGCGGAAGCAGGTCAAGGAAAGTGTTCGGGGCCGCCTGGCCGGAGCCTTTCTTTTGTCACCCCTTCGGCAGCTGTTCCGGCCCTTCTCCCGCCTTCCCCAAAGTATCAGCTTTTTTTTCAGACCTCACTGTGTTGTCCGCGGCAAAGGGCCGGGCGAGCGGCGAGGTTTTTTTCTAAACAGGGAGGGCCGGAGCTTCCGGCGCCCGCAGAGACGGGAAAAACACGCAAAATCGGGGAGCCTTCGGCGAAGGCTTTCAAGGAGTACGCTATGCAGAAAAAAGCCTTTTTGATCCTGGAAAACGGCATGGTCTTCGAGGGCGAGCGCTTCGGCTTCGAGGGCGAGGCGCTGGGGGAGCTGGTCTTTACCACCTCCATGACCGGCTATCTCGAGACCCTGACCGATCCCAGCTACTACGGCCAGATCGTGGTGCAGACCTTTCCGCTGATCGGCAACTACGGGGTCATGCCGGAGGACTTTGAAAGTCCCCGGCCCGCTTTGACCGCCTACATCGTGCGGGAGTGGTGCCGCCATCCCTCCAACTTCCGCAGCCAGGGGGACCTGGACGCCATGCTGAAAAAGTTCAAGATCCCCGGCCTGTGCGGCATCGACACCCGCCAGCTGACCAAGGCGGTGCGGGAGGCCGGCGTCATGAACGCCTGGATCAAGGACAGCCCCGTCCTGTCGGAGGAGGAGCAGCAGACCCTCCGGAATTTTGCCATCCGGGACGCGGTGGCCGCGGTGACCTGCAAAAAGCCCGAGAAAAAGGGAAAGGGGAAGCGGGTGGTGCTGTGGGACTTCGGCGCCAAGGAGAACATCCGCCGCACCCTGATCCGCCTGGGGGCCGAGGTGGTCAAGATGCCGGCCTCTTCCACGGCCGAACAGATTTTGGCCCAAAAGCCGGACGGCGTCATGCTGTCCAACGGGCCGGGGGACCCCGCCGAAAACGGGAGCATCATCGCCGAGATCCGCAAACTGATCGACAGCGGCATCCCGGTGTTCGGCATCTGCCTGGGACATCAGCTGGTGGCGCTGGCCATGGGGGCCAGAACGGAAAAGCTCAAGTACGGTCACCGGGGGGCCAACCAGCCGGTCAAGTACTTAAAGACCGGCCGCACCTACATCACCAGCCAGAACCACGGCTATGCGGTGGTCACCGAGTCCCTGCCCGACTTTGCCCGCCTGGCCTTTGTCAACGCCAACGACGGCACCTGCGAGGGGGTGGACTACGAGGGAATGAAGGTCTTTACCACCCAGTTCCACCCCGAGGCCTGCGGAGGGCCTCAGGACACCGGATTTTTGTTTGAGCGACTGTTTGCTATGATGGAGGAAAAGTCATGCCGCTGAGAAAGGATATCAAAAAAGTACTGGTCATCGGCTCCGGCCCCATCGTCATCGGTCAGGCCGCCGAGTTCGACTACGCCGGCACCCAGGCCTGCCGGGCCCTGAAGGAGGACGGCCTGGAGGTGGTGCTGGTCAACTCCAACCCCGCCACCATCATGACCGACAACTCCATGGCCGACCACATCTACCTGGAGCCGCTGACCCTGACCGTGCTGGAGCGGATCATCGAAAAGGAGCGGCCGGACAGCATCCTGTCCACCCTGGGCGGCCAGACCGGCCTGACCCTGTCCATGCAGCTGGCCAAGAGCGGCTTTCTGGACAAGTACAACGTCAAGCTTTTAGGGGCCGACCCCGACACCATCGACAAGGCCGAGGACCGCCAGCTGTTCAAGGACACCCTGGCCGCCATCCATCAGCCGGTCATCCCCTCCAAGGTGGTCACCGACCTGGAATCCGGTCTGGCCTTCGCCCACGAGATCGGCTATCCCGTCATCATCCGGCCCGCCTTCACCCTGGGCGGCTCGGGGGGCGGCATCGTGAACAACGACGACGAGATGCGGGAGATCGGGGGCAACGGCCTGCGGACCTCGCCGATTGGGCAGATCTTGGTCGAGCGCTGCATCTCGGGCTGGAAGGAGATTGAGTTCGAGGTCATCCGCGACGCGGTCGGCAACGTCATCACGGTGTGCAGCATGGAAAACTTCGACCCCGTGGGGGTTCACACCGGGGACTCTATCGTCATCGCGCCGGCGGTCACCCTCTCGGACAAGGAATACCAGATGCTGCGCACCGCCGCCCTGGACATCATCACCGCCCTGAAGGTGGAGGGGGGATGCAACGTGCAGTTCGCCCTCAATCCCGACAGCTTCGAGTACGCCGTCATCGAGGTCAATCCCCGGGTGTCGCGCTCCTCGGCGCTGGCCTCCAAGGCCACGGGCTATCCCATCGCCAAGGTGGCGGCCAAGATCGCCATCGGCTACACCCTGGATGAGATCAAGAACGCGGTCACCGGCAAGACCTACGCCTGCTTCGAGCCGGCCGTGGACTACGTGGTGGTCAAGTTCCCCAAGTGGCCCTTCGACAAGTTCGTCTACGCCAACCGCACCCTGGGCACCCAGATGAAGGCCACGGGGGAGGTCATGGCCATCGCCCCCACCTTCGAGGCCGCCATCATGAAGGCCTGCCAGGGGGCGGAGATCTCCCACGAGACCCTGACCACGCCTGCCCTGGCGACCCTGACCGACGAGGAGATCCGCCAAAAATTGCACGAGTGCACGGACGAGCGCATCTTCACGGTCTACGAGGCCTTAAAGCGGGGGATCCCGCCCGAGGACATCTTTGCCATCACCAGGATCGACTGCTGGTTTTTGTACAAGCTGCTGAACCTGGCGGAATTTGAAAAGTCCCTGAAAGCGGGGGAGGCCCTGAGCGGGGACCGCCTGCTGGAGGCCAAAAAACTGGGCTTCCTGGACAAGACGCTGGAAAAACTGACCGGGAACGCGGTGGAGCGCCTGCCCGCCTCCTACAAGATGGTGGACACCTGCGCCGCCGAGTTCGCGGCCGAGACCCCCTATTTCTACTCCACCTACGACCGGGAGAACGAGGCCGAGGAGTTCATCGCCTCCCACGGCAACCCCCACAAGCGGCGGGTCATCGTGTTCGGCTCCGGCCCCATCCGCATCGGCCAGGGCATCGAGTTCGACTATGCCTCGGTGCACTGCGTGTGGTCCCTCAAAAGGGCCGGCTTCGAGGTGGCCATCGTCAACAACAACCCCGAGACCGTGTCCACCGACTTCGACACTGCCGACCGGCTGTACTTCGAGCCGCTGACCGACGAGTCGGTCATGAACATCATCCGCACCGAAAAGCCCTATGCGGTGGTGGTGGCCTTCGGCGGGCAGACCGCCATCAAGCTGATCAAGGTCCTGAGCCGGAACAACGTCCGCATCCTGGGCACGGGGGCGGACAGCATCGACCTGGCCGAGGACCGCGAGCGCTTCGACGAGCTGCTCGAACAGCTGCAGATCAAGCGGCCCCAGGGCTACACGGTCATGACCGGGGAGGAGGCCCTGGAGGTGGCCCGCAAGGTGGGCTATCCCGTGCTGCTGCGGCCCTCCTACGTGCTGGGCGGCCAGAACATGATCGTGGCCTACAACGACGAGGACGTCGCCGAGTACATGGGCATCATCCTCCGCCAGAACATCGAAAACCCGGTGCTCATCGACAAGTATCTGATGGGGGTGGAGCTGGAGGTGGACGCCATCTGCGACGGCGCCGACATCCTCATCCCCGGCATCATGGAGCACGTGGAGCGCACCGGGGTGCACTCGGGAGACTCCATCGCCGTCTACCCGGCCTGGAACTTAAGCGACGACATGATCGAGCGGATCGTGGACTGCTCCCGCCGGCTGGCCCTGTCCATGAAGACGCTGGGCCTGGTCAACATCCAGTACCTCATCTACAAGGGGGAGCTTTACGTCATCGAGGTCAATCCCCGCTCCTCCCGGACCATTCCCTACATCTCCAAGGTCACCGGGGTGCCCATGGTGGACCTGGCCACCCGGTGCATGCTGGGCGAAAAGCTCCGCGACATGGGATTCGGGGTGGATCTGTACAAAAAGTCCCCCTATGTGGCCGTCAAGGTCCCGGTGTTCTCCTTCGAAAAGCTGAGCAACGTGGACACCCACCTCGGCCCCGAGATGAAGTCCACCGGCGAGGTGCTGGGCCTTGCCAACACCCTGTCCGAGGCCCTCTACAAGGGGCTGGTGGCGGCGGGCTACCGCATGACCAAGACGGGGGGGATCTTCGTCAGCGTGCGCAACCCCGACAAGGGCGAGATCGCCGACACCGTCAAAAAGTTCGCCGACCTCGGGTTCACGCTGTACGCCACCGAGGGCACGGCCAAGGTGCTGACCGACGCCGGCTACGAGGTGCGGCTGGTGGGCAAGATCCACGAATCCCACCCCGACGCCGCCTATGCCTTCAAAAACCCCATCGAGCTGATCGAGAGCGGGGAGATCACCTACGTCATCTCCACCTCCTCGCGGGGCAAGCAGCCCACCCGGGACAGCGTCAGGATCCGCCGCAAGGCGGTGGAGCGCGCCCTGCCCTGCCTGACCTCGCTGGACACCGCCAACGCCCTGGCGGACTCCCTGCGGAGCAAGTACTCCGAGTTCAACACCGAGCTGGTGGACATCAACCGCCTGCGGAAGGAGAAGGAGCGGCTGCGCTTTACCAAGATGGAGGGCATCGGCAACGACTACATCTACTTCAACTGCATGAACCAGACCGTGGACAATCCCGAGGGACTCAGCCTTCTCCTTTCCGACCGGCACTTCGGCATCGGCGGGGACGGGGTGGTGCTGATCTGCCCCTCCAACGTGGCCGACGCCAAGATGCGGATGTTCAACCTGGACGGCTCGGAGGGGAAGATGTGCGGCAACGCCATCCGCTGCGTGGCCAAGTACCTCTACGACAACGGCATCGTGCAGAAAAAGACCATGACCATCGAGACCCTGTCCGGCATCCGCACCGTCACTCTGTTCACCCAGTACGGCGAGGTCCGCTCGGCCAGGGTGGACATGGGCCGGGCAGAACTCTCTCCCCGCCGCATCCCCGTGGCGGCGGCAGGAGACAGGGTGGTGGACCTCCCCGTCAAGATCGGGGGGAGGATCTACCGCATCACCTGCGTGTCCATGGGCAATCCCCACTGCGTGACCTTTATCGACAACGTGGACACCTTCGATCTGGAGAAGATCGGCCCCCTGTTCGAGCACGACAAGCTCTTCCCCGAGCGGGTCAACGCCGAGTTCGTCAAGGTGCTGGATCCCAACACCATCCGCATGCGGGTGTGGGAGCGGGGGAGCGGGGAGACCTGGGCCTGCGGGACCGGGGCCTGCGCCGCCGCCGTGGCCGCGGTGGAAAACGGCTTCTGCCGCAAGAACGAGGACATCACGGTCAAGCTGCGGGGCGGAGACCTGGTGGTCCGCTACACCGACGAGGGCGTGTTCATGACCGGCGACTGCGAGACGGTCTACGAGGGCGACATCGTCATTTAAACCGAGAAAAAGCGCGGTTTTCAGTCTTTGACGAAGCTGCGGACGGAGCGGGGGCGGGAGATCATCCTGCCTCCCCTCCCTTTTCCGGGGGAGAACGAGGGCGCGGAACGGACGGACCGAGAACGCAGGACAGCTTTTCCCATCGGTCCGGCCGTGCCGGAGGCGGTATCGTGTGAAAACGTTGTTCCGGACGTGCCGGAGGCGGTATCGTGACGAAAAACATCAGGCCGGACGTGCCGGAGGCGGTATCGCATCGGAAAACCTCGGTCCGGACGTGCCGGAGGCGTATCGCGTCGGAAAACCTCGGTCCGGCCGGGCCGGAGGGCGGCGGAAAGTGGTGCGAGATCAAAAAATCAAAGGAGAAAAGGGTATGACCAAGTACATTTTCGTGACGGGCGGCGTGGTGTCCGGCCTGGGCAAGGGCATCACGGCGGCAAGTCTGGGCCGGCTGTTAAAGTCCAGGGGATTCAAGGTGGCGGCCCAGAAGCTGGACCCCTACATCAACATCGACCCCGGCACCATGAGCCCCTACCAGCACGGCGAGGTCTACGTGACCGAGGACGGCGCCGAGACCGACCTCGACCTCGGCCACTACGAGCGCTTCATCGATGAGAACCTGAACAAGTACTCCAACCTGACCACCGGAAAGGTCTACCACAACGTCCTGACCAAGGAGCGGCGGGGAGAGTATCTCGGCCAGACCGTCCAGGTCATCCCCCACGTGACCAACGAGATCAAATCCTTCATCTTCAACGTGGGAAAATTGGGGGAGGCCGACGTGGTCATCACCGAGATCGGGGGCACCATCGGCGACATCGAGAGCCAGCCCTTTCTGGAGGCCATCCGCCAGGTCCCCCTGGAGGTCGGGCGGGAAAACTGCCTCTACATCCACGTCACCCTGGTGCCCTACATCGAAAGCTCTGGCGAGCACAAGAGCAAGCCCACCCAGCACTCGGTCAAGGAACTGCAGGGCATCGGCATCGTCCCGGACATCATCGTGGCCCGCTGCGACCGCCCCCTGGAGGAGGACATCAAGCGCAAAATTTCACTCTTTTGCAACGTCAAGCCCGACTGCGTCATCGAAAACCTCACCCTGCCCTCCCTGTACCGCTGCCCCGTCATGCTGGAGGAGCAGAACCTCTCGTCCATCGTCTGCCGGGAGCTGCACATGGCCTGCCCGCCCATCGACCTGTCCGAGTGGGAGGCCCTTCTGGACCGCATGGACCGCATGAGCAAACGGGTGCGGATCGCCCTGGTGGGCAAGTACGTCAAGCTGCACGACGCCTACCTGTCCGTGGCCGAGGCCCTGCGCCACGCCGGCTTCGAAAACGGGGCCGAGGTGGAGATCGACTGGGTGGACAGCGAGCTGCTGACCCGGGAGAACGCGGCCGACTATCTGAAAACCTGCGACGGGATCATCCTGCCCGGCGGCTTCGGCAACCGGGGCATCGAGGGCATGGTGGCGGCCTGCGAGTACGCTCGGACACATGACCTGCCCTACTTCGGCATCTGCCTGGGGATGCAGGTGGCGGTCATCGAGTTCGCCCGGCACGTGCTGGGCCTTGCCGACGCCAACTCCGGCGAGTTCGCCGAGACCGGCCACAAGGTCATCGACCTCATGCCCGACCAAAAAGGCAAGGTCAAGGGCGGCACCATGCGGCTGGGGGCCTATCCCTGCGCGGTGAGCGAGGGCAGCCGGCTGTACGAGTGCTACAAAAAGACCGCGATCTCCGAGCGCCACCGCCACCGCTACGAGTTCAACAACGACTACCGCGAGGCCTTCCAAAAGGCCGGCATGGTCCTCTCGGGGCAGTCCCCGGACGGCCGGCTGGTGGAGGCCGTGGAGCTGCCCGAACATCCCTTCTTCATCGGGGTGCAGTTCCACCCCGAGTTCAAGAGCCGCCCCAACGCCGCCCATCCGCTGTTTAAAAATTTCATCGCCCGCTCGCTGGAAAGCCGGAAAAAGGCCTGAGCGTCGGCCGGGCCGCTGTAAATTTTGAATGATCCGAGGGTAAGATCATGGACCGAGGGGAATTTTTAGCTCAAAAACGGAGAGAAAAGGGGCTTTCTGCCGCCAGGCTGGCCCAACTTCTGGGGGTGTCCGAGGCGGAGGTCCGAAGCTGGGAGGCGGGCGAACTGCCCGACTCGGCGGTGCTGCTGGCCCTGTCCGACTGGCTGGAGGTGCCCGTGGAGGACATCCTGCGCGGGGGGCCGGCGGAGCCGAACCCGGCCGCACCGGAGAGACCGGGAGGGCCAAGCGGACCGGTGCAGGCCATGCCGGACGCGCAAAGTTCGTCCGGGCCGCAGGCCGGGCCGGACATGGCGGGCTTTGCGCAAAGTGCGCCCGCCCCGCAGGCGGAGCCGGTCGACGCTTTTGGCCAGGGAGAGGGACAGACGGAGTCGGAGGGGAGCGGTCACAACGGCTTTTTTCCGGCGAGCGCAAGTTTGGCTATGCCGTGCTGATCCTGTTCGTGCTGGCGGCCGTGCTGACGGCGGACTTCATCGGCTGGCCCTGGGTGACGCGAGAGCTGACTTCGGAAAATTACCAGGACTACATCACCATCCGGCTGGTTGCGGCGGAAAATTTCAATGCCGACGAATACGTGCTCCGGGTGACGGCCAAGCGGGATCTCGAGTCCTTCCAGGTCCGGGTGCGGGCGGATTTTTACCTCGCCTTCGGAGGGGGGGATCATACCGAGACCATCACCCTGTACGGGGGGACCCTGGAAAAGGGGGAGAGCGCCGAAAGGACGATACAGCTGCCCGGCGTTGTGCTCATGGTCGAGATGGAAGTGCTGTCTGTGACGGGAGGTTTGGCGTGATGAACAGAAAAAAAGACCGGATATTTGTCCTCTGCCAGATCCTCGCGGCGGTCTTCGGCGGGATCATGCTCGCCCTCAAGCAAAACGACGTCTTTCTGGGACTCTACATCGTGTGCATGGCGGCCTCCATCCCCACGATGTACTTCAACTATTCGCTCTGCAAGTGGGGAAACCGGATGCACTCCGCCTGGAACGAAAAAAATCCCTGCGACGGCGAGCCCAGCGACTACCGGATCGTCCTGGGCAAGATCGGCGAGTGGCTGGTCTTTCTCCTCGGCCTCGCGTTGGTGCTGCTGCCCTCTCAGCTGGGCTGACCGCAAAGCGCTTGGGGCAGAGGCGCCCCGATCGGGGCCCCCCGTAAAGGGGCCGAAGCCCAAAGGCCGGAAGAATGTCCTCGGACGGCCGGAATTTAGGAAAAGGCCGCCCAGAGGGGAAGGGAAGGCCGGAGAGCGGCCGAGCCGTGCGTCACCAAAAGGGACCCCGCAGGCAGGGAGTGTTCTCTGGGGCCCCCTCATTCAGGCTGCTTTCGTGAAAAAGATCTGCCTTTATGCACCTTTCGGGAAGGCCCGTGGTGCGGGGCGCTGAAAAGCAAAAAACGGGGAGAGCTTCCCCGGAAAAATTCGGAGGTACGGTATGCGCGATTATGCAAAGGAATTGGAACAGAGAGTGGCTTTCATCCGCAGGACGCTGGCCGAGGCCGGCGCCGAGGGCGTGGTGTACGGCAACAGCGGGGGCAAGGACTGCACCCTGGTGGGCATCCTCTGCCGGAAGGCCTGCGACAAGGTGCTCAGCGTCATGCTGCCCTGCTCGTCCAGCCGGAATTTCGGCATCGACCTCGAGGACGCCAGGGCGGTGTGCGAGCAGTTCGGCATCCCCTCGGTCACCGTGGATCTGACCCCGGTCCGGGAGGCCATGCTGGCCGCCCTGCCTAAGGATTCGGTCGCCCCGGCGGCTCTTTCCAACATCGCGCCCCGGCTGCGGATGACCGCCCTCTACGCCCTGGCCCAGAGCCGCAACAGCCTGGTGGCCGGCACCGGGAACCGCAGCGAAGCCTATCTGGGCTACTTCACCAAGTGGGGGGACGGCGCCCACGACTTCAACCCCATCGCCGACCTCACCGTCCGCGAGATCTACGAATTTCTGGCCTTTCTGGGCGCCCCCGAGCGCATCATCACCAAGGCTCCCTCGGCCGGCCTGTTCGAAGGGCAGACCGACGAGGGGGAGATGGGCATCTCCTACGCCGAAGTGGACGAGTTCCTGCTGAACGGAAAGGCCGCGCCCGAAGCGCTGAAAAAGATCGAGGACATGCACAAAAAAAGCGAGCACAAGCGGACCCCCATCCCCACGTTCAAGGGCTAAAACGTTGGGGAGGAGAATCAGAAAAAAGGAAAATGACCGACAGGAGACCGTCTATGAAGATCAACGCCAATTACCTCAATCTGGAGGAGAGCTATCTGTTTGCCACCGTCGAGCGCAAGGTGAGCGAGTACAAGGCCGCCCACCCCGACAAAAAGGTGATCTCCCTGGGCATCGGGGACGTCACCCTGCCCCTGCCGCCCGTCGCCGTCACCGCCATGCAGGAGGCCGCGGCCGAGCTGGGCAAAAAGGAGACCTTCCGGGGGTACGGGCCCTACCGGGGCTATCGCTTTCTGACCGAGGCCCTGCAAAAGCAGTACGCCGCCCGGGGGGTGGCCCTGGAGGAAGAGGAGATCTTTGCCTCGGAGGGGGCCAAGTCCGACCTCGGGAACATCCTCGACCTGTTCGCCCGGGACAATCGGGTGCTGGTGCCCGATCCCGTCTATCCGGTCTATGTGGACACCAACGTCATGGACGGCCGGGAGATCCGCTTTGTGGACGGCACCGCCGAAAACGGCTTCCTGCCCCCGCCGCCGGCGGAGCGGGCAGACCTGATCTACATCTGCTCGCCCAACAACCCCACCGGCGCGGTCTATGACCGGGCGGGGCTGAAGGCCTGGGTGGACTATGCCCTAAAATGGGGGGCGGTCATCCTCTTCGACGCCGCCTACGAGCGCTTTGTGGCCGATCCCGCCCTGCCCCGGAGCATCTTCGAGATCGAGGGCGCCAGGGAGTGCGCCATCGAGTTCGGCTCCTTCTCCAAGACGGCGGGCTTCACCGGGGTGCGCTGCGGCTACACCGTGGTGCCCAAGGCCCTGGTGCGGGAGGGGAGCTCCCTGAACAAGCTCTGGCTGCGGCGGCAGTCCACCAAGTACAACGGCCTGTCCTACGTGGTCCAGCGGGGGGCGGCGGCCGTGCTCACCCCCGAGGGCCAGGAACAGATCGACCGGAACATCGCCTACTACCGCGAGAACGCCCGCCTGATGGCCGAGGCTTTGGAGAAGATGGGGGTATGGTTCACCGGGGGCAAAAATTCCCCCTACCTCTTCTTCGACTGCGGGGGGGATTCCTGGAGCTTTTTCGACCGGCTGCTGGAGGAGGGCCAGGTGGTGGGGACCCCGGGCGCGGGCTTCGGGCGCAACTGCAAAAACTTCTTCCGCCTGACCGCCTTCGGGGACCGGGACAACACCCTGGAGGCCGTGGAGCGCCTGAAACGGGTGCTGGGCTGAAAGACCGCCCGGGCCGTAAGGCCCGGGCCTTTTCATCTGTGCCCAAAAGGAGGATGCCGTGAAAGTCCTGATCCTTGCCTTAAACGCCCGCTACATCCACACCATGCTGGCCGCCCGCTGCCTGAAGGCGGCCGCCCGGGATTTCGGGGCCGAGGTCTGCGAGCAGAACGTCAATCTGCCGCTTTTGCAGGTGCTGGCCGAGGTCTTCCGCCGCCGGCCGGACGTGCTGGCCGTCCCCGTCTATATTTTCAACGCCGCCTTTGTCAGGGACCTTCTGCCCGAGGTGCGCAAGGTGCTACCCGAAGTCCGGATCTTGGTGGGCGGCCCGGAGGCGGGCGGGGATCCGGAGGCCTTTTTCCCGCTGGCCGACTGCGTGCTGCGGGGAGAGGGGGAGGAGATCTTTCCCGCCGCCCTCGGTCTGATCGCCCGGGGACAGCCCCTTCCGCCCCTGTGGGAGGGCGGGGAGATTGAAGACCTGGACGGGCTGCCCGACCCCTACGACGAGGAGTATCTGGCCATGGGCAGGGACCGGATCCTCTACTTCGAGTCGGCCCGGGGCTGTCCGTACGGCTGCGCCTACTGCATGTCGGGGCGGAGCCGGAAGACGCGCACCTTTTCCTTAAAGCGGGTCTTTTCGGCCCTGGAGCGGGTTTTGCGGGCCCGTCCGAGGCTGGTCAAGTTCACCGACCGCACCTTCAATGCCGATCTGCCCCGGGCAAAGCGCATCCTCGCCTTTTTGGCCGGGCGGGCGGAGGGGACCGAGTTCCACTTCGAAATGGCCCCCGAGCTGTTCGACGAGGAACTGTTCGAACTGCTGGCCGCCCCGCCCAAGGGGACCTTCCGGGTGGAGGTCGGCATCCAGTCCTTCCGGCCGGAGACCCTGGCCCTCTGCCGCCGGCCCATGCGGGAGGAGCGGGCGCTTGAAAACCTCAGGCGGCTGTGCGCCATGGACGATCTGACCGTGCACGCCGACCTCATCGCCGGCCTGCCGGGGGAGGGGCTGGCCTCCTTCCGGGCCGGCTTCGACCGGCTGGCCGCCTGCCGCCCGGACGAGTTGCAGCTGGGCTTTTTAAAGGTGCTCAAGGGCTCCGAACTCTGCGAGCGGGCCGGCGAACTCGGTCTGGTCTTTTCGGAACGTCCGCCCTACGAGGTGCTGAGGACCCCCGACCTCTCCTTCGGGGAACTGCTCCGGCTGAAGGACGCCGAGCGGGGGGCGGAGGCCTTCTTTGCCGGGGGAAAGTACCGCGGAACGCTGGACTTTCTGTGCGGGCCGCTCTCGCCCTTCGATCTGTGCGAGGCGCTGGGGCGGGGCCTGATCCGCCCGCTGTCGGCCGTGGGCAAGGCCGACCTCCTCTTTCAGACCGCCCTCGGCCTGTTGGGGAGCAAGGCTCATCGTCCCGGAGCCGGAGGGAGCGCCCCCTCGCGCCGCCCGGGAAGTTCTTCGTCCGGAAGAGGGGAAGACTTGGCGGGCGAAGAACGCTTTGAGGGAAACCCCTTCCGCTGCGAGGACGATTCGGCCGCGCCCCTCATTGACGGAAAGCCGCAAAGGGGAAAACTGAACCCTCTCCCGGAGGACGGAAAGGGAGGCCCTGCCGAGTCCGAGATCAGCCGGCGGCTGGCCGAGCTCATCGGGGAGGACTTTCTGCGGGAGGGCAACGTCCGCCCCTGGCGGCCGCCCCGGAACGGCCCCCGCGTCTGAGAAACCGGGAAAAAGGTCGGAACTCCGGAAAAGAGGCCGGGAAAGTTCGGGAAAAGGCCGAGGTCCCGGAAAACAAATCGGGAAAATTTCGAAAAAAGCAGGGGTCCGGAAAACCGAGGGACGGAACCAGCCCGGAAAAGAGAAATGAAAGTCGGGCAAAAAGGAAAAGGGCCGGAAAAGAGAGCGCCGGAAGATCGCCGGAAAAGCTGCAAACTTTTATCCCTGTCCTTACCGCGGATACGCCCCCGTCCCGGCTCTGCGGCGGCAAGCGGCGGGGGAGCGCCCGGACAGAGATGGGACTTTCCGGCGCAAAACTTCCCTCAAAACGGTTGCTTTTCGGCCCGCTTTATGATAAAATGAGGGTGATTCCGGGAAAAGGTTTTTGTCCCGGGAATTTGACCCCGGAAAGGGACATTTTTTAAGGCTTAAACGCCGCGGAAGCGCCGTGCAAAAGAGGCCGGAAAGCTTTTCCCGACAGGGCGCCTGTTCCGCTGCCTCTGTCCGCACCCATAGGCATTGTGCGGGGAGAATCAGGCTGAAAAGACCGAGAGAACCTCTTCCGGCAGATTGCCTTATTCCGCTGTGGGAATTATGCGGAAGCGCCGTGCAAAAGAGGCCGGAAAGCTTTTCTGGCAGAGCGCCTTGTTCCGTTGCAGCCGTTCCTGCGCCCGCAGATCAGCGGAGAGAGCGGGCGTCGAAGAGATAAAAGAGTTACAGCCTTTGTTCCCCCGCCCGTGTGGATCCTGTGCGAGGGACATTGGATTTAGCATTTTAGCCGCCGTTCCCGCGCCCGCATGAAGCGTGCGAACGGACGCTCTTACTTAGAACGGACGCTCTTATAAGGATTTCACATCTGAAAGCCTCCGCCCCCGCGCCGCATGGATCGTCGGGGAGAGCGGGGCCGATCTGTCAGCTTTTGAAAGAGGGGGAGACCGAGATGACTGCCAAAAAACTCAAAAAGCGCATCGACGCCGCCGCCGGGCGGATCCCGGCCGACCTGGTCCTGAAGGGCGGCCGGCTGCTCAACGTGTTTGCCGGCGGGGTGGAGGAAGGCGATCTGGCCGTTGCGGACGGCGTGATCGTCGGCATCGGGCACTACCGGGGAAAGGAGGAGATCGACCTTGGGGGCCGCTTTGTCGCGCCCGGGCTGATCGACGGACACCTGCACGTGGAAAGCACCTTCTGCCCGCCGGCCGCGCTGGCCCCGCTGCTGGCCGCGCACGGCACCTCGGCCGCCCTGTGCGACCCCCACGAGATGGCCAACGTCTGCGGCCTGCCGGGGGTGGAGTGGATGATCCGCAACGCCCGCGGGGCCCCGGTGGACTTCCTGTTCGCCCTGCCCTCCTGCGTGCCGGCCTCGCCCTACGAGTTCGGCAACGCCGTGCTGGACGGGGTGACGGTCTCGGACAACCTGGACCGCCGGCACTTTTACGGGCTGGGGGAGATGATGGATTTCCCCGGCGTGATCGCGGCCGATCCCGACATTCTGAAAAAACTGCTGGCCGCCGACCGGGAGAAAAAGCCGGCGGACGGCCATGCGCCCGGCCTTTCGGGCGAGGGCCTGAACGCCTACCTGTGCGGGGGGATCCGCACCGATCACGAGGCTTCCACCCTAGAGGAGGGGGTGGAAAAGCTGGCCCGGGGCATGTGGCTGCAGATCCGGGAGGGCAGTCAGGCCAAGAATCTGGAGACCCTGATCCCCCTGGCCAAGGGGGAGGCCTTCCGCCGCTGTCTGTTCTGCTCGGACGACCTGCAGATCGGGGACATCCTCGGGCGGGGGCATCTGGACGCCGTGCTGAAAAAGGCGGTCGCCCTGGGGCTGGATCCCGTCCGGGCGGTCACCATGGCCACCCTGAATCCCGCCGAGTGCTACGGCCTGAAGGGGCGGGGCGCCCTGGCGCCCGGCTATGCGGCCGATCTCGTCGTATTCGAGGACCTCGAACAGTTCGAAGTGGCCGCCGTCTTCAAGGCCGGCGCTCTGGTCTTCCGGCGGGGAGAGCAGCCGGCCTCGCCCGAGATCAGACTTCCCAAACATCTCCGCGGTCGGATCCGCGCCAAGCTCGGCAGTCTGGACCTGCCCCTGCCGGAGGGACGCTTCCGGGCGATCTCGGTCCGGCCGGGCACTTTGCTGACCGGAGAGGAGATCCTCTCCCCGGAAGGCGGGCAGGAGCGGTTCTGCTTCGACCCCGGAAAAGATCTGGTCAAGCTGGTCTGCCTGGACCGGCACCGGGCCAAGGGCTCGACGGGCCTGGGGCTTTTGCAGGGCTTCGGGCTGAAAAAGGGCGCCTTGGCCGCCACGGTCTCCCACGACGCCCACTGCCTGATCGCGGCCGGCTGTACGGACGGGGAGATCCGCGCCTGCGTCGAGGCCCTTTCGGCCTGCGGCGGCGGGCTGGCGGCGGCCGAGGGGGATAACGTCAAAGTCCTGCCCCTGGAGATCGGCGGGCTGATGAGCCTTCTGCCGGCGGCCAAGGCGGCGGCAAAGCTGAAGGAGCTGACCGAGACCGCCCACCGCATGGGGGTGCGGGAGGATCTGGATCCCTTTGTCACCCTGTCGTTTTTGTCGCTGACCGTCATTCCCGAACTCAAACTCACCCCCCGGGGGTATTTCGACGTCAGATCGCAGTCCTTCGTGCCCTTCGCGGCCGGCTGAGCCGGGACCGAAGGCGTCCCCTCAAAGACTGCCTTGCCTGGTTTTCCCTGCCTTTTCTAAAAATCTCCCGGAAAGACGTTCCGTGTACCTGCGTCGCCCGGACAAACGGCTGCGGCGGGGATGCAAATACAGGCTCCCGCCGTTGTGTGCGCCCACGGGCAAACAGCCGCGGCGGGCATACCAAAAACAGACTCTCTCTTCAGTACGGCCCGTCCGGATAAACAACTGCGGCGGGGATGCAAATACAGGCTCTCGCCGTCCCGTGCGCCTCGTCCGGGTAGACAACTGTGGTGGGATACAAATTACAGGCTCCCACCGTCCCGTGCGCTCCGACGGACGGACGGTTCCGACTCCGCTCCTCACAAACGCTGCGAAATGCCGCAAAAAAAGCCGGTCCGAAGGGGCCGGCGGGTGCGGAAATACCAGGTCAGACGATCAGGACGCCCCGGACGAAGACCAGCACGATCAGCCCGATGTGCAGGCCGATGAGGGCGGGCAGCAGGAGCATGAAGGGGACGTTTTTCAGCTTGAAGCGCATCAGGAACATCCCCAGATACATGGTCATGGCCCCGCCCAGGGCGGCCACCAGCAGCAGGACGATGTCCTTGACCGGCTTTTTGGAGCGATCGTTTTTCATGTCCTTTTCGGAGGGCTCGACGTCCCGGGGATCTTCCTCTTTCGGATCCTCCGTCCGGCCTTCGGACTCTGAAGCGTCGGGTCCGGCCTGTTCGGGGCCGGGATCGGGCTTCCGGCCGGCTTCCTGCCGGGCCACGGTGTCCGAGATCTCCTCCTTGCCTCTGATCTCCTCCTCCCGCCGGTGGTGACGGAGGACCTCCTCGGGATCGGCCGGGCAGAGTTCCAGCCGGAGTTTTTCCTTTTTCTGGATGCGGAGCAGGGTAAAGCCCAGGATGTTGGCTCCGATCAGATAGGCGATGATGACGATGTGCAGCACTTCCAGCATGGCCTTTCAACCCTCTTTTTGCCGTTTTTGGATCGACCTTTTTTGGTTAATCTTTGTCAGGATAAACATTTTTATACAGGAGACCCGTTTATGTCAAAAGTAGGAATCGTCATGGGCAGCAAGTCCGATCTCGAGGTCTGCATGCCCGCGGTCAAGGTGCTCAAAAAATTCGGCGTCGAGCCGGTGGTCCGGGTGATCTCGGCCCACCGCACCCCCGAGGAGGCCCACGCCTTCGCGGCGGGCGCCGCGGACGCCGGCATCGAGGTCATCATCGCCGCCGCCGGCAAGGCCGCGCATCTGGGGGGGGTGCTGGCCGCCTCCACCACGCTGCCCGTCATCGGGCTGCCGGTCAAGTCCTCCACGCTGGACGGGCTGGACAGCCTGCTGTCCATGGTGCAGATGCCCTCCGGGGTGCCGGTGGCCTGCGTGGCCATCAACGGGGGGGAGAACGCAGGCCTTTTGGCCCTGCAGATCCTCTCGCTCAAGTACCCCGACATCATGAAGAAGCTGGAAAAATACAAGGAAGAGATGCGTCAGAAGGTCTTGAAGGATGACGCCAATCTGAGCATAGACTGAAAAAGGCGGGGGATCCCCGCAAAAAAGGGCGGAAGCGGATTCCGGCCCTTTTTGTCTGTCCGGGAGGGGGCGGCCGCTCCTTTGGGCGTCGAATCTTTTGACAACCGGGCGCAGGTGTGGTATAATAAGGCTATGCCGCCGAAAGCCGGCTGTTTCGGAAGGGGGGAACCGCTCTTTCTTTCCGGAGGACGGTCCGGGACCCTTGGCGGGCGCAACGCATGTCAATCATTTTTTCAATAAACGGAGGTAAATCTCATGGCAAGACCGGAAAAAAGGGAGCAGCTCTACGAGGGCAAGGCCAAAAAGGTCTTTGCGACCACCGACCCCGACGTCGTGCTGGTGGACTACAAGGACGACGCCACGGCCTTCAACGGCCTGAAAAAGGGAACCATCGTGGGCAAGGGGGTCATCAACAACAAGGTGACCAACTTCCTGATGCAGATGCTGGAAAAGCAGGGCATCAGGACCCACTTTGTGGAGCAGATCTCCGACCGGGAGACGCTGGTCAAAAAGGTCTCCATCGTGCCGGTGGAGGTCATCGTGCGCAACATCGCCGCCGGCAGCCTGTCCAAGCGGCTGGGCATCCCCGAGGGGACCAAGCTGAAGGAGACCGTGCTGGAGTACAGCTACAAGAACGACCAACTGGGCGATCCCATGATCAATGACTACCACGTCTACGCCATGGGCCTGGCCACCCGGGAGGAGATGGCCAAAATTTCCTCCATGGCCTTTGCCGTCAACAAGATCTTAAGCGAGTACTTAAAGCCCCTGGGCATCGAGCTGATCGACTTCAAGCTGGAGTTCGGCCGTTTTCACGGCGACATCATCCTGGCCGATGAGATCTCGCCCGACACCTGCCGCTTCTGGGACAGCAAGACCGGGGAAAAGCTGGACAAGGACCGCTTCCGCCGGGATCTGGGGCATGTGGAGGAGGCCTACCAGGAGATCCTGCGCCGTCTGATGGGCGAGTGAGCGGGGCCTTTCTGCGGACGAAGCCGCCCTTCGACTCCATGCACGAGGAGTGCGGGGTGTTCGGGATCTACTCCAACGAGATCCGGGACCTGGCCCGCACGGTGTACTTCGGCCTGTACGCCCTCCAACACCGGGGGCAGGAGAGCGCCGGCATCGCGGTCACCCACCACGACAAGATCGCCTACTTCCGCGGCATGGGGCTGGTACCCGAGGTCTTTCCCGAGCCGGTGCTGTCTTCTGCTCTGCCCGAGGGCGACATCGCGGTGGGTCACGTGCGCTACTCCACCACCGGGGCCAGTCACCCCGCCAACTGTCAGCCGCTGGTGTTCACCGGCAAGCTGGGGCGGATGGCCCTGGCCCACAACGGCAACATCGTCAACGCCGGGGAGCTGCGCAAGGAGCTGATCGCCAAAAACGTGCTCTTTCAGACCTCCATCGACACCGAGATCATCGCGGCCCTGATCAACCGCTATGCCAAAGACGACGTGGTGGAGGGCATCAAAAAGGCGGCCGCCCGGCTGCGCGGCTCCTTTGCGCTGACCATCATGACCACCACCCAGCTGATCGGGGTGCGGGACGGCTACGGCATCCGCCCCCTGGTGCTCGGGCGGCTCAACGACGAGTATGTGCTCTCCAGCGAGACCTGCGGCCTGGACGCCGTCAACGCCGAGTACATCCGGGATCTGGAGCCGGGGGAGATCGTGGTCATCGACGCCCAGGGGGTGCACTCCCACTTCCTCGACCGGCGGGGAGAGGCCTCCTGCATCTTCGAGTACGTCTACTTTGCCCGGCCGGACAGCGTCATCGACGGCTGCAGCGTCTACGAGGCCCGCAAGCAGGCCGGGCGCATCCTGGCCGAACACGACGCGGTGGAGGCCGACATCGTCTCCGGCGTGCCGGACTCGGCGGTGGTGGCCGCCCGGGGCTATGCCGAGGTCTCAGGGCTGCCCTATGTGGAGGCCCTGGCCAAGAACCGCTATGTGGGGCGGACCTTCATCCAGCCCGACCAGCGGGTGCGGGAGAGCTCGGTCAGCGTCAAGATGAACGCCCTCCGGGCCAACGTCGCGGGCAAGCGGGTGGTGCTGATCGACGACTCCATCGTGCGGGGGACCACCAGCAAAAAGATCATCGACCTGCTGCGGCGGGCGGGGGCCAGGGAAGTGCATTTCCGGGTCAGTTCCCCGGTCATCCGCTTTCCCTGCTACTTCGGCATCGACACCCAGACCTTCGGCCAGCTGATCGGCGCCGACCACAGCGTGCGGGAGATCTGCGAGTTCATCGGGGCGGACAGCCTCAAATTTCTGGAGGTTCCCGATCTGGTCAAGACCTGCGCGGGGGCCAAAAACAAGTTCTGCCTGGCCTGTTTCAACGGCCGCTATCCCATGCCGGTCCGAAAAGGAAGGGACGGGGCGGACAAATTGCAATTTGAGTAGTTTTTCCGGCCAGACGCAAAATTCCGCTATGCGGAATTTTGGCCGGACTTGAGGGACAAACCGCGTCCCGCTGTCTGGTCTTTCAGTCCTGAAACAATCCTTGTTTTTGGAAGAACCTTGTTGTTGTCTGCAAACTGTAAAAGCAGCTTTGCGCGGTTTTTCCCTCGCTTCGGCAAGCCTGCGCTTCACCCTTTTCCTGCCCGGCTTTTGCTCACCGCAAAAGACCGGATCGAGTCCGATGGCGGCGCATGTCCGCCATCGGCGCGACGAGATTTTTCCGGCCAGACGCGCTTTTCGCTGAAAGCGAAAATCGGCCGGACTTGAGGGGACAACCGTTGTTCACTTTGCCTTTCGGCAAAGTTCTGCAACGTTTTTC
>CALVJY010000035.1 GCA_944332455.1 uncultured Clostridia bacterium
GTAGGCGACGGAACAGCGATCGCTGCCGGCGGAGCCGCCGATCGCGTCACGATTTCGGTCCCGCGATGGGAAACCTGGATCTCATTCGGACTCTTTAAAGCTGTCCCCTGTTCTGCTCCATGCAGCAATTGCTCCCCCGCTTCCTCTGTATTCCTTTCCGTGTGCGGCATACCAGAAAGTCATGATCTTTTGATAGCGCTCCTCCGTGTACCATACGGGAATCGTGTCTTCATCCTGCCGAATTTCATGAAAGTAATCTCCGATCTGATAGTGAAGTTTGCTTTCTTTCTTCTGCAAGATGATAAATCGATCTGCTCTATAGCCTTTTCCATCCGGGACTCTTAGATCCATTAATCGAACACCCTGCATTTCTTTAAAATCAATTTCTCTCTGCTTCTTGCCGTAGTACAGTCTGACCCGTACTGAATTGATTTCCAGCTTTGAGAACTGCCATTGTTCATTTTTCCGATTTAAAAGGCCTGCCAAGAATACTACCGTAAAAATCATGATCTCCAGCCAACTCCAAATGATCAGGAAGTCGTTTTGGCCCAAAAATGCAGCCACGATAAAACCGACACAGAAAAGGGCAAGGGCTATGATCATTGCGTTATTATTAGCCCGATCTTCTTCCGCTCGAATATTGTTGTATTCCATCATACCCCGACCTCCCGATCTCAATCATATTTTTAATATGAGCATGGATTGAAAGTTGACTGTGAAAACTGAAAGTGGCCCCTTCCTGCTCTTTTTTTGCCTCCGACTGAAGGCTTCGGCTCATGGTTTGTCCCTCCGCAGAACGGCTTTAACTGTCCTCACTCCGGCATTTGTATTCCTTCCCGTGTGCGGCATACCAGAAAGTCATGATCTTCTGATAGCGTTCCTCCGTGTACCACACGGCGATGGTGTTTTCATCTTTTCGGATGTCGTAATAGCGATCCTGACTTTTGTAATACCGCCTGTGCTCGCCCTTTTGCAGAAGGATAAAACGATCTATCCGAATCAACTTATCATCACGTATGGTCAGGAATAAAACACGGACCGCTTTCAAGGCCTCAAAATCAATGGCTCTCTCTTTCTTCCCGTATTTTATTCTGACCTGTCTGGCATTGATCTCCAGCTTTGCAAACAACCATTGGTAAACCCGGACGTTCAAGAGAAAGGCTAATGCCACGATCCCGAGGATCGATACCGACAGAATCGTCCAAACTTTTAAAACTTCCGCATTCCCTACAAACACGATAATGACCATACCGATGTAGAACATCAGAACCAGTGCGATGCTTGGGACATAGAACCAATTCAAATATTCGCTCACATAGATATTATTATGTTCTCTCATGCTCCGACCTCCTGAACTCAATCATGTTTTGAATATGAACGCGGATCGAAAGTTGACCTTTCCCGTTCTTTTTTTGCCCCGGCTGAGGATCCGGTTAAAGAATTCCCCGGCTAAAGATCAAGCTAAAGAATTTCCTCAGTTGAAGATCCAGCTAAAGAATTTCCTCGGCTAAGGATCCGGTTGAAGACTTATTTCTCCTCAGAACGGCTTTGACCGCTTTTCACCCTTTCAATTTTATCTTCAAACAATTTTTCAAAGTCTGTCAGGGTCCCCTCTGTCAGCAGATCCTTCTGGCAGATAAAGTAGCCGTCCTTATAGGGAAAATAAAAAGTGAGATAGTAGAAAGTCCCGTGGTCCTGCACTTTTTTGACATCGACCAGCTTTCGGCTGGAATAGCTGCGTTCTCCCTCGCCCACGCGCTCCAGGCGGTCGCCTTGGATGGTGACCTTGGTCGGGAGCTGCGCCTCCACATTCCGATCCTGAGGGTTCAGTTTCGGGATGGCCAGACAGACACAGAACATGAAAACAGCAACCACAAAGGGCAGAACGGCGAACCAGATCTCCGGCCAGATGCACCATGCCGCTACAGCAGGTCCGATCAAAATGATCCCTGTTACAGCGGCCATTACGAAACTGACTTTTTCTGATGACCGGATCAGAAAAAGTTTGCTGTTTTTCGAAAGAGTCCCCTTGAATTGAATCATTTTGATTTCACCTCCTGATCCTGAAACGCTGCTGCGCAGGAACTCTCTGCCCCATTATCAAGCGGAGAAACATCGGTGCCTTCTCCCGGCTCTTCGTTTCCCGTTGAATATTCAGAGGACTATGAAATCCACAGCCGGCTTCTCAAGTCTGACAAATCAACTCAACTTTCGTTCTGATCCGACTTGCCTGTGTCCGGATCCGGCTTGTCGGCTGACTCCACATATTCCTTCCCGTATGCGGCATACCAGAAAGTCATGATCTTTTGATAGCGTTCCTCTGTGTACCACACGGCAATGGTGTTCTCGTCCGGATGGATCTGCCCGTAATCGGTCCCGCTCTGATAATGGATCCGGTCCTCCCCGGCCTGTATAAGAATAAAAGGTTCTTCGCGCTCTTGCTTTTTGGGCACGGTCATCGTCAGCAACCGTACTTCTTTTACCTTTGCAAAATCGATCACCCTCTTCTTCCTCCCATACGTCTGCCGGATGTACGTTGGATTCATCTCCACCGTTGAGAATATCCACTGATATGTTCTCAGGGCAAGCAGCTTAATCATGCAGTCCCCTAAAAACACCGCTGCAAGGATGGTCCATATCAGCGTAAAAATTTCAATTTTCAAAAAGGCGGAAACAGTGAATCCGATATTGATCAGGACGGATAAGATCGCAGCCGGGAAAAACAGACGGTTCTTGTCTGCTTCGGCATGGATATTGTTGTATTCTTTTTCCACAATATCAAGACCGGATCTTCCGATTGCGGGATCTTCCTGCTTTTGCTCTGTCGGTCCCTTGCCGGAAAACTCTTTCTCGTAATCCTTCCCGTGCACGGCATACCAGAAAGTCATGATCTTTCGGTAACGTTCTTTCGTAAACCACACAGGGATGGTGTTCTCATCCGAACGGATCTGACAAAAATCAGAACCGTTTCGGTAGTATTTTCCGTTCTCCCTTTTCTGTACAAGAATAAAGGATTCTCCCATCCCATAGTATTTGGGAACAGTCAACATCATCAACCGGACCTTCTTCACTTCCGAAAAAGCAATGACCCGTTTTTTCTTTCCATATACTATAGTGATCCGCTCAGGTTCGATTTCCAATTTCGAAAATCTCCATTGATAGGTCCGCCATCGGAACGGTACAAGCAGGAAAATGCTGCAAGTTGCCACACCGATGATCGCCATACTCCCCGTAAAGATCCTTGACTGCACAAAGGTGGAAACAATAAAGACTACATTAATTAAGCTGGAAAACAATGCAAAGACAACGAACAGTTCATCCTTATCTTCACCCGCATGGATATTGTTGTATTCCATCATGCTACAGCCTCCTGAATTCGGATGTTTTAAAAACTGCTGCGGCCCTGTCGCCGCCCGCTGAAAATTCCGCCGCTTTTAAACAGATTCTTCTTCGCTCAATACAAACTTTCCGTCTTTTATTTGAACCTTGATGCTGTATTTCTTGTCCGGTTTTTGAGAAAATTCCTCGCATTTACACCGCAAATACGGCAGGATCTTCTTTTCAAACTCCTCCTTTAACTGATCTGTATAGTATTCTTTTTTTATTGTCTCCATTGACAGCAGCATCCTGTGCTCTCTTGTGAAGTACTCTCCGTCCTCTTTGGAAATAATGAGCCTACACACCCTGATTTCTTGCAATTTTTTGGGCAATTTTCTGCCATGAGCAAAGGATAGGACCTCTCTTCCCATCATGATCGAGATCATCTGATCGGCAAAAAAAGATTTCAGCGTTTTGACGGAACACGCAAACAGCTCGTCTTTATTGGTGTTGATCTTGGATATGATCCTCATGATCCATAAACCTCCTCATAATTTCAGGCAGGAACAACCGGCCTGGGGCTTTTTTCCTGTTTTTCTCTTTGCTGTACCGATCTTTTGAGCACGCTGCTCTTATGAACGAATAGTCTGCCTTTTACCTCCCCCGCGTTACTTCCCCGAATCTTGCCGGAGGTTTGTTTGGTGATCTCCTTTTTCTGTCAGCGCGAAAATTTTCCGTCTTTGTTTCTCTTCTGCGTCAAATAATGTGTAGGCTTTTCCGGTCGGTACGTAGGGACGATGATTCCGGGGATCCCTCTGACACAAGTAAAAAACGGCTGCGCTGAACCGTGGTTCAAACGCAACCGCTCGTGGCCAGCGCGGAGTTGTGAGGAGCCGAAGGCGACGGAACAGCGATCGCTGCTGGCGGAGCCGCCGATCGCGTCACGATTTCGGTCCCGCGATGGGAAACCTGCGTCCGGGCGGCCCCCTCGGCGATGTCCGGCGGGGGCTGCCCGAAGGGCAGTCTTGCCCGGACGAGCCCTTTCGGGCCGACCGGACTTTAGTTGGCCAGCGCGGAGTTGTGAGGAGCCGTAGGCGACGGAACAGCGATCGCTGCCGGCGGAGCCGCCGATCGCGTCACGATTTCGGTCCCGCGATGGGAAACCTGCGTTCGGGCGGCCCCCTCGGCGATGTCCGGCGGGGGCTGCCAGAAGGGCAGTCTCGCCCGGACGAGCCCTTTCGGGCCGACCGGACTTTAGTTGGTGGACCAGCGCGGAGTTGAACCGCGGTCTTACAGATTTAGATCAGGCTTTCTACATGCTTAGTCTGTGGTCGATCCCGCCTTTTTCAAGTCCGCAGACAAACTCGGAAAAGGCCGGTTCCCGAAAGAGCCCCCTCAAAGGCCGGAAACAAACCTTCGAGAGCGTTCCCCACTGATTTGGCGCCCGGGTCCGGCACCGTGGGCAATGCCGGTCGGACGGAGCTTAAAAGTTAAGCCGCGAGCGCTACGGGAGCGCTGTAAGAATTGCTGTTGTCAGCGTTTAATTTTAATTTACCGTTGTTGCGGGGCCGGATCCCCCGGCATGCTTACCTGACTTCCACCTGCAATCGAATCCGAAACTGGCCCATGGAAGACCGCTCCAAAAGAGCGGCAATAATATATAACCCCTTTTCCCGGCTTTTAAACAACCTCCTCGCGTTCGCACCCCTCGGCCGGATTTTAAAGAACTGAGTCGACGAAAAAGTGCGTCCTGCCCTGACTTTGCGACCTGTACTTTCCGGAGGTTTCATACTCGACGACCGCCGTATGTTTTCCCCGGCTCAAAACAGGTTTTTCCGCCTGAACGACATAGGCGATCAGGGAATAGTCGCCCTCCTCATAGATCCCCGTCTCATAGATCCGCTGCACCGAAAAGATCCTGACTTCCCGGCCATCTATGCAGATCCGCAGATCCTCTTTTTCCAGGTCAGGCTGGATATCCACCACTTCCCGCTTTTCATGATCCAGCGTGACATCAAATTTTTCCGTTTTGATCTGAGGCAGGATCATGGGACGGAAATACAGAAACAGCGCGTTGCTTACCCCCGGGCTTTCCCAGACCGACAGGCCGTAGACCTCTCCCGTTCCGATCTTGAAATCCTGCCTTTCGTCACGGTCCACGACCATTTTCCAGCTCCAGTTTTCCAGCGTTGAAATCTTGTAAGAATGGTCCTCGACGTAAAAGGCGCCGTATCTGCCGTTGGGGACCACCACGGAATAGTTTCCGTTTCGGTCGCTCCAGGTCCCGATGCAGGGGATTTTTCCGCCGAAAGCTTTTCTCTCGAACACAACGGCCGCCGGAAAAGGATTCCCCTCAAAATCGGTGGTTCTGCCCCGGATGCAGGAATACTCGCACTTGATCTCTTTCCCGTAGACCCTCTCCCCGATCCGGACCCGCACGGAGATCTGCTCCGGCAGGCCGCAGACGCCGTCCGCAAAGATCTTCAAAACGACCGCACGGTCCTTGACCAGCAGATCGTAGTCCTCGCGGCTCTCTGTCCCGCGAATCTCGACTTCCCTTTCGAAATCGACCGATCGGGAAAAGGCCCGGACAGTGAGCCGCAACGGTTCCTCCTTGTCCAGCTCCAGATAGACGCCGCAATGCGTCCTGGGGGTAAACCAGTCCGGCTGCAGGATATCTTCGCTCCGCTGCCGGTTTTCAAACCACCAGGCTTCAATCACCATTTTGTCCCCTCCCTTATCGCAGGTATCGGTCCGGACCCGCCTTCCGCTCCGTCCGGCTTCCGAAGTCCTCCCTTTCGCAGGTCATAACCGGGCCGAGTCCTTCCTCCTTCACGCCGCTCCGGCTCTCTCAGTCTCCTTTCGGCCCCTCTCCCCGGTCAATCTCGTAGGGCGTGACCTGGTAGACGTAGTAGTTGAGCCAATTGCTGAAGATGAGGTTGGCGGTGGAGGTCCACTTCATGTCCACTTTTTCCATGCTGTCGTCCGCAAAATAGTTGACGGGCGGATCCATCTTCATGCCCTTGGACAGATCGCGGATATACTCGTTTTTCAGGGTATCCCGGTCGTACTCGGAGTGTCCGGTCAGAAAGAAGCGCTTGCCGTTTTCGGCCTTGATAACTGCGCAGCCGGCCTGCTCGGAGTAGGCCAGCACTTCCAGCGCCTCGCAGGCGTAGATGTCCTCGTCGGCCACGTAGGTGTGCCGGGAGTGCGGAATGTAGAACACATCGTCCACTCCCTTGAGCAGGGGATCGAAGGGCACCCGGCGGGTGTGGGGAAAGACCCCGAACAGTTTTTGGGGCAGGGGGCGCTTTTGAATGCCGTAGTGGCAGTACAGCCCGGCCTGGGCCCCCCAGCAGATGTAGAGGGTGGACGTGACGTGGGCGTCGGCGTAGGCCAAAATTTCCCGGAGCTCGTCGAAGTAGTTGACCTCCTCGAAGGGCAGGGTCTCCACGGGGGCGCCGGTGACGATCATGCCGTCGAAGCGGCGGTCTTTGATCTCGTCAAAGCGCTTGTAAAAGCGGTCCAGATGACTCTGGGCCACGTTTTTGGACTGGTGGGTCTGGGTGTAGAGCAGGGTGATGTTCACCTGCAGGGGGGAATTGGACAGCAGCCGGATGAGCTGGGTCTCGGTCTCGATCTTGGTGGGCATCAGGTTGAGGATGCAGATCTCGATGGGCCGGATGTCCTGGGTGACCGCCCTTTTCTGGGCCATGACGAAGATGTTTTCCCTCTGCAGAATGCCGAAGGCCGGAATGTCCCGGGGAATGATGATGGGCATGCTCTTCCTCCCCCTCAGGCCCGCTCGATGGCCTGCTTCAGGTCGGCGATGAGGTCTTCTTCGTGTTCGATGCCGATGGACAGGCGGATCTGGTTGGGCCGGATGCCCGCCTTTTCCAGGGCCTCCTCGCTCATCTGCCGGTGGGTGGTGGAGGCGGGATGGATGACCGAACTGCGCAGATCCGCCACGTGGGTGACGTTGGCGAACAGTTTGAGGGCGGCAATGAACCGGGCCGCCCGCTCCCGTCCCCCCGTCAGGCCGAAGGAGATCATGCCGCCGCCCCCGGTCAGGTACTTTTTCGCAAGGGCCGCATTTTCTCCCTTCAGGAAGGGATAGCGGACGAACTCCACTTCGGGATGGCCGGCCAGAAATTCGGCCACGGCCAGGGCGTTGCGGTTGGTGCGCTCCATGCGCAGGTGCAGGGTCTCGGTCCCCAACTCGGTCAGAAAGGCGTTCATGGGCGACATCGTGGTCCCCAGATCCCGCAGAAGCTGTCCCCGGGCCTTGACCAGGAAGGCCCTGTTTCCGCAGTCCCGGCTGTAGACCAGGCCGTGATAGCTCTCGTCCGGCCGGTTGAACTCGGGATAGCGGGGATTGTCCGAAAAGTCAAAGCGGCCGCCGTCCACGATGATCCCGCCCAGGGCCACGGCGTGGCCGTCGAGGTACTTGGAGGAAGAATGGGTCACCAGGTCCGCCCCCCATTCCAGCGGCCTGCAGTTGACCGGGGTGGCCAGGGTGTTGTCCACCGCAAACAGGATGCCGAACTTTTTGGCCGCCCCCGCGAAGGCCTCGAAGTTGAGGACCTCCACGGCGGGATTGGCGATGGTCTCCCCGAACAGCAGGCGGGTCTGGGGGCGGATGGCCGCCTCGATCTCGGCCTGGGAGGCCTGCGCGGGCACAAAGGTGACCTCGATGCCCAGCTTTTTTAACGTGACGTCCAGCAGGTTGAAGGTCCCCCCGTACACGGCCTGGCTGCACACCACGTGATCCCCCGCCCCGCAGACGTTGAGCACGGTCAGCAGGGTGGCGGCCTGTCCGGACGAGAGGGCGATGGCGCCCACGCCCCCCTCCAGCGCGGCCACCTTTTTTTCCAGCACCTCGCAGGTTGGGTTGCCCAGCCGGGAGTAGAAGCACCCCTCGGCCTTGAGGTCGAACAGGTCGGCCAGCTGCTCGGCCCGGTCGTAATAAAAAGTGGTGGACTGCACGATGGGCGGCACCCGGGGATCCCCGGAAGCCGGGTCGTAGCCGGCCTGCGCGCAGAGGGTCTCGATGTGGTGAAAGGAACTCAGATCTCTCATAACTTCTCTCCGGTTTGATTCAGCATATTCAAAAATTCCGTATATCCAACTGTTTTTCGGTTTCTGTGTAAAGATCCTTCGGCCTTTTCCGGACGGAAAGAGCCCGTCCGCATGCCTTTGGGACAAGTTCGCTCAGCGGGTGTTGTAATGCTTCAGCGTCCGCTCGATCTCCCGCTTTTGGTCCCGTTCGGCGATGGTGCGGCGCTTGTCGGCGTTCTGCTTGCCCCTGCACAGCCCCAGCTCGGCCTTGATGAGGGCGTCCTTGAAGTACAGCCGGAGCACCACCAGGGTGTAGCCCTTCTGCTGGATCTTGCCGGTCAGGCGGGCGATCTCGCTCTTGTGGAGCAGCAGACGGCGGTCCCGCCGGGTGTCTTTGTTGTCGAACTGCGAGGCCTTTTCGTAGGCGCCGATGTGCATGTTCTTCAGCCAGACCTGCCCCTCCCGGATGAGGGCGAAGCTGTCTTTGAGGTTGACGTTGCCCGCCCGGACGGACTTGACCTCGCTCCCGGTCAGCTGGATGCCGGCCTCCATGGTCTCCTCCACGAAGTAGTCAAAGCGGGCCTTTTTGTTGACGGTGATGTCCTTCATAAGCTCCCCTTCGGCGGCCTTCCCCGCCTCTTCCGGCCCGAACCGGCTCCCGAAGAAGTTCCCTTTTTAGTCCTCCCGCGGGCGGCTGCCTGATCGTTCTCGCTTCCCCTCGGGGAACGCCCGCCCTTCCGGGCCTTTTTTCCGGCCTCCGCCTCAGGGGCGGCTGCCTTGCCGTACTTTCCGTTTTCCTTCGGGGAATCTCCGCCCTTCCGGGGCTTTTTCCCGGCCCCCGCCTCAGGGGCGGCGTTTCCGGCGCCGGCCTTTTTTCCTCTCTCCCGCCTGGAAGTTCTCTCCCGGTCGGAAGGCACCTCTTCCAAACCGGCGAAGGCAAACTCCACCTTGCCGTCCCGCTGGCTGACGCCCGCCACCGCGATGCGGACGGGATCGCCCAGGGCGAAGGTGTGCGTTCTGCCCCTCAGGCGGTACATCTTCTGATCGAACTCGTAGTCGTCGGCGGGGAAATGCTCGAGGCGGATCAGCCCCTCCACGGTGTTCTCCAGCTCCACGAAGATCCCGAACTCGGTCACCCCGGAGATGTGCCCCTCGAATTCCTCCCCGAGGTGCTTTTTCATGTACTCGGCCTTGTAGTAGTCGTCCACCTCCCGCTCGGCCAGATCGGCCGTGCGCTCCGAAGTCGAACAGCGCAGGGCCAGCGCCCGGGTCTCGTCCAGGCACTCGGCGGCCTTGGGGGCCGTGCCCTTGATCAGCTTTTTGAGCATGCGGTGGACGAAGAGGTCGGGATACCGCCGGATGGGCGAGGTGAAGTGACAGTAAAAGGCCGAGCACAGCCCGAAGTGGCCGAGGTTGAACTCGCAGTAGCGGGCCTTCATCATGGAGCGGAGCATCACGGTGTTGACCACCCGGTAAAGCGGACCGTCCTTCAGCGAGGCCAGAAGATCGGCATAGGTTTTGGAGGTCACCCCGCCCTTTTTGAGGGGAAGGGTCAGCCCCAGCCCCTGTACGAACTCCGCAAAGCCCTGCAGCTTTTCGCCCTCCGGCTTTTCGTGGACCCGGTACAGGCAGGGCGCGCCGGCCTTTTGCAGGGTCTCGGCCACCGTCTCGTTGCACAGGATCATGAACTCCTCGATGATCTTGTGGGAGATCCCCCGGTCCGCCGGCAGGATGCGCTCGATCTCCCCGTCGGGGCCGAGCTCCACCTTGACCTCGGGAAGGTCCATCTCCACCGAGCCCCGCCGGACCCGCTTTTTGAAGAGGATCTCCGCCAGCTCCCTCATGTCAAAGAGCATGGGGGCGACGTCGGCGTAGCGTTCTGCCAAATCCCTGTCGCCCTCCAGCAGGGCGGTGACCTCGGGATAGTTCATCCGATGGGCGGTGGAAATCACGCTCTTGCTCAGGCGGCTGGCCACCACCTTGCCGGTGCGGTCGACCTCCATGAACACCGAAAGGGTCAGCCGGGACACCCCCTCGTTCAGAGAGCAGATGCCGTTGGAGAGCGCCTTGGGCAGCATGGGATAGACCCGGTCCGGAAAGTAGACGCTGGTCCCCCGCTTTTGGGCCTCCTCGTCCAGCAGGGAGCCCGGCCGGACGTAGTGCGAGACGTCCGCGATGTGCACGCCCAGCAGAAAGTTCTCCCCCCAGCGCTCCAGGGAGACGGCGTCGTCCAGGTCCCGGGAGTCGATCCCGTCGATGGTGACGATGGACTTTCCGGTCAGGTCCTCCCGGTTTTTGAAGTCCTTTTTGTCCAGGGGGCGGTCCAGCTTTCTGGCCTCCTTTTCGACGGCGGCCGGGAACTCCTCCCGCAGGCCGTGGGCGCGCACGATGGACAAAATGTCCGTGGCCCGGCCGGCCGGGCCCAGCACTTCCACGATCTTGCCCTCGGGGTTGCGGCCGGAGCGGACCTCGCCGAGCAGGCGTGCCACCACCTTTTCCCCGGCGGGCAGGCCGGGACGGCCCTTGACCAGGATGTCAAAGCCGAAGCGGTCGTCGTCCGGCACCACAAAGCCGAAGTTCTTGGAGGGCTCGAAGCTGCCCACGATCTCGGAATGTCCCCGCTCCAGCACGCAGAGCACCCGGGCCTCCTCCCGCTCGCCCAGATCCTCGCACAGCACCAGATCGCCGTGGATGGCGCCGTTCAGCTTGCCGGGCGCCACGAAGAGGTCGGGCTTTTGGCCGTCCTCACGGATGAGGAAGGCAAACCCCTTGCGGTGGCCCTGCAGCCGCCCCCGGACCTTGCGCTCCTCCGGCACAAAGACAAAGTCCCCCCGCTCGTTGCGGACCAGGGTGCCCTCGGCCTCCAGCTCGCGCAGGGCCAGGCGGCCGAGCTGCCGCTCCTCGGCGGTGTTCAGCTTTAAGGCCGCCTGCAGGGCGCGCTCGGAGCGGGCGCCCTCGCTGCCTTGAAAAAATTGTATGACTCGTTCCTTAAAATTCATAGGATCCTTCTTTCCCCCTCTGTTTGATCTTCCCGATCTCTTCCCGCCTTTGTTTGATTTTTCCGATCTCTTCCCGCTGACAGCGTCGCCGATGACTTCCCTCTTTCCGGTCCCTTTGATCTGTCCGCCCGCCCGGAACTTTCAGCCTGCCGGACTTTCCAAAAACTTGGGAAGAAAGAAAAAGGCGGCCTCCCGCTTTCCGAGAGACCGCCGGCTTGAAAACCTCAGATAAAGAACAGTTCCAGGGCGCCGAACACGATGCACAGCACCACGATGGCGATGGCAATGCCGACCGTGAGCTTGCGGAGCTTGCCTTCCATGTTCTTGGCTTTGTTTTTGCCGAAGAAGGTCTCGGTCGAACCCTGCAGCGCGCCCAGGCCCTCGCTGTTGCCGGGCTGGAGCAGCACGATCAGGATCATCAGGAGAGAGAGCAGGGCGATCAGCCCCAGAAGGATGTAGCGGACGGGATGGAACCATCCGGGCACATTGGACAGGTCCGCCATCATCATGAGCATGAAATTCTGCAGGGACGTCATATCGTTTTTCCTCCGGATCAGAGCTTGTTTTTACAAAACGCTATACAAGTATAGCACAAACTTCGGAAAAAAACAACTCTTTTTCGGGCCTTTCCGGTTATTATTTTACGATCAGGCTCTTCCCGGTCATCTCGGGGGGCTGCGGCAGGCCCATCACGTCCAGCAGCGTGGGCACCAGATCGGCCAGCACGCCGGGCTGCAGGCTGACGTTTTTCCGCTCGTCGTCGGCCAGGATGCAGGGCACCGGGTTGGTGGTGTGGGCGGTGAAGGGCTCGCCGTGCTCGTCCTTCATGCGGTCGGCGTTGCCGTGGTCGGCGGTGATCAGGGCCATGCCCCCCGCGGCCAAGATCTCCTTCACCAGCCGGCCCACGCAGTCGTCCACGGTGTCCACGGCCTTGACGGCGGCCTCCATGACCCCGGTGTGTCCCACCATGTCACAGTTGGCGAAGTTCAGGATCATGACGTCGTACTTTTTGCTGCGCACGGCCTCGATGGCCTTTTCGGTGACCTCGGGCGCGCTCATTTCGGGCTGGAGGTCATAGGTCGCCACCTTGGGCGAGGGCACCAGGATGCGGTCCTCTCCCTCGTTCGGCTTTTCCACCCCGCCGTTGAAGAAGAAGGTGACGTGGGCGTACTTTTCGGTCTCGGCGATGCGGAGCTGCTTTAAGCCCCGGTCGGCCAGATACTCCCCGAAGGTGTTCTTCAGCGACTCGGGGGCGAAGGCCACCGAGACCCCGGTAAAGGTGGCGTCATACTGGGTCATGCACACATAGCAAAGGTCCAGCTTTTCGGCCGGGAAGCCGGTAAAGCCGGGCTGAGTGAGGGCCCGGGTGATCTCCCGCGCCCGGTCGGGCCGGAAGTTGAAGCAGATCACCGAATCCCCCTCCTTGATGAGGGCGACCGGCTTTCCGTTTTCGGTCAGGGTGACCGGGACCACAAACTCGTCGGTGACCCCGGCGGCGTAGGAGTCTTCCACCGCCTGCACCGCCGAGGACGCGGGCTTGCCCGTCCCCCGGACCATGCAGTCATAGGCCTTCTGCACCCGCTCCCAGCGGTTGTCGCGGTCCATGGCATAGTACCGCCCCATGACCGAGGCCACTTTGCCGAAGCCGTACTCCGCGCACTTTTGTTCCAATGCCCGGACATAGCCCGCGCCGCTCTCGGGCGGGACGTCCCGGCCGTCGAGGAAGGCGTGGATGTAGACCTGCTTCAAGCCCCGCTCCTTGGCCATGCGGATGAGGGCGTAGAGGTGTTCGTTGTGGCTGTGCACCCCGCCGTCCGAGACCAGGCCGAACAGATGGAGGTCTTTGCCTCGCTCCTTGGCCGAATCCATGGCCCGGACCAGGGCGGGATTGCGGAAAAAGTCTCCGTCCGAGATGGACTTGGTGATCCGGGTCAGCTCCTGGTAGACCACCCGGCCGGCCCCGATGTTCAGGTGTCCGACCTCGGAGTTGCCCATCTGCCCCTCGGGCAGGCCCACGCTCATGCCCGAGGCGCTCAGCGTGGTGTGGGGATAGGCGGCCATCAGCTTTTTGATGTTGGGGATGCCGCTCTTGTCGATGGCCGAGACCGAGGGGTCCGTCCCCCAGCCGAAGCCGTCCATGATGATGAGAGAATACAATCTTTTTTCCATAGTTTCCTCGAAAAAATCGGATCTGTCCGAAACGCTCTCCTTCCCCCTTCAAAAAAGGTGCGTGAAAAGGCGGAGGAGCGGCATCCGCCCTCCCCTTCCGGCCGCCTCTTCCCGGGATCTTCCGCTCCGGGCCGGGCCGGCGTCCTTTGCCGCTCCGGCCGAACGAAGCGAATTTTGCCCGGCGGTGCCGTCTGAAGAAAGATCGCGGCTCAAAAGCCGCGATCTTTTTGCCGGCCCTCGCGGACCTATCTCAGTAGTGCACGACCTTGGAAAACTCCTCGGCCGACAGACTGGCGCCCCCGATCAGGCCGCCGTCGATCTCCTCCTGCGCCATCAGGGCGGAGGCGTTGGAAGCGTTCATGCTGCCGCCGTACAAAATGCGGGTCTTTTCGCCGATGACTGCGGAGAACTTGGTGTAAAGCACCTTGCGGATGAAGCCGATGCTCTTGTTGGCGTCCTCGGGGCTGGCCGTTCTGCCGGTGCCGATGGCCCAGACCGGCTCGTAGGCCACGATGATGCGGTCAAAGTCCTTGGAGCGGAACCCCTTCAGGCTTTCGACCAGCTGGGTGAACAGCACCTCCTCGGTGCGGCCCTCCTCCCGCTCGGCCAGCGTCTCGCCCACACAGATGATGGGTTTGAGCTTGGCCTCCAGGGCGGCGGCGGCCCGCTTGTTGACGGTCTCGTTGGTCTCGCCGAAGTACTGCCGGCGCTCGCTGTGGCCGATGATGACATACTCCACCTTGATCTCCTTGAGCATGGCCGCCGAGATCTCCCCGGTGTAGGCGCCGCTCTCGGCGAAGTGGACGTTCTGGGCGCCCAGCTTGATGTTGCTGCCCTTGAGCATTTTCTTGGCCAGCGTCAGGTCGGTAAAGGGGACGCAGACGACCACGTCGCAGGCCGCGTCCTGAACCATGGGTTTGAGTTCAGTCAGGAAATCCTTGGTCTCCTTTTGGGTCTTGTTCATTTTCCAGTTGCCCGCGATGATCGGTTTTCTCATTGTTTTGACCTCCCAGTCATTCTTTCCTTGGTTTACTTTGTTTTTACTTCCGGTCCGATTGGAATTTTGGACCAAACGGAAGAGACCGGTCCCCCGGCTCCTCCGCTCTCCTGCCCCGGGACGGAGAGCAAAATCGTGACGGTCCCCCGGACGGACCTTTTACCGATCGATGATCGGATCCGGAGCCAAAGCCCCGGTCAGTTTTTGTCGTTCAGGCAGGCCACGCCGGGCAGCTCCAGCCCCTCCAGGAACTCGAGGGAGGCGCCGCCGCCGGTGGAGATGTGGGTCATCTTGTCGGCGTACCCGAGCTGAGTGACCGCCGCCGCCGAATCGCCGCCGCCGATGATGGTGATGGCCTTGGAGTCAGCCAGGGCCTTGGCCACCGCCTTGGTGCCCTCGGCAAAGTTGGGGAACTCGAACACGCCCATGGGGCCGTTCCAGATCACGGTGCCGGCGTCCTTGACTGCGTCGGCGTAGATCTCCCGGGTCTTGGGGCCGATGTCCATGCCCTCCCAGTCCTTGGGGAAGTCCTCGTCCAGCACCACCTTGATGGGGGTGTCGTTCTTGAACTCCTGGGCGATGACGTTGTCCACGGGGAGCAGGAGCTTGACCCCCTTGTCCGCCGCCTTTTTCATCAGGGACTTGGCCAGATCCAGCTTGTCGTTTTCACACAGGGAAAGCCCGATCTCCTTGCCGTCGGCCTTCATAAAGGTGTAGGCCATGGCGCCGCCGATGATCAGGGTGTTTACCTTTTCCAGCAGATTGTTGATGACCCCGATCTTGTCGGAGACCTTGGCACCGCCCAGAATGGCCACGAAGGGACGCTTGGGGTTTTCCAGGGCGCCGCCCATGACCTCCAGCTCCTTGGCGATCAGAAAGCCGGCCACCGCGGTGGGGATGTACTTGGCCACGCCGGCCGTCGAGGCATGCGCCCGATGGGCGGTCCCGAAGGCGTCGTTGACGTAGATGTCCCCGAAGGCGGCCAGTGCCTTGCAGAATTCGGGATCGTTCTTCTCCTCCTCGGCATGGAAGCGGAGGTTTTCCAGCAGGACGCACTCCCCTTCCTTGCAGGCGGCCACGGCGGCCTGGGCCGAAGGCCCGATGACGTCCTCGGCAAAGGTCACCTTGTTGTCCAGCAGCTCGTTCAGGCGGTCGGCCACCGGCTTTAAGGAATACTTCATGTTGAAGGTCCCCTTGGGCCGGCCCAGGTGGGAGCAGAGAATGACCTTGGCGTTGTGGGCCATCAGGTATTTGATGGTGGGCAGGGCGCCCATGATCCGGGTCTCGTCCGTGATCTTTTTGTTTTCATCCAGGGGGACGTTGAAATCCACGCGCACCAGACAGCGCTTGCCCGCTACATTGACATCTTCGATCGTCTTCTTGTTCATACCGCACTTCACTCCTTTGTAACTCGATCTGAATCAAACATGATTTTTCCCCTTTCGGGGCCGATCATTCTCCTGCCGGAAAAAAATCTCCGCGCCCTTTCTCCCGCTCCTGAACGGACGGGAGACAAAGACGTCTTATCATCTTTAACAATTTTACTAAATTTACCTGCACTTGTCAATCAAAACATTGAAAAATTTTTGACAAGCAAGGGGTTTTCACCCTTTTTTTTGAAAAAAATCGGCCTTTTCTCCGTCTTTCCTCCTTTAAAGCTGAAAAGAAACACGTGTTATACGAAGGTTCCTCGTAGACATTTTCTCTATGTTCCTTCTTCTTTGCCCCGGCGGAAAAGCTGTCTGCTTTTACTTCCGGCCCGCCGATCGTCCTCCCTTTTTCCGCCGCCCCAAAGGTTGACCCCCGGGAAAAATTGTGCTATAATGGACATATACAGATCAACATCAGGATCCGTGCCGATCGGCCCCCGAACACTTTGTCGAAGACCTTCCGGACCCGGTCCGGATCCGGACTTCACACCCCACAACCTTACGGAGGGAACCATGAAAACAGACATTCTGATCGTCGGAGCCGGCCCTGCCGGCATCTTTACCGCCCTGGAGCTGCTGTTTTTGGGCAGCGGCAAAAAGATCGCCATCGTGGAAAAGGGGGTATCCGTGGAAGAGCGGGCCTGCCCCAAGCAGAAGACCGGCAAGTGCATGAACTGCCCGAACTGCCACATCACCACCGGCTTTTCGGGCGCCGGGGCCTTTTCGGACGGCAAACTCTCCCTCTCCTGCGACGTGGGCGGGGACCTGCCCGAGCTGATCGGCCACGAACTGGCCCAGAAGACCATCGAATACGCCGACTCCGTCTACCTGAAATTCGGGGCCGACACCCGGGTGGAGGGGGTCTCCCACCCCGAGGAGGTCCGGAAGATCCGCAAAAAGGCCATCCGGGCCGGCCTGAAGCTGGTGGACTGTCCCATCCGGCACATGGGCACCGAGCGGGCCCAGTCCATCTACCGGGCCATCGAGCAGTACCTGCTCGACCACGGCGTGGAGATCTTTTTCCGCTCCATCTGCGAAAATCTGGTCATCGAGGACAACGTCTGCAAGGGCGCCCTGGTCCGCCTGCCCGGGAAGGAGCCCGAGGTGTTCGAGGCCGGCAGGACGGTGGTCGCCACCGGCCGGCGGGGGGCGCTGTGGCTGGAAAAGCTGTGCGAGGAGCACGGCATCGGCCACGTCCCCGGCACCGTGGACATCGGCGTGCGGGTGGAAGTCCGCAGCGAGGTCATGGAGGAAGTCAACAGGATCCTGTACGAGTCCAAGCTGATCGGCTATCCCCACCCCTTCAAGAACAAGGTCCGGACCTTCTGCCAGAACCCCGGCGGCATCGTCAGCCAGGAGAACTACGACGACAACCTGGCCGTGGTCAACGGACACTCCTACAAGGCCTACAAGTCCGAGAACACCAACCTGGCCATTCTGTGCTCGCACAACTTCACCGAGCCCTTCAACCAGCCCATCGAATACGCCAAAAAAGTGGGCGAACTGACCAACATGCTGGCCAACGGCAGCATTCTGGTCCAAAGGCTCGGAGACATTCTGGACGGCAAGCGCACCTGGCAGAAGGAGCTGGCCCAGTCCAACGTCAAGCCCACCTTGAAAGACGCGGTGGCCGGCGACATCACCGCCGCCATGCCCTACCGCACCATGACCTCCATCATCAACTTTATCAAGAGCATGGACATTGTGGTCCCCGGCTTTGCCAGCGCCGAGACTTTGCTCTACTCCCCCGAACTGAAATTCTACAGCAACAAGGTCAAAATGGACCCCGCTTTCCGCACCAGCGTGGAAAACCTCCACTGCCTGGGCGACTCCTCGGGCTGGACCCGCGGCCTGATGATGGCCTCGGTCATGGGCATCCTCATGGCCCGCCAGATCGAACAGGGCTGAACCCGCGGCCGCAAATGAAAGCTGGGACGGCCTTCCGGAACTGTCCGAAAGCGCCTTGCAAAGACCCCGTTTAAAGCCGGTCCTGTAAAAAATAAGGATAGAAATCAAAACGGACTGCCTCGGTTTTTCCGCGGCAGTCCGTTTCTTTGGCTTCCTTCCCTTACGGTTTTGTCTCCATGCTGCTTAAAATTTTAGTCAGATCTCTCTTCCCGAAGAGGATCGTCAAAATCAAAACCTGCCTGCGCTTTTCCATCGGCAGATAAAAGACGACAAAATGGTTCACGACCAGCTTTCGCAGCCCCCGACTCCTCCAGGGGTCCTTGCCGACCAGCGGATGCCGGTTCGGCATTTCGTTCAGCCCCTCGATTGCCGCCATGATTCTTTCGCTCCACCGCCGTGCCGTTTCGGGTGCTAGAAGTTCGGTCGCGATATAATGGCGGATGCCCAGCAGATCGTTCAGAGCCTGCTCGGCATAGATCACCTCGAATTTCATGCCCCGAATTCCCTCTGCATCCGCTCCCGGACCTCCTGTGCGCCGCAGACCTTTCCCGCCGCGTACTCGGCCATGCCCTGCTCCAGCCTGGCGTTGAGCTGCTCCTCGGTCAGCTCTTCCAGGACGGCGGGCGACGGCAGTTTCAGTTCAAACGGGATCCCCCTCTGTAGGACGACCTGCTTTAAAAACAGCGAGATCGCGTGGGACATGGGGATCCCCAGCTGATTGAGGATGGCCTCGGACTCCTCCTTCACTTTCGGCTCCAGCCTGACATAGACGCTCGACGTTTTCGCCATAACATGACCTCCCAATCGTTGTACTTCTATTATACACAAATGTATCGCGAATCGCAAGCGTTTTGCAATATCCGGATCATTTTTCAACCCCGAAATTTCCCTTGAACGATGATATCACCCAAGGATAAACGTTCTTCCTAAAAAATGATCTCTACCTTTCAGCAACGTTCCATTCTGCGCAAAATCACGCTGCATTAGCGCATGATAAAAGCGGCCTCTGTCTGCAACGACAGGGCCGCTTTTTCATCTTTAATTAAATCAATCAAGCTTGAGTTCAGCCTCCGACCTCGGTTCCAGTGCCCTGGGCAACATAGTCCGTAACTTCGGCGTATGTATCACCCAAATTAAAAATTTCGCTTTCTTCCACGGTCAGCACGTTGGTTTCCGCATTGAAGAACGCAGTATAGCCATTGGCCACATAAGTGAAGCCAATCAGATTTACAGTTGTATTAGCAGTCCCGCTAGCAGTCGCGCAAATCAGAGTAATGCCCTCACCGTCAGCTGTATCACCGTTGGCATACTGATCCAACTTCACAGAGGTCACGGCCTCGGAAGAGGTATAAGTAAAATCAGAGTTAGCATAGGTAGCGGTAACCGTATCGCCTTCCTCCAAGGTTAAGGCCAGATAGGCGGTTTTCAGCGAGCTGGCAGTGGACTCTACCGAGCCGCGGTTCGCGTTGTCGATGGCACCCGAGAACGTGGGGATGAGCACCGCGGCGAGGATGCCGATGATGGCGATGACCACGATGAGTTCAACCAGGGTAAAGCCCTTTTTGTTCTTTTTGTTCTGCATGCGTGAAAGCTCCTCCAAAGAAAATTGTTTTTTATTCTGCCGATCCCACACCGGATCGCAAAACAGTCCTCTTTCCCCGCCCCCGCATCCGGGCCGGCGGCGCAACATTCTGCTGTCCGATCCCCTTCCGGAAAGCTATACCTTTTC
>CALVJY010000036.1 GCA_944332455.1 uncultured Clostridia bacterium
TTGTACGAAAAGGCCTTTTCTGTCGTAAAATTTCTTTTGAAGGCGCAGCTTTGGTAAAAAATCTTTTGTCTTTTTAAAATCCTCTGTACTTTTTCTCTTTCATCCGGAGACGTTTCTGCCTTTATTATAAGGCACATCCGGACTTTTGTCAATGGTTTTTTTAAAAAATGCGGGAGATATTTTTCAAAGCCCTTTCTGCGCGGTAAATCTTCCCACACCCCGAAGCATGGGAAGTTCGGGGCATGAACCTTTTCCTGCGAAACTTCTGTACCTTTAAGAGCGGCTTATGTCCCTTTAAGAGCCGGTGCGCTGTCGGATGGCTGCGCGAAAGATTTTTCACCGCTGATCCTGCCCTCGTCATCTTGAACAACCAAGTTTTACCATTCAACTGCTAGTATTCCTCCCCTCGTTTCTCCTTCTCGGCAATCAATTCCATGGTATATTTGTAGCTGTTTTCTATCTCTTTTCTATCGGCGAAAGCAAAGTGCTTATAGTTCTGGGTCGGAATCAATTTGTTTAATACATTCTTTAGATTATATTTTTTTGCTAAGTCTACTACTCTTTGGGAAAAAAATGGGGTATTCCAAAAAATATACGCATTAAAAACATCCGGAACATTTTCAGGATCTTTAAACCACAGTTCAAAGCCGTCCATGTTATCCACCATGGCACTATAATTTTTCAGCGGAAAACATTCCGGACAATAAAGACTCTTGTCACCTCCTCCCCGTGTTGTATGATTCGTTTTTTCCGGATCATAGGTCGCGGGGATCCGGCGGACCTTGGCATAATAGTAGACCGGCGGCACAAGATGTTTACGGTTGTTTCGCACGGTTACCCGATCCAATGGTTCAAATGTGATCCCCGTCAAGCCCTCCGCCTCGAATGCGTCTTTGAATTTTTGACTTGCCAAAAAATCGCCATCAAAGACTAAGTCCCCAAACTTACTGTTTGACAGTCTTACCCGGTATGGCTCTGTCCAAATGTTTTTGACAATCACTCTCCCGCACACCGGGCAACGACACTCTTCCGGCTTTAATTTCATGTCTACAGGGTCAAATGTTGCATAGTACCGATCAAATGTGATCAAGGTCGGAATGTAGTATTGCATCGTTCGGATCCCTCATTGTTTTCCACTCAAACACTTTATGGAATAAAGATGAACTTCAAAGTGAGCAACCATATCCGGCATCGCGCAGAGTTCATTCATTGTGACCTTAATAGCCCGTTCAAAAATTGTGCCTCCGACAAGCCGCAAGTCTTTCTGGTTTTGCGGCCTGAGGACGGCAGTCGTTGCGTAGTTGATTTTTGCAGGCAGCGACCATCGCCCTATGATCGGGTAAGACCGCAAGCCGTCCTGCTGCAATCGGCCGGCCTTTGACTAACCCTGAACGTTTATACACGAATCCGGGCATTAAGTATCGTAAATGTTCACCTGGTCAAACGATCTCCAGGCCTTCAGCATGGCATCTTTTCGGATCGTTTTCAGTGGAACGACTTTTTTCTCTCCGGCATCGAGCTTGTTGAAATTTTGGATCATCTGCTCCAGATATTCCGAACATTTGCAGCAAATTTCAATATTCCGATAGTCAATAAAGATCAGAGAAGTGTCGTAGCCTGACTTCAGAAAAGAGTCATAATCCGTGATCTCACTTTTTGCTTTGCCGCGGTCCCGAAGAAAGACTTCGGCAAATTCCGGACAGATCTCATAGTCCTTTGTGATCCCGTCCAGGATCTCTTCCTCGGACAAACTTTCGTAATCATTGAGATCCTTCTTATCCGGGCTGTTTTCATAGGATTCCCAATACTGAATGTCGATCCATTTGGAGGACAGATCGATCCCTTTCAGCAATTCTTTGAGAATGTTTTTTACAAAGCCCGTAAATTTCAATAAAACGCCCACCATGGTCTGCGCCCTCCTGTTTCAAACGATACGGCCGGCTCTTAAAGCCGAATCGCAACAGAGGCCGACTCTCTCAAAATCAAATCATAACAGAGGCCGGCATCATAAGCGGATCATAACGGACGGCGTTCAGCCCTTGTCGAAGCCTTCCGGCCAGCCTATATTGAGATCCAGACGCAGCGCATCGATCGCGCCGTAATCATTTTTGCTCTGAAACGGCCGCCGCCTCTCCTGCTCCAGCTTTTTTCTTTCAGCCTCCTCTCGTTGAACAAAATATCCTAATTCATAGTACTCATCCAGGTATGTTTCCTCCTCCGCCAAATAGGTTTCGTATTCAAAACTCAGATGATACAGCACAAATCCGGGTTTGAAAGCGGAGGGATCTTCCACTTCCACCCACTTTCTCTTTACGATAAACAGATCCGGATACAGACAAAAACCCGGCTGTCTGATCAATTGACTTTTTACTTCCTCCACCCGCTGCCTGGTGAGGTAGATCCCGATGTAGGCATCCAGACAATTTTCTTCATCATCTACCGAAAAGGTCAGCTCATAAAAATATTTCCGCATCTTCTCCTCCTTTTCAGCGGTCAGAAATCAGCCGAGCCGCGCAAAAGGCGCAAAGGGCCGCTCATTCGTCACTATAGCGGATATTGACTAACTTTGCTCCTCCGATCTTTTCCCATACGTTCCCCTCGTTCTCCAGTTCTCTCATATCCTCCATATCGGAATGCTCGCGGAAATGCTGCAGGGCGAGCTGAAGATCTTCATACTCGGCGAGGCAGGCCTTGGGATACTCGTCTTTGTAAACCTTTTTCAAATACCGAAGCCGGCTTTTGGCCTCCTCTTTGGTGGCACAGCGGCAATTTTTCGCCCAGAAGTGTTCGGGATACCCCCAGTTTTGCTTTTCGAAGGGCGGACGCTTTCGCCCCAGCAGACAGGCTTCCTCCACTTCCATCAGAAATTGCCCCATGGACAGCAGGACTTTAGCGGAAGTTTCCTCCGCCATCCTCTGCACAACTGTCTTGTAGTACAGCGGGAGATCCCCTTCGCCGCGGTCAAACAGATCGAACAGAGTGTTTATGACATGCCCCCGCCGACTGGAATTCGGATGCTTTAAAAATTTTAACAGCTCTTTGTTGTACTCCGGGCACCCCAGGCGGATCAAGGCGCTGCAAGCCATGACCTTGCCGAAAGCATGGCGTTCTTTTTGCAAAAAATCCAGCGCGTCCTGTTTTGTGAATTGCGGATACTTGACGATGGCATCCAGAGCATACCCCCGGACCAAGTAGTAAGGGTGGGTCAGTTTTTTGACGGCGACCTCGTAGATGCGCGGGTCCTCGTAGTCCTCCAGGCTGGAGAGGGCGCAGACCTGCACCATTTTATCCCGATCCTCGGCCAGCCGCAGCAGCAGGTCCAGGGCAAAGGCCGTGTGATGATCCAGAAAATAATCCGCCAGGTCCTTGCGGTCCCAAGAAGCCCCGCTCTTTGCGGTCTTCTCGCAAAAGGCCCGGCATTCCGGCGAGTCGAGATCCTCCCCGAAGCGCTGGTCCAGCACCTGCCAGACCATCTCCGGCTCCTTCTGTTGGGGCGCTTTCGCAGGACGGCTGAGTGCGGCCCGGAGATCCTCAAACTCGGGGCGGTAAGCCTCCGGGACATCCTCGCCGTAGGCCTTTTTGAAAAAACGGAGCCGCCTTTTGACCTCCCGCCCGGTCACCCCCTCCGCTTCCGTCCAGAAATGCGGGGGATAGAACCAGTTCAGCTTCTGAAAGCGCGGACGTTTTTTCCCCAACAGATGCTTTTCTTCGAGTTCCATCAAAAACTCACCCATCATGAGCAGAAGCTCTGCCGACGGCTCCCTTCCGATCGCCCGGACGACCGCCCGGTAGTAGAGCGGAAGATCTCCTTTGCCCTGGTCGAGAAGCACCCACAGCCGGATCAAGGCCTGGCGGCGCCGGCTGGGATCCGGAGCCCGCAAAAACTGCAGAAGATCGTCGTTGTACTGCGGATGTCCCATCCTGATCAGGGTGGAAAAGGCCGTGACTCTGCAAAAGGAGCGGCGCTCTCGCCCCAGAAAATCCAGGACGTTTTGTTCGGTAAAGCGCGGGTCCTCCGCCAGGGCCTCCACGGCGTATCCCCGGACCAGAAAGTTGGGATGATCCAGCTTTTTGACCGCGACCGGATAGATCCGTTCGTCACGGTATTCCGAAAGGGCATAAAGGGCCCATGCCTGGACGCCTATGCCCCGGTCATCGGCCAGCCGCAGCAGCAGATCCAGGGAAAATTTCGTTTGCCGGTCCCTGTAAAATTCCGCCAAGTCCATGCGGTCAGCCGGAGACCCGTTTGCCAGGACCTTCTCGCAAAAGGCCCTTTCCTCCTCCGTTTCGGCGGACTTGCCGAATCGCTCCGACAGGACCCTGCCTGCGTCAAAGTTCATTTCCCGTTCCTCCCTTTTCTGATTTTGCCCGCTCCGCTCCCGGTCAGACCCGACGGCCCCGGTCTTTTGATCTTACGGCCATAGGCTCGTCCGAAGCGCGAAGCCGGTTTGATGAGCCTCTCCAAAACCCTGCCGATCGCTTTTTGCCGGGCTTTGGATGCTCGATCTTCTCCGGCTTTATTGTAACATGCTTTTGCCCTTCTGTCAATAGGCAATTTACAGATTTTTGCTTTTTTTCGCAGATTTTTCCCTCCGGACGAGCGATTTTTCCCCCTTCGGCCGTTTTTCAACGGCTTTCCGCCTCCTGCCGGCGGACCGACCCGGCGCTTCTTCCCCCGTTTCGTGCCAGACAAAAGAGCCGCGCTGAAGCACGGCTCTTTCGTATGAAGACAAACCCCGTTAAAAGGCATGGCTCTTAACGGGGGTGTGGTATAAAAGAAACATGTTAAACAAGAAAGAGACGAGCAGCCGATCGGATCCTGTTAAGTTCGATCTTTCGGAAAATCCGACCGCGGGCCGGGAAGGCAGGCTCGCCTTTTTACAGGCTCCAGTTCTGCGCGATGTCGCCCAGGCTGTCGCCGAAGGAGCGGGGCAGCACTTCCTGCGCGCTGAGCAGCGGGACTTCGGCCACCACCTTCTGTCCGGACAGGACGCGGATCTTTCCCACTTCCTCCCCCTGCTTTAAGGGGGCCTTGACGCAGTCCGGCAGCAGGATCTCGGTCGCGTAATCGCCATCTTCGCCCCGCTTGGCAAAGACGAAGTAGTCCTTGGCCGGGATCACGGAGACGGCGTCCTCCTTCCCGCCGACGACGGAAAGCGGCGTCTCCAGGGGCTGCTCCGCGCTGACCAGCTTTTTGGCCGTGTAGTTGGCGAATCCGTACCCGAACATGGTCTTGACGTCCTCGAAGCGGGTCTGGCTGTCCGGTTCTTTGATGACGACGGCGATCAGCCGCATTTCGTTGCGCCTGGCCGTGGCCGAAATGCAGTGGCCGGCCTCCGAGGTGTAGCCCGTCTTGCCCCCGTCGCAGTCCTTGTAAAAGCGCACCAGCTTGTTGGTGTTGGTCAGTTCGGTCTGCCGGCCGCCCTCGTGCTCGATCTTGTCCATCCAGATGCGGCTGTACTCGAAGTAGCCGGGATGGGAGAAGAGGGCTCTGGACATCAGGGCCACGTCCCGGGCGCAGGAGTACTGTCCGGGGCGGGGCAGCCCGGTGCAGTTGGTGAAGTTGGTATTTTCCATGCCCAGCTCCCCGGCCCGGCGGTTCATCTCGGCGACGAAGGCCTCCTCACTGCCGGCCACCTCTTCGGCCAGGGCCACCGTGGAATCGTTGGCCGAGGCCACGATCACGCTCTTGAGCAGTTCGCCCGCGGGATACTGGCCGCCGGCCTCCAGAAAGGCCTGGGAGCCTCCCATATGCGCGGCGTCCTCGCTGACGGTGATGACGTCGTCGGCCTTCAGCGCCCCGGTCTCCATGTGCTCGAAGACCAGAAGCAGCGACATGATCTTGCACATGGAGGCGATGGGCAGGCGCTCGGTCTCGTTTTCGGCAAACAGGATCTCGCCCGTCTGGTATTCCATCAGACAGGAAGACCGGGCCGAGAGGGCAAGTTCGCTCTGCGCGGCAGCGGTCAGCCCGCCCGTGAAGACGGCCAGGGCGGCCAGAGCGCCGGCGGCAATTTTGAACATGTTTTTCATGACGACCTCCGAAAAAGGTTTTCGAAGGTAATATCTGCAAAACGCGCGCTTTTATGCGGGGGCAAAGCCGTCGGGCGGCGTTTTATCTGAAAGAACAAAAACAGGAGAGCCGTTGCATGAGGGTACGATCCGGGATGCTCTTATCAGCCTGTCAAAACAGGCCCGGACCGCCTCGGGGAAAGTAGTATTGCATAAGGCGAGATCCCCTTTATGCACGCTTTCACCCCGTTTTCTCTCCTTGGTCAGACGGCCAGATTGAAGGGGCGCAGGATGAGGAAGATCATGATCACTTCGTAGATCACGCCGAGCAGGCTGAACAGGTAGTAGACCAGCATGGAGAGGGCCAGCTCCCCCACCCCTCGGAAATTTTTTTCCCGGGTGAAGCACCGGGCATAGGTCTGGGAAAAACAGACGGCCAGCGAGACGACCGCCATCAGGAAAAACTGAAAGGGCATGACCAGCAACAGGCAGTACAGCGCCCCCGTCATCTGATAGACCACGACCAGCGAGACCGCCGTCGCCCCCAGCACATAGCCCCGATAAAAGAGAAACACCACTTTGACCGTCACCCCGTAGGCGGTCAGGGAACACAGAAAGAGGAGGAGGAAAAACTGGAGATTGGACAGGATCCGCCGGGCGATCAGGGACCAGACGGTCACCTTTCCGTCAAAGATGACCAGAATGTAGTCCGCGGAATAGTCGAAGAAAAAGACGGTGCGGCCGTAGCCGCTCCAGATCAGCCCGCATATCAGTCCGGCCAGAAACAGAAGATAGAGCAGGACCAGCCATTTCTTCTGCCGGCGCAGCGTTTGGGAGAACAACAGCCCGAACATCCCGTTTGAGGAAAGAAAATTCCGCATAGCTCAATCTATGCGGAATCGCTGCTTTTTTATGACATGCTCCGATGTTCGGCGGTCAGCAGGTGCCGGATGCGCTGGGCCGAAAAGGCGATAAATTCCGAGGACTTGACCGAACCGCTGGCCTCCGACTGCAGGCTGTAGAGGTTGTCGCTCTCGTTTCCGGATCGCAAAATGGCCGAATCGATGGCGTTTTTGATGGATTTCCGGACCGAAGCCGGGTCCTTTCCGTGCGCGGCCCCGATCTCCCGGTAGAGTTCCATGAAGGGCGCCGGCCTTCTGACATAGCCGTCCAGCGCCTCCATCAGGTAGGCGAACCCGTCGTACTTGGGCAGCAGCCCCACGCTCAGCAGATATTCAAAGATGACTTCCCTGGTCCCCTTCATACCCGCATTATAGCACGGCAGCCAGCCGTCGCCCAACCCGAATTTACTGCTCCAGCATCCATTCGACAAAAACCCCGTAGCCCCGGGCCGGGTCGTTGATGAACACGTGCGTGACCGCGCCGACCAGTTTGCCGTTCTGGAGGATGGGACTTCCGCTCATGCCCTGGACGATGCCGCCCGTGCTCTCCAGCAGCCGCTTGTCCGTGACCCGGATGACCAGGCTCTTGTCGGAAGCCTTGTTCTGGTGGTTGACCTTGGTGATCTCGATGGCGTACTCGGTGGGCGTGCTGCCCGAGATGGTGCACAAAATGCTGGCCTTGCCCGGCCGGATCTGATCCCGGGGCATGATCTCCATGGGCTCGGGATAGAGGGCCTGAATGACCGGCTTATTCATCTTTCCGTAAATGCCCAGATCGGTGTTCCGGGTGACCGAGCCGATGGGGCTTTTCATGTTGACAAAGACCCCTTTCAGCTCGCCTGCCTTGCCCCGCTGCCCCCTTTGGTAGCCGGTGACCGAACAATGGGTCACCTCGCCGACCCGGAGCCGGACGTTCTGCTTGGTATCGGGGTCCACCACCGCGTGGCCGAGGGCGCCGTACTCGAAGTTGTCCGCCCTAACAAAGGTCAGCGTTCCGATCCCCATGGTGTCCTCCTTGACCCAGAGTCCGGCCTTGTACTCCCCGGTGATCAGGTCCAGCGCCGGGGTAAACCTGGTCTCGATCTCCCGATCTCCGCGCTTGAGGCGGATGGCCAGGGTCTTGCCGCGGTACTCCTCGCGGTTGATGAGCGCCGACAGCTCCTCCGAGGAAGAGACGGGATGATCCTCCACGCAGAGCAGCAGATCCCCTTTCTGGATGTTGCTCTCCTCCAGGGTGTTGACCAATCCTTTTTCGGTCACCACGTCGCTGCGGCCGATGATCACCAGGCCGTCGGTCTTTAAGGTGATGCCGATCGGCGCGCCGCCGACGTAGACTTTGGGAAGGGCGGCGGAGGCAAAGACGCTCTGGAAGGGCAGGGCGCACAGCACGGCCAGAAAGGTAAACAGGACGAGGATCCTTTTTCTTCGGAACATAAAAACTACCCCCGGTGTAAGATAGGAGTAGTTTTTGTCTTTTTTCTCTTTTTATGCGTTTTTTTCAGGCCGGCACAAATTCTTCGTAGATGGAGCGGATGCTCTTTTCGTAGTCCTCGTTGCGCACGCTGATGATGATGTTCATCTCGCTGCTGCCCTGATCGATCATGTTCAGATTGACCCCCGCCCTGGAGATGGCGCTGCAGAGCCGGGCGGCGGTGCCCGACTTTTTGCACATGCCCTGTCCCACGATGGCGATCAGGGCCAGACCCTCCTTGACCACCAGGCAGTCCGGGTGCACGGCGGCCTTCAGAGAGGCGATCAGCTCGTTGATCTTCCCCTCCAGCTGACTGCCCTCGATGACCAGGCTCATGGTGTCGATGCCGGTGGGCATGTGCTCGAAGGAGATGCCCATTTCCTCCAGCACCGAAAGCACCTTGCGGGCAAAGCCGATCTCGCTGTTCATCATGGACTTTTCGATCTGGATGACCGCAAAATTTTTGCGGCCGGCCACCCCGGTGATGACGTTTTCGGGGATCTTGCGGCTGTAGTCCGGCACGATCATGGTCCCGGGATTTTCGGGCTCGAAGGTGTTGCGGATGTTGATGGGGATGTTGCTGATCCGGACCGGGAAAATGGCCTCGGAATGGAGGACCGAGGCCCCCATGTAGGCCAGCTCCCGCAGTTCGGAGTAGGTCAGCACCTCGATGGTCCTGGCGTTTTTGACGATGCCGGGATCGGTGACCAGAAAGCCGTTGACGTCCGTCCAGTTTTCGTACAGGCCGGCCAGCACCGCCCGGGCCGCGATGGCCCCGGTGATGTCCGACCCCCCGCGGGAAAAGGTGCAGATCTTCCCCTCCTGCGTGCCGCCGTAAAAGCCGGGAATGACGCCGTTCGCGTGCTTTTTGAGTTCGGCCGAACACAGCCGGTTGGTGGTCTCGGCGTCAAAGTTCCCCTCCTCGTCAAAGCGGACGAATTCCGCCGCGTCCAGAAAGGGGTAACCGATCAGCCGGGAAAAGACCACGGCGCTTAAGTACTCGCCCCGGGAGACCGTGAAGGCCTCCTCCCCGATCTCCTCCATCTGGGAGCGGGTCCTGCTCAGCAGGGCCTCGATGTCAAAGGACAGCCCGAGCTCGGCCACGATGGCGCGGAAGCGCTCCGCGATGGGGGCAAATGCCTTTTCGCAATTTCCCTCTGTTTCGATCTCCCGGGCGCAGACAAAGAGCTGATCGGTCACCTTGATGTCCCCGGGCGATCGCTTGCCCGGGGCGGAGACCACCACATACCTGCGATCCGGATCGGAGGAGACGATGGCCGCCACCGCCCTCATGGCCGCGGCGTCCGCCATGGACGTCCCTCCGAACTTACATACTTTTAAATCACTCATAATCCAAGTCTCATGTATTTCTATTCGCTCTGACAGATGGACCGGGCCTCCAGATAGTACCGCTTTTCCGGAGCCTCCCCCATGCTGAAGGTCTTGCGGGGCAGCGAACCCTGTCTGATGACAAAGGGGAACAGGTCCTCCTTGGCGAGGGCCGGCATCAGGATGCCGACGCCGCCCAGCCGGGCGGTCGCTTCGCGCGCCGAGGCCGAGCCGTGGACGTAGTCCGCCTCTCCGCCCCGGGCGGCCAGCCACTCGTCCACAAAGTCCTGGACCTGCCGGTAGGCTTCGGCCGTGCTCGCGGGGAAAAAGACCGGGATCTTCCGGCCCCCGGCCAGGAGGGTCCCCTCTCTTTCTCCCTCGGAAAACCGCTCCCGGAGACAGCGGACAAATGCTTCGCTGTCCACGCCGGACACCACCCGGTGGATGGGTTCGAAGCGGATGGCCGGGTCGTGCAGGTTGACGATCTCGCAGAGGGCGAACCGGGCCGGATGGCGGCGCTGTTCCTCGGGAGAGAGCTGTTTTTTCTTCTCCTCCCAGCAGACCTTGGCCGCAGCCAGGCTGTGGTTTCCGTCGCCCACGGCCAGCAGGAGGGGCTGGCCGCTCCCGTATTTTTTCAGCAGAAGTTCGGGGTCCAGCAGGGCCTCGAAGGCCTCCCGGACCGGCCGATCGGCCGGAATATGCCACCCCCGGATGTGTCCGCCGCCCATGTTCAGCTCGAAGTCGTAGAGCTTTTCAAAGCGCTCCCGCTCCCCGTAAAGGGGTTCGAGGACCTGACGGTCCCGGTCGTCGAGGAGGAGCAGGATGTGTGGAAGCTCCAGCGGCGCCTCTCGGCGGATGGCAGCTCTGGGCGGCAGGCGGTCCGGCACGGTACCCTCGGTGGCGCGGATCATGGCCCCGCCGTTCATCTGATAAGAGTAAGCCTCCAGGTCCACGCAGGCCACCAGGCCCGGGCGGCAGCCGGAAGGCGTCGTTCGTTCGGTCAGCACAAAGCCGGGATCCAGCTTGCGGAAGATCCCCTTTTGCAGATCGCTTCGCATTCGGGCGTTCACGGCCCCGATCCGCTCCTCGGGGCGGTCCTTCAGCCAGATCTCCGGCAGGACGAGGTCCAGCGCGGAGGGGGCATCTCCCACAAAGGCCCGAAGATCTTCCCAATAGGCCGGCTCCGAGGTGTACTGGTCGCAGGCAACCACCGCCCACTTTGTCAGATCCACGCCCTGCGGCAGGAGGATCTCGGCGGGAAAGACGCAGTTCTTCATCTCAGCCCGCCAGTCTCGCGATCAGCCAGACCAGAAAGCCGCAGACCAGCGCGGCCCCCTTGATGGGCAGATTGTCGAAGAAAAAGTGAAAGACCGGCCCGCGCTCCTTGGGCTGTTTCGGCTCGGGGGCGGGCTGCAGTTTGTCGGGTTGATTCAAGTCGGGAAGGTTGCGGAATTCGCTCATTGCCGTTTCCCCCATCTGGTATGTTTTTCATGGGCGGTCAGCCCGTAGACGTCGCGCAGGTTTTCCTTCAGCATATCCGAATCCACATAGCGCTGGAGCTTTCCCCCCATGGCCATGGAGATGATGCCGGTCTCCTCCGAGACCACCACCGAAAGCACGTTGTGGGTCTCGGAAATGCCGATGCCGGCGCGGTGCCGGGTACCGATCTCCTTGGGCAGGTTGAGTTCCTGCGACAGGGGCAGGAAACAGCCGGCCGCCACGATCTTGTTGTCCTTGATCAGCACGGCCCCGTCGTGCAGGGGGGTCTTGGGGAAAAAGATGCTCTCCAGAAGCTGGGAAGAGATCTGCGCGTTCAGCACGGTGCCGCTGTCCACAATGGCGGCGGGGACCTCGCCCCGGCACATGACGATCAGCGCGCCGATGTCCTTTTTGGCCAGGTTCTGGACGGCCTTGGAAATTTCCTGCACGCAGGCCTCCAGCTCCTCCTCGGTCAGCTGGCCCTTTCCGGAAAGGCTCTCGCTGCGGACCCGGTTGCTGTACTTCCAGATCTCCCGCTTGATCTCGGTGGAATAGATGATGCCGAAAAAGAGCAGCAGCAGGATGAAAAACTGCGCGAAGATGCGGGAAGTGGCGGGCAGCTTTAAAATGACCACCAGGGCCCCCGCGCAGAGCACGATGACCAGGGCGCCCACGATCTTCCCCGAGCTGCTGAGTTTCATCAGCTTGAAGACGAAGTAAAAAGCCACCGCCAGGATCAGAATGTCCAGCGCGTCCGTCCAGGAGAACGAGGTAAAAATGTTCAGCAGATCTTCCATAGCCGTCTTCCCCGCCCGTTCCGCTCTGCGGAACGGGGATATAGCTTATATTTTACAATATTTCCGCACAAAAGGAAAGTGTTTCGCTTCCCTTTTTTCCGGAACTTGCGCAAATTTCCCGGGAACTTACTCAAATTCGTCCCCGAACACGCTCTCCTGTCCGACCGGAGCCCCCGCGGGCGGCACCTTGTAGGACGACCAGGCCCGCCAGAGCAGGAACAGGACCAGCCCCGCGGCCAGGATCAGCACGACGCCGATCAGCAGGGCCGGCCACTGCATCAGCCAGAAATCGTAGTTGGGCTTTTGTTCAAAGCTCTGCCGCATGGCCGCCGCAAAGCCCTGAGGGTCGGCCGAGGCCGCCGTGTACACCAGATCCGAGACCTTCTGCATGTACTGCACCGCCGTGTCCGGGTAGAGGGTCAGCAGGATGTCAACATCGTCGTTCGGGGTGTGCATAATGTCCGGCCGGGTCAGTGATTCGTCCGTGTAGGTGGCCGGGGACGACCAGTTCAGGGTGAAGAAGTTGGCCACGTTGATGCGGTGCTGCATAAAGCTGAGGTGATCCGAAGACAGCCCGACGTGCAGATAGGGAAAGTACTTCAGCCCCGAGGAGGAGATCTTTTTGTTGACGGGGTTGGGCGTCAGCGTGATCCCGTTCTCCGCCGCCGCCTCGCGCAGATAGCCGTCGTGCAGGGTGGAGACCTCGTCGGTGTAAAGGTACAGGTAGTCCCCCGCCGCGATGGAATCCAGGTTGACGTAGAGCAGGATGTCCGCCCGCTGCTGCTCGGTCAGTGAGGTCACAAAGGTCTCGGAGCCGTACAGGCCGGGCTCTTCGGCCCCGAACAGGCAGAACACCAGATCAAAGGGCAGCTGCAGGCCGGAAAAGCGGCTGACCAGGGAGAGCAGCACGGTGACCCCGGAGCCATTGTCGTAGGCCCCCTGGAAGGTCCTCTCCCCGGAGACCACCGTCCCGTAGTTTCCCTCCTGCTCCAGCTGGGCCACATAGTCCGCCGCGTTGTCGTAGTGGGCGCCGATGACCAGCGTCCCCAGCGATTCGCCCGCGGCGGGCTGCACCCCGATGACGTTCTGCGACAGGATCAGCGTGCTGCCGGAAAGGACCTCGATGGTCTGGTCGTAGCTGCCGTTTTCCCTGCCCAGAAAGAAGGTCTCGAAGGGGGTCAGTCCGGCGTCGGAGAAGATCTGCCGCAGGTAGGAAGCCGCCGAGCGCTCGCCCTCGCTTCCGGCCTGTCGGGAGGGATTGGCCTCCACAAAGGCCCGCAGTTCGGCCTCAAAATCGAAATCGGATGCGGCGGGAGCCGAGCTCTCCTCGGCCAGAACAACGCCGGTCCCGCCGAAGGGCAGGGCCGCATATCCCGCCAGCAGGCAGACCGCCAGGATCAGACAGAACTTTTTCATATCAGCAGCCCTCCCAGCAGCGAAAGCAGGCTGAACGCCAGATAGGGCGCCCCCAGGCAGAGCAGGGCGGTGGCCCACATCGGCTTTTCAAAGTGCTTTCGGACAAAGCGGATCAGAAAGACGCCGAGAAAGGCCAGCGAGACCACGGTGTTGGCCAGCAGGGCGATGTAGACGATGGACACCGAGCAGGCGTAGATCAGCAGATACAGTCCGCCCAGGACCAGGTTGATGCCCATCATGTAAAAGCGCAGCGGATAGAGAAATTCGGACGGATACATGAGGATGGTCCGCCTGGAGAACATGACCCCCAGCTGAAACAAAATGCGGGAGAACAGTTCGAACAGGGCGATGGACACGATGCCGTTGGTCAGGATCACCATCCAGAGGGAGTACTCGATCCCGTAGGCCCGGAAATAGGCCGTTCCCAGCATGTAGGCCGACATGGAGGCGGGGACGTATCCCGAAAACGTCATGCAGACGAACAGCAGCAGCACGCACAGCCAGGTCGGCCACTGGTTGAGATTTCGGTCGTCTTTGGAAATAAATCCTTTCATAACACTCCTAGGCATTCAATATGTTGAGCAGCGCGTTCCGATAGGCGGACAGCGCGGGCATTTTCCCGGACTTGAAGGCAAAGTCGGCCTCGGCGCAGAAGTCCATGCATCTTTTCAGGGTCTCGGCGGGTACCCGGGCGGCCTGTTTGCGGGCCATGGTGATGGCGTACTCCTTGACCTTGAAGTAGCCGGCCAAAATTTTGTCGCTCTCCTTGGAGACCTTGGCGGCGTACATGCGCTTGAAAGAGTTGTACAGCGCGGTCAGCAGCACCACCACAAACCCGGGGTCGTTGGAAGAAGTCAGCTCCTCGGAGACCGAGAGGGCTCTTCCGGCATCCTTTTTGAGCACGGCGTTGGACAGGTCAAAGACCACGTAGTCGAACTCCTTGGCCACCAGCGCCTCCACGTCTTTTTCGGTCACCCGGCCCGAACAGTAGGCGGAGAGCTTTTTGATCTCCCCGTTGATTCTTCCCATATTGCACAGGCAGTAATCGCACAGCCTGGTGCAGGCGGCCGCGTCGGCCTGCAGTCCCTCGGCCCGGAACATGCCGGCGATCCAGCGGGAGACCACGGAAGGCTCCTCCCGGCTGCAGTCCACCTTTTCCACCCCGGCAGGCCACTTGATCTTTTCCCCCGGCCGGACCGCAAAGATCAGCAGGGTCTCGGGGTGCGGGTGGGCCAGATAGTCCGCCAGAGGTCCCTTTTCGACCTCCTTTTTCAGCGCGAAATCCCGCACGGTCACCGCCCGCTTTTCCTGCAAAAAGGGCAGCACGTTGGCGGCCTCCACGATGTCCGCCGCCGAGTAGCCCTCGCTAAAAAAGGTACAGTTCATCTCGGCAAGGTCGTTGCGGAAGGGGGCGAGCAGCAGCCCTTCGGCCTTCTGACACAAAAAGGCGTCGTCGCCTTCGATGGCGTAGACCGGCGCCCAGCTGCCCTGATTCAGTTTTGCTTTGAGCTGTACAAACTTCATATTCCGCGATCCGCCCCCGCCGCCGGATCCGGCCGTTCAGACGGCGGCCCGGCCTTCGGGGGGTCTTTCAACTTATTATAACATACCCGGCGCGAAAAATCAAACTTCCGAGGTAAGACAAACTGTAAATTTGCCCTTCTCCCCGCTCTTTTCCCTCCGTTTTGATCCAGACCGCCGGCGCCAGCCCCTCCCGGAGCCGTTCGTCCTCCGAAAAGAGCAGATCGGCCGGCGGCTGGACCTGCGCGGTCACCTCCCGCTTTGCCTCCTCTTCCCCGCCGCACTCCAAAAAGGCGGTCAGGTCCGCACTTTCCAGACGGAGGACCGAGCGGTCCTCGCCGTAAAAGGTCATTCGCAGGCCGAAAAGCTCCAGCCGGTCTCCCTCCAGCTCGACCACCTCGGCCCCCTGCGCGCGCAGAAAGTCCCGCTGAGCGGTGTTCTCCTCCGCCATGGACGGGGCCAGAAAGAAGCGTTCCGGCGCCAGCCCGTCCAGCGCCCGCGCCAGCATCAGAAAGCTGTTCCCCTCCCGCGGGGCCACCACCCCGTCCAGCCGGGCAATGCGAAACTTGCGCAAAAGAAAGTCCAGGTCCTCGTAGTCGTTCTCGCCGGTCGAGAGGTCGATCAGCACCCGCTTCCCCTCGCTTTCGGCCACAAACAGGGGGCTGTCCGCGGCCAGCAGGTAAAGATCCTGCCCTACCTGCGCCGGCGTGTAGGCAAACAGATAGCACCCCGCAAAGGCAAAGCACAAAAATCCGCACAGCAGCGCCCTGGCCGACCGTCTCAGAAAGAGTTTGTCCGAGGCCGAGACCGCCGCGGCATAGTAGATCAGCGCCCCGGCGCCCATGGGCAGCAGGAGGATCCCCCATCCCGGCAGGGAGGCGAACAGCATGGCGACAAAGTCGATGACCTCGAACAGCACCTGCGGGGCCGCCAGCAAAAACCCCAGCCAGGGCAGGATCAGGGTGAGCAGCAGGGCGATCATCAGGGTCAGGTAGCAGACCGTGACCAGCGGGATGGCCAACAGGTTGGCAAAGACCGACCAAAGAGGCAGGGAGCGGAAGTAGATGAGCATGACCGGCGTGATGCCGATCTGGGCGCTGACCGAGACCGCGACGCCCGAGCGCAGAAAGCCGGGCAGAAAGCGGAGGGCGCGCTGCAGACCGCCCGACAGCAGGCCGATGCCCAGAATGGTGGAAAAGGACATCAGAAAGCCGGCGTCAAAGAGAAAGAGGGGCTGGAACAGCAGGATCAGCAGCCAGGCCGTGCTCAGACTGTTGAGCAGATCGTACTTTTGGAACAGGCACTTGGAGAGCAGCAACAGGCAGGCCATCAGGGAGGCCCGGATGACGGAGGGCGAAAAATTGCACAGCGCCGCATAGCCCAGCAGCAGAAGGGCCGTGACCGGCAGGCGGACGACGTAGGGCAGCTTCAACCGGTCGAACACCCAGAACACCGCGGCGGTCAGGAACCCCACGTGCAGGCCTGAGATGGCAAAGATGTGCACGATGCCGGCCGCCCGGTAGTTGTCCATGCGGGCCTCCTCCACATAGGTCTTGTTGCCCAGCACCAGCGCGTCGGCCAGCGGCCAGATGTCCTCGTGCATGTTCTCCTCGAACACCCGCATGATCGCCGCCCGGGCCGAGGTCAGCAGATCCCCGGACTGTCCGGTTTTGACAACGGCATCCGAGGCTGCGAAGTAATCCACCCCCGTCCGCACCGAATAGGTGTTCACCCCGCCGTCCTCCATCAGCGGGACCGGGCTCAGCGAGACCTCGGCCTCCACCTCGGTCCCGATCTCCGCCGTCTCCTCGGTGAACAGCTGGACCCGGCCGATCGGCAGGCCGTCGGCCGCGGCGCCGTCCAGGATCAGGCTCCCCTCCTGCCGGTCGCTCACCCGGCCGGTCAGCAGGTATTCCCCCTCCGTCAGCCGGCCGGCCTCCTCCCGGGAGAGGGCCGGACCGAACAGTCCGAAGCCGATCCCCGCGAACGCGGCACACAGGCAAAGCCCCACGCCCCACTTCCGGGAGGCGGGGCAAAAGAGGGCCAGGGCCAGTGCCCCCGCGAACACCAGCGCGCAGATCACCCAAAACAAAGGAGCGGAAATTTTGCCCGTGGCATGGGCCATTCCGCTCCAAATCCCCGCTGCCAGCGCGATCGACAGCAGGAGCAAAATTCTGAAATTGAGAAACCGGCTCACACCCGGTAGGTCCGGCCCTCTTCCACGGCCAGGACCTCGGGACAGACTTCGGAGGCCGCCCGGACTGCGGGCCCCTCGTCGACGGAGGAAAAATGGGTCAGCCACAGGGCTGCGCCGCTTCCCGCGACCAGGCCGGCCCCTTCCCGGACCGGGATGTGCGGCCCCGGCAGACCTTCGGGGTTGGCCGCGTCCATCAGGCAGACGTCCGCGCCCTCGAGGGCGGGCGCCCAATTGTCGTTTAAGGTGCTGTCCGCCGTGTAGAGCAGCGTCCGGCCGCCCTCCCGGATCTTGAGAGCATAGGAAGGCACCGGATGGGTCATGGCAAAGGAGCGGACCTGAAAGAGCCCGACCCGCTCGTCCAGCCCGGCGATCTCCCTAAGTTCAAAGGCCGGGCAGGCCCGCAGCAGTTCCAGCTCCGGACAGGGCTTTTCCATGGGAAGAAAGACCTTCAGCGCGGGCTTTCCCGACAGGTAATAGCGCAGGGTGAGCATGTCCGACATGTGGTCGGCGTGCAGATGGGACAAAAAGAGGGCGTCCAGCGTCTCGGGCGGGCGGCGGGCCAGCAGTCTGGCCAGGGTGCCGGCGCCGAGGTCCATCACCACGGCCGAGGCCCCGCTCTCCAGCAGATAGCCGCTGGTCGCCCCGCCGGGCTGCGCATAGGGTCCGTACTTTCCCAAAACGGTCAGTTCCATCATTCTCCCCCTTTTTTTCTGATTCCGGACGGATCCGGGGCTCGGTTTCCCCTTCAGTCTCGGGTCCGGCTCCCTGCGGGTTTTAAAGTTTCCGTACTTTTACTTTTCACGTCTGCCGCCCCGATCAGAAACCGGATCTTCGGCCGCAGGCCCGGCCTCTTCCTGTTCGGCCGAAACTTTTTCGCCGCTCCCTTTGCGGGGTTCCGATCCCCTTCCGGCAGCCAGTCCCAGCCTTTTGCTCAAGCCCGTCCTTTGGATCAGCAGGCAAAAGAGCGGGGCCAGCACCAGGGCCGCTCCGCCCTGCACGCCGTTGGCCGGCAGCGCGGCCCAGGCCGCGGCCGGGCCGAACAGACAGAACTCGAAGAGCGAGTACCCGGCGGCCATCAGCGCTTCGGCGGCCAGCGCGGCCAGCACAAACCGCCAAAAGGTCTGCTTTTGGGCGAGGATCAGACAGCCGAGGGCCGCCATGGCCCCCTTGATGACAAAGGTTACGGGCGCATAGACCGCCGCCCCCAGGCAAAGATCAGCCAGGGCCGAACCCACCGCAGCCGAGGCCACGGCCGGCCAGCCCAGCAGCAGACAGCTGAGCAATATCACGGTATCCCCGAGGTGGATGTAGCCCCCCGTGGCCGGCACGGGCAGGCTGGGGAACATGGTGAGCGCGGCCGTCAGCGCGGCGCAGAGGGCGCAGAAGACCAGTTTTCTGGAAGACATTCGAACTCCTTTTTCCTCCATGGGGTCAAGGGTCCGTTCCGTCCCGCATGTCAGGCAGCGCAATGATTTTTTATCTTTCTCCCCTTTATCTTTCCCCCCCCCTCCCGCACAGATTGTTCTCGCGGAAAATATCCCAAG
>CALVJY010000037.1 GCA_944332455.1 uncultured Clostridia bacterium
AGGCCGGACCACCATGATTATACCAAAAACCGGGAAATTACACAACAATTCTTCCCCCTGTTTGGCAAAAAATTCAAAAACTTTTTCCGGCGGGGAAAGACTCCGGCAAGAGAGCGGCCCTTGCCCGGAGGAGGAGGCGGGGGATGCGGCGCTCCGCCCGCCGGACGCCAATTCCAGGTTGAGTTCGCTGAACATCATACTCCTTTTCTGGTAGATACGTCAAAGCGGCAAGAAAACCTGCCTTAATGTTTTCTGGAGGTGCCGTCCGAAGAGCTGCCGAACGGCTCCTTTTCAGCAGGCGTGCAGTAAAGGGCGTTCTTTGCCGATTTCAGTCCGGCTTTTTACCAGAGAAAACCTGCTTTTACGCGTTTTTAGGAGGGCCCGGCCGTCCGGCCGGACTTGACAGGGAGCCGCCTTCCGTGCTATAATCTTGGAGAAGAAAGACCGGACGGGAGGACGGATTGTCATGTCGGATCGGATGGATGTCTTTCGGCAGAACGAGCGGGACGCCAATCGCTACACAGCTGTCTGCACGCTGGCGGCGGCCGGCGTCGCCCTGTTGATGTGGCTGCTGAACAGTCTGGATTTTTTTATCGTGGACAAGAGCATGATGAATCTGACCATGCCCATCGGGACGGCGCTGTTCGCGCTGCCCTTTGTGATGGTGAAATGCGGGGCTAACTCCGGCTCCTGGCTGAAATACCTCATCATGCTCTGCTTTTTGGCCGGGATCGCCATTCTTTCCTCCCTGCTGACTATCCAGTTGATCCTGGCCTGGGCCTGTCCCGTCATCCTGTCCTGCCACTACTATTCCCCCCGCTTTACGGGGTTCACTCTGGCCGCCGCCTTGATCCTGATGCTGGCCTCGGTCTACGTCGGCCTTTACTTCGGGGTCTGGGACGCCAACATGATGCGCAGCAACCAGGAGATCACCGGCTTTGCCGAGCGGGCCGCCTTCATCCGGGAGGCCGCGGCGGCGGGGGACAACATTCTGCTGCGGGTCTTCAATTTCTACTATCTGCCCCGGGCGGTCATCCTGGCGGTCATTTTCTTCATCGGCTTCACCCTGTCCGGGCGGACGCACCGGTTGCTCCGTCAGCAGGAGAAGGACAGCCGGGAAAGAGAGCGGATCGGGGCCGAGCTTCACGTGGCCACCCGCATCCAGAGCTCCATGCTTCCCCACACCTTCCCGGCCTTTCCAGACCGCAAGGAATTTGAGATCTTTGCCAGCATGAATCCGGCCAAGGAAGTGGGCGGGGATTTTTACGACTTTTTCCTGATCGACGAGGACCGGCTGGCCCTGGTCATGGCGGACGTCTCGGACAAGGGAGTGCCGGCCGCTCTGTTCATGGTCGTGACCAGAACGCTGATCAAAAACGCCCTGCAGGAGGGGCTTTCGCCCGGTGCGGCCCTGGAAAAGGTCAACAACCGGCTCTGCGAGGAAAACGAGGCCCAGATGTTCGTCACGGCCTGGCTGGGGGTGTACCGGATCTCGGACGGGACCCTGACCGCCTCCAACGCCGGGCACGAGTTTCCCGTCATCCGGGCAAAGGGGGATCCCTTTGTCCTGCTTCGGGACCGCCACGGCTTCGTGCTGGCCGGGCAGAAAAACACGGCCTATCACGACTATGTCCTGGAGCTGCAGCCGGGGGATTCGATCTTTGTCTACACCGACGGGGTGACCGAGGCCACCGACGCCGGGGGACTGCTGTACGGCACCGACCGGCTGCTCGAAGCCCTCAACCGGGAGCCGGACGCCCCCTGCGACAGGCTGATCGGCGGGGTCCGGGAGGACATCGCCGCCTTCGTCGGGGAGGCCGCTCAGTTTGACGACCTGACCCTGCTCTGCCTGACCCGCAAGCGCTGAGACTTTCCGGGAAGCCGCTCTGTCGGAATGCAGGCCGGGCGTATGCCGTCCGCCGGGAGCAGGAGGGGGAGGCAAGCCCGGCTTCCGGCGGCCTGTCTTCGGCGGAAAGGATCCCGACGCCAAAAGCCCTCCGTCTCCTGGGAAACGGAGGGCTTTTTGATAGGAAAAAGCGCCTCCCGAAAGGGGAGGCGCCAAAAGGTTAACGCTTGGAGAACTGGGGAGCCTTTCTGGCCTTTTTCAGACCGTACTTTCTGCGCTCCTTCATTCTGGGATCCCGGGTGAGGAAGCCTGCCTTCTTGAGGGCGGGGCGGAAGTCGGGATTGGCCTGGTTCAGGGCCCGGGCGATGCCGTGGCGGATGGCGCCGGCCTGGCCGGTCAGTCCGCCGCCGTACACGTTGACGGCCACGTCAAACTTGTCGGCGGTGTCGGTCAGCACCAGGGGCTGCTTGACGATGTACTGCAGGGTCCCGAGTCCGAAGTAGTCCTCCAGATGGCGCTTGTTGATGACGATGGCGCCGGTCCCGTTGGGGATCAGGCGAACGCGGGCAATGGCTTTTTTCCGTCTGCCGGTGCCCCAGTACTGCAATTTTTTCTTGGTAGTCTTAGCCATTTGTTAACCCCTCCGATCGGTGAGTTCCAGCTTTTCGGGCTTCTGGGCGGCCTGCTTGTGCTCGGCGCCCTTGTAGACGTGCAGCTTGGTGATCATGCTCCTGCCCAGGCTGTTCTTGGGCAGCATGCCCTTGACGGCCAGCAGGAAGGCGAAGTCGGACTTTTCGGACATCAGCTTTTTGTAGGGGACTTCCTTCAGTCCGCCGATGTAGCCGGTGTGATAGCGGTAAACCTTTTTCTCCAGCTTTTTGCCGGTCAAAATCAGCTTGTCCGTGTTGATCACGATGACGTAGTCCCCGCAGTCGACGTGGGGGGTAAAGGTCGGCTTGTGCTTGCCCCGTAAAATGGCGGCCACCTGACTGGCCACGCGGCCCAGGGGCTGGCCTTCGGCATCCACCACATACCATTTTCTGGTGATGTTGGAGGCATTGGCCATAAATGTTTTCGACATTTTTCATGTCCTCCGGATCTTTTGGAATGCGCGGGGCCGAACTTGACTTGCCCGCGGTTCCGGCGCGGGGGATCAAAGCTGGGCGGGGCTAAACGCTCAGGTCGGACCTTCTGCCGGGGATCTGGCAAGGAATCGACCGGCATAGCTTTTCTATTTTAAAGGATTTCCCCGGATTTGTCAAACAAAATGAGACCCTCTTTTCCGATTTTCGGCCTGAAATTTTTCTGTCGCGCCTGACCTGACAGACCGGACGGGAGCAAAAATCGACCGGGGGATCAAAAATTTTTCGGAAAATTTGGAAAAAAGACTTGACAGACGGGCGGGTTTGGTGTAATATAATGGTTGTTATATTATGAGCGTTATATATCAGGAGGTCCTATGCCGCCGAAGGTCAGGATCACAAGGGAACAGGTGGTCGAAGCCGCCGCGGAGATCGTCCGCCGAAAGGGGCCGTCCGGGCTGACGGCCAAGGCGCTGGCCGCCGGGCTGTCCTCGTCCACGCAGCCCATTTTCTGGCAGTTCGAGAACATGGAGGAGGTCCGGGAGGCCGTGTTCGGCTATGCCCTTCAGCAGTTCGCCCGCTGTCTGCGGCGGGAGGTCCCGGGCGTGACCGTCTACAAGGCGGTGGGGCTGAACTACATCCGCTTTGCCGCGGAGGAGCGGGAGTTTTTCAAGCTGCTGTTCATGAGCGGAAAGGGCGGGGGGGACCTGATGGCCTCGGAGGCCGTGAAGTACGTGCTGGAAGTTCTGGAGCGGGAAGAGCATGTAATGGGCGAACGTGCGCAAAATATATTCGAGGAGATGTGGCTGTTCTGTCACGGGATCGCGACCATGATCGCCACGGAAAACCGGGAGTTTTCTCCCCAGCGGATCCGGCAGATGCTGACCGAGGTCTACCGGGGGCTGCTCGCGGCACCTTCAGATCAACTTACAGGAGGCAGAGATGAAACAATTTGACGCGGTCGTCATCGGCGCCGGGAACGGCGGCCTGGTGGCGGCGATCCGCCTGCTTCAGGGCGGAGCAAAAGTGCTGCTGGTGGAAAAGCACAACCTCCCCGGAGGGTTTGCCACCAGCTTCCGCCGGGGACGGTTCGAGTTCGAGGCCTCGCTGCACGAGCTGAACGACTTCGGCACGGCCGACAACGCGGGGGACGTCCGGGTGCTCTTCGACGAGCTGGGCGTCACCGACAAGATCGAGTGGCTGCAGATCCCCGATGCCTACCGGGTGATCGTGCGCTCGGAGGGACTGGACGCCGTCATGCCCTTCGGGGTGGAGGCCTTCATCGACAGGATGGAGAGCTATGTGCCGGGCAGCCGGCCCTCGATGCGCAAGTTCTTCGACCTGGGCGAGGAGATCCGCCAGGCCCAGGCCTACACGGCCTCGGTCAACGGCAAGGCCGACTCCAAGGTCATGGTCAGCCGCTACGGCAACTTCGTGCGCTGCGGCTCCTACTCGGTCAACGAGGTGCTGCGGACCCTGAAAATGCCTCAGAAGGCCATCGACATCCTCAGCGCCTACTGGTGCTACCTGGGCGCCCATCTGGAGGACATGAGCTTTATCCACTACGCCTCCATGGTCTACCGCTACATCCTGCGCGGGGTCAGCATGCCCAAAATGCGCTCGCACGAGATCTCCCTGGCCCTGGTCTCCCGCATCCTGGAGCTGGGCGGCGAGGTGCTGTACAACACCGAGGCCGTCAAAATTTTGCAGGACGAGAAGGACGGCGGGGTGGCCGGCGTGCTGCTGGCGGACGGCACCGAGATCCGCACCCGCCACGTGGTGGCCAACTGCGCCCCCCATCTGGTGTTCGGCAGGATGATGGACAAGGTGACCGAGGCCGACATCCGGGCCACCAACGCCCGCAAATTCGCGGGGAGGGGGCTTTGCATGTTCCTGGGCCTGAACCGCACCGCCGACGAGCTGGGCATCCGGAATCACAACTACTTCCTCTACGACACCTCGGACAGCGTGGCCCAATACGAGAAGATGAAGACCATCCGCGAGAACAGCGCGCAGGCCACCGTCTGCCTCAACCGCGCCGATCCCGGCTGCTCGCCCGAGGGTACCTGCATGATGTACTTCACCACCCTGTACATGTCGGACGACTGGGGGAACGTGAGCCCGAAGGACTACTTTAAGACCAAGGATCTGGTGGCCAACAAGCTGATCGACCGCTTCGAGCGGGACACCGGGGCCAGGATCCGGGACAGCATCGAGGAAATTTCGGTGGCCACGCCCATGACCTACGCCCGCTACTGCGGCCATCCGCAGGGGGTGATCTACGGCTACGAATCCCAGTACTGGGACGGCCTGATGCCCCGCCTGCAGATGATGGACGAGGACCACACCGTGCGGGGACTGCGCTTTGCCGGCGGCTACGCCATGCGTCTGTCGGGCTATTCCAGCGCCTATTTCTCGGGCGACATTTCCGGCCGTCAGACGGTCGGCGACCTCAAGAGGGAGGGCTGAACCATGGCATACAAGTTCAAAAAACAGATCTTCGGATTTATGGATCTGCTCCGCTACAAAAAGAAGGTCCCCATCCGCCGGCAGAAGCTGGCCGAAGGATCGCCCGCCCCCCTGCCCGTCTCCTACCGCGTCAACGAGACGGCAAAAATTCTGCATCCCGGATCCCAGCAGGCCGAACTGACCGGGATCGTGCAGAACACCCCCGACACCAAGACCTACCTGTTCCGGAGCGAAAAGCCCTTCTTCTTCCGGGCCGGACAGTACCTGACCCTGGGCTGCGAGGTGGACAAAAGCTTTGTCTCCCGGCCCTACGCCATCTCCTCCTCGCCCAAGGAGGCGCTGGACCGGAAGCTGTCGCTGACCGTCAAAAAGTGCGGGTTTTTCAGCGGATACCTGTTCGACCGGGCCAAGGTGGGGGACAAGTTCACCCTGGGCGACCCCTCGGGCGAATTCTGCTTCGAGCCGGTCAAGGACAGCCCCCAGGTTTTGGGCATCGCGGGCGGCAGCGGCATCACCCCATTTTACAGCATGGCCCAGTCCATCGCCGAGGGCACGGCCGATTTTTCGCTGACCATCCTCTACGGGGCCCGGACCGAGGCTGACCTGATCTTCAAGGCCCAGCTGGACGCCCTGGCCTCCGACAGGATCAAGGTGATCTATGTGCTGAGCGAGGAGCAAAAGGAGGGCTTTGAACACGGTTTCATCGGCGCGGACCTCATCAAAAAGGCGGTCTCGGGCGACTTCACCGTGATGATGTGCGGCCCGCAGGCCATGTACGAGTTCGCGGAAAAGGAGCTGGCCGCCTTCGGCCTGCCCCTGCGCCGCATCAAAAAGGAGGCCAACTGCGTGGGGCTCCGCGACGTCGCGGAGGCCGCGCACAAACTGACGGTGCACTGCGGCTTCGAGACCCGGGAGATCCCGGCCTCGGCCCGCGAGACCCTGCTGGTGGCCATGGAACGGGCGGGGATCCGTGCGCCCGCCAAGTGCCGGGCGGGGGGCTGCGGCTTCTGTCACAGCCGGCTGATCTCGGGCAAATTTTCCATCGCCGGCGCCGACAAGCGCCGCCTGGCCGACGAAAAATTCGGCTATATCCATCCCTGCTGCACCTACCCCGATTCGGACATGGAGATCGAAGTCCCCAGGGGCTGAAAGGCCGGGGGTCAGAGCGGTTCCTGCAACGGCCGGGACGGCCTGACGCGGCCCGCGCACGATATGCGGTGTTCGCCGTATATTATGCGGTGTTCGCCGTATATTAAAAGTTGCAGCGCGCATCATATGTAAAGAAGATATAAAAAAGCGCTGCGGAGACGTCATGCCGGAAAACGCAAAAGGTCGACGGCTCGCCACACGGAAAGGGGGTTCCTGCGGGAACCCTCTTCTTTCGGCCCGGCGGGGGAAGGGTGCTGAGCCCGCTTCTTCAGGGCCCCTGCCGGAGGAAGGCGATCCAAGGCGGCCGATCAAAACACATACGGCCGCTGAGGCAGGCGGACAGGGGGAACGAGTCTCTTTTCCTTTCCGATCCTTTCAGACAGCAGGATGAGGCGGCTGATTATTTTGTTTTTTGCCTTTCTGATCCATGACTGCACGGAAAACAGGCGCCGATTTGATAAAAGTTCAATGAATTTCTTTTTCATTTCTTTTTCAGAAGAGCTCCGGCGCCGGCCCTGCCAAAAAAAAATTACTCAATTTTTTTTTCAAAAGGGTATTGACAAATCGGGCAAAGTAGTGTATACTTATGTCGACGGAAAAACGGAGAAAATTTTTTTTCGCTGAAAAAGTACGCGTGTACTTTTTGAAAAGTCCTCCCGCAGACAGCCTGGAAAGCAGGGAAAGCGGGGGCTTCCGTCTGGGAACTTGACCGCAGAGTCCGTCCCGCAGGGAAGGGACCGGCTGTCCGGTCCGGCCGCTTGGGCGGTCTGCAACGTTCCGCGCATACTCTGACATATTTCACACATACATAAAAAAGACCGGCTTTCGCAGATTTTGGGCCGCAGGTCCCGAAACGGCCGGCCCGGAGGGGCAGGCGAAGAGAGGAAGGGAAGAGAGAGAAAAAGGGAATGGAAGAACATGAGCGCGAATGAGCAGAACAGGCATCAGGAACAGATCGGTCCTTCCGCCGTGCCGGCGGACGCCCCCCGGCGCAAGGTCACCCGGGTGGACGTCGCCCGCCGTGCAGGGGTTTCGGAGGCCACGGTCTCCTATGTGCTCAGCAAAAAGAGGCACGTTTCGGCCGAGCTGACCGAGCGGGTCAACCAAGCCGTCCGGGAGCTGGATTACATCCCGGACATGATCGCCTCCTCGATGGTCGTCAAAAAGAGCCGGACCATCGGTATTCTGACCGAGGACATCGCCAACCCGCTTTACATCACGGTGTTCAAGGGCATCCAGCGGGCGGCCGACCGTCGGGGCTACTTTGTCAACATCTGCAACGGGACCGGCAATTCCGGCCACATCATGAAGGATTTCATCCGCCGCAAGATGGACGGAGTGTTCATCGTCATGGTCACCGACACCATCAACTCCTACCTAAAGCGGCTGTGCGACCGGGGGATCAGCGTGGTCTACAACATGGTCCCCGGCCTGTGCGACGACCGTATCTGCGGCATCGACCTGGACATGAAGGACGGCATGCGTCAGATCATGACCTACCTGGCCGGCCTGGGACACAAAAAGATCGTCTACCTGAGCGCCTTTGACCGCGCCTACGTGCAGGACGAGCGCCTGCAGGGCTTTTGGGAAGCCGCCGGCGAACTCGGGCTGGATGAGGCCTGGGTGGACGAGGGGAAGCCCCCCTATCCCAGCACGGTGGAGAGCGGCGCGGCCCAGACCGAAGCCCTTTTGAAGAGAGGCCGGCCTTTTACCGCCATGGTCTGCACCAACGACCTGATGGCCTACGGCGCCATGCAGACCCTGCGGAAAAGAGGGCTGCGCGTGCCGGAGGAGGTCTCCGTGGTGGGCATCGACAATATTTTTTACAGTCCGCTGACCACTCCGCCGCTGACCACGCTTGATCACGGGGGAGAAGGTTACGGCGAGCGCCTGTTCGAGATCCTGTATGAAAACATGACCTCGGGGGCTGTCCGGCGGGAGTACTATCCCACGCGGCTGATCATTCGGGAATCCTGCGCTAAGATTTGAAAAAAAACTGGGAGGGCCGGCGGAAACCGGCCCGGTTGGGGGAATCCGGACGGGGAAAGGCCGGTCTTTCTCCGAGTAAATCCGGCTTTTCTCCGAGTAAATAAGGTTCGGGATCCCGAAAAATTTCGTTTTTTATATAAAAAACCGCCTCCCGCGGCCACAGGCCGCGGGAGGCGGAGGAAAAAAAATTCTTGTCTGGAGGAAAACGACATGAGAAAAAGAACGCTGATCCTTGTGCTCAGTCTGCTGATGGTCTGCGCGGCCGCCGGGCTGCCCGCAGCCCTGGCCGAGGGCGACCTGACGCTGTACCTGGTCGAGGGAGACGTCCGGACCGAGCTGGGCGACACCTTGGAACTGGCGCTGGGCGGATCCCGGGTAACGTTAAGTTACGGCGAGACCGCGGAAACCCCCGCGGACAGCGGCCTTAAGGTCGACATTGCCGACAGCGAGATCGTCCTGATGACGAAGAGCAGTTCGGCCGCCAACTTTTACCTGATCCCGAGCGGCGCGGGCAGCACCACGGTCACCGTGACCCTCTCGGACGGTCGCAGCGCGACTTTCACGGTGACGGTGAGCTATGCCGTCCCGGACGAGGTGGAGGTCAGCTACGATGATCCGGACGTCCCGGATTCGACTTTGACCGTAGAAGACGAACACACCATCCCCTTCTCGGGCGATCCTTACCCTTTTTATGTCCGGGCGCTGGCGGGGAACAAGCCCAACACGGTGGACGCCGAGGCCATCACTTTTGCCTGGAGCTTTGAAAACAACACCTGCGGGGCGGCCGCGGACGATCAGAACCGCGTCACCGTGACGGGGGCCGGCTCGGCCGAAGTTACCGTGGAGGCTCTGCTGAACGGAGAACCCACGGGTGCGGCCAAGACCTTTACGCTGAACGCTGCCTGGCAGGTGGCCGACGATGAAACGCTGTGCATCAAGTACGGCGATCAGGCCGTCACCGGTCTGCGCTGGGCGTACGGCTCCGACAAGGTCGAGTTGACCTATGCCGACGAGAACGGCCAGACCCAGATGATCGAGGCTGACCTGGCGGACCTGACCCTGACCTACGACGCTTCCAACATCGCCTACGTCGACACCGACGACATGCTGTGGGAGAGCAACAAGCCCGCGGTGGTCACGGCGGAGGGCGGCAAAGTGGCGTTCCATGTCGAACTGGCCCCGGGCGACCGGATCCAGGCGGTGCTGTCGGTGGTCAACAGCTCCCACACGGTGGCGGCCAACTTGCAGATCTATGTCTATTCCACCGAGGAGCCCTCGACCGGAAACACCGGTTCCGGCTGCGGAGGGAGCAGCGCGGCGGTCAGTCTGCTGGCCGTGACGGCGGCTGCGGCCGTCCTGCTGAAAAAGTTCGCGGTCCGCTGACCGCGGGGCCGGACTTCATCTTTCGAATCCCAAAAAAAACATAAAGGAGAACCACTATGAAGAAAGTCAAAACCATGCTGCTTTCGCTGGCGCTGTGTCTCTGCCTCGGTCTGGGTCTGGCCGGCTGTGGAGGAACGGGAGGCCCGAATACTTCCTACGACCCCGACCTGGATGTGGATCCCGACATCACGGCCACGCTGAACATCGCCATCCTGAACACCAATGAAGAGCGCAACATCATGCAGGAGCTGACTACGGGCTTCAAGACAATGTACCCGAACGTCTCGTTCACTTTCACCCAGCTGACCACCTACGAGACCGGCATCATCCAGGCCATCCAGGAAGGGCTGATGCTGGACGTGCTGTGGGTGCCCGACGCCTACGTCACCAGCATGGCTGACAGCAATCTGCTGCTGGATCTGACCGAGTACATCGAGGCCGAGGCCGCAAGTTCCGCCTCTGACAAATTTGACGTCAACGACTACTATCCTTCCATGATCAAGCTGGGCCAGTACAAGCACGGCACCGATCCCGAAAATCAGGACCAGTACTTCCTGCCCCGGGACTATTCCAAGATCGTGACCTACGTCAACACCGCCCTGCTGGGGCAGTACGCCCCCGAGTTCGACTTTGACTACTACCGCGAGAACATGGGCGAGTGGACCTGGGACGTGTTCGTGGATCTGTGCAAGACCCTGAAGGCCGGCATGGACGCGGTCAGCGACAACCGCATCTGCATCGAGTCCGACTGGAGCTGGCTGATCCAGTTTTACGGCATGATGCTCTCCTACGGCGGCACCTATCTGAACGAGAACGGCGAAGTGGTCATGGACGAGGGCTTCCAGGAGACCCTGAGGTCCGTTAAGACTCTGATCGACGCAGGTTACACCGACTACACCGGAGCCGGCTCGCTGACGCAGTACTTCCACGGCGGCAATGCGGTCATGTGCTTCCAGCCCCGCCCCTACCTGGCCACCGCTTCGGTGCTCCGGGACGACCTGGATGTTCTGCCCTTCCCGGCCATCACCGAGAATGAGGCCGGCGAAGAGCTGACGCCCTATGTGGGCACCGGCACCACCGGCTACGGCATCTGCTCCTACTCCGAAAATCCCAACCTGGCCTGGCAGTTCCTCAAGTACATGATGAGCGCCGACGGCCAGACCGTGCTGTCCAACACCGGCAGCGTGGTGCCCGCGATGATCTCTCTGCGCGAAGGCACGGACGGCGTTGAGCCCGGCTGGAGACTGTTCCGCCAGGAGTACAACTACAACCACGACGCCTTCGTCTTCGGGGAGGAGCGCGACGTCGTGCAGAGCTACTACGACATGCTGACTTCGTCCGAGGCCGAGCGTCACAACAACGCTCTGCTGAATCTATTCAACCACTACTATCCCCTCAACAGCAACCGGACGCTGGAGGATGTCATCGCCGAATACAAGGAATCCGTCCGTTGAAAAAAGGATCTGACCGCCCATGGAACAAACCCAACTGACAACGGCCGCCGGCTTTTCCCCTCAGCCTAAAAAGAGGGGAAAAGTCGCCGAGTTCTTCAAGAAAAACGGGGCCGGCTTTATCTTCGTGACCCCGGTGACCCTTGGTATTCTGATCTTCACTCTGTACCCGTTGATCTCCTCGCTGGTGTTCAGCTTTTCGCTGACCTACGACGGCATCAACCCGCCGGGAGATTTCTCGCTGTTCGGCAACCTGGAAAGGATGTTCGCCGACCAGGAATGGCTGATCTCCATCCGCAACACCGTGATCTACACGGTCATCAACGTGCCGCTGTGCCTGGTGCTGTCTTTCGCGCTGGCCATGCTGTGCAACGTCAAGATCAAGGGTATCGGCATCTACCGGATGCTGATCTACCTGCCCTGCGTGATGAGCGTGGTGGTCTCGGGTATCGCCTGGCGGGCCATCACCGACTACCGCTTCGGCTGGGCCAACCAGTTCCTGACCGCCATCGGCCTGCAGCCCTATCCCTTCCTGACCCAGGCATGGAGTTCCATGCCCACCCTGATCATCGTGGGCCTGTGGGGACTGGGCGGGGGAATGGTGCTGTGGCTGAGCCAGCTGAAAAACATCCCGGCCGAACTTTACGAGGCCGCCTCGCTGGACGGCGCGGGCTTCGGGACCCGGCTGCTCAAGATCACCATCCCCATGTGCACCCCGATGATCTTTTACAACCTGGTCATGAACGTCATTGGCTCTTTTCAGACTTTCGCCAACGTCACCACGCTGACCGCAGGCGGAGGCGGCGGAATAGATAATTCTATTCTGTTCTATGTCCAGAAAATTTACATCGAGTACAACACTTCGTTTTCCCAGCAGAGCATGGGCTACGCCTGCGCGCTGTCCTGGGTGCTGTTCGTGGTGGTGGCGTTGCTGACCGGCGTCATCTTCAAGTCCAGCAAGTGGGTCTACTACGGAGGTGATGACTGATGCGCGGACACACCTCAGCCGCCCCCCGTTACAAGGTCAACTCCAAGGGGAAGCGGATGGCCAAGAACTTTGGTTTTCACGTTGCGCTGGCGGTGCTCAGCCTGATCTTCCTGATCCCCATCTTCTACATGATCACGACCAGTCTGATGGGGGAGGTGGAGTCCGGCAGCGGCGCTTTCCTGCCCGCCGACCCCCAGTGGCAGAACTACGTGCTGGCTTTCAACTCCAAATTTCTGAACTGGTTCAAAAACTCCCTGATCGTGGTGGTGATCAACGTCGTCGCCATCCCGCTGTCGGCTTCTTTCACGGCTTTCGGTTTTACCCGGTGCAAGTTCAAGGGCTCCGGCGTGCTGTTCGCCGTCATTCTGGCCACCATGATGGTGCCCGGCGTGGTCACACAGATCCCGATGTACGTCATCTACGTCAAGATCGGCTGGCTGAACACCATTCTGCCGCTGACCATCCCCGCCATTTTGGGCGGCGGCGCCGGCAATATCTTCCTGGCCCGGCAGTTCATGCGGACCATCTCGCCCACCATGGACGAGGCTGCCGTCATCGACGGGGCCAACCGCTTTCAGGTCTTCTTCAAAATTTATCTGCCCCTGTCCGCGCCTGTCCTCATCTACATGATGATCACGACCTTCACCGGCGTGTTCAACGACGTGGTCGGCCCCCTGCTCTATCTGCGGCGGGAGGAATCCTACACCCTGGCCTTGGGGATCTACCACCAGTTTTTGGGCTCCTACACGCCCACGATGTACGACCCCGACGGCAACGTCACGGTGGTGGGGACTTTCCCCAACATCCGGATGGCCACCGGCATGTACATGCTGATCCCCTGCGCCATCGTCTTCTTCATCTTCCAGAAGCAGCTGATCGACGGCATCCAGATGGGCTCGGTCAAGGGCTGAAAAAGCGCCCCGCCTTCCCGAAAGGGGAGGAAGGGAAACTTTCCGAAAAAGGGGGGAAGCCCCACTTCCGAAAGGAAGGCCCCGGTCCGGCAAAATGCCGGAGGGGAAAAGTTTTCTCTGTTGTCTTAGCTAGTCCGGCAGTCGGTCCGGCGAGACCGGCTGCCCAGGGCTTTAAGAAAAAATTTTTTCATGGAGGAAAATGTATGCAACACAAACTCAGCAAGCGTCTGCTTCTGATCCCGCTTCTGCTGGCCTTTTTGTGCAGCGCTGCCTTCGCTGTGTCGGCGCTCCCTGCCCAAAAAGCGCTGGCGGATGACAACAGGCAGACTTATGCCATCAGCAACAGATTCACGGTCTATGCCGACGTCTGGCAGAACGAGATCGAGACGATCGACGACACCTCGACCGAAGTCATTCTGCGCAGCCCCGTCATGACCACGGAGGCCGGGGACGTCTTCGACATGGGCGACGCCGGCTTCAGCTGGAACAGCAACGGCGACGGTTCCGGCCTGAACCTCGACGGGTTGGAGATCAACTTCTACGCAAACCTTTCAAGACGGAGCGGAAGCCAGTACCTGCGCGTCTATTTTGACAACAACGCCGGCTGGTACAATGCTTCCGACGCGGGCTTTTCCTTCTACGTCTGCAACGTGGCGGAAGGGAAGGCCGATCTGATAGTCTTCAAGAAGATCGGACTGAACGACAACAACATCGAAGTCGGGACCATCAACGACATTCCGTTCAACAACGACTACAACTACTGGACGGATGGCAAGGTGGCCGGAGAAGCTCCCGCGACCGGCACCCTGAACACCTGGAAGTTCTACTTCGGGAAGGGCGTGGAGACCGAGAACGACGTCTACGGCCACTTATACGGCGTGTTCAACGGCATGGTGGTGGATTTCTACAATTACATCCAGGTCAGCCATCCCGAAATGAATGACCAGACCGGGGATACCTTCAGCCATTTTGACAACTTCGAGCTGGGCGAAGGGGTGGCTCCCGTCTTCTGGTACATGAACGACGGCGGCACGGATTCGGCCGACTACGGCATGGCCATGCGCATCACCTCGATCACCTCGCCCGCCGACGAGGCGGCCCAAATGGTGCCCTACGGCTACAAGGACGAGAGCGACGACGGCTCGCTGATGGCCGGCTACACCGGTCTGGGCTATCCCTACTTCTCCACCGGCCTGCTCAACAACTACTCCGTCAAAGTGCGAAACACGAACGAGGCCTCCTTGGGCAACGCCGTGACCACTTTCTCCATGAATGCGGACAACGACGCCATGCCGCTGAATGTTTCCAATTTCACCCAGAGCTTTAAGGCCGCGGATGGCGCCGAGTTCTCCTTTGTCTTCAACAAGAAAGGGCTGAAAAAGGCGCTGCTGACCGTGACCTCCGACGGCACCGAAGTGGCTTCCGATGTGGAAGTGCCCTTCAGCTGGAACGGCTTCAAGGCAAACCGGCACGACTACAGCGTGTTCTCCATCACCGAGGTCGCCGGCAGCTACAGCGTCACCCTGTCGTCCGTGGCACAGGCGAACGTCGACATCAACGCGTCGATCCCCGGACTGTCCGACGCCATCGCCGACTTCATCTCCGCCCACGGCAACACCCAGATCGGTTTCGCCATGGACACGCAGAACCCCACGACGGACTGCAAACTGGTGATCAAGAGCGTCGTGTCCGTGCCGGCCGAGACCATGGACTCCTATCCCGGCTATGACGTGGTGCTGGGCGAAAGCATGGTCATCTCCGAAAGCGCCGACGGCCATCCGGTGTTCTACAACGCCGAGGCCGAACAGTACCTGGTCTCCAACACCGAGACCCTGGTCACCCCCGACAGCTTCTCGGTGGATCTCAGCCTGGTCAAGAACGACACCACAGAATACCCCTTCCTGATCGGCGTGGCCAGCAAGGCCCAGGCGTCGACCTGGGTGGCCGTGCAGATCACCTATGTCAACGAAACGCAGGCCAAGCTGGCCCTGGCCCTGGTCGAGGGTGAAAACGTCACCCTGATCGGGGAGTCCGAGGCGGTGGACTTTGCCTGGGATGCCGGCACCTACAACTACATCGCCGTGATCACCGTCAACGGTGAGACCACCGTCATGCTCAACTTCGACGAGGTCATCGAAGCGGGCTATTCGGAGGAGCTGGAAACCTTCAAGGACACCTACTTCGCCGAGCCCGCCACCCTGGACTTCGTCAGCATGGGCGACGCCCGCACCCTGTTCTCGGTGGCCGGCATCTCCGAACTGGTCGAAATGGCCGACGCCGCTCCCGGCTGGAGCCCCGGAGCCCGGAACGAAAACGCCACCTTTGTGTACGGCACGGACGGCGCGGTCGGCGTGATGCACAACGACTACAATTCCCAGATGTACAACGCCCCCATCGCCCCCGAAAATCTCCGCCTGAGCGTGTACTCCAGGAGCTATACTGCGGGCACCGTGATCCTGGGGCTGCAGAACAATCCCAGCAACGCGGCCTGGTTCAGCACCACCTCCGGTTCCGGCGTGATCTTCACGTTCAACCGCAATGTGAAGGAGCAGACCGAGGACGGTGGATCCGTCATTTCCCAGAGCAAAGTCAGCCTGGACGTCACCTACTATCCCTACGGCGTGACCACCAACAAAGCGCTGCTGTCGCGGACGGTCGTCGATTGGACGGACGGGGAGATCGTCAACATCTACCTGCAAAAGGCCGAGGACGGCAGCTGGATGCTGATGTTCAACGGCACCGACTTGCTGGCCGGACTGGACGAGACCGCCAAGGCGAACTTTAACGACGGCATGAATGCATTTGTCACCGAGCTGACCGACAACTCGGCTTACTTCCTGTCTTATTCCGGCGGCACGCCCACCGACTTTGTGCTCTACTACAAGAGCCTTTGCGTCGGCACGCCCAGCATCAGCGGAGCCCCCGGCCTGATGGCCGTCGGCGACACCGCTCAGCTGAACCTCCAGATCAGCCCCGCCATGGGCGCTGTGACGGGCGGCTCCTGGTCCAGTTCGGACGCCGGAGTGGTCTCCGTGGATGAAAACGGCCTGATCACCGCCGTGGCCGACGGCACCGCCACCATCACCTTTACCACCACCGACGGCGTCGAGGCCAAGATCACGGTCACCGTGGGCTCCGCTCCGCAGTCGGCCGTCATCAACGGCGCGCCCGAGACCCTGGCCGTGGGCGAGTACGTGCAGCTGACCTCCACGGTCACCCCTGCCGAAGCCGCCCAGACCGGCACCTGGACTTCCTCGGATGACGCCATCGCCACCGTGGATTCCACCGGCCGCGTGACCGCTGTGGCCGCCGGCACCGTCACCATCACCTTCACCACCACGGACGGCAACGTCACCGCTTCGGTCGACATCGAGATCACCGACGGGACCACCGGCAACAGCTGCAACGGCTGCGGCGGAACGGCGGGGACCGGCGTGGCCGGCCTGTCGGTGCTGCTCCTGGCTGCGGCCGCTCTGATCGCGGTCAGAAAAGTCAAAAACTAAGCGCTTTTTACCTCCCAGACCCGGGAACAGGGGCGGGCTTTCCGCCCGCCCCTCCCCATAAGGGAGTCTGTCCCGGACGGCGGCCGGGCCGAGCAAGCCCGGCCGGTCTTCCGTCCTTTGCTTTTTTTCTGCCTTTCATATTCCGTATCCCGGCCTTTCGGGGCGGGGAAACAAGCGTCCCGAAGAGGGGGACCCGCTTCATGATCTTCCCTGATCATCCTGACAATAGAATTCCCGTTCGGGAAGGTTTCCTTTGAAATTCGGTCCTTCGGGACTTGAGGCCCTCCGCGTCGGTTGCCTGCGAAGGCGCCTTGAAATAAAACGATAAGGAGAGAGCCATGAAACGAAAACTGCTGGCCCTTGCGCTGGGCCTCTGCCTGTTTGCGGGCGCGGCCTTCGGCTGCGGAGGCGGGGAGGACCCCGAAAGTTCTTCCTTGCCGGAGGGTCCCACCATCACGGACGGGATCGTGGAAAAGACCTCCGAACATCAGCTGGCCTTTGTCTCCTCGGACGAGGGACTGAGCGCTTTTTTGAACGACTACTTCGAGCGCCACGTGGGCGTGGCCGGCAAACGAGTGGTCCAGTCGGATATCGGCCTGGCCGGTACGGCCTGGAAGGAGTGGGAGGCCATATCGCTGATGTGGTTCGACAGCACCTCCACCTCGGGCATGGGCCGGCTGGACGGCTACGATCTGATCCGCAATGAACTGCTCAACGACGCCGTAGACCGTTATGGCTACGTGTGGTCCAGCGGGACCGAGGACGACACCCCGGACACCGGCAATTCCTATACCAACTTCGATCAGGGCTGGCCTTTCCCCAGCTTTGAACATTCCGGCAACCGCCAGTACGGCTTCGGAAACAACTTCAACAGTGCTTCCGACCTCAGCGGCAGCTGGCATGCGGAAGGCGCTTCGGCCGCGGTGGGCGGAGGCAACGCCCAGCTGACGGCCCGCGCCGGCCAGACCGAGATCCGCCTGACCGCCGACAGCCTGCGGGGCTACGCCTTCTTCGCTCCCTTCGTGGAGACCGAGATCAAGATCCAATCCAACGGGGGAGACGATCAGCGCTTCGGGGATCTGCGGCTGGAGTGGACCACCGCGGACGGACAGGAGCATTCGGTGGCCTATTCCGAGGCCGGCACCCAGGACAAGACCCTGAACACCCAGGGGGCCTTGGGACACTACTACTTCAATATGTCCGCGGTGGAGGGCTGGGGGCGGAGCAATGACGTCTGCGACGTGAACGGCTCGGAACCCGACGCGGTCATCACTTCGATG
>CALVJY010000038.1 GCA_944332455.1 uncultured Clostridia bacterium
GAGGCATAGTCCCCCTCCGCCTGCAGCAGGCCGAACAGGCTACGCTCGCAGGCGTCGAACTCCTCCGCCGCCCGCAGGAAGGCCGAAAAGATCTCCTCGGGGAAGTGGACGTAAAGCTCCCGGCAGTTCTCGTTGAAGCGGCCGAAGTCGTAGTCCGAGAACAGGTCCTCGGCCGTGCCGTACAGATCGTTCAGGCTGTCCGCCGTGCGGGAGACGAATTCGGGATCCACCGGCTTTCCGTTTGTGAACACCGAGGCGATCTGTCCGCCCAGGCGGTAGATCTCCCGCTCGCACTCCTCCAGCGAGAGGACGAGGTCGAGGACGCGGGCGGGAGAGGCCTCGTCCGGCTTCCGCTTGGCCGCCCGCTCCAGGCGCTTCCACAGGGCCTTCAGATTGCGCTCCCTGCGGATGTCGCCCCCCGCCTTCAGCTCTTTCCGCAGGGTCTCGGCGGTGGCGGGCAGCTCCACCCGGGCCTTGAAGTCCTTTTCGTACTCCTTTTTGAGCTGGCTCCTGCGCTTTTGCAGGTCGTTGTACTGCCGCAGACAGGCCAGCGCCTTGGCCGAGTTCTCGCAGCCCAGCAGCTGGACATAGGGAGAGTCGGGCTGACAGAGCAGCCGGACCAGCCGGACCAGCTGTTCGATCTTGGCATGGGTCATCATGCGGACTTTGCTCTTTAAGACCTCCAGACAGAACTCGGCCAGGGTCCTGAAGTGCCGGAGCTGCTCGGTGTAGATCTTCAGGGAGAACACCGCCTGCGCCCGCAGTTCGGGGGAATAGTCCGTGACCTTGAGGTCGTTGAAGGGGGAGCGGTACACCCCCCCGCACTCCTTGGCGGCGGCCTCCATCTCGGTGAGCAGGCTCTCCACCTGCTCCAGCCCCGCGGCGTCCAGATCGTCGAAGAAGGTGCTCTCCAGCGCCATGCCGTCCGGGGCATCCTTGGCGGCCAGGTAGCGGATGACGGCGTCGTAGATGGAGTAGCCGAACAGCCTCTTTTTGTGCAGGGCCTCGATCTCGTCGTTCAGCTGCCTCTTCAGTTCGGCCAGGTTCTCGCTCATCCGCCTGAACTTGTCCCCCGCGCTCTGGGCCGAGAGGTCCAGGGTCTTGAGCAGGCGGTCGGCCACCTCGGCCTTGACCGCCTTGTTGGAGTGCAATTCCAGGCAGAAGTCGCCGATGCCGATGTCGTCCAGCCTCTTTTTGACCACCGAGAGGGCGGCCATCTTTTCGGCCACGAACAGCACCCGGCGGCCCTGGGCCAGGTTGTTGGCGATGATGTTGGTGATGGTCTGGGATTTGCCGGTCCCGGGCGGGCCGTGCAGCACGAAGGACTTGCCCGTGCAGGAGGCCGCGATGGCCTCGAACTGGGAGGAGTCGGCCGGAATGGGGGTCAGGATCTGATCGGGGGTGTAGTCCCGGTCCACGTCCACGGCGGGCAGGTGGGTCTCGGCGGCGGTAAACTCCGACCGCCCCTTGATCAGGGACATGATGACCTTGCTCTGCCGGAACTCCTCCATCTGGAAGCGGACGTCCTTCCACATGAGGAAGCGGGAGAAGGAGAAGGAGGACAGGTAGACGTCCTCGGTCACCTCCCAGCCCTTCATGTTCAGGACCGCGCTCTTGACCGTGGCCAGGATGTCGGCGGCGGAGAACTCCTCCGCCCTGATGTCGCCCAGCCCCCGGATGTCCACCGAAAACTCCTGGGCCAGAAATTCCAGCAGGGTGGTGTTGACCCGGATCTCCTCGTCCCGGATCTTCAGGGTAAAGCCCTTGGAGCCCTCCCGCTTTTGCAGGCTGACGGGGATCAGGATCAGGGGGGCGAATTTTTCATCGTACTTGTTGTACTTTTCCTTCCACTTCAGAAAGCCGCAGCCGAGGTACAGGGCGGAGGCGCCGGTCTCCTCCACCATGGTCCGGTCCTTGCGGTACAGTCCCTGCAGGGTGGTGGCCAGGGCCTTCCCCTCCGCAAAGGTGCGCACCCGCTTGTTGCGGAACTCCAGCTTGACCAGCTCCCGCAGGGCGGCGTTGGTAAAGGCCTCCCCGAAGGGCTTGGCGGTCTTTAAGGTCCCGGCCGAATCCTTGGGCAGTTCGGAGACCGCGAACTCCGTCCCCGTTCCGAAGGCCTCCACGGTGGCGGGCAGGTCGGTGGACAAAAGGTGCAGATTGTTGACCGAGGGCTTGAAGTTCAGCAGGGTGTTGCGGAGGCTGAGGTCCAAAAGCCTGCGCTCCCACTGGCGCTCCCGGGTGGCCTCGGACTTGACCTTCAGGGGCTTGGAGAGCTTCAGCTCCTCCGGCTTTTCGCCGATCTCGGTGTCGTGCTCCCCCACCATGTCGTAGCCGTGCAGGGTCTTGATGCGCTCGGGCAGGGAGAGCACCGCCCCCAGGCGGCAGCGGCGGACGTCCACGATGGTGTCGAAGTCCAGCTCCCGGATCAGGGCGCCGCCCTGCTTTTCGGCCCCGCTGAAGTTCAGCCGGCCGGAGGCGAACAGGCTGTCCACCGAGACCGCCGCCATGTCGTTGATGCCGGAGGCGATCCGCTTGCGCAGCATGGTGATGTCGTCCGAGACCGACTCGGACAGGCAGTTGTCGGTCAGCCAGAACAGCACCGCCACCCGCTCCCTGTTCAGCGCGAGGACGGGGTGGATGCGGGCGGCCTCCAGGCAGGAGGCGAACAGCAGGGCCATGTCCAGGGCATTGGCCAGCTTCTTTTCCAGAATTTCGGCCGCCCCCCGCACGGGCTGGGGCTTGGCATAGTCCGTCTTGGCCTGGGCCTCCCGGGCGACGGAGAGGGTCTGGATTGCGGTAAAGACCGCCGCGCCCACGCTGCGCACCCGGTTTTTGTCCGCCCCCTCGTAGCCCGTTTCGGTGGGCATTTTCCACTTCTTCAGGACGGTCTCGGCCGCGGACAGCACCCCGGCCACCCCGGGCGCCCGGGGCCGGACGAAGGCGGCCAGAAGCTCGGGGAAGTACTCCGTCCCCCCGAAGGTGTCGAAGGGGAGCAGGGTGGTCTCCACCGTGCTCTCGCACAGGGTCTTGTTCTCGGAGGAGAGCAGCGTCAAAATGACTTTGCCCTTCTGGACCTCGCCCACTCCGCTCAGAAAATAGGGGGACAGGGTGATATCCCCGGGGTCGACCTCCACCGTGCTCTTGATGGGCAGGGCGGCCACCTTGACGAAGCCCTGGATCAGAAATTCGGGCTCGGACCGGAACACCAGCCTGCAGTCGGTGACCTCCGAAAAGGACTGGTTGGTCACATAGAGCCGCTTGACAAAGGGCACCCGCGAGCGATACATGGCGTAGCTCGCCGCCCCGGATACGATGCACTCCAATTCAAATTTCGCTTTTGCCGCCATTCGTACTCCTTCCTTTATGCCTTAAGATTCGGCCGGGAACCCCTCCCTTCCTTTTCGGGCCCCGGCGGCATTGTCCTTGGTTTCCTCTCTCTGTTCCGCGCACGTCCTCTCGCGCGCGTACTTCCAGTTAAAATTGTTCTTTAATAGTATATCAGATTATTCGGTTTTTGGCAATCAAAGGAGGCCCCTTCTTCCCTCCTTCGACCGCCTTGTTCCGTCTGCGTCGGCCCGGACGGACCGACTCGTTATATGAACCCGCCGCCCAAAAGGCAGACTTTCCGGAGAAGCGAATACCCGACAAAAACGGATCATCCGGAAAAGAAAACACCTGCCCAAAAGCGGACCTGGGGGAAAAGAGCGCGCTTGCCTTCAAAAGAGCGGACTTGGGGAAAGCGTGTTCGAAGCCGAAAGAGCAGCCTCCCGGATGCCAGACAAAGGGGCTTCCCCCTGACTTTCGGGCCTCTTTTCCCCCTTCTTGCGCGCTCCGAGAAATTTTTTCGCAATGTCCCCTCAAAACAATTGCTTTTTTTTTGAGAATTTACTATAATAGTAAGGCTGGCAATGAGGCAGCGGCATTTTGCCTGGGTGTGGCGCAGTTTGGTAGCGCGCATGAATGGGGTTCATGAGGCCGGAAGTTCAAGTCTTCTCACCCAGACCAAGCAAGGACATCCTTCCCTCCGGGGAGAGGGTGTCTTTTTTTCTTTCCGCCGCCCCCGCCGCGGGCGGGCCGGACGTCCGGGACATCCGGCCGAAACGGATGGGCCGGGCATTCGGGACATCCGTCCGGTACAGACGGGCCAGACATTCGGAACATCTTGACCGAGACGGACGAGCCAGGCGTTCGGGACATCCCGCCCGGAACGGACGAGCCATGCGTTCGGGACAGCCCGTCCGGAACGGACGAGCCATGCGTTCGGGACAGCCCGCCCGGAACGGACAGGCCGTTCTTTTGAGTGCGGGCGGGCCGGGCATTCGGAACATCAGACGGACCTCTCCCTCTCTCGCCGCCGAAGCGGACGAAGGGGCCCGGCGGGCGGCCTTGAAAAAACATACGGAGCGAACGATCATGACCCTGCACGAAGGAAGGCCCCCGGTCGAGGGGCTGTCGGCAGTCGAGCTGGCCTGCTTTGACTTTCTGGACAAACTCGGCGTCCCCTACTTCACCGTCGCCCACCCTCCCTGCGCGGACATGGAGGCCTGCCGGGCGGTGGACGGGGCGCTGGGCGCCTCCGTGTGCAAAAATCTGTTTCTGTGCAACCGGCAGATGACCGACTTTTACCTGGTGATGATGCCGGGCGGCAAAAAATTTCTGACCAAGGAACTCTCCAGGGCGCTGGGGGTCTCCCGGCTCTCCTTCGCGGACGAGGGGCACATGCGGGAATTTTTAAATCTCTCCCCCGGCTCGGTCAGCGTGCTGGGCCTGCTGTTCGACCGGGAAAAGCGGGTGCGGCTGGTCATCGACGAGGAGGTGCTGGCCGCGGAATGGGTGGGCTGCCACCCCTGCAAAAACACCGCCTCCCTGAAGCTGAGGACGGCCGATCTGCTGCAAAAGGTGCTGCCCGCCCTCGGCCACGTGCCGACCGTCGTCCGCCTGACCGGCGAGGGCTGAGCCTGCGGAACCTATGGGCCCGGCCCTCCGCCGCAGTCGTGCCGGAGCGGAGAGCCGGAAGGCGGCGGTCTTTCCCTTGCATTCGGGAAGAATTTGTGGTAAAATAGAAGTATGGAAGAACGTCTGGGGGCCTTTGCCCGCACCGAACAGCTGATCGGCCGGGAGGGCCTGGAAAAACTGAGGGCTTCGCGGGTGGCCGTGTTCGGGCTGGGCGGCGTGGGCGGCTTTGCGGCCGAAGCGCTGGCCCGCTCCGGCGTGGGCAGCCTGACCCTGGTCGACTTCGACGCGGTCTCCCCCTCCAACCTCAACCGTCAGATCATCGCCCTGCACAGCACCCTGGGCCGTCCCAAGACCGAGCTCTTTTCGGCGCGCATCGCGGACATCTCCCCGGACTGCCGGGTGGAGGTCCTCTCCCTGCGCTACCTGCCCGAGAACGCGGACCGGATCGACCTGTCCGGGTTTTCCCATGTTTTGGACGCCGTGGACACCGTGGCCGCCAAGCTGGAGCTGATCGGCCGCTGCACGGCCGCCGGCGTGCCCGTCCTCAGCTGCATGGGCACGGCCAACAAGCTGGATCCCTCCCTGCTGCGGGCGGATGACATCGCCAACACTTCGGGCTGCCCGCTGGCCCGCGTGATGCGGCGGGAACTGAAAAAGCGGGGGATCGGGCACTGCCGGGTGATCTTTTCCCCCGAGCCCCCCGTCGCCCCCACCCGGCCGGAGGGCGAGCGCCGGGCCGTCCCCGGGAGCATGATCTTTGTCCCGGCCTCAGCCGGTCTTTTGGCCGCCGCCGAGATCGTCAAAGCCCTGCTGCGCTGACCGATCGCCGGCCCGCCCAGGCAAAAGGCCGATCGAAAAACTTCACGTCAGCCGGAATTTTGCCCCGTCCCCGGCGGAACGCCGTCTGACAGAGGCAGAGTCGGCAAGAGACCGGATCATCGGGAACGCGGGACCCTTGTCTGCGAACACCTTCCCGGCCGGAGCCATCGGACAAAGGGGCGGCCTTTTATCGTTTTCAAAAAATTTACCATAGAAGAGGAACTTTCATGAGCGGATTATTCGGCGTAGTATCCAAGAGCGACTGCGTGTTCGATCTCTTTTTCGGAACGGACTACCACTCGCACCTCGGCACCAAGCGGGGCGGCATGGCCGTCTGCACCGGAAACGGCTTCAAGCGGGCCATCCACAACATCGAAAACTCTCCCTTCCGCACCAAGTTCGAGCGGGACGTGGAGGAGATGAAGGGGCTGTCCGGCATCGGCTGCATCTCGGACAACGAACCTCAGCCCCTGATCGTGCGCTCGCACCTGGGGAACTTTGCCATCACCACGGTGGGCCGGATCAACAACGCCGACGAGCTGGTGCAGAAGGCCTATGCCGCCGGCACCACCCACTTTCTGGAGATGAGCGACGGCATCATCAACCCCACCGAGCTGGCCGCCGCCCTCATCAACAGCAAGGACTCCATTCCGGAGGGCATCCGCTACGCCCAGAGCGTGATCGACGGCTCGCTGACCCTGCTGATCCTGACCCCCGAGGGGCTGTACGCCGCCCGGGACCGCCTGGGCCGCACTCCTTTAGTCATCGGCAAGAAGAAGGGGGCCTGCTGCGCCTCCTCCGAGTCCTTTGCCTACCTGAATCTGGGCTACGACGCCTGCAAGGAGCTGGGCCCCGGCGAGATCGACTTTTTGACCCCCGATTCGGTGCAGGTGGTCTGCCCGCCCGGGGAAGAGATGAAGATCTGCTCCTTTCTGTGGGTGTACTACGGCTACCCCTCCTCCACCTACGAGGGCATGAACGTGGAAAAGATGCGCTACATCTGCGGGGACATGCTGGCCGCCCGGGACAGCGTGGAGGCCGACAGCGTGGCCGGCGTTCCCGATTCGGGCACCGCGCACGCCATAGGCTATGCCAACCGCTCCGGGATCCCCTTCTCCCGCCCCTTCATCAAGTACACCCCCACCTGGCCCCGCTCCTTCATGCCCCAGAAGCAGAGCCAGCGCAACCTGATCGCCCACATGAAGCTGATCCCCGTGGGCGACCTCATCCGGGACAAAAAGCTGGTGCTGATCGACGACTCCATCGTCCGGGGGACCCAGCTGCGGGAGACCACCGAATTTCTGTACCGCAGCGGGGCCAAAGAGGTGCACATCCGGCTGGCCTGTCCCCCCATCATGTACGGCTGCAAGTACCTGAACTTCTCCCGCTCCACCTCGCACATGGATCTGATCTCCCGCCGCATCATCGCCCAGCTGGAGGGCGACAAGGCGGATGAAAAGCTGCACCTTTACGCCGACCCCGACACCCCCGAGTACGCCGCCATGGTCGAGGAGATCCGCAGGCAGCTGAAGTTCACCACCTTGAAGTACCACCGCCTGGACGACATGATGGCCTCCACCGGCCTGCCCCCCTGCAAACTGTGCACCTACTGCTGGAACGGCAGGGAGTAAGGATGATTTCTCTTGAAGCAACGGGACGCCGCAGCGCGCGTCATCCTCATGAGTTTTTTATCTGAATCAAAAGCTTTTCGTTTTAAGCAAATAGACGACGCGTTCCTGCGCCGTCTTTTTTGTTTTGCCGCCGCCGAAAAACCTCCCTTTCAGTCGCTGCCGCGGAGCAGTTCCAGGTAGGCCTCGTCGGAGATCCCCGCCGGGATGCGGCAGTGAAATTCTTTGACCGTCAGCTTTTTTTCGTCGTAGGCCTGCTTCAGAGTGCCTTTCAGATAAGCAGTAAAGGCGGACACAAAATCGGCGATGCAGTCCTCTGCCCTTTCAAAGCCCCGGCTGCCGAAGGGGACCGGCGAGGTGTTGTCCGGAGCCTCGTACCACCTGCCCTCAAAGCGGACAAAGACCTGGACGTGGGTCTGATGGAGTTCGGGCGAGAGGTATTCCATGAAGACGCTCTTGCAGGGCAGGTCATGAAATTCGCACCAGCAGCGGATCAGTTCGGCGACGTCCCAGCACCAGGCGCAGTTCTGGGCAACCACCTGCTCCGGGGAGGAAAAGGCATAGACCGAGTTCCCCCTCTCCTTCCGGTAGTCCTCCGAGACCTCCAGATGATGGATCTTGCCCTCGGCGTCCCGGTAGCCGTAGGAGATCCCCCGGACGTATTCAAAAAAAGCCCGGATGTTCAGTTGAAGCACTTCCTTCCATGTTTTCATAAGCTTCTCCTTTTTCAAATCTTCCGCTTTCCCCATGATCAAACGCTTGACATTCTCTTCCCAAAAAAAGTATAATAAATATGTAAAGTAAGAAAAGTTTTACTTTTAAGACGTATCGCCCAAGTTCCCGGCGCACAAGGCCAAGGGGCTTTGAGGGGGCGTCTTAAAGCCAAGGAGGTATTCTATGTCCGACTTTCCCGAGGGAAAATTTCTGGCCACCGTCAAGCTGGGTCCAAAGGGGCAGATCGTCATCCCCAAGGAGGCCCGCGACCTGTTCGGTCTAAAACCCGGCGACGCCCTGATCCTGATGGCCGACAAGGGACAGGGCATCGCTCTGCAGCCCTTTTCCTATGCCGAGAGCTTCTGGCAGGCCGTGCAGACGGTCCGGGAGGATCCGGACAAGTGAGGGCTTTGCGCGAGGACAGACCGGACCTGGCGGACGAGCCCCCCGCCCTCTCGGTCCGGCGCCTGGGCAAGTCTTACCCCGGCTTTACCCTGGACGATCTCTCCTTCGAGGTCGGGCGGGGGCGCATTGCCGGTCTGATTGGCCGAAACGGGGCGGGCAAAAGCACCGCCATCAAGGGGATCCTGCGCTTCATCTCCGCCCGGGGAGAGGTTTCCGTGTTCGGACAGGAGATCGCCCTGCGCGAGCGCGAGGTCAAGCAGATGATCGGCTACGTGGGCGGGGGCTTCCGCTTTTACCCGTTAAAGCCCCTTGCCGCCGTGCGCAGGGCCTATGCCCGCTTCTATCCCAGGTGGGACCCGGCCAAATACGCGGCCTGTCTTTCCCGGTTCGGCCTGGACGAAGGCAAAAAGGTGCGGGAGCTTTCGGAGGGCATGAAGGTCAAATTTGCGCTGGCGCTGGCCCTTTCGCAGGGGGCAAAACTGCTGATCATGGACGAGCCGACCAGCGGACTGGATCCCCTCTCCCGGGAGGAGTTCTGCGACATCGTCCTCGACCTGGTGCGCCGCGAGGGGATCACCGTGCTGTTTTCCACCCACATCACTTCCGATCTCGAGCGGATCGCCGACGACATTTTGTACCTTTTCCGGGGCAAACTTCTGGCCGACTGCCCACTGAAGGTCTGGCAGTCCCGCTATTGGCTGGCCCGATTCCCCTCGCCCGAACGGGCCGCGGCCTGCTCCGCCATCGGCGTCAAGCCGGTCAGGGAGGGCTTTGAGGGGCTTCTGCTGCGGGAAAACCTTGCCGATCCCCCTCCCTTTCCCGTCTTCGAGCCCTCCCTCGACGCGCTCATGATCCACCTCGAGCGGGAACAGGAGAACGGGCTGTAACCCCCTGCGCAACGCGTTTTTTTGCTCTCAGCACGACCGGGAGATCTCATGAAACAACTTATTTTGAAGGAACTTTCCCTCTGTCTGCATCCCACCAGCCTGATCTTCCTCTCCTTCGCCGCGCTGGTGTTCGTGCCCAACTATCCCTACGAGGTGATCTTCTTCTTTTCGGGGCTGTCCGTCTTTTTCACCTGTCTGACCGTGCGGGAAAACGGCGATCTGGCCTTTACCGCCGCCCTGCCCGCGCCGAAGGGGGCGATCCCCCTGGCGAGGATGGCCGTGACCATGGGCTTTCAGATCCTTCTTTTGGCGCTGGTCGGGGCGTTGGGGGCGCTGAAGGCGGCCCTGCTGCCCGCCGAGCTCCTGATCAACGAGGCGGGGTTGTCCGCCAATTGGGCCCTGGTAGGCAGCGGCGCCCTGCTTTTGGGGGCGTTCAACCTTCTGTTCTTTCCCCGCTACTTCCGCCGCCCCGACAGGGTGGGCGGGCCCTTTGCGGCCGCCGCGGCCGTGCTGTTTCTGCTCATCGGCCTGCTGATCGCCCTGCGCTGGACCCTTCCCCTCTTTTCGGTCACCCTGAACGGCTCCAACGCCGAGCACACGGGGGCCAAGCTGATCGCGATGGCTGCCGGCCTGGTCCTTTACGCCGGGTTGTCCGCGCTCGCCTGCCTGCTGAGCGTCCGGCGGTTTTTGAAGACCGATCTGTAAGTCCTTCCGGGCATCAAAGACCTGGGCTGCCAAGGCGCGGGGCACGCTCCTGCCATGCTCTGATCCGTGACATGGGGAGCCTTTGTTTTGCTTGCTGAAAAACGACACGCTTTATCCGCCCCGGTCAAGGCCGGGAGAACCGTAAAAGGAGATCAAAAGATGAGCGAACTTCGCAAGATTCCCAATGTGGGGCCGGCCACCGAGCGGGACCTGCTGGCCATGGGGTACGCCTCTGCCGAGGATCTGAAGGGAAAGAGCGCTGAGGAACTCTATGCCAAGGAATGCGCGCTGCGCGGCTTTCAGCTGGACCGCTGCCAGCTTTACCTTTACCGGGCCGTGTCCTACTTCGTCAACACCGACCGGCCCGATCCCGAAAAGTGCAAATGGTGGTATTGGAAGGACGAATTTGCAACCCCCTCGCCCTGCGGCGCGATCTGTGCCGAGTGCGGGCGCTTCCCCTCGGACTGCGCCGGCTGCCGGAAGATCGGCGGAAAGCCCTGGTGGCTGGCCTTTACGGGGCAGGAGGTCTGCGCCGTCTACGATTGCTGCGCCCGCTCGGGACGGCCGCACTGCGGGGGATGTTCTTCCCTCCCCTGCGAGCGCTTCACCTCTGACCCTACCCTGTCCGAGGCGGAGAACGCCGCCCATCTGCGGATCATGCTCCGGAATCTGGAAGGGGCGGACAGCCGGAGCCGCTGAAACCGGGATTTTCGGGGAGTCTCCACTTTGTAGGCCGTCCCGAAAGCGTGAAGGCATCGTCTCCTCCTGAAACCCGCTTGTTCTGTGATGCCCCTTCTTTTAATTGTCCAAAAGTCCGAGGTCAATTTCAGAACAGCACGGGAGCGAGGTTCCGCTTCCGTGCTGTTCTGTGAACGCCGATCAGGCTTTCCCCTTCCTTCGGACGTCTATCCGGCATTCCGCCCACGACCCTTTTCCCCGGGCTTCGGGGCCGGTCTGCGGCCCGCCCGGCAAACGGCCAAAAAATCAGCGCAGAGGACCTGGACCCGGCTCCCTGCGCGTTTTTGTTAAATAAAATTCCGGACTTGGCAAAGCCCGGTTCCTCCGCCGCGTCCACCGCACGGACCTCGGGCTTTCTTCTCTGCAAAAGCTGTTTTTGCTCCGGTCAGTTCTTCGCCGACGGGTCTTCCCCCACGAACTTTTTGATCAGCTCGAACATCTCGGGCGAGATCACGTGTTCGATGCGGCAGGCGTCCTGTTCGGCCAGTTTCTCATCCGCGCCGAGACGGGTAAAGAGCTCCGTGATGACCCGATGCCGCTCGTAGATGCTCTCCGCCTTGGCCCGGCCCTCCTCGGTCAGCCGGATGACGCCGATCTCGTTCATGGTCAGATACCCCCGCTTTTCCAGCAGGTGGACGGCAAAGGAGACGCTGGACTTGGCAAAGCCAAGTTCCTCCACCACGTCCACCGAGCGGACCTCGGGCTTTCTTCTCTGCAAAAGCAGAATGGTCTCCAGGTACATTTCCTCGGATTCTTTGGTTCTCATCAAAACCTCTCTTGTCTGAGGGAGCCCCTCTTACTTTTTCAAAAAGGAAAACAGTCCCTTTTTTTCGTACGACTGCTGCTCTGTTTTGCCCACGGTGTAGCCGGCCTGCTCGATGGCGGTCCGGAACACTTCGGGATCGGTCCCGTCCTCCGCCACGATGACGGTCTGTCCTTTGGCCGCGGACGAGGTCACTTTGTGAACGGGCGCCGCCTTGCGGACGGCCTCGTTGACGCGGGATTCGCACATGCCGCAGTGCATGCCCTGCACTTCCAGGGTGAATTGGGTCATGATCCGCCTCCTTTCCTGCCCGGAACCGGTCCTTGCCGGATCGGTTCCGGACGCTTCTCCGATCAGATTTTTCAAAATTCCGCCCTTGCGCCGGCAGAACTTCTGCTCCTATTATAAGGTCGCCGGCCGTCAAAGTCAACTTTTTTCTCCCTTCCCCCGAAAATTTGGAAAACTTTCGGGGAATCAGTTGATTTTTCTCCCCGAAAGGGGCTATAATATAGAAAAAAACCGGAGGTCCCGTCATGCTGAACAGCAAGATCGCAGACCTGCTGAACGAGCAGGTCAACAAGGAATTTTACTCGGCCTATCTTTACCTGGATTTCGCCAACTACTATGCCGACGCCGGCCTGGACGGCTTTGCCAACTGGTACCAGGTGCAGGCGCAGGAGGAGCGCGACCACGCCATGATGATGCGCCGCTATCTGCTGGACAACGGCGACAAAGTGGTCTTTCAGGCCATTGCCGGCCCCGACAAGAGCTTTGCCGACAACACGGCCCCTCTGAAGGCCGGGCTGGAACACGAACGCTTTGTCACCGCCTCCATCAACGAGATCTATGCCCAGGCCTTTGCCCTGAAAGACTTCAAGACCATGCAGTTTCTGGACTGGTTCATCAAGGAGCAGGGCGAGGAGGAAAAGAACGCCGACGACCTGATCAAAAAGATGGAGCTGTTCGGGCATGACGCCAAGGGCCTTTACGCCCTCAATCAGGAGCTGGCCGCCCGGGTCTATGCCGCCCCGGTCAACGGACCGGCGATGTGAGCGGAGATCGGACGATTCTCCCCCGCGCCGGCTCCTTTCCAAGCCGGAGCCGCCGTCCGCGCCGCCGGCGGCTTGCACAATAATCGCCAATCCACCGCCGTCGGTTAAAAAACACCGAGAGGTTTGTGTTCGGCCACAACGCGGCCTTCCATTCCGCGGCATCCTGATACCGGAAAGAATGCCCCTCAGCGCTTCCCGGAAAGTTACAAAGCCAAAACCATTTGCGACAACGGCAGGAGCCGCCCTTTTCGGGGCGGCTCCTTTTGCGCCGTAAAGCTTTGTTTCCGCCCGTTCGGGTTCCGCCCCTAGCCTTTTCCTCAGGCTTCGTCCTTTCCGAGCTGCCAGGAGCGGCTCTGCTTTTGCAGGGCCAGCATCCGGGCGTAATATCCTCCCTTTTCCTTCAGCTCGGCAGGGGTCCCCTGCTCGGCCACCCGGCCGTCCTTCAGAAAGATCAGCCGGTCGGCGCCCTCCACCGTCCGCAGGCGGTGAGCGATGATCAGCACGGTCTTGTTGCGGACCAGCCGGGAGATGGCCTCCTGGATCTGGGTCTCGTTTTCGGCGTCCAGCGAGGCCGTGGCCTCGTCCAGCAGGATGACTGGGGCGTCCTTCAGGAGGGCGCGGGCGATGGAGATGCGCTGGCGCTCCCCGCCGGAGAGGGCGGAGCCGTTCTCGCCGATCATGGTATCGTAGCCCTGCGGGAGCTTCCGGACGAACTCATCGCAGCGGGCCTCCCGGGCGGCCTCCAGGACCTCCTCGTCGGTGGCGCCCTGCCGGCCGATGCGGATGTTCTCCATCACGGTGTTGTTGAACAGGGTGACGTCCTGGAAGACGATGGAGTAGGCCGAGAGCAGGGTCTCGGGATCCACTCCGGAGACGTCCTGACCGCCCAGGGTAATTTTGCCGCGGTCGACGTCCCAGAAGCGGGCGGCCAGCCGGGCGGCGGTGGACTTTCCCCCGCCCGAGGGGCCGATGAGGGCGGTCACCTGGCCCTGTCGGGCGGTGAACGAGACCTCCTTCAGCACGGTCTCTCCCCCGCCGTAGGAAAATCCCACCCGGTCGAAACAGATGTCATAGCCCTTGGGCGAAAACGCCGTGCTGCCCTGCTGGACGGGGCACTCCTCGATCTCCCGCATTCGGTCCACGTTGATCTGGGTGGAGAGGATGGCGGCCAGATTCTGGAGACTGGCGTTCATGGGGTCGTACAGCCGGGAGACCGCCATCAGATAGAGGAAAAAGGGAAGCACTTCCAGGGTCCCCTGCACCAGCAGGATGCTGCCCGCCAGCGCCACGGTGGCGATGCCCAGCTTCAGGAGCAGGCCTGCGCTGACCACGAAGACGGCCATGCCCAGCTCGCTCCGGACGGCCCGGGTCTCCACCGCCCTGATCTTGCGGTCCAGGCCCTTCAGGTAGGCCCCCTCGGCGTTGTTGGCCCTCAGATCCCGGGCGGTCTCCAGGCACTCCTGGATGCCATCGGCCAGAGCCATTTTTGCCTCCGACTGCCGGCGGGAAAAGGCATTCTGCACCCGCTTGGAAAAGCCCACGATGGCCAGGGCCACGGGCAGCACCCAGAGGGCGGCCAGCGCCAGCCTCCAGTCGAAGAACAGCATGCCGACCGCGACCAGCACGGTGGAGATCATGGCCCCGAAAAACTCCGGGACCCAGTGTGAAAAGGCGCTCTCCAGCGCGGCGCAGTCGGCCATCAGGGTGCTGGTCAGATCGGAAAGGTCTTTCTTCCCGAAAAAGGAGAGGGGCAGCTTGCGCAGCTTTTCGGCCAGGGTCACCCGCCGGACCGCGCTCTCCTTGTAGGTGGCGAAAAAGGTGGCTCTGTACTGGAAAAAGGCGGTCAGATAGATCAGCCCCAGGACCACGAAGACGCCGGCGATCAGGATCCACAGATGGGGCTTTGGGATCTCCCCGGCCAGCAGGTCCCCCGTCAGCAGGTAGAGCAGACTGACCGGTAGCATCAGCACCAGATTGGAAAACACGCAGGCCAGGGTTGTAACCTATCTTTATGGACACTATCAGCAAAAGGGATGTAATGCCACAAGTAAAGCGTATGAGTTAGACAACCCATACGCTTTATCGTTATGTATTAGGATTATTGAGCTTATAGTGCAGAACGGAAGCGATGTCGACTTTATAGATAATATCAATCTCACGTTCTCTGCCCGTATGTTTCGGATGCCCGCCGATGATAATACGGTCTATCAGTTCATAGCACATTTCGCGGGTAAGTTCCGGCGTTTCAAGGTGTTCATCAGCGCTCTGTATCGTATTTTCCGTTTCGGTCAGGCGTTCTTCCAGGCCCTCAATTTCAGCTTCAAGTTTTTTCTGCTCCTCGGAATATCTTTGAATAAAGCTCAGGCAAATATCTTCCGGCATTTTGCCTTTCAGCCTGTCTTCGTATGCGATCTGCATCAGGCGGGATAATTCCTCCGTGCGCTTACGTTTGATCTGCAATTCCCTCTTAGTGGTCTTTATGGCTTTTTCCTGTACTTCCGTATTGTGCCGGATAAATTCCTCGCGGATAGGCTTTTCGTCGAGAACAATTCTTTGCGCCATTGTCCGTATGTCGTCGAGAATGATCGTCTCGATATCCTTCGCCTGCATAAAATGCGAAAAGCAATACGATTTTCCTAAACGCACATGATTGCCGCAGTTAAAATTCAAATATACTTTGCCGCTGCGGCTGATGTAATTCATCTTCATCTTTCCGCCGCAATCAGCGCAAAACAGGAATCCAGATAATGGATGTGTATACCCACGCTTTGTTTTCCTGCCCTGCGCTACGGATTTCTCCACTCCCCGAACCTTATCCCAAAGCTCTTGCGTTATGATCGCTTCGTGTGTATTGTGAACTACAACCCACTCACTTTCATCTTTTATATAGCGTTTGTGGTTCTTATAGGAAACCGTACCGTCGCGCTGCTGCACCATATGTCCCAGATAGGTAGGATTTTGTAAGATACTGTTCACCCCACAAAACGACCATAATCCCACATTTTCTCTGCGACCCACGACTCCGTACCTCTCCAAACAATATCTGCTTGGATTCAATACCCCTTCGGCATTCAGAATATCCGCTATCTTATGCGGGCTTAAACCGCTCGCACGCATTTCGAATATCCTTTTCACGATTGCGGCCGCTTCCTCATCCACGATGGGCGTTTTCTTTTCGGTATCGCTTTTCACATATCCGTAAGGCGCTTTCCTCACGTGGTATTTCCCCTCTCGTGCATTCGTCTTTAATACCGCTCGTATCTTCTTGCTGGTATTGGCCGCATGCCACTCGTTAAAAACGTTCATGATCGGCATCATTTCCATTGCGCCGCTGTCACGGTTTTCCGTATCCACGTTATCCTGTACGGCAATAAACCGAATACCGAACGCCGGAAATACATAGTCAACGTACTGCCCGACCTCGATATAGTTTCTGCCAAACCTCGAAAGGTCTTTCACGATGATGGTATTGATGACACCCGTTTTCGCGTCGTCCAACAATCTTTGCACTTCGGGACGTTGAAAAGTAGTACCTGAAACGCCGTCGTCTATGTATTCGTCATGGATCTCGAAACCGTGTTCCTCGGCATATTTGCGGAGCATTGTCCTTTGGTTGTCAATGGATACCGATTCGCCCTGGCGTTCGTCCTCTTGGGAAAGTCTGTAATACAATCCCGCGATATAGTGTTTCTGTTTCATATGTTTACCTCATGTTCTCGGCGGTGCGTTGTATGGCGATGGATTTCATCGTTTTCTCAAAATCCTTGCCGCCATGGAAATATCTGCGGACGTAATAGGTCTGCCTGCCCACAGATCTTCGTTTGCTGATGGACGGGGAAAAGAGCTAACAATTCTCGTGATCCTCGCCTCTGTAAAAGGCTTTTTGTACTGTGTTCATTCTTACCTCCTGGATTTTATTCTTCTGTCTTGCGACAGATCTATTACTTTCCCCTTGCTCTGTCACAGCATAAACCAGAAACTCGCAAGGGATCTTGCACCTTTACGGAAATTTTCTTATCGTTTTCCACCGCGACCGGAGGGAGTATTTTCTGGTTTTAGAAAAAAGTCCCTCCACTTAATAGCCACGGGAATTGTTAAAATCAAGTCACTGCACAAAGACTTTTCTGCTAAAAACAATATAATAATTTTATTGGTAAATGAAATTCTGATGAATTATAAAATGCGCGGCATTCATTTTTATCATTAAAAATTTTTCTGGAAATTATGTACAAAACAGATCTTTTGGGCGAAGATAGGTACAGATGCTATGAGTATATAAACAAAGGCAGTTCCGCATAGGCAGCTGCCTTCAAGTCTATCCGGAATGAAGCGGACATATTAAAGGTTTCCAAAACAGGCGTCATACCTTTGACGGATGCTCGCTTTTCGGTGGTTGATGGTCCCTCTGCCGATGCCGAGTTCGGCACAGACTTCGGCCTGCTTCATCCCGTTCATGTAACAGTTTAGGATAGCAAGTTCCAATGCGGATAACTGCAATGCTTTTACAAGCATATCGTATTTCGTGTAATCGGTCTGTTCGTTTTCAAAGCAATCGTTGGGATCTTCCGGAAGGGCCTTGTAGTCGTCGAAATCTATGTATTCGATTGTACCGTGTCTGTCCGGTCTGTTGCGCAAGCTGTCAATATACCGTCCTGCTTCGCGATAGCAGGCAAGTTTTATGGTGATCTCCTTCCCTCTGCGGTCTTTGCCACAGATTTCCGATACCTTTCTGCCTTGAAATTGCCAAAGGAAGCATATAGCCGTCTGGGCTACGTCATATCCGTCCGAGACGATATAGTTTATCTCGCCCATGTGGTGCAGGTCTTTGATGAGGCCGATATACAGTTTATCTGCCACTTTCACATCATACTTCTTTACCGTTCGCAAAGCCTGCAAGGCGATCATCTCACCCATGAGTCTGACGTTCTCCTCGGAGATAGGCTCGGAGAACAATTCGCCTTCGTTGCGATACTTCCCGTTTGAGAGCTTGGTCACC
>CALVJY010000039.1 GCA_944332455.1 uncultured Clostridia bacterium
TATGGTGGGACAAAACAGAGGGAAAAGACAAGAAGCTAGGCCATTCATATCGATTGCCCGCAAAGCGGGCAAATATCGGGTTCCCGAAGGGAACATATCGAGTTTGCCAAAGGCAAACATATCGACTGAAAGATAGAGCGAGAACGGTCACGCTTTTACACCTTTTCTTGTTACGGGCGCTACAGGCTCCTTTCTGTATGTCCGTTTCAGGGAAACGGAAAAAAATAAATGGATGATCCCTGAGGTAAGTTTTATGTCGCACTTACAAACCTTTAAAAAATTGGAAGACGCCCTTCCCGACCTGCTGGAGGGGCTGCGCTGGCAGGCTTCGGCCCATCGCCCGTACGGCATCTTTTCCCGGCCTGTGGCCCGGGAGATCCGGATCCTGGCCGAACCCACCGAGGCCCTCTTTTCCGAGGTGGCCTCCCGCCTGACCGCCCGCTGGGGGGAGCCCTGCCTGGTGCACCCCTTCTACGGCCCGGTCCGGAGGGCCGAAGATCTCTTTGTGACCTGGAACTTTTGCCCGGTGAACTACGACAGCGAGGCGCCCAGCCTGTTCTTTTTTAAAAAGCTTCCCCGCGGCCGGAGCATTTCCTATGCCGAGTACCGGGGGGTGGACGAGGCCGTCCGCCGGGCCTTTGCGCGGCTCGGGGTGCGGATCGACGGCCTGCCCCACTACACCGACGAGGGATTTCTCTACATTTCCCCGCTCGGCCGCCAGATCGTCGCCCTCCGGGGCAACAGACTGACGGTTTTCGGCTCCGGACCGGAGGGCGGCCGCTCGCAGGCCATCGTGGACCCTAAGCGGCCGGAAACCGTCTCCGCGGCCCTGGACCGCCTGCTATGACCAGTCGGGGCGGCATCGCCGCCGGGAAGGCACGCCCAGGTGCCGGCGGCACCGGGCGAGAACGCCCACTCCGACTGAGCGGGAATATTGATTGTTTGTTCCTGCGATAAGTTTATGTCGATATGTGCCGCAAAGCGGCACTCGATATATGGCCTGACGGCCATTCGATATGCGGCCCTTCGTGCCGCTCGATATGTGCCACAAGGTGGCACGTTATGGACAGAAACACATTGAAAGCAGTACGATTAAAACCCGCGGCTTTCCCTCTCACAAGGTACGCCTTTTGAGAGGGGAAAAACGTTGCAGAGCGGAACAAAAAAACGGGGTGCCACCGGCACCTTTTTGCACGCCCACACTGAAACAAGTGCTAAATCAAACTTTATTCCCCTGCACGTGCTTTCAGCGAGGGAAAAACCGCGCATAGCCGCATAAAAAATCGGAGGCCAAGAAAAATTCGGCCTCCGAAGGTGCCACCGGCACCTCTCTATACGCCCGTTCCGAGTTGCTTTTACTTTGCAAAATACCGCTCACGCACAGGCTTTCAGTCTGTTTTCGCAAAAGTCCGGACCTGCGCCGGACTTTTGCACAATCGTGGCTTTGCGGTGAGCAAAGCCACGGCGGAAAAGAGTGAATCAAAAACGCATCGCGTTTTTGAGAGAGAAAAACCGCTGCCGAGCTTTCCAAAAGGGAAAGCGAACAGCGGTTTGTCTTTCAAGTCCGACCGATTTTGCCGCAGGCAAAATCGCGTTTGGTCGGAAGTAAAATATGTTTTCGCAAAAGTCCGGACCTGCGCCGGACTTTTGCACAATCGTGGCTTTGCGGTGAGCAAAGCCACGGCGGAAAAGAGTGAATCAAAAACGCATCGCGTTTTTGAGAGAGAAAAACCGCTGCCGAGCTTTCCAAAAGGGAAAGCGAACAGCGGTTTGTCTTTCAAGTCCGGACGAAATTCCGCTGTGCGGAATTTCGCGTCTGGCCGGGTTCTATCACGCCATAAACGGCTTGAGGTCCTTGAGCAGGGCGTCGCAGTCGTCGGAGTGCGCTTCCAGAATGATGGGCTTGGACAGGTCCAGGCTGAAAATGCCCAGAATGGACTTGGCGTCCACCACAAATCTGCCGCTGCGCAGGTCGATGTCGTAGGGATACTTGGCCACGATGCTGACGAATTCCTTGACGTGCTCCGCCATCTTCAGGCTGATGGTGACTGATTTCATAGAATATACCTCCTTTCTCCGCCCCGGGCGGGGACGGTATCACTGCTTCTATTATAGCGAAATCCCCGGAAAAACGCAAATGTTTGGGGAACATTTCTTATTTTGTTTTTCAACGGACCGGGTTTTGTGGTATAATAGCTTTGAAACAGCGGCCTGCCTTTTGGGGCGGGCGGGAGAGAATATGCCAAAAAATCCGCACATCCGAAATTTCTGCATCATCGCCCACATCGATCACGGCAAGTCCACCCTGGCCGACCGCCTGCTGGAGTGCACCGGTCAGGTCTCCCAGCGGGAGATGGAGGACCAGCTGCTGGACTCCATGGACATCGAGCGGGAGCGGGGCATCACCATCAAGCTGACCCCGGTCCGCATGTTCTACACCCACACCGACGGGGAAGAATACGTGCTCAACCTCATTGACACCCCCGGCCACGTGGACTTTACCTACGAGGTCTCGCGCTCGCTGGCCGCCTGCGAGGGGGCGGTGCTGGTGGTGGACGCCTCCCAGGGCATCGAGGCCCAGACCCTGGCCAACGTCTATCTGGCCCTGGACAACAACCTGGAAATTTTGCCCGTCATCAACAAGATCGATCTGCCCTCGGCCGATCCCGAGGCCGTCAAGGCCGAGATCGAGGAGGTCATCGGCCTGCCCTGCGACGACGCCCCTCTGATCTCCGCCAAGGAGGGGATCAACATTCCCGACGTGCTGGCCGCCATCGTGGAGAAGATCCCCGCCCCCGAGGCCGATGTCGAGGCTCCCTTAAAGGCCCTGATCTTCGACTCCTACTACGACAACTACAAGGGGGCCATCTGCTTCATCCGGGTCTACGAGGGCAAAGTGAAGGCCGGGATGAAGATCCGCATGTTCGTGACCGGCAGGGAATTCGAGGTCACCGAAGTGGGGGTGTTCTCCCCCAAGCCCCAGCCCTGCGCCGAGCTGAAGGCCGGGGAAGTGGGCTATCTGGCGGCCTCCATCAAGACGGTCAAGGACGCCCACGTGGGGGACACCGTCACCGACGCCCTCCGCCCCACGGCAACCCCCCTGCCCGGCTACAAAAAGGTGCAGCCCATGGTCTTTTCGGGGGTCTATCCCGTGGACGGCGCCCGCTATCCCGACCTGAAGGACGCCCTGGAAAAGCTCAACCTCAACGACGCCTCCCTGACCTTCGAGCCCGACGTGTCCACCGCCCTGGGCTTCGGCTTCCGGTGCGGCTTTCTGGGCCTTCTGCACATGGAGATCATCCAGGAGCGCATCGAGCGGGAGTTCGACCTGGAGATCATCACCACCGCGCCCTCGGTGTCCTACCGGGTGCACAGGACCGACGGCGCCGAGGTGATGGTGGACAACCCCTCCCACCTGCCCAACCCCTCCGAGATCGACTTCATGGAGGAGCCTGTGGTCCTGCTGGACGTCTTCACCCCGCCCGACTACCTGGGGCCCATCATGGAGCTCTGTCAGGAAAAGAGGGGGGAATACCTGGACATGCAGTACCTGGACGCCCGCCGGGTCAAACTGCACTACCGCATGCCCCTGAACGAGATCATCTACGACTTTTTCGACAGCCTGAAGTCCCGCACCCGGGGCTATGCCAGCATGGACTACGAGCTGGCAGGCTATCAGCGTTCGGATCTGGTCAAGCTGGACATGATGCTCAACGGCGAGATCTGCGACGCCCTCAGCATCATCGTCCACAAGGACAAGGCCTATGCCCGGGGCCGCACCATCGCCGAAAAGCTGAAGGAGGTCATTCCCCGGCAGCTGTTCGAGATCCCCATCCAGGCCGCCGTGGGGGGCAAGATCATCGCCCGCGAGACCGTCAAGGCCATGCGCAAGGACGTGCTGGCCAAGTGCTACGGCGGGGACATCACCCGCAAGAAAAAGCTGCTGGAAAAGCAGAAAGAGGGCAAAAAACGGATGCGCAAGCTGGGCTCGGTGGAAGTCCCCTCCGAGGCCTTCATGTCCATCCTGAAGATCGACACCTGATGAACACGCTGGGGATCTATCTGCATATCCCCTTCTGCCGGGCCCGCTGCACCTACTGCGACTTTGCCAGCGGCACAGACTTTTCCCGGGAGGCGGCCTTTTTCGAGGCCCTGGAGCGGGAGGCCGAGGCCCTATCTTCCCCCTTTTCGGGCCGCCGGGTGGACACGGTCTACTTCGGGGGCGGGACTCCTTCGGCGGCGGACCCCCAAAGGCTGTGCGCCCTTCTGGGGCGGCTGAGGGCGCTGTTCGAGCTGACCCCGGACTGCGAGATCTCCATGGAGTGCAACCCCGGCACGATCACCGCGCGGGGGGCGGAGCAATACCTGAAGGCCGGTTTCAACCGCTTTTCGGTGGGACTGCAGACCGCGCACGACGGCACTTTGAGGCGGCTGGGCCGCATCCACACCGCCGCCGAGGGGGAGGAGGCCGTCCGCCTGCTGCGGGCGGCTGGGGCCGGGAACCTCTCGGCCGACCTCATGCTGGGCCTGCCCGGCGAGGGGGTAAAAGAGGTCAGACAGTCCGCCGAGTGGGCGCTGGGGCTGGGGATCGACCACCTTTCGGCCTACGCCCTGACCGTGGAGGAGGGCACGCCCCTGGCCCGCGAGGGCGTCACGGTCGATGGCGATCTGGCCGCCGACTGCTACGACGAGGTCTGCCGGCTGGCGGAAGGGGCCGGGCTTTTCCGCTACGAGGTCTCCAACTTCGCCCGGCCGGGCTTCGAGTGCCGGCACAACAAACGGTACTGGGATCTGTCCGACTATCTGGGGCTGGGGCCCTCCGCCCACTCCCTGATCGGCCGCCGCCGCTTTTTTCACGGCAGCAGCTTCAGCGGCTACCTCCGCGACCCCCTGGCGGTCGAGGAGGAGGAACGGCTGACGGAGGCCGAGGCCGAGCGGGAGTACCTGATGCTGGCCCTGCGCACGGCGCGGGGGGTGGATCTCGGCCGCTACGGGGCGGACTTCGGGGACTTTTCGGCCCGCTACGCCGGGGTGCTGGCCCGCTATGCCGGCTTTCTGGAGACCGGGCCCGGCTTTGTCCGCATCCGCCCGGACAAATTTTACGTCATGAACGCCCTGATCGCGGCCTTCTGGGAGGCCGGCGAGGCCGGGCGGTGAGCGGCCTTGGAGACGGCCCGGTTTGAGCCGGCCGCAAGAGGCGCCGGCTCATGTTTCCCGGCGTTTGAGGCAAACTAAGAGAGGGAAAAAACCAGGAGCAGGAAAAAGAGAGTCGGCGCTTTCGGGCAAGGGCCCGGATCGGCGCCGAAATCCGGCCTTTCCCGGCAAAAAGCGGAGGAAGGGCGGGGAAGAGAACGGGCATCCCTTCCGGGCGGCCGGAAGGGGGAAAAGGGAAAACATCCGCCGGAGAGGGACAGTCAGGACGGGCAGCGGGCGGCAGAGGGAGAAAGAGAGTATGCTTCGCATCGCGGTGTGTGACGACGACGAAACTTCTTTGCAGGCCATCAAAAAGCTGGTGGCGCAGACCCTGAAGGAGGAGTATGTGCTGACCTCCTTCCACAGCGGGCTGGACCTGATGCTCTATCTGTCCGAGCAGGTCAAGGGGCGGCTGGACATCGCCATTTTGGACATCGACCTGGGGGAGGGGCAGAACGGCATCGAGCTGGCCAAGCGCCTCAACCGGGACTATCCCCGCATCAAGATCATCTTCTGCACCGGCTTCATCGAGTTTTCGCAGGATGTCTACGACTCCGAGGCCGTCTACTTTCTGGTCAAGCCCATCAAGGCCGAAAAGATGCAGAACGCCCTGAGCCGGGCCCTGCTGTCGCTGAACACCGGCAAAAAGGAGACCCTGCAGCTCAAGACCGAGGGGAACATCCTGAACCTGAACGTCGCCGAGATCCGCTACATCGAGAGCCTCCGGCGGCAGATCTCCATCGTGGGGGAGGAGGGCGCCCTCACCTGCTACGCCAAGCTTTCGGAGGTGCTGGCCAAGCTCCCCTTCAACTTCATCCGCTGTCACAAGAGCTACATCGTCAATCTCAACTTCGTGCAGGCCCTCGGGCGGGACGAATTCGTGCTCTCCCGGGGGGAGCGCGTCCCCATCTCCCGCGCCCAGTACGAGGAAGTCAAACGGGCCTTTCTCTCCTATCTCGGAGACCGCCTGTAAGTTTTTGCCTCTGCAGCGGGAAGGGCCGGCTTTGAATGCCTTTCGGCGGGACGATGCCCTAAGCCGGACCTTCGCGGCGGGATGCGTGCCTTCTTCTGTTTCCGGCGTGCGGGACTGCTTTCCTCGGCGGGTCTTTCTCGTCCCGGTCTTTGGATGTATGAGCCTTCCCGCAGGCCGGCAGGCGCGGGCCTTTTGCACCGGGCGCCCTCTTGTTCCGGTTTCGGGATAAAATGTGCGGCCGCCTTACCGCAGGCAGGCGCGAAAGGCGGGGGCCTTTTGCCTCGGCCGGGCTTGTCCGGCCCTGCTTTTCCAGGAGTGCTGTCTTTTATGACCCAGGAGTTCTATCTCATCTTCATCGTCGTCCTGCAGGCCGTCGTCACGATCGGCTTTTTGCACGTGACCCTGAAGCCCCGCTGGAACCCCGCGGTCACTTTTTTGCTGCTTTTGGCCCTGTTCATGCTGGCCTTCAACCTCTCCGAGGAGTTCATCCGGACCCGGTGGATCCGGGAGGTCATGTATGCCGGCCTGTTCCTGGTCGGCATCGCGGTGCTGTTCCGGGAATCCTTTTTCTACAAGCTGACCATCGCCGCCTGTTTTTTTGCCGCCTACAGCCTGGCCTCGGTGCTGGGGACGGTTGTCGTCTCCGCCGTGGAGGGGGAGGCCTACGGGGTCTACCTGGCCTCTCAGTGGGGAAGTCTGGCCGTGCAGTCTGTCAATATCCTGCTGTGGAGCAGCTGGTTTTTTGCCCTCACCCGGCCCTGCGTGCTGGGCGTCAAGTTCTTCAGGAGCCGCTTCCGCAGCGCCTGGATCTGCCTCATCCTCATCCTGCCCTGCGTTTTTCTGCCCGCCTTCATCTTTTTTTACCAGCAGATGGGGGTGGGGCTGAATCTGGTCAAGGTCGGCTTTTACGGGCTTTTGCTGGTGGTCGTCATGGACGGGGGGATCCTGGCCCTGCTGCGCTCGGCCTCCCTGTCCATCCTCAACAAGCGGGCCAGGGAGATCGCCCGCCGCCAGCAGGAGATGGACCTGCGCTACTTCGAGCTGGTGCAGACCAGCCGGCAGGAGATCTCCAAGATCAAGCACGAGATCGCCAACCAGCTGCAGACGGCCTACTTCCTCATCGGCGAGAGCACCAGCAAGAACAAGGACAAGGCCATGGACCTGATCTCCGAGGTCCAGCGCTCCATGAGCGTGCTGCCCAACACCTTTTACTGCGTCAACTCGGTGGTCAACGCCGTGCTCACCGTCAAGGGCAGCGAGGCCCTGAAGCGGCAGATCGACCTGCACACCGACATCAGCCTCAACGAAAACCTCCCCATCGAAAAGATCGACCTGTGCACCATCTTCAACAACCTTTTCGACAACGCCATGGAGGCCTGCGACAGGATCGAAAAGCCCGAGGACCGCTACATCAAGCTCAAGGCCAGCGTGCTGTCCGGCTACCTGGTGGTGCGCATGCAGAACGCCAAGTGCCACGACGTGGCCGAGCGCGACGGCGAGATCGTCACCTCCAAGCACGACAAGTTTCTCCACGGCCACGGCCTTAAACTGCTGGCCGAGATCGCCGAGCGCTATCACGGGACCTGCGAGGTCCGCTACGACGACCGGAGCTTTACCGTCACCCTCAATCTCCGGGTGGTCAACCCCGACAAAAAAACCTGACCTTTCGCTGAGAGGCCGGTTCCGGCCCGCGGCGCCTTGGGGACCGTCGGCTTTGGGATTGTCGGAGCGTCTTTCCGCGGAACGGGAGGGTGCAAAAGCCCGGAGTCGTCCAGGGCGAGTTTTTGTTTTTTTTCTCGGAAGCCGCATCGTTCGGCCCGTCCGGTCCCGGGCGCTTCCGTCGCCGGAACATCTTTCGCCACGCCCGCCAAGTGAACGGCAGCCCCCTTTGAGGGGCTTTTTTTGACCCGGCGGGAATTTTTTTTCGCAAAGATCGGCCCTTTTTCTCTCTTCATCGTATCAAGAACAGGGGGAGAATGACCGAGGGACGGATCTTTCCCGCGGGGAAAGCGGAGCCGCCCTGTTGCTTTGGGGCATTTGACAGAAAAAAAGCGCCCGAGGGCGCCGTCGGAGGTGCGATATGATGAAAAAAACGCTGATTTTGACCCTGTCGGTCGCGCTGTGCGCGGTGTTCGGGGGCTGCCAGCCCGCCCGGGTCCGGGACCCCGAACAGCTCTATACCGCGGCCGTCCGGGACGCCATGACCGTGGAGGCCGAGGAGGTGCTGCCCGTGGTCGCCCTCACCCCGGAGAGCGGCATGGCCGAATTTGACGATCAGGGCCAGGTGCTGATGCTCTCCTGGCACCGCCATCCCGACCGCTATCCCGCCGGGGAGGACGCGGTCTTAAGCTGGGGGGAGGTCTGGACCTTCACTTCGGCGGAGATCCTGGCCTGGTATGACCGCAGCGGCAGGGGGGTGACCGATTGGGAGCTGCGCTTTGAACAGCTCATCGGTCTGCCGCCCGAGGCCGGCTACACCCACTTTTCGGCCTTCTGGGTGGACCTGGAGGACCTCTTCCGGCCGGCCTACGTCTGGGAGGTCACCCGTTCCGACATGACCGCCTCCTTCGGGGAGACCCCGCCCGAGGACTTCAAGGCCTGGTTCGACGGCAACATCGTCTGGTCCTACTTCGACTCGGCCTATCCCTGGACCCGGCTGGGCTACACCTACGACTGGTCGGGGGAGGGGGAGTACGGTTTGAGCGAGTTCATCATCCGCGCCGGGGCCGAGGTCGAGGTGGCCTTTACCCTGACCACCGGGGAATTCCTGCTCTGGCTGGCCGAAAACTGAAAACCCGAAAGCCGGGACGCCCCGCCGCAAAAAAGGAAAGGGCGCTCCGGCTTTTTTTTGCATGTCGGCCCCGGATCGGAGCGTTTTGCTTTTCCTGTTTCGCAAGAGAAGATCCGAAATCGAGCCCTGCGTCTGCCGGGGGAAGGCGGGGGCGTCCGGCCCCGCAATTTGGTTACCGTCCGAGCAAATCGTCCAGCGGGACGTCGAAGATGTCCGCCAGGCGGATGAAGTTGGGCAAAGTGGGAATGCTCTTGCCCGATTCGTAGGCCTGGTAGGACTGCGTGGTCATGTTCATCTTGTCGGCGAGTTCCTTCTGCGTCCAATGGTTCTGCTTGCGCTCGGTCCTTAAAAGGCCGGGCAGGTTGACGAGAAATTTCTCGGGGTCGGAATGGCGGCTGTTCAGCAGTTTGATCGCATCTTCTTTTTCCGGTTTCATGTCAAAATCTCCTTATGTTTGCTGCTTCCATGATACAGTTTTTAACTGTAAATTTGTCAAAATACAGCTACAAACTGATTTTTGGAGCTTGCATGCCCGCCCCGGCGGGAAATTTTGCCCCTGGGGCGCAAAGGATTTGACAGGTTCCGGTTTTTTTGGTATCCTATAGTTGCGTACGCAACTATCGCGGGCGCAACGAATTTACCCCCCCGTACCCGGCTGTCGGAACGGGGAAAGGCCCGAGGCCGGGCAGAGGAGAGCGCATGGATCCGTCGCGAAACAAGGAAGGTCCGGAGAAGGTCCGGGAGGCCGTTTCCGGGCAGAAAGAGCCGCAAAGGGATCGGGACGAAGTTTTTGAGCAGCAAGGAGCGGAAAAGGTTTTGGCTGGTATTCCGGAAGAAGGAGCGGAAAGGGTTCCGGCGGGCATTCCGGAAGAAGAAACAGAAGGAGTTCCGGGGAACGTACCGGGAGAAGAAACAGAAGGAGTTCCGGCGGGCGTTCCGGGAGAGGGATCGGAAGAGGTTCCGGCGGAGGTGCCGGAGGGGAGAGAGGCCCCCGCTTTTGCGGCGGGAGGAGAAACTCCCTTTATGCGCTGCATCGGGGAGGTCTGGCGGTGCGCCAACCTCTACCGCACCGCCCGCTACGAGGGGACGGAGCTGGGGAGCTACCAGGACACCTACATCGTCCACGTCTGCCGGACCCCCGGCATCACCCAGGAGCAGCTGGCGGGGAAGATCTACGTCCACAAGAGCAACGTGGCCCGTCAGCTCTCCGCTCTGGAGGAAAAGGGGTTTGTGGAGCGCCGCCCCGATCCCGACGACCGGCGGAGCCTGCGGATCTTTCCCACCCGGCGGGCCCTGGACATCCTGCCCTTGATCCTGGAGGTCCGCCGGGCGTGGTCCGAGGCCGTGCTGGCGGGGCTGGACCAAACCGAGCGGGCCGGTCTGGAGGCCGCCTTGAGCCGGCTGGCCGGCAACGCCAAGCGGGTGCTGGAGGGCGAAGGGGGGAGAGAGGGCCGATGAGGAAGATCTTCGGCTATCTGTCCGCCTTCAAGGGCAGAATGGCGGTCGGGCTGTCCCTGAAAATTCTGGGCACCTTCGCCGAGCTGGTGCTCCCCCTCATCATGGCCTACATGCTGGACGAGGTGGCCCCGGCCGGGGACGCCTGGGCGCTGGGCCTGTGGGGGGCGGGGATGCTGGTCTGCGCCCTGGCCGCCCTGTGGGGGAACGTCGCCGCCAACCGCATGGCCTCCCGGGTGGCCCGGGACACCACCGAGCGGCTGCGGGACGACCTGTTCGCCAAGACCCTCCGCCTGTCGGCCGCCCAGACCGACCGGGCCACCATTCCCTCCCTGGTCTCCCGGCTGTCCTCGGACACCTACAACGTCCACAACATGATCGGCATGATGCAGCGGCTGGGCGTGCGGGCCCCCATTCTGCTGATCGGCGGGGTGGCCCTCACCTTCACGGTGGATCCCGTGCTGGCCCTGGTGCTGCTGGTCACCGTGCCGGTGCTGACCGCCGTGGTGGCGCTGGTGGCGGGGCGGGGCATCGGGCTGTACGGCCGTTTGCAGCGCTCGGTGGACGCCATGGTGCGCAAGGTGCGGGACGACTACACCGGCATCCGGGTCATCAAGGCCCTCTCCCGAACCGGATACGAGAGCCGCTCCTTTGCGGCCGTCAACGAAAAGGTCTCCCGCGACGAGACCCGGGCCGCCCTCACCATGGGCGCCTCCGGCCCGGTCATGAACGCCGTGCTGAACGTCGGCATGGCCGTGGTCCTCTTTCTCGGGGCCTACCGGGTGTCCGACGGCATGGCCGGCGTGGGGGATCTGACCGCCTTTACCTCCTACTTCACCATCATCCTGAACGCCGTCATCTCGGTGGGCCGGATCTTTGTCAACCTCTCCAAGGGCGCGGCCTCGGCCGGCCGGATCGCCGAAATTCTGGACCTTCCCGAGGAGATGACCGCCCTCCCCGATCTGCCGCAGGAGGAGGGGGAGCCATACCTTCGCTTCGAGCACGTCTCCTTTTCCTACGGCGGCAAGGCCCCCGCCCTCCGGGACATCGACTTTTCCCTGAACAAGGGGGAGTCCCTGGGCATTCTGGGGGCCACGGGGAGCGGCAAAAGCACCCTGGCCGCCCTGCTGCTCCGCTTCTACGACCCCGACGAGGGGCGGATCCTGCTGGAGGGACGGGATCTTCGCAGCTTTTCCCGCCAAGAGCTCCGGGAAAAGTTCGGCGTGGTCTTTCAGAACGACTTCCTGATGGCCGCCTCCATCGGGGAAAATGTGGACTTCGAGCGGGACCTGCCCGAAGAACAGCTGGAGGAAGCCGTCCGCGCCGCCCGGGCCGAGGCGTTTGTGGCCGAGCACGGGGGCTTTAAGGGGAAGCTGACCGCCCGGGGCTCCAACTTCAGCGGGGGGCAGAAACAGCGCCTGCTCATTGCCCGGGCCCTGGCCGGCCGTCCCGAGATCCTCATCCTGGACGACTCCTCCAGCGCCCTGGACTACCGCACGGACGCCATGCTCCGGCGCACCCTGACCCGGGATCTTTCGGGGACCACGGTGGTCATGATCGCCCAGCGCATCAGCTCGGTGCGGTTCGCCGACCGCATCCTGGTGCTGGACAGGGGCAGGGCCGAAGGGTTCGGGTCGGACGTCGACCTGATGCGCACCTGCCCGCTGTACGGCCGCATCTTCGCCTCCCAGCACGGGGGAGACCCCGAGGCCCCGGAGGAGGGAGCCCGGCCGGCCGAAGGGGAGGGCGGAGCCGGGCCGGCCGGCGAAGGAGGTCTGGCATGAGCGGGAGCGAACGCAGAGATAAAATGGCGGCACGGGCCGAAAAGCGGGCGGCTTCCCGCGCCAAACGGGCGGTCATCGCCCGGCTGGCCCGCTATTTTTTCCGATTCAAATTCCGGGTGCTGGCCGCCTTTGTGCTGATGGTGGGCAGCAACCTGTTTGCCCTGCTCGGGCCCTGGCTGTCCGGGCGGGCCATCGACGCCATCGCCGCCGAGGGCGGGCCGGACTTTGCCCTGGTGGGCCGGCTCTGCCTGTGGATGGGCCTGTTCTATCTGGCCTCCTCGGCCTTTTCCTACCTGCTCTCCGCCCTCATCATCCGCCTCAGCCAGACCATCGTGCGGAGCATGCGGCAGGAGGTCTTCGACAAGATCCTCTCCCTGCCCGTGGGGGCGCTGGACCGGGTGCAGGCGGGGGACCTGATCAACCGCATCTCCTACGACATCGACACCGTCAACGCCTCCCTCTCCAACGACGTGCTGCAGGCCGCCTCCGGGGTGATCACCGTCATCGGCGCCCTGATCGGCATGATCGCCGTCTCGCCCGCCCTGCTTGGGCTGTTTGCCCTCACCCTGCCCTTTTCGGTGTGGATCACCTTAAAGCGCAGCCGGTCGGTCCGCCCTCTCTTCCGCAAGCGGTCGGCCCGGCTGGCCGAGCTGAACGGCTTTTCGGAGGAGATGCTCTCGGGGCTGCCCACCATCCGGGCCTACGGCCGGGAGGGGCGCATGATCGAAAAATTTGCCCTCAAAAACACCGAGGCCGTGGACGCCTACTACCGGGCGGACTACCTGGGCAGCCTGATCGGGCCGGCCGTCAACTTCGTCAACAACCTGGGTACCGTGCTGATCAGTACCGGCGGGGCCTTCTTCTTCCTGTTCGGGCTGATCTCCATCGGGGACATCTCGGCCTTCCTGCTCTATGCCCGCCGCTTCTCCGGCCCGGTCAACGAGTTCGCCAACATCATGGGGGAGATCCAGTCCGCCCTGGCCGCCGCCGAGCGGGTATTCCGCCTGCTGGACGCCCCCTCCGAGCCCGCCGATCCCCCCGGCGCCGTCCTGCCGCAGGGGCCCGGACAGGTGCGGTTCGAGCACGTCCGTTTCTCCTACGACGGGGAGCATCCGGTCATCCGGGACCTTTCGTTCACCGCCGAGCCGGGGCAGACCGTGGCCATCGTCGGCCCCACCGGGGCGGGCAAGACCACTCTGGTCAACCTGATGATGCGCTTCTACGATCCCCAGGGCGGGGCCATTTTGCTGGACGGGCAGGACATCCGCACGCTTTCCCGCGGGGGCCTGCGGGCGGCCTTTACCATGGTGCTGCAGGACACCTGGCTGTTCGAGGGCACGGTGGCCGAAAACATCGCCTACGGCCGGGAGGGCGCCACCCTGGCCGAGGTCGAGGCCGCCGCCGACGCCGCCCGCATCGGGGACTTTGTCCGCTCCCTGCCCGAGGGCTTCGGCACCCGGCTGACCGACAACGGCGTCAACTTCTCCAAGGGGCAGAAACAGCTTCTGACCATCGCCCGGGCCATGCTCTCCCCGGCCCGCCTGCTCATTTTGGACGAGGCCACCTCCAACGTGGACACCCGCACCGAACTGCAGATCCGGGAGGCCATGGCCGAGCTGATGCGGGGGCGGACCAGCTTCGTCATCGCCCACCGCCTCACCACCGTCGAAAACGCCGACCTCATCCTGGTGGTCAAAGACGGGGACATCGTGGAGTGCGGCCGGCATGATGAGCTCCTCGGCCAAAAGGGCTTTTATGCCGAGCTTTACGCCGCCCAGTTTGAATAGACCTTTAAAAAGGCCGTCCGCGACGCACCGCCTTTTCGTATTTTTCTGGCCGATCAAAAGAGCCCTCATGCGGGGGCTTTTTTTGATGTCAGGCGCGAAAAATGTCGGGCGTCGGGAAAGGGGCTTCCGAGCAGGGAGCGGCCGCCCTTAAAAGGGCAGATCGGGTCGGAGACAGGGAAATTTCGGGATTCCTGTTGCAAAAGCGGCCGCATTATGCTATAATGAAAAAAGACAGGGAAAACGGCTGCCGAGAACCGAAAGGAGAAAGATATGCAGACCAATCACACATACGGAGGGCCGGAGGGACTGGAAAATGCCCGCTCCCTGTGGCTGTTTGCGGCGCTGGCGCTGACCTGCTGCCTGGCGGGAGTGGCCTGGATTGTGCTTTCCGCCCTGCGCAGGGACTGGGCGGGGCTGGGCGCGGCCATTGCGGTGACCATGCTGGGTATGATGGGAGCCCCTCTGGCCTGGGTGCGTTTCGGCCAGCTGTCCGCGCTCTCCCGTCTGGTCAGACTGATCGTCGGGGAAGGGATCAGCGAGGTGAAAGAACTGGCGGTCCGGCTTCGGATTCCGCCCCGGCGGGCGCTGCGGCGGGTCAAGCGGCTGCTGGACACCCGGTTTCTGCCCGGCTATGTTCTGTGGAAGGAAACAGAGGTGATCACCAAGGAGCGGGCGGATGTACGCCGCAAAAGCGAGGAGCTGTTCGGGAACTAGGCCGGTTTGAGGGGCGGAAAGGCGGCCCGGCCGGGAAGGGGCAGGCGACAAGGAATTTTTTGAGGAGAGATCGGAAATGGCAAAAGAGGAATACAGGTTCCAGGGGGATTTTGACCGGGTACTCGGAATTCTCGAAAACGAAATTATAAACGGCAGCATCTCAGCCTCGCTGGAGGATGCCAGCGACTTTTACGGGGGCGGGGCGCGGTGCAGCGTGCGGGTGTTCGAGCGGTACAGCTGGACCGGCGGGAACCGGGTCAGCCTGACCGTCACCCTGTTCCGGAGCGGGACCGGCCCCCTCTGCCTGTCCGCCATCGCCACCGGCGGCAGTCAGGCGATGTTCTTCAAGTTCAACACCATGGGGAGGAGGCCTTTCTGGACAAGATCCGGGAGCTGATCCGGGTCCCGCCCAAGGAGGGGTGAAATTCCGCAAAACACGGCCCTATCCGTCCGCAGGACGGGCTTCGGACTGCCGGTAAAAGGGAAACCGTCAGACCTTGGGCCTTTCCGGAATGGCCCGGGGAAGGGGAAAGCGCCTTTCCGAATGCGGCACGCTCCCGGCCCGGGATATCAAAGGCATGATCTTGCCTCAGGAGGAAAAGATGAGAAAACTGTTGCTTCTGGCCCTCAGCCTGCTGATCTGTCTGTCGGCCACGGCCTGCGTGACCATTCAGACCTACAACTTCGGCATGGCGTTTGCCGAAATCTACGCCACGCTGGATCTGGACGAGATCGAGCCCCTGACGAATGGGGAGGCCTACGAAAGCCTTGCTCAGGCGCTGGAGTTCGACCGCGCCCTGGCCGGATTGGGCGAGGCCGAATTTGTCCCCCTCTCCAGCACGGCGAAAGAGGGGGGCTACGAGGTGCGGATGCGGGTAAACTTGACCCGGGAGGGGAGGACTTATTCCCGGATCCAGACCTATCGGCTGACCTACGGGCAGTGGCAGGGCGAGCAGAGGGTCACCGCCTGGGAGCTGGTGGGGCTTCAGCCCTTTTCCGGCCTGCCCGAGTCAGGAGTCCGGCTCTTTCTGGAGGCCGCTGCCGAGGGCGATGCTGCCCGGGTGGCCGGACTGTCGGATATCTGGGGCTTTGAGGTCGAGGAGAGGGCGGAACTTTTGCAGGAGATCTGCCTGGCCCTGCTCGACCCCCCGCAGATCGAGGACATAAGGGCCTCCGCACATGCGGCGGATTACATGGGCCAATTCACCCTGGACGGCAATTTTCAGCAATTGCTGTTTTTGACCCGTCAGGTCGGAGAAGGGATCTATTTCACGGTGCAGCAGGTCGACTTAGATCTTACCACCCCGGAGGCTACCTGTCGGACCCATCTGGGGGCCTATGCGACCTTTAACAGCGGGAGACTGCTGGCGACCATGGGCCCCCTCTCCGAGGAGGAAAACGACGCCGTCTGGGAGCGGATGGCCGCGCTGGAGGAGCAGTATGCGGGGATCAAGAGAGCTGTGTTCTTCCGGGGACTTGACCGGATCAGCGAGGAGGAGGACCGGGTGACCGGGATCCTGCACCTGGAGATCCGGCTGATCACCGACAGCTGGCAGCGAAGAACGCCGCTGTCCGTGGAGGTCGAGCTGGTGCGCAGCGGCCTGGAATGGAAGCTGACGGACTCCCCGCTGCCCGAATTTGACTGAACCGCCCCGGAAACGTCCTGCTTTAAAACGGTGCGGACCGTCCCTTTTCATGGCCCGGTGACAGGCGGAGCCTCGAAAAAAGGAGAAAGACCCGTGAAGAGGCGGGATCTGTGATTTGTCCGGGTGATCCTGCGGAATGTGTCTTGACATTTTCCCCGCCCGGGGTTATGATAGAAGGGGCCCTGGACGCGGGAAAAAAGGCCCGGCGGCGCGGGCCGTTGCGGGTCGATGAGGCCGGAACAGCTTTTTCCCGGCCCGTTTTCCGGGCCGCCTCGTTTGCCGATATTTCAACAGCGGAACAGGATCTTTCCGATATGGCGGTCTTTCCGGGCCGCCTCGCTGCAGGTTTCCGCTGCAAGACAGGTCCTCTGTATGGCAAAAATTCTGTCCCGTTCGCCCGGGAGACCGGGCGCTTCCGGCTCTGCCGGTAAAAAAGGAGGAAAAGATGAGAAAGAAACTCTGGCTTCTGGCCCTCGGCCTGCTGATCTGTCTGTCGGCCACGGCCTGCGTGGGGGCGCCGGCCTCCAACTTCGGCATGGACTTTGCCGAAAGCTATGCCACGCTGGACTTCGACGAGATCAGCGCCTTTCTGAGCGCGGACGCCGACACCGAAAGCGTGCAGCGGACCCTGGATTTCGATCTCAGCTGCGCCGGGCTCGGAAGGGCGGCCTTCGTGCCCCTCTCCAGCACC
>CALVJY010000040.1 GCA_944332455.1 uncultured Clostridia bacterium
GAAAAACGTTGCAGAACTTTGCCGAAAGGCAAAGTGAACAACGGTTGTCCCCTCAAGTCCGGCCGATTTTCGCTTTCGGCGAAAATCGCGTTTGGCCGGAAGCGAAGCGCCTTTGGGTGAAGCGCAGGCTTGCCGAAGCGAGGGAAAAACCGCGCAGAGCCGCATAAAAAATCAGAGGCCGGAAAAAATCCGACCTCTGAAAAACGGTTTCAGGGTTTAAAATTCAACGGCGGTACGCGGTTGTTCCCTCAAGTCCGGCCAAAATTCCGTGAAACGGAACCGTCTGGCCGGAAGCAGAATATGTTTTCGCAAAAGTCCGGACCTGCGCCGGACTTTTGCACAATCGTGGCTTTGCGGTGCGCAAAGCCACGGCGGAAAAGAGTGGGTGCCACCGGCACCTTTTTGTACGCCCACACAAATTTAAAACAAGAATCAATCTTTGTTCCCTGCACTTATTTTTGAGAGAGAAAAACCGCTGCCGAGCTTTCCTGAAGGGAAAGTGAACAGCGGTTTGTCTTTTAAGTCCGACCGATTTTTGCGAAGCAAAAATCGCGCCTGGTCGGAATAATAGCCTTTGGCCGGAATTTTTACTTTGCGGCCTCGACCTTCAGATTGAGCTTGCCCGTGATCTCGGGGTAAAGCTTGACCTCCAGCTGGTACTGCCCCACCTGCTTGATGGACTCTTTCATCACGATCTGCCGCTTGTCCACGACGACGCCCTCGTCGGCCAGGCGGTCGGCGATCTCCTTGGCGGTCACGCTGCCGAACACCTTGCCGGTTTCCCCGCACTTGACGTACAGGGTGATCTCCTTGCCCTTCAAACTTTCGCGGAGGGCCATGGCGGCCTGGCGCTCCTGCTCCTTGTGGAAGGCCTCGGCCTGCTTTTTGATGTTGATGCTGTTCAGGTTGGCGGCCGTGGCCTCCTCGGCCAGCCCCCGCGCCAGCAGAAAGTTCCGGCCGTAGCCGTCGCTGACGTTGACGATGTCGCCCTTCTTGCCCTGGCCCTTGACGTCGGCCTTCAGGATCAGTTTCATGTCAGGATTCCTCCCGTTGCTCGTTGGTGGTATATCCTATTGTACTCCATTTCCCGCGGGCTTGTCAAGGCAACGCGCCCAAAAGAGGGGGAACTTTTGCGAAAGCGGCCAAGCTGCACCCGAATTTGAGGGCCGGAGCCGCCCTGCACTTTGAAAGCATGGCCTTTAAACAAGCTGTTGAAAACGCTCCATGAAAAGAGGGAGAGGTTTGAAGAAGGGATCGTTTCAACCCCCGTTCCGGGAGCGGCCTCCCGGAAGGGAACAAAAGGAGAGAGCCGTTCGGGAAGGCCCGGGAAGAAAGGTTTCCGGGTGAAAGGTCTGTGAAAATCTTTCCGGGGGGAAGGGGAGTATTGACAAAACGGGGGAAAGAGGCTATAATAAGGGCAGGAGCCTATTTCAAAGGGCTTCGAAAGAGGAGAAAATCATGAAAAAGATCCTTCGGGGCGGGGTGGCTGTCCTGCTTCTGGGCGTCATGCTCAGTTTCAGCGGGTGCCTGTCCCTGCTGCTGGTCCCGACCTATCAGAACCGCGCCTACATGGAACCCGACATGACCCGGGTGGAGTACCTGATCGACAGCCTGAACGACCTCTGTCAGGACCCCGCCAACGAGCGCTCGCTGTACAACACCTATGCGGAGCTGAACCAGCTCATCGTGGACTACAGCACCTCCTACCGCCGGGCCATGATCGACTACTACCTGAACACCTCGGCCGAAAACCTCCGCCGCTACCAGGAGACCGAGGCCTTCTTCATCGAGCTGCAGCCCGCCGTCCAGCAGCTGGAAAAGGGACTGTTTTCCTCGCCCTCCAAGGCCCTGTTCGAGGAGTGGCTGGGGGCGGCCTATGTGGCCAGCGTGCTGAACCAGCCCGAGATCACCGAGGAGCAGACCGCCCTCTCCCGGCAGGAGAGCGAGCTGGTCAGCGAGTACAGCCAGCTGGACCTGAGCGATCCCGCCGATCAGACCCGGGCGGACGCGCTGTACCTGGAGCTGCTGGACATCCGGCAGCAGTACGCCGAGGCCTGCGGCTATGACAGCTACGTGGACTACGCCTTTGCCGAGGTCTACATCCGGGACTACGACCTGGACGATCTGGCCGTGCTGTATGCCGCCGTCCGCGCGGACTTCCCCGCCCTCTACGCCCAGGCGCTGAGCGGGTACGAGCCCTTCTTCCTGGGCTATTCGGAGAGCGAGATCCTCAACGTCCTCCGCACCTACACGGAGCAGATCGACCCCGACATGCCCTCGGTGGTGGACTGGATGGTCCGGTACGATCTGTACGACTTCTCGGTCAGTTCGACCAAGATGCAGAACACCACTTCCTTTGTGATCGAGTTCCCCCAGTACGGGGACGCCTACCTCTTCCTGCAGCCCGGGCCCTCGCTGGAGTTCTCCGACCTGCAGACCGTCATCCATGAGTTCGGGCACTACAACGAGGTCTTTGCCTCCGACTCCCTCAAGGAGTTGGGCATGGGCTACCAGAGCATGGACCTGGCCGAGATCCACTCCACCGGCCTGGAGCTTCTGTTCCAGCAGTTCTACGACGACTTCCTCCCGGCCTCGGCCGTGCAGGCCGCCACCGATCAGCTGCTGGCCAATTACCTGTGGGCGGTGGTCAGCGCCGCGGCCTTCAGCGAGTTCGAGTTCTACGCCCTGACCGCCGAGGAGCCCACCGTGGCCGATCTGGAGGCCGAATTTGACCGGCTGATGGCGGCCTACGGCATCTCCACGAGCTACTCCTACCGCGACATCCCGCACTTTTACCAGTCCCCGGCCTACTACGTCAGCTACCTGACCGCCTCCATGGCGGCCGGCGCCATCTGGACCTCCGCGGCTCCCGAGGAGACCTATCTGAACGTGGTCTCCTACGGCACGGACAACTACTTCTGCGCCGTGCTGGAGGCCTGCGGCCTGCCCTCGGTCTTTTCGGCCTCTACCGCGGAGGCCGTGGCCGACAGGATCGGCGCCCTGCTGGCGGCCTGAGATCGAAGCCGTCCCAAGGATCTCCCGAGAAACTTTGGACGGCCTGCCCGGTTTTCCGGCCTTGCTTGAAAATTCCCCGAAAACGCCAAGAGGATCTTCCCGGGAAGGTCCTCTTTTGCTGCCAAAAGGAACAAAGAGCGGCCGGCATTCTGATGGCCGAGGGCGGCTTTGTCGCATGGGGCGTTCTTTTTCGCTGTCGGAAGGTGCCAAGATGGGAAGGCCGTTTAAAAACCGGGCGAAAGGGCAATCCTTCAGGGGCCGGAGCCATCCGGACGACCGACAAAAGGAGCCTTTGCCATGCAGAAAAAACCCGCGCTGACCCAACAGGATCTTCAGCAGTTGACCCGTCTTTGCCAGGCCGAACAGCAGGCCTGCCGCCTCTGCCGCTACGTCGGGGGCACCCTGACCGACCCCGTGCTGCAGACCGCCATGACGGGCCTGGCCGACAAGCACTACGAACGGTTCAACAACCTGCTGAACGTCCTGCGCGACTGAACCCGTCTTTATCGGACCGGGAACCCCATTTTCAGAGAAAGGAGATCATGACAATATGCTGATGAACGAACAGGCCGCCCTCACCGAAGTGCTGGACGCCGAAAAAAAACTGGTCACCCTGTACGCCGACGCCCTCAACGAGGCCTCCGGCCAGCCCCTCCGCAAGGTGCTGCACAGTCAGCTCGGCACGGCCTCGGAGGCGCAGTTTCAGGTGTTCAACCTGATGTTTGAGCGCAGGTACTATCCCTTAAAGCCCGCCGACGAGAGCGCCGTCCGGGAGACCGTGGCGCAGATGAAGCAGATCAAAAGCCAGCTGAACTGACCGCGCCGAGCAATTAACACCCTTTTCAGGCCCTCCACCCGGAGGGCCTTTTTGGCTTGACCAAAGGGGAGAAAGTTCGGTAGATCAGAATTTTTAAAAAGTGGCAGGCGGTTTTGGAAAGGCCTCTTTCCGGGAAGATGAGGGCAGTTTGGTAAATAAGAACCCAAGGAGGGAGGAGGCCGATAAGTTGAACCGCTTCGGGAAAGGAGGCGGACAGTCCGGCGGCTGTTCGGGCTTGACCGGAACGAGCTGAGCAAGTGTTTTGATCCGAAAACAGCGCAGGGCCGCCCGACGGGCGGCCCTGCGCTCTGTGCAGATCATGTTAGTTTTGTAAGCGTTCCGTTTTTTCAGGCGCGCAAGCGGCTTTCCTTTTCCCCGATCACGCAGCGGCCTTTCAACTTTCAGGAGCGCATGCGATCAGCCTTCCTTTCTCCAGATCACGGGGGTGACGCCGTCCTCGGCGTAGCGCCAATATTTTCCGTCATATCCGGTCTCGTCATTTCCTTCCGCCGGCTCATTCTCGCTGTAAAGGTAGAGGTCGGCGTTTTTCAGTTCGGAGTTGAAAGAGTCAATATCAAATTTTCCCCACTGTTCCGCCGTTCCGCCGTAAAAGACGGAGGTCAGGGAGGAGCAGTAGGAGAATGCAAAATAGCTGATCTCAATGACGGAATCCGGGATAGAGACAGAGGCCAGGGCGGAGCAGCCGGAGAATGCCAAACCTCCGATGGAGGTGACAGAGTCGGGGATGGAGACATAGGTCAGGGCGGTGCAGTCGGAGAATGCATAATATCCGATCTCGGTGACGGAATCCGGGATAAGGACAGAAGGCAAGGAGGAGCAACCGGAGAACACCCCATATCCAATTTTGGTGACGAAGTCGGGAATGGAGACGGAGGTCAGGGAAGTGCAATCATGGAATGCAGAAGGTCCGATAGAAATGACGGAATCCGGGATCAGGATAGAGGTCAGGGAGGTGCAGTCGGAGAATGCAGAATAGCAAATGATTTTTGCGGAAGGGTGAATCTCACAACCCGTAATGTCCGGGCTTTTTGCTTTGAACAAGACGACATAGGGGTTGTCAGCGTTTCCAAGGTAAAGGGCGTTATCGTATTCAGAGAATGGCAGGTTGTTACGGCCTCCGAATGCAGAACTTCCGATGGAAGTGACGGATTCGGGGATAGAGACGGAGGCCAGAGCAGAGCAGTTGTAGAATGCAAAATTTCCGATGTAGGTGACGGAATCCGGGATAGAGACGGAGGACAGAGCGGAGCAGTTTTCAAATGCATAATTTCCGATTTCGGTGACGGAGTCGGAGAAGGAGACGAAGGTCAAGGCGGAGCAGTCGTAAAATGCATAACTTCCGATGTAGGTAACGGAGTCGGGTATCGAGACGGAGGTCAGAGTCAAGCAGCTTTCAAATGCATGAGAGCAAATGATTTTTGTGGAAGGGTGAATCTCACAGCCCGTAATGTCCGGACTTTTTACTTTGAACAAAGCAACATAGGGGTTGTCAGAGTTTCCAAGGTAAAGGGCATTGTCGTATTCGGAGAATGGTAGGTTGTTGCAGCCTTCGAATGCAGAACTCCCGATCGCGGTGATGGAGTTCGGGATGGAGACGGAGGACAGGGAGGGGCAATCGTAGAAGGCATAATTTCCGATGTAGGTGACGGAATCCGGAATAGAGACAGCGGTCAGGGAGGAGCAGTCACGGAATGCATAATCTCCGATAGAAAGGACGGAATCCGGGATATAAACAGAAATCAAGGATGTGCGATAGAACGCCCAATTTTCGATCCCCGTCACGGGGAGACCGAGATGCTGCGAAGGAATGACGACATAGTCGGTTTCAGCGGTGCCGATGCCTGTGACGATAAAGGCGCCGCCGACTTGGGCAAACGCAAGACCTTCGGTCGGCGGAAGATCTTCCCAGCCGGGGGGAGGAACAGCCGGCTGCCCGCAGCCCGCAAGGGCGGAGACAGCGATCAGCAGCGCCGCCAGCAGAACGACAAGTTTTTTGCGCTTCATCAAATTTTCCTCCTTCAAGTGACATAAAAAAGCGCGTCTCCAACCGGAAACACGCTTTGCACTGTATCTCCGATCGTTACCACACAAACCATTTTTCTCGCAAAGGATAAAAGAGATGTGAAAGGCCTATTCGTTTCCAATACGAGGTTCCAATTCAGTTTGTGTGGTAAGTACAGTATAGCACAAGGGAAAGAAAATCGCAACTGTTTTTCAGTGCGCAGTTTTTTCCGTATTTTTTAGAATTCAAATGTTCTTTTTGTTTCTTTTTAAGAGAAAGAAACTTTTTTTGAAAAGAGGAGGGTAGAGGAAAGAGCGTTCAGTTTGTCGGACCCCGGAGGGTCTTTTTTTTGAGGGAAGACCTCGGGTTTGTCCGCATAAACCGAAAGTGCGGCTCATATATTTAGAAAAGAGCCGGACCCCGCGGCCGGAAAGCCGGGGAAGCCGTATCGCGTTCCATGACCGCCCGGCAGCGGACATAAGGCGCCCTTTCAGTCCCAAAGAGAACAGAAAACCAAATGCCGCCCGTCGGGGCGGGAAGGAGTTCGGAAGATGAAGAGAAAACTCTGTCTGCTGATGGCCGTGCTGGCCGTCCTGGCCCTGCTGCCCCTCGGCTGCGGGGGCGATCCCGCAGCCGAAGTCAGCCGCTACGACTGGGCGCTGACCTTCGAGGAGGAAAACAAGACCCTGAGCGGCACCGGCACGGTCTCCTGCCTCAACCAGACCCAAAATCCCCAGACCGAGATCCGCTTTTCGCTGTACCAGAACGCCTTCCGGGACCCCGACAATCCCCCGGTCTCGGCGGTGTACCGGGCCAAGGCGTACCCTAACGGAAAATCATCGGGCGAGATCGAGATCGCCTCGGTCACCGTGGGGGGAGAGCCTGCCGACTTCGCCCTCTCCGAAAACGGCATGCAGCTGGTGCTGAAGCTGGGGGAGGAGCTGTTCCCCGGGGAGCGGCTGGAGGTCGGCATGAGCTTTACCATCCGGCCCGCCAACGCCCTGCACCGCACCGGCTGGGGGCCGCATACCGTCAATTTCGGCAACTGTCTGCCCATCCTGGCCCGCTGCGGGGCCGAGGGCTATGACGACGGCACCTACTATTCCACCGGGGACCCCTTCGTCTCCGAAGCCGCCGACTTTTCGGTCTCGCTGACCCTGCCCGAGGGCTGGACGGCGGCGGCCTCCTGCGCGCTGGAGGAAGAGGAAGGCGTTCTGAAGGGGGAGGCCTCCCGGATGCGGGACTTCGCGCTGGTGCTGTCCAAGGAGTTCAACCTGACCGAGCAGGCCGTGGGGGACACCCTGGTGCGGTACTATTCCTACCAGGACGAGGACCCCGAAAAGAGCCTGCAGGTGGCCGTGGACGCCCTGACCACCTTCAACGAGCTGTTCGGGCTGTATCCCTATCCCACCTTTTCGGTGGTGCAGACCGGCTTTGTGTACGGGGGCATGGAGTACCCCGGGCTGGTCCTCATTTCGGACACCTGCAAGAACGAGGAACTTTACGAAGTCATCATCCACGAGACCGCCCACCAGTGGTGGTACGGGGTGGTCGGCTCCGATCAGGTGCGGCACGCCTGGCAGGACGAGGGCCTGACCGAGTATTCCGTCCTCCTGTTCTACGAGGAAAACCCGGAGTACGGGGTCACCCGGGAGGAATTCGTGGCCGCCGCCCAGAAGAGCTATTCCCTGTTCTGCGACGTCTACGCCCAGATCCTGGGAGAGATCGACGTCTCCATGGACCGCGCCCTGCCCGACTTTCTCACCGAGCTGGAGTACAGCACCCTGACCTACACCCGCAGCGTGCTGATGTATGACCAGGCCCGGGAGGGAATGGGCAAAAAGCGGTTTTTGAACGGCCTGAAAAAGTACTACAGCTCCTGCGCCTACCAGGTCGCCGACCCGGCCACGCTGCTGGGGTGCCTGGACGCAGCGGCCGGATTCAAGGTCTCCAAGGTCTTGGAACAGTACCTGGACGGCAACGTGGTGGGCTGATCGCCTGACCTTCCCGGGACAGCAGGGCTGATCATGCCCCAAAGGCGGTCCATATTCAGGGAGTCCGACCCGGAATGGGCGGACAAAAGGGGGATCGGAGAAGGGCCGCGCCCGGCCTCTGGCCCGATCGGTCAGGACTGTCTCGGAAAGCGCGGGTCCTCAGACAGAAAAGAAGAAAAGTTCAGACGGAAAAGAGCAAGATCAAGCGAAAAGAGCAAAATTCTCAAAGAACAAAAAAGAGCGAACAGCCGCCCGAAAGCATGGACTTTCGGGCGGCTGTTTGTCTGTCCGGCGTGTTGAGGTTTTGATCCCGATCCCGTTTTGTGTTTCGGCCGGTTCGATTTTCGGAAGTTCAGAGCCGTATGATGGGGGATCCCTGTGCCACGATCCGCTTCAGCTGCCCGGGTGGCCGGAGACGGCAATGCCGGCCCGGATCCGTCCGCTGACTTTTCAACAGAACTTTATTCTCGGGCGGACTTTAAATTTGTTCTGCCCCTTTTATGCGGTAGATCGTTTCGGAGCCGCCGAGAGTCGCTCCCGGGTGCGGCCCGGGCTTGCCCCGGCTCTTCCTGTCGGGAAGGTCGGGCAGAGGGGAGGTCCAAGGCCCGTTCCTGTCCCGTTTAAGAGCCGTCAAGGCTCCCCGAAAAATTTTTTTCCGAAAGTTGGTAAAATCGGGTCGGATTTGCCTCCGGCTGTGTTATAATAGGAGTGAAATATGCGAACAAATGTTTTCATAAATTTGAACAACAGGAGACGGGGAGGTGAAAAAATGGATTGGATGGCCGATCTGCTCAAAAAGGTGAGGCCGGCCGTCAGACGGACCGAGGTGCTGAACGAGAGCATCGTGGGGCTCTGTCTGCGGCCGGAGATTCCCTGCGAGGAGGGCTTTGCCCGGGTCACCCGCATGATGGAAAAGCGGGACAGCCAGCTGTGTTTTCTGCGGGAGATCTCGGAGGGGCTGTGCGCGCTGGAGGAGGAAGACCGCTTTCTGCTGACCGAACACTACGTCAAGCGCCGGCGGCTGCCCGAGGTCGCGGCCTCGGTCGGGCTGTCCGCCCCCGAGGCCCGGGCCAAGGTGCGGCGGGCCCTCAGGCGGCTGAAAAAGATCTACGGCGAGCGCCCCGAGCCTCCTGCGTAAGGGGAGTGCCGCCGGGGAAAAGGGAGACGTATGGCCCCGGACTTTTTCGGCGGACGGGGGAAGGCCCCGCCTTGCCACGGGAAAGGGAACAGAAAATCTTTATTCTGCCTTCCGGAGTTGTCATGGCCCGTCCTGATGCGGAAAAGAGGCAGATCGAGAAAAGCTTCGAAAGAATTTTTCGGGCCGGCAAGAGGGCTTTCAAAAAGGGAAAACCCGCGTTCCGCCTTCGATCGGTTTTCGGGGAGAATTTGTTCGCGCCGCATCGAAACAGGCGAGGGCTTTCCTCCAAACCGCGCCGGCTGACAGAGAATCTTTACTCCGCCTTGGAGCTGTCATGGCCCGCCTTGACGCAGGAAAGGGACGGATCGAGGAAAGCTCCGAAAGAAGTTTTCGGGCCGGGAAGGGGGCTTTGGGGGCTTTTCAGGCGAAGTTCCGGTTTTCAGTAGTACTTGCTGTAGTTTTTCGGCACCTTTTTGGCGGGGCGGAACATCAGCACCACCACGATGACCGAGGGGATGAGGATGGACAGCACCAGCACCAGCTGCAGGGTGCCGTCCAGACCGGGGTCCTCGGTCACGGTCCCGCCCGAGCCGTCGGGATCGGAGCTGTCGGCGGGGTCTTCCTCGGGCGGCTGGGGCAGGGGATCGGGGTGCAGGGGGATGTCGGGCAGGTTGAGCCGCTCCACCGGCACATAGCCGAATTTTTCCCCCATCAGGTCGACGTAGGCGTACTGCGAGCCGTCCCCGGCGGTCAGAAAGCCGTACAGAAAGAGCCGCTGACCGGAGAGCACGTACCCGTCTGCCGGCGCCTCGGCCGAGGCTTCGGTGCGCAGCACCAGGGTATAGTCCGAGTCGGCGTACAGCTCGGGATAGACGGGGTCGGGGACCACGTCTACGGCGACGACGTCGCTCTTGCGGACAAAGCCCAGGATGCCGGAGCCGAGCTCGGTCATGTAATAATCGGCCTCACCGCTCTCGGAGACGGCCAGGTAGTAGCTTCTGAACAGGGTAAACAGCACGTCCTCCTCCTCGCCGGTGGGATTCCGGTAAAAGGGGACGCCCTCCTCGAGAATGCGGACGTAGCCGGCCGAGGGGGCGGCCAGCGCCTGCGCGGGGACAGGTGCGGCCCGGGCGCCCGACAGGGCCAGAAGCAGAGCCGGGAAAAGCAGAAAAAATCTCATGATGGTCTCCTTTTTTGCGGGGTTTCAGGTCTTCTTTTCGGAGTCTCCGCCGCGGGGGATCGCGGCAAGGGGGTGCGGCGCAGGGTGCGCCGGTCACGGAGGTCGTGCCGTCGGGGTTGCCTTGGCGACAGGGTGAAAGAACGGGACCGCGGCATTTTGCGGCGGCGGGATGCCCGGAGCCTCCGCGGTTTTTCAGGACGGGCCGTCGGGGGAACCGCAAATTTTCCGGGATGAGCCGATCGTGATCTTTTGCGGATTTCGCGGGGCAGCCGGTCCTCCCAAATTCCCTTTTCAGGGGGGTACCTATTATTTTATCCCCTTTTGAGGGGCGCAAACGGGAGAATTTCGGCGAAAGGGGCCGAAAAAGGGGGAGAGCGGATGGAGAAGGTCCGGGCGCTGTACGACTGTCTGAACGAGGCCGTCCGGCGGGGAAAGCGGCCGATCGCCCGCTACAACAAGGGGGAAAAGGTACACAAAAAGCAGATGGCCTTTCACGCCTGTCCGGCCCGCAACCGCTGGGTGTTCGGGGGCAACCGCTCGGGCAAGACCGAGTGCGGGGCGGTGGAGTGCGTGTGGCGGCTGCGGGGCATCCATCCCTTCGCCGAGAACAAGCCGGTGACGGGGTGGGCGGTCTCGCTGACCTCCCAGGTGCAGCGGGACGTGGCCCAGCGGAAAATTCTGCACTATCTCCCCCCGGAGTGGATCGAGGAGGTGGTCATGTCCTCGGGGCGGAGCGGGGCGCCGGAGCTGGGGGTCATCGACACCCTGGTGGTCAAAAACGTCTTCGGGAGCCGCTCGGTGCTGGGCTTCAAGAGCTGCGAGATGGGGCGGGAAAAGTTTCAGGGCGCCTCGCTGGACTTCGTGTGGTTCGACGAGGAGCCGCCGCAGGACGTCTACGAGGAGTGCCGGATGCGGCTGATGGACAAAAAGGGCATGATGTTCGGCACCATGACCCCCTTAAAGGGGCTGACCTTTCTGCACGACGAGGTCTACCTGAACCGCTCGGGGGATCCCGAAAACTGGTACGAGTTCATGGAGTGGGCGGACAACCCCTTTCTGGACCCCGGGGAGATCGGCCGCATGGACGCCGTGCTCCCCGAGGACGAGCTTCAGACCCGCCGCTACGGCCGCTTTGCCGCCCGGGAGGGGCTGGTCTATCCCGAGTTCGACGAGAACGTGCACGTCATCGAGCCCTTCGACCTCCCCCCGGACTGGCAGGCCGGCATCTCCATCGACCCCGGTCTGAAAAATCCCCTCTCCTGCCACTTCTACGGGGTGGACTTCGACGGAAACATCTATGTGGTGGGGGAGCACTACGAGGCCGACCGGGACGTCGAGTACCACGCCGGAAAGATCTTCGAGCTGGCCGACCGGCTGAACTGGAAGCGGGATCCGAGGGGCCGCCTGCGCGCCCTCATCGACCCCGCCGCCGGACAGCGCACCCTGGCCTCGGCCCGGAGCGTGGCCGAACTGTTCGGGGATCTGGGCATTCTGACCGACCTGCGGGTCAACAAGGATCTGTTCGCGGGGATCTCCCGGGTGCGGCGGTACCTGAAGGTGCGGGAGGGAAAGCCCTCGCTGTACGTCTTCAAAAGCTGTCCGAAGCTGATCGGGGAGTTCAAGCGCTACCGCTACGGGGAGGACGACCGGCCCAGAAAGCAGGAGGATCATGCCCTGGACGAGCTTCGCTACTTCGTGATGTCCCGCCCCCTGCCGCCCGGACAGCCCGAGAGCCTGAACGAGATCCAGCGGGACAAGCTGAAGCTCTCCCGCCTGGTCACCGCCAGAAACAGAAGGAGGAATTTTGGGTGAGCGACGACAAAAAAAAGCCTACGGACCGGGAGCGGGTGCGGCGCGCCCTCCTCAAAAAGGCCCTGGGCTACACCGTGGAGGAGGCCGTGGAGGAGTACGCCTCGGACGGGGAGGAGCTGCGGCTGGTCAAGCGCAAGGTCTCCACCCGGCACCTGCCTCCCGAACTGACCGCGGCCAAGGAGATCCTGGCCGGGCGGGAAGGGGGAGCTGCCGAACTCTCCGACGAGGAACTGCTGGCCGCCTGCCGCCTCCTCTTTTACGAGGTGTTCGGCGGGGAGGAGGGCTCGGAGTCCGCGCCCAAAGGCGGTCTCCCGGTCAGGGCCGGGTTGGCTCTTCCCTCGCAAGATGAGAAGGGCCGGGCGGCCGGGGGAAAGAGGCCCGGAAAGCCGGACGATCTCAAAGAGGCGGAAGAAGCCGCCGAAGCAGGGAGAGCAAAAACCAAAGCGGGCCAGGCAACGGGGTCGGGATCAGGAGCCGAAGCGGGCAGAGGAACAATCCCGGAGCCGAAAGCCGGACGGGAAAAGATCAGTCCGGAGGCAAAAGCCGAAACGGACGACACGTCAGGCCCGGAATCAAGAACCGAAGCGGACGAAGCGTCAGGCCCGGAACCAAGAGCCAAAGCGGGGAAGGGAACAAGCCCGGAACCGAATGGCGGACGGGACGGAAAGATCAGCCCGAAGCCGAAAGCCGAAGCGGGCGTCGGGCGTATGGAAGTGCCTTCGGAACAGGAGGATGAGCGATGAAGATCGGATTGTGCAGGGCGCGCACCGAGTGCGAGAACGCGGGCTGCCGGGAGCGGGCGGTGTTCACCCTGGAGACGGGGTGCGCCCCCTGGCAGCTGGCCCATCTCTGCCCGGGGTGCCTGAAAAAGCTGGGGAGCCTGTGCCAACAGGCGCTGGAGGAACTGGGGCTGGAGCCAAAGGAGGGAAAACATGCAGCGCGATGACAAACTGATGGCCGATCATCTGGCCGAGGAGCGCAAAAAGGAGGCCGAACGGGCGGCCGAGGTGATGAAGGACTACCAGGTCCGGGCCTTGGCCCGCCGGCCGCTGGAGGCCCAGTGGCAGCTGAACCTCAATTTTCTGTGCGGCAATCAGTTCCTCTCCCTGGCCGGGGAGGGGGAACTCTGCCCCGAGGAGCCGGCCTACGAGTGGGAGGAGCGGCAGGTCTACAACCACCTGGCGCCCATCATCGAGACCCGCCTGGCAAAGCTCTCCCGGATGTCCCCCTCCATCAGCGTGCGGGCGCAGGGGGCGGAGGAGTCCGACCTGGAGAACGCCAAATTTTCCTCCAAGCTCATCAAGAGCGTCTTTCAGTCCCACGACGTGCAGAGCGTGATCGCCGAGGCCAACCGCTGGAGCGAGACCTGCGGCACCGCCTTTTACAAGCTCACCTGGAACGCCTCGGGGGGCAAGCTGCTGGGCCGGAACGAGGGGCTGCCGGTGGCCGAGGGGGACGTGGGCGTCTCGGTCTGCCCGCCCTTCGAGATCTATCCCGAGGACCTGACCGCCATGAAGCTGGAGGACCAGCGCAGCCTGATCCAGGCCAAGGTCCTGCCGCTGTCGGTCATCGCCGAGACCTACGGGGTGCAGGTGGGGGCGGAGCCGGTGCAGGTGTTCGACCTCTCCCGGATCAAAAATCCCAAGGTGGCCGAGAGCGGCCAATCGGGGGGCTTTGCCACCGTGCTGGAGCGCTACACCCGTCCCAACGGCACATACCCCAGGGGCCGGCTGGAGATCGTCTGCCAGGACCGGATGCTGTACGAGGGCGATCTGCCCTACCAGAACGGGGCCAACGGGGAGCGGGATTTCCCCTTCGTCATGCAGGTCTGCCTGAAGCAGACGGGATGCTTTTTCGGGGCCTCGGTGCTGGAGCGGCTGATCCCCGTGCAGCGGGCCTACAACGCCGTCCGCAACCGCAAGCTGGAATTTCTCAACCGGGTGGCCGCCGGGGTGGTGGCGGTCGAGGACGGCTCGGTGGACCTGGACAGCCTGACCGAGGAGGGCCTGCCGCCCGGCAAGGTGGTGGTCTACCGGCAGGGGAGCAATCCCCCGGCCTTTCTGGATCCCGGCGGGGTGCCCTCGGAGTTCAACTACGAGGAGGAAAGGCTCTTGAACGAGTTCATCTCCATTTCGGGGGTGTCCGAGGTCATGCGCAACTCTCAGGTGCCCAGCACGGTCTCCTCGGGGGTGGCCCTGCAATTGCTGATCGAGCAGGACGACACCCGCCTGTCCATCACCGTTCAGGACATCCGCACCGCGGTCAAAAAGATGGGCCAGCAGATCCTCCGCCTCTTCCAGCAGTTCGCGGGGGAGGGCAGACTGTTGAAGATAGCCGGCGAGGAGGGCGAGGTGGAGACCTTCTACTTCCGCCGCTCGGCCGTGACGGCGGACGACGTGGTGCTGGACACCGAAAACGAGCTGTCCGAGACCCCCGCCCAGCGCAAGTCCTTGGTGCTGGATCTGTTCAAGCTGGGCCTGTTCCACGATGCCGACGGCAAATTGTCCGACCGCAATCGGGCAAGGCTGCTGGAGATCTTCGGGTACGGCAACATCGAGAGCGGGCAGGATCTGTCGCTGCTGCAGATCGGCCGGGCCCGGAAGGAAAACCTGATCGGCATCCCCGAAGGAGCCATGCCCGGCGAGGCCGACGACGACCGCATCCACCTGGACGAACACACCCGCTACCAGCTCTCGGCCGAGTTCGACCGGCTGAGCCCGGCGGCCAGGGAAAAGCACTTGAAGCACATGGCCGCGCACCGGGAGCGGCTGGCGCAGAAGGAAGCCGCCGCCGCACTGGCCGGCGCAGCGCCGCAGGGCTGAGGGGCCGGGGCGCTCCCGTAATAAAAACGATGTAAAAGACAAAAGGCAGCACCGCACGAAGATTGTGTGCGTCCGCCGTCAGATTTTTCGCCAATTCGTCCAAAATCGACGCAGGAATACTGGATGTATTTCAAGGAGATTTTGGGCCAAGTGGCGGAAAAGACGCAAGCAAGGCGCACACAAAGCCGCAGGCGGTCTTTGTGCGGGGATGCCTAAAATGCGAGATCCCCTTTGGGGGGAAAGGAGGAGAAGATGGAACAAGCAGGGCCGACGGTTCAGTCTGCAGCGGCAGGAGAAAAAGGGGAACGGCAGCGGCCTGCCTCCGACTTGGGCAAGTTTTCCTCGGTCGAGGCCTTAAAGAAGGCCTACGACGAACTTCAGGCGGCCTTCACCCGCAAGTGTCAGCGGCTGGGGGAGCTGGAGAGGGAACGGGCGGCGCAAACAAGCGTGACGACGCCTTGCGCCGGAGCCGCCGGGGGGAGTCCCCGACCCTCCCTTTCGGGAGAGGCCGGCGCGGCGGCAGCCGTCCCGGGGGAAACCGGCCGACAGCCTCCCGCGTTTTTGGGAGGGGCGGGTCCCTTTCTGCGGACCGCCATCCGTCCGGCCACTTTGGAAGAGGCCGGCGAACTGACCTTCCGCCTGCTTTCAGGCCCTCCCCCCGGGAGGGCCTAGGCGGCGGACAACACCGACAAAGGAGAATGATCTATGGTATCGCTGACCAGTGCGGAAAACGCACTTAAAAGCTATTATCTGGGCGTGGTGGCCAACCAGCTGAACACCGGCATCAACCCGCTGCTGGCCAAGATCAGGCAGACCAGCTCGGACGTCTGGGGCAAGGAGGTCCGAAAACTTGCCCCCTACGGCCTGAACGGGGGCATCAGCGCCGGCACCGAGACCGGCGAGCTGCCCGCGGCCGGGGGCAACAGCTACGAACAGCTCTGCCTCACCCTCAAAAATCTGTACGGCAAGATCGAGATCTCGGACAAGGCCGTGCGGGCCTCGCAGAGCAACGCGGGCGCCTTCGTCAACCTGCTCAACGCCGAGATGGAGGGGCTTCTGAACGCCGCCGCCTTCAACTTCGGGCGGATGCTGTTCGGGGACGGGAGCGGCAAGCTGGCCACGGTGGCCGTCAAGCCCACCACGGCCTACGTGGAAGTGGACACCACCTTGGGCATCATGGAGGGACAGATCCTGGACTTTTGCACCAGCGCCGGCCCCGCCGAGGGGCTGACCGGCTTTCGGGTGCTGGCGGTGGACCGGGCCAACAACGAACTCAAGCTGGACCGCACCCCCACCGGGGCGGACACCACCCCGGCGGCCACCCGGTTGAGAAATTCCAGCTTGCGGTTGCGGGCGG
>CALVJY010000041.1 GCA_944332455.1 uncultured Clostridia bacterium
GACAAAGCCTTGCCGCTTGCACTTCCCGTCGGCAAAAGCGTTTTAATGCCGAGAAGTATTTGTTCTTTTTCTTCGTCGGATAGGACGGCTTTATCGAGGACGTATCCGTCCAACAAAGAAACGCCGCCGCCTTTGCCCTGCATAGTAAAGACGGGGACTTTGGCGAGAGCAAGCGTTTCAATATCGCGTAAAATCGTGCGTCTGGAAACATTCAGTTTATCGGCAAGTTCTTGCGCGGTTACTGTACCTCTATCAAGTAAAGTATATACGATTTCAAAAAGTCTTTCAATTTGCATAAAATATTATTTTTTATTAGGTTTTCTTTTAATGCGCAACAATCTCATAAAATCTCCGAATAGGGCGGTGTCGGTCGGCTCAAACATCATCCATTTGCCGTCGTGATACGTCTGTGCCTTGTCGTAAATGGTTTGCGTTTCCTTTGAGTAATCAGCTCTGTCCGCTTCAAATTTTGCCCGTTCATCTTTGCCGAAGATGATCATAAACCCGATACGGTTTTCCCTCGCATAGAGCGCGCACAGCGTTTTTCCGCCGCGGCGGTATTTGTATTCATATTTCCACGCCTTTCCGCCTTTGTCCCAACTATGCTCCATGTCATAGTTTTCATCGATCAAAGCAACGAGCTGATCCCAAACTTCATACAAAGATTTTCCGACAAGATTTGTCAGTTCCTCCGCGGCAGGTGCTGTATCCACGACGGCCTCCTTTTGGCTTTTTTTCATTATACCATAGAAAAGATGAAAACAGCAAGTCATTTTACAAAAAAGCTCGGCAAGTCTTGCCGGGCTTTTTGTGTCACCACCGTACTCCTTCCGCTTTTCAGATGCTTCGCGGCAGAGAAGGCTGATATTTGTTTCGTGATGATAATACAAATGTTTCGATCTGACGACGCGAACAAGCATTCCGCAGCGGCAAGAAAAATCGGGGCCGCTTCCCTTGACGCGTTAAGGAAGCAGAACGGTTCACGCCTTGGGAAGGGAGGACGGCAGCCTGAGGGCGCATTCAAAGGCCAGGGTCAGATACTTTTCTCCGGCATTTCGGCCGTAGAGCGTCAGATCCCGGATGTCATATTCCGGGCAGTCCAGTCTCCTCGTCTCAAATTTTTGGCTGCAAGCTACCGGCAGAATATCCGCCCTTCGGTTTCAGCCGGAAAACTGCGCCCGGTAGAGCCTGGCGTACAGGCCGCCCTTTTGCAGAAGTTTCTCATGCCGGCCCTGTTCGACGACGTTGCCGCGGTCGAGTACCAGAATGACGTCGGCCTCCCGGATGGTGGAGAGCCTGTGGGCGATGACAAAGGAGGTCCGGCCCTCCATCATCTTCAGAAAAGCGGTCTGGATCTTCAGTTCGGTCCGGGTGTCCACATTGGAGGTGGCCTCGTCCAGGATCAGCATGGGGGGAAGGGAGATCATGGCCCGGGCGATGGTCAGAAGCTGCCGCTGGCCCTGCGAAAGGTTTTCGGCGCTCTCGCTGATCTCGGCGTCCAGCCCCTTGCTCAGCCGGGAGATGAACCCCCAGGCGCCGGCCTGTCTGGCCGCGGCGACGATCTCCTCCTCGGTGGCGTCCGGCTTGCCGTAGGCGATGTTTTCCCGGATGGTGCCGGTCTTCAGCCAGGTCTCCTGCAGCACCATGCCGAAGCTCCGCCGCAGCGAGCCCCGGGTGATCCCGGAAGCCGGCTGTCCGGAGACCAGGATCTTTCCGGAATCGATCTCGTAAAACCGCATCAGCAGGTTGACCAGCGTGGTCTTGCCTGCGCCGGTGGGGCCGACGATGGCCACCCGGGTCCCCGGCTCGACGTTCAGGGAAAAGTCCGTGATCAGCGGCTGATCCTTGCGGTAGGAAAAGCAGACGTGCTCAAAGCGGACCCTTCCGTCCGGATCCGAAAGCACGGCGGCGTCCGCGGGATCGGCGGGCTCGGGGGAAAGATCCAGCAGTTCAAAGATCCTGCGGGCCGAAGCCTTGGCCGCCGAGATCTGGGTGGTCACCGAGGTGATGTTGTTGATGGGCTGGGCGAACTGAGTGGAGTAGGTGATAAAGCTGGAGATGTTGCCCACGGTCAGGCCCACACCGGCCAGGCATGCCAGTCCGCCGAAGATGCCGAGCAGGGCGTAGATCACGTAGTTCAGCAGCCGGGTAGAGGGGTTGACCAGAGAGGAAAAGAACTGCGCCTTTTGCCCCACGGTGTACAGCTCGGCGTTCCGGGCGTCAAAGGTCTGCCGGCAGCTTTGCTGGCCCCCGAAGGCGATCACGGTGCGCTGATTGCGGAGGACCTCCTCCGAATAGCCGTTCAGCTGCCCGGTCAGCACGGACTGCTGGCGGAAGAAATAGCGGGTCTTTTTGCTGATGGCCCCGGAAATGACAAAGCAGACCGGGGTGATCAGGATGACGATGAGGGAGATCAGCGGGCTTAAGAACATCATAAAGGCAATGGCCCCGGCCACGGTGACCACCCCAGAGATCAGTTCCTTCAAAAACTGGAGCAGACCGTCCGAGACCGTGTCCACGTCGTTGGTCAGGCGATTGATGATGTCCCCGTGCGAGTGCCCGTCGTAGTAGCTCAGCGGCATCTTCATCAGGTGTTCAAAGGCCTCCCGGCGCAGGTCGGTGATCACCCGATTGGTGATCAGCCCGGACAGCAGGCCGAGGAAATAGCCGAATATGCCGCCGACCAGGTACATGCAGGCCAGCAGCAGCAAAATTTTGGCCAGAATGTCAAATTCCACGGCGCCGGCCTCGATGATGTGATCGATGCCCAGTCCGATCACAAAGGGCCCGGCGATGGCCAGCAGGTTGGAAAACAGGGAGGCCAGAAGGGCCAGCGCCAGCCATCCCTTGTGCCGGAGGACCCGGCGGACCAGCCTGGAAACCGTGCGGTCTTTCATCTCGGGAACCTCCTTCTTCATGACTGCACCTGCGACTGATAAATTTCCCGGTAGAGCGCGCAGGAGTTCAGTAGCTCCTCGTGGCGGCCGAGGCCCGCCGGCCTTCCGTTGTCCAGCACCAGGATCTGATCGCAGTCCTGCACGGTGCTGACGCGCTGGCTGACCAAAAACAAGGTCAGATCGGGAAAAGCTTCCTTCAGCGCGCGCAGCAGATTGGCGCAGGTCAGCGAGTCCAGCGCCGAAAGCGAATCGTCGAAGATCAGGATCTCCGGATCCTTGGCCAGGGCGCGGGCGATGGTGAGTCGCTGTTTCTGCCCGCCCGAAAAATTGGCGCCGTTCTGGCGGACCTCGGTCTCCAGCCCCTCTTTCTCCCGGACAAAGCCGCACTGCGCGATGTCCAGGGCCTTCCAGAGCTTCTCATCCTTTGGATCGCTCAGCCCGAGCGCCAGATTGGAGCGGACCGTTCCAGACAGCAGGGAAATTTTCTGCGGGACCAGGCCGACGCCCTTCAGCAGCGAGGTCTGCCTGACCTTCCGGACGTCCGAACCGTTGACCGAGACCGAGCCGGCGCCGACGTCGTAGAATCGGCAGAGCAGGTTGATCAGGGTGCTCTTTCCGCTGCCCGTGGGGCCGATGATCCCGAATTTCTGCCCCTTTCCGACCTCGAAGTCCAGACCCTCCAGGACGTTCTGTCCGTCCTCCGAAAAGGCAAAGGAGACCTGCTCAAAGCGGACGGCGGGCGCTTCAGAGGGCGGGGGCAGGGGAATGGCCCCGGGATCGTCGGCGACCGAAGGGCGGGTCTGCAAGATCTCGGTGACCCGGCCCGCGGAGGCCCAGGCCTTGGTGAACAGCACCACCAGGTTGGACAGCACGATCATGGCCGAGGAGATGATGGTGGCATAGTTGATGTAGGCCACGACCTCGCCCTGCGTCATGCTGCCGGCGTTCACCTGGACGCCGCCGAACCACAAAATGGCCACCATGGCCAGGTTGATGATCAGCAGCGTGGCGGGATTCAGCAGAGAGGAGATCTTCTGGATGCGCATGGCCGCCCGGTAAAAGGCCGCGTTGTCCTCCGCAAATTCGGCCTCCTGTTCGGCCTGTTTGTCAAAGGCGCGGATGACCCGGCTGCCGGCCAGGTTTTCCTTGACGTCCAGCGCCAGCCTGTCCAGCTTTTTCTGCTGCCGGCCGAACAGGGGAGCGGTCTTTTTCATGATGAGGTACAGGGCCGCAGCCAGCACGGGCACGGCCACAAAGAGCACCAGCGAGAGCAGGGGATTGATGATCAGGGCCATGACCAGCCCGCCCAGGCAGAGGAAGGGGGCGCGGATGACCAGCCGGATGATCATGGCCACGGCCTGCTGCAGCTGGTTGACGTCGTTGGTCAGGCGGTTGACCAGCGTCTCCGTGCCGAAGCGGTCCAGCTCGGCAAAGGAAAACTGCCCCATCTTTTCGAACAGGGAGGACCGAAGACGGGTGCCGAATCCCTGGGAGGCGATGGAGGCATAGTACTGACAGACATAGGCCGAACAGGCCCCCAGCACGGCCAGGCCCAGAATGACCAGGCCGTAGCGGACGACCAGATCTCCGTTGCCGGCCTTGACGCCCCGGTCGATGAGTTCTGCCATGACCATGGGCAGGCAGAGCTCGAACACGGCCTCGATCAGTTTGAAAAAGGGGCCGAGTATCAGCTGCTTCTTGTAGGATTTCAGATAGGGGAAAAGAGGTTTTAACATGGTCTTAAAGTTCCTGCAGGATCTGTCTGGCGACCCGAAGGCCGTCCGCGGCCGCGCTCATGATGCCGCCGGCATAGCCGCAGCCCTCCCCGCAGGGGTAAAGGCCGGAAAAGCCCGGGCACTGCAGATCTTCCCCCCGCAGCAGGCGGACGGGGGCGGAAGATCGGGTCTCCACGCCGGTCAGCACGGCGTCCGGCAGGGCAAAGCCGCGCAGTTTCCGATCCAGCGCCGGAATGCCCTCCTTCAGGCTGAGGGCGATCTCCTCGGGGAAAAGTTTGTCCAGGCGAAAGGGGACAACGCCCGGGCGGTAAGTGGGCCGGACGGCCGAAAAGCCGGAGGAAAGCCCACCTTTCAGAAAGTCTCCCAGGCGCTGGGCCGGGGCGCAGTAGTTTCCACCTCCAGCCTCAAAGGCCGCCCGCTCCAGCCTTTGCTGAAAGCGCACGCCGTCCAACGGAGAGGGGCCGAAATCTTTGGCGTCCACGCCGACCAGCAGGGCGCTGTTGGCGTTTTCTTCCGCCCGGTCGTACCGGCTCATGCCGTTGGTGACCACTTCGCCCGGCGCGGAGGAGGAAGCCACCACCCGGCCTCCCGGGCACATGCAGAAGGTGTAAACGCTCCGCCTGCCGTGGTGGACCAGTTTGTAATCCGCCGGGGGCAGCGCGGGATGGCCGGCCATGGGACCGTACTGGGCTCGGTCGATCAGCTTCTGGGGGTGCTCGACGCGCAGGCCCACCGAAAAGGCCTTGCCGACCAGGGGCAGGCCTCGCTCCGCCAGCAGGCCGTAAAGGTCGCGGGCGCTGTGTCCGCAGGCCAGCACGGCCCGGTCGGTGGGGATCAGGCGATCGCCGGCATACACCCCCGAAAGCCGGCTGCCCTCAAAGCGGAAATCGGTCAGCGGGGTGCGGAACAGGACCTCTCCGCCCAGGGAGAGGATCTTTTCCCGCAGCGTCCGGACGATCCCGGACAATTTGTCCGTGCCCAGGTGGGGCTTGGCCAGCCAGAGGATCTCCTCGGGAGCGCCGGCCTGCACAAATTCGTGCAAAACTTCCCGGCACAGGGGGCTGTTGATCTGGGTGGTCAGCTTGCCGTCCGAAAAGGTCCCGGCACCGCCTTCCCCGAACTGGACGTTGGTGTCCGGATCCAGTCTGCCTTCTTTCCAGAAAGTCTGCACGGCGGCCGTCCGTTCCTCCACGCAGGCCCCCCTTTCCAGCACGACGGGCCTTAATCCCGCTTTGGAAAGGGCCAGGGCGCAGAAGATGCCGGCGGGGCCGAATCCCACCACGACGGGGCGGAAGTCGCTCTCCTTCCGGGGATAATCGAAGACCGGCGGCGCGTGGGGGAGGGTGTCGGCCTCCACCGAAAAGCAAAAGTGTATGTCCTGCTTTTTGCGGGCGTCCAGCGACTGCTTCAGGATCCGGAAATGGACCAGGGCCGAAGGGGAAACGTTCATCCTTCGGGCCGCCTCTTCCCGGAGGGCGGAGAGCGGTTCGCCCGGCTTCAATTTCAGGTTCTGAAAAGTCGTCAGCATGGTTTCTCCTCAAATTTACGGCGTAGTACTCTGCAAAACGGGCATTTTTCAGCGTACTATGCAAGCGTTCTGATCAGTTTTTCTCCGATCTTGCGGGCGGACAGCCAGGCAAAGTGAAGGTTGTAGCCCCCGCAGTCCCCGTCCGCGTCCAGCAGTTCCCCGGCGGCGTAGAGCCCGGGAACCAGCCTCGATTGCAGATCCTCGTCGAATTCCGAGAGCAAAAAGCCGCCCTTGGTGACCTGCGCGGAGGAAAAGCCGGCGGTCCCGCGCACGGCCAGGGGCAGGGCGCAGAAGAGATCGGCCAGCTTGTACAGCTCGCCGTCCGTAAAATCCCCGCAGCGCTCCCGCCGGAATCCGAAGTGTTTCAGCACCATGCGGAACAGGGTCTTGTGGAAGACTCCGGAGAGAAAGTTCTCGGTGGGGTATTCGCGCAGGCGTTCCCGCTGCTCGAACAGGACCCGGGTCAGCCAGGTGCGGTCCTTTTGGGGCAGAAGATCCAGGGAAAGCCGGACTTCCCGGCCGGCCAGCAGGGCCTCGGAGGCCGCGCCGGACACGTTGAACACGGCCGAGCCGGACACGCCGTAGTCGCAGAACAGCAGATCGCCCCGGCTCCTTGCCGTCGGCCTGCCGGCGTCCAGGACCGTGACCTCGGCCGGGACCTTGATGCCCTTCAGCGTCCGCGGCAGGGCGGGGTCGGTCTTCAGCTGGACCAGGGAGGGGGCGATGGGGGTGCGGTGGTGGCCGAGGGACTCCAGCAGGGCGTAAGATCTGCCATCCGTGCCGAAGGAAGGGGCGGCCGCGCCGCCGAAGCAGCAGACCGCGATCCCGGCGCGGATGGTTTTGCCCGCAGAGGACCGGAGCGAAAAGCCTTCCGCATCGGGTCGGATGGCCGAGACTTCAAAGCCGCAGATCTCTTCGATCCCGCCGCTCCCCGCGCAGAGGCGGAGGCTGTCCGTCAGGCAGGAGGCCTGCCGGCTCAAGGGATAGAGCTTTCCCGACGGGTCGGCATCCAGCGGGATCCCCAGCGCTTCGAACAGGGAGAGGCAGGTGGGATCCGCGGGGTCGCCCATCCGGGAGGCCAGCACGTCCCGCTCCGAGGAGTGGAAGTGCCGCAGGGAAAGGTCGGCGTTGGACAGATTGCCCTGCCCGTTGCCCGTGGCGTTCAGTTTTCGGCCGCAGCGGTCGTTTTTTTCCAAAACGGCAACGCCCGTCACGCCGGCGCGGGCGAGGAAGGCGGCCAGATAGAGCCCGGCCGCGCCTCCGCCGATGATGGCGATCCTGTATGCTTTCATAAAGAAGTCCTCCGGGCGGCGTGATGTCCCAGCTTTGGGAGCGCCAGATCCGCCAAGGTCCGCTCCGAAATTCCTCCCGGGAATAAATTTTGACCTTTCAGAACGGGAACTGCCGGCGCTGCGCTTTGGATCAGCACTTTTGAGGTCAGACGTTGAAGCGGAAGAGCACCACGTCGCCGTCCTTCATGACATAGTCTTTGCCTTCGGAGCGGACTTTACCCTTTTCCTTGGCGGCGTTAAAGCTTCCGCACTCCAGCAGGTTCTGGTAGTCCACGACTTCGGCCCGGATGAAGCCCTTTTCAAAATCGGTGTGGATCTTTCCGGCGGCCTGGGGGGCTTTGGTGCCCTTTTCGATGGTCCAGGCCCGGGTCTCCTTTTCGCCGGCGGTCAGGTAGCTGATCAGGCCCAGCAGGGAGTAGCATTCCTTGACCAGGTTGTCCAGGCCGCTCTGCTCGATGCCCAGATCCTGTAAAAAGAGGGCCTTTTCCTCGGGGGGCAGCCCGGCCAGTTCTTCCTCGATCCTGGCGCAGATGACGATGACGCCCGCGCCCTCCTTTTTGGCCTGTTCCCGGACTTCCTGCACGTATTTGAGTTCGGACTGCGGGCGGGAGAGATCGGCCTCGGAGATGTTGGCGGCATAGATGACCGGCTTGGAGGTCAGCAGAAAGAGGTTTTTGACGGCCTCGGTCTCCTCCTCGGAAAAGGTCATGGAGCGCACCGGGCGCTCGGCCGCCAGAGTGTCGTAGATGCGCTGCAGCAGCTCGGCCTCGACCGCATATTTTTTGTCGCCGGTCTTGATCATGTTTTTGGCCTTGTCCAGCCTTTTGCCGACAGACTCCAGATCGGCCAGGATCAGCTCCAGATTGATGGTCTCCATGTCCCGCACGGGATCCACGCTGCCGTCCACATGGGTGATGTTGGCGTCCTCGAAGCAGCGCACCACGTGCACGATGGCGTCCACTTCGCGGATGTGGGCCAGAAATTTGTTGCCGAGGCCTTCGCCCTTGGAGGCGCCCTTCACCAATCCCGCGATGTCCACAAATTCGATGGTCGTGGGGGTGATCTTTTTGCTGTCGTACAGGGCGGCCAGCTTTTCCAGCCGCTCGTCCGGCACGGCCACCACGCCCACGTTGGGCTCGATGGTGCAAAAAGGATAGTTCGCGCTCATGGCGCCCGCCTGGGTGATGGCGTTGAACAGGGTGCTTTTTCCCACATTGGGAAGTCCGACCACTCCGAGTTTCATCAGAAAATTCCTCCAACCGGTCTCCGCCGGCAAAATTCAAAGCGAGGCCGCCTTCCCGGCCAAGCGAGGTCCGGTCAGACGGCTGAATATTATTATATAATAAATTATAAATATTTCAAAGTAAATTTACATAGAATATGGTAATTCAACGCCCGGAGGGAGCTGTCTATGGAATGGTGGGAGGCGATCTTGCTCGGCCTGGTACAGGGCGTCTGCGAGTTTCTGCCCGTGTCCTCGAGCGGCCATCTGATCCTGATCGAACGGTGGCTGGGGCTGCACAGCGACATGATGTTCTTCAATGTGGCGGTGCACTTTGCCACGCTGCTCTCGGTGATGATCGCGCTGCGGGAGCAGGTCTGGGCGGTCGTCCGTCACCCGACCGGCCCCGTCGCCCGCCTGATCGTGATCTCATTTTTGCCCACGGCGGCCCTGGCGCTGTTGTTTCAGTTCCTGCTGCCAGACCTCGTCGAAGGCGCCTGTCTGGCGGTAGGGTTTGCCGGCACCGCCTGCGTGCTGGCCGCCACCGCCCTCTTTTCGGGGAGGGGAATCAAGCCTGCCGCCGCCATGTCGGCCCGGGACGCCCTGATCGCCGGGGCGGCGCAGGGGATCGCGGTGCTGCCCGGGCTCTCCCGATCCGGCACCACCATTGCCGCCCTGACCCTGCGGGGAGTGGAGCGCAAAGAGGCCGTCCGCTTTTCCTTCCTGATGAGCATCCCCGTCATCCTCGCTTCCATGGCCTTCGAGCTGCTCTCCTTCCGTCCCGAGCAGATCGAATGGCTGCCCTACCTGCTGGCCTTTGTCACGGCGCTGGCGTCGGGCTATCTGGCCGTCCGCTTCATGATCAGGCTGTTTTCCGAAAAGGCGACCTGGCCCTTTGCCGTCTACATGGTCGGGATGGCGGTCCTCACGCTGCTGACGGCATAAACTTCCTCAGTCAGAGAGGGGCAGCCCTCAGGTAAAAGGTTTGTGGAGAAGCTCCTTCCGGGTGCCATACAGTGATCTTGCGCATGGATGAGATCGGGAATCTGCAAGGGGAACGGACGACTGCGCGACCTCGCCATACAGTGATTCCGCGTATGGATGAGATCACGGATCCTGCCAATGAATGAGAGGCGAATCCTTCCATTTTATTTCAGGAAGCCGCGATTGAGGTGATCGCGGGAGGCTGCAAGGCTGCGAAACGGTATGGGCAGGAGCAAAGGAAAAGACCCTCCGCAGGAAGGTCTTTCAGGAGTTTTTATGGCATAGTACTCTGCAAAATTGAGGATTTTCAGGGTACTATGCGCCGAAGGAAGTGCTCTGCCAGGTTTCGGGCATATTCCTGCGGTACCGGCGAGGCAGGTAGTTGTCCTGCTGGCGGAGGTTCTTTCTGCCCGGAATGTTGACGCTGCGGTAGTAGCGCCGGAAGAGATCCGCAAAGGCGGATTCCTCCTCGGAGAGGGGGACCTCGAAAAATCCGTCGTGTGCGAAGACCTTCCAATGCCCGTTCGCGTAAACGCCGATCAGGTTCCGGACTACGTCGTGCAGCAGGAAGGGCTGATCGCCGAATCTGTTGGCAAAGAAGGGCATCAGTTGGGCGGTGACGTTGTGATCGGGAGAGATCTGGGCGTAGTAAAATCCGTTGTCGCAGGCCTGAAAGCGCACAAATCCCTTCAGACGGTGGATCTCGTTGGTCACTTTCTGGTGCAGTTCCCGAAAGAGGGCGACGGCCGGATGGGCGGCATTGGCCAGGGCGGAGCGCCCTTCCTCGAAAAACAGGGTCAGCCACCCGAAGAGGGCGGTCTCCCGCCGGGGATCGCTGCACAGCGCCACCTGCTTGAAGTCCTCAAAGCCGGCATAACCCAGGCCCTTCATGGCGGCGCGCTCGATCCGGGCAGCCTTCTGAGGGTCGGCCGCAACGGTCATCATCCGGTCGTAAAAGCCGATCTGCACGGCCTCGTCCGAGGTCACAAGGTCGGGCTTTACGCGTTTGAAACAGTCAAAGACGGCGGTATAGAGGGCGGAAAGAGTTGGCTCGATGCGGACGATCAGCATGGGAAGGATCTCCTTTCTCCGAAGACGATTCGGGGATTATTTTTATCATTTGAACAAAAAAATGATTTTTGAAAACTTTTTTATCTGCTGATTTTGGGCTTTCATCCGGGCCGGAAGATCAGAATTCGCCGGACAGCGCCGTCAGCAGGTTTCGCGGAGAGGGCGGCGCGAAGAGGGTGAGCTGTTCGCTTTTCTGTTCCTGCAGGGAGAGCAGCTCACGCAGGCGATCCGGCCGCTGGGGGCCGCCGTAGTAGCGGCCGCCGACGGTGACAAAGTGCAGGGTGCGCTTTAAAGGGATCCGCATGCGCTTCAGATCTTCCAGTCCGAGGGAGGCAAATCTGCGGGCGGCCAGAATTTTGTGCGCGGACTTCAGGCCGAGGCCGGGGACCCGGATGAGCGTTTCAAAGGGCGCCCGGTTGATCTCCACCGGAAAGAGGTCCAGGTTCCGCAGCGCCCATCCGCACTTGGGGTCTACGCTGCGGTCCAGATTGCCGGAAGAGAGGATCTCGTCCGCCGTGAACCCGTAAAAGCGAAGCAGCCAGTCCGCCTGATAAAGGCGGTTCTCCCGGATGAGATCGGGCGGCAGGGCGGGCAGAAGGCTGTTCTGTACAACCGGCATATAGGCCGAAAAATAGACCCGCTTCAGCCCGAACTTCTGGTACAGCCCTTCGCTGAGCTTTAAAATGGCCGCGTCCGGTTCAGGGGAGGCGCCCACGATCATCTGGGTGGTCTGTCCGGCCGGGAGAGATCGGCCGCCTTCCGCCTTGACGGCCGACAGCTGCCGCATGGGGGCGAGAATGCCCTCCTTGCGCTTTTGCGGAGCCAGCAGCCGGAGGCTCTTTTCGGAGGGAAGCTCGATGTTAAAACTCATCCGGTCCGCCAGCGCCGCCGCCCTTCGGATGAGCTCGGGGTCGGAGGCGGGAATGCCCTTCAGGTGGATGTAGCCGTTAAATTTGTACTCTTCGCGGAGCATCCGCACGGTCTCGGTCAGCCGCTCAAAGGTGTAGTCGGGTTTTTTTTCCACCGCCGAGGAGAGGAAAAGCCCCTCGATGTAGTTGCGCCGGTAAAAGGCCATGACCAGTTCGCACAGTTCGCGGGGCTCCAGCCTGGCCCGGGGCAGATCGTTGGACCGCCGGTTCAGGCAGTAGACGCAGTCATAGGCGCAGTAATTGCTGAGCAGGATCTTCAGCAGGGAGATGCAGCGTCCGTCCGGCGTAAAGCTGTGACAGATGCCGGAGTAGGCGCAGTTGCCCAGCCTTCCCCGCTGACTGCCGCGGTCGGAGCCGGAGGAGGAGCAGGAGACGTCATATTTGGCGCTTTCGGCCAGGATCTCGACCTTCTGAGCCAGTTTTTGAAAGTCCATGACCGACCTCCGTGAAAAACTCTAATGCGAACATTTGTTTATAGTATAGCACAACTCAAGAGAAATGGCAAACGTTTGTTCATGGTTTTTCAAAAAATTTATTTACCCTTCCCCAAAGATTTGACAAACCTCGGAAAAACGGGTATTCTTTTAAGGCACCCCCGCACAAAGACCGCCTGCGGCTTTGCGTACGCCTTGCTTGGTTTTCCGCCACTTGGCCCAAAATCTCCTTGAAATACGTTCAGTATTCCTGCGTCGATTTTGGACGAATTGGGAAAAATCTGACTGCGGACGCTCACAATCTTCGTGCGGTGCTGCCTTAAGAAACGCCCGGAACAGGAGGGAGGTCCCATGCAGGAAGAACATCAGACTGAAAAAGAGGCATCCGGATCTCTGCCGGGGGAGAATACCCCGGAGATCGGAGAGGCGGAGGCCTCCGTCAGATCTGAAGATGCCACCGATAAAAAATCTGTCTGGCGGCGCGTCATCTGGCCGGCTCTGAAAAAGTTTGCCTCCCGCTGGTTCATCACCGGATTCGGCGGCATGTCCCAGGGGCTGTTTGCCACCCTGATCATCGGGCTGATCATCAAGCAGCTCGGCAAACTGATCGGCGAGGGGACCGGCGTGGGACAGGCCCTGATCCTGGCCGGAAATGTGGCCTCGGTACTGACCGGAGCCGGCATCGGGGCGGGGATCGCACATTCCTTAAAGGCCAATCGGCTGGTCATTTTCGCCTGCATGGTAGCCGGATTTATCGGCGCTCAGGCCAAGGCCTTTGCGGCAGGGACGCTGATCGAAAACGGAAATTTTGTGATCGCCTCTCTCAGTCCGGGAGACCCCATCGGCGCCTTTTTCGCGGCCGTGATCAGCGCAGAGATCGGAATTTTGCTGACCGGCAAGACCAAAGTGGACATCATCATTCTGCCCCTTTGCGTCATTTTGATTTCGGTCATCGTGGCTTACACGATCTGCCCGCCCATCATCGCGCTGATGGATCTCATCGGAGAGGGCATCCAGCTGGCTACCCAGGCCCAGCCCTTCCTGATGGGGATCATCATCTCGGCCGTCGTCGGCCTGCTGCTGACCCTGCCCACTTCCAGCGCGGCCATCTGCCTGTCCATCAATCTCGGCGGACTGGCCGGAGGGGCTGCCGTCGTGGGCTGCGCCGCGCATATGGTGGGCTTTGCGGTGGCCTCCTTCCGTGAAAACCGCTGGGCCGGCCTGATCGCCCAGGGGCTGGGGACCAGCATGCTGCAGATCCCCAATCTCATGCGCAAGCCGCTGATCCTGCTGCCCGCCGTCATTTCCAGCATCGTCGTGGGGCCGCTGGCCACCTGTGTGTTCGGGATCCACTGCGTCCCGGCCGGAAGCGGGATGGGAACTTCTGGACTGGTCGGCGTGTTCGGCGTCATCGAGGCCTCGTCCGGGCTGATGAGCGGCTGGATGATCGCCCTGGCCATTGCCCTGCTGTTCTTCATTCTGCCCGCTGCCATCTCTTTGGCGGTCAGCGAGTTCATGCGGAAAAAGGGATGGCTCACCGAAAAGGACATGAAGCTGGAACTTTGATCACCCAGGGAAGGCGTTTCATATCAGGCCTGACTTGAAAGGGGGCCGAAAGGTGGGCTTGATCATGATTTATACAGAAAACAGTCCATTTCGTGTGATGCCCTTTGAAAATGACACACGGTTCGGCAGTTTCTGATTTGAAATGGATGGCCTTAAAAGGTTTCCGGCCGGAGTTGGTCCAAATGGATCTTGAAAAGAAACTTTTGGCATTGGAAAGGAGAGAGAGGACCCGGTCGGTGTCTTGTCGAAAGGAGCAAAATCAAAGGTTTCGTTTTTTCGCGAATATCACATTCAGGCAGCTTTTGAAAAGAGTAAATTTGCTATTGCAAGATTTCATAAGCTCCCGAAGGCTTTCAAATTGACAGCAGCCGAAAAATCTGTTATAATAACGGAAGGATCATGGCCGGAGGGAAGGGGATATCCGTACCGGAAAGGCAGGGCTTTTGAAGAGATCGATCCGCAGAGACATCCAAAAAAGTTTTGCAAAAGGCGCAATGTAATTCTGACGCAATTCTAACAGATATCAGTTAAATTAACGGACATCTGCTGCGTAAACAACAAGTTGAGGGCTAATTTTCTGTAAAAGATTTTGAAAGGTCTGATTTTACGATAAGTATCTGCCACCTTTCCACCAGCTCTCTGTCCACGTTGTGCAGCTTCCCGCACTTCGGGCATTTGTCCAAACGGTCAGATTGAAAATTTGTTCTCTGAAAAGTCTTGAGGAAGTCATAAATTGCAAATACATCTGCAAGTCCTGCAATAAGATTTCTGATTTTAAGTAATAAGAGTTCAGATCTTAAGCGTTTAAATTTTGTGTTCAAAAATCGGAATAAAAAATGCCGAAATTTCGGCATTTGAATACGGAAAGTTGGCTGAGCGGTCGAAAGCGGCGGTCTTGAAAACCGTTGATGTGCGAGCATCCGGGGGTTCGAATCCCTCACTTTCCGCCAAGAGGAACCGCGTTTGAACATCGGAGAGGATATGTTGCAATACATATTTGTGAACGGTGTAGCGGGCATTGTTGCAAAAAGGCAAAGAAAGCCGAGAAGCTATGAGAACAATTACAATGTTCACGGATGGCACGGCAGATTTGTTAAATTGCAATGATGAGAAAAAGAGCAACGGGAAACTGTTGCTCTTTTTCAATAGCCTGGGAAAGGGTAAATGCTTTTCAAAAGTCATAAGGGATCAAATTTCACCCTGCTGTTTTTTCTCGTGTTGTTACACGCGAGCGGTTGCGTTTGAACCACGGTTCAGCGCAGCCGTTTTTTATTTGCGTCAGAGGGATCCCCGGCATCATCGTTCCTACATACAGGCCGGAAAAGTCTACGCACTATCTGACGCAAAAGAGAAACAAAGGCGAAAAATTTTCGCGCTGACAGGGAAAAGAGATCACCAAACAAACCTCCGGCAAGATTCGGGGAAGTAACGCGAGGGAGGTAAAAGGCAGACTATTCGTTCATAAGAGCAGCGTGCTCAAAAGATTTTATCTGAAACAGCGTTGCTTCAGGCTAAACCTTACAGCGGAAAGACTTTTTCGACGTCGAAGTCCAGGCCATGGATAATGGCATCTTTCCATTCTTGAAGGATCTCCAGGACCTCCACATAGGCGGTCTTTTGCCCGTAGGCAAAGCGGTCCTTGTCGGAGGACTTGGCGTCTTTTAATTCAAATAAATTGGTCACTAAAGTGTTGAACAAGTGGATCAGGGGCTCATCGGCAGACATCTTCCCATGATGCGCCTTCTTCCATTCCATGAGATCATACAGGGCTTTTCTTACCATTTTGGCGCCAATGCGGGCGTTTCCTTCCAGATCCTTCGGAGATTGTCTCATGATCGATTCCTCCACTTTCTTATGATCAGATGATCCCATCTGTCGTTGACAGACATATTATGCCATAACTTTTTCAAAAAGGCAAGAGGAAAA
>CALVJY010000042.1 GCA_944332455.1 uncultured Clostridia bacterium
GCATACCTTCCGGGCGCCGACGGCTTTAAGAGTAAGGCTCTTACGCCCGACCTGTTGCAGGTTTGAAAATGAGCTCCCGCAAAAGCCGGGAGTGAGCATACCTTCCGGGCGCCGACGGCTTTAAGAGTAAGGCTCTTACGCCCGACCTGTTGCAGGGCTGAAAATGAGCTCCCGCAAAAGCCGGGAGTGGGCATACCTTCCGGGCGCCGACGGCGCATATGCCTGCAAGGGCCGAGGGCCGGACCCCCGGGCCGAAGGGGAGGAAGGCCGGAACGATCTCCGAACCAAAGGGAGGGAACTTGTCGTACCCCGACACCCCCGACCCGAGGGGAAGGGAGCGGGCCGAGTTTCCGAACCGGAGGCCTCACACCCGGGGAAAAGGTAAAAGGCCGTTCTGGCCGGTCCGCGCGCGGGACCGGGCCGGCTGCCGCGGCGGCCGGCAAAACAACAACGGGGCATGGCTCCGCTGAAATAGAGGAGGAACGCAGCAAGACGAGTTCGGCAAAAGGCAGACAGAACCAAAGAGACGTGCGCCGGGCGCAAAGACAACCGGGGGAAACCCCGAAAGGAAGGTGAAATTTTTTGAAGAGAAAAGGAGCAAGAAGAGGCTTCACCCTGGTGGAGCTGATCGTGGTGATCGCCATCATCGGCGTGCTGGCGGCCGTGCTGATCCCCACGTTCTCGGGCGCCATCGACAGCGCCCGGCAGGCCAGCGACAAGAGCGACGTCACCCACATGAACCAGGAGCTGATGATCTACAAGATCCAGGAAAACGTCTCCTCGGTCGACTATCACTCGGCCCTGCTGTGGCTGACCACCAACGGCTACAGCCTGGAGTCCTCGGCCAAAGGCTATGCCTATTGGTTTGACGAGGACGCCGAACAGCTGGTCTATGCTCAGGTGGACGAGGCCATCACCAACGCGAACGTCGTCTCGGCTGATGGGGACGGGATCTACGACGACCCCGGCAAGATCGCGGCCAACAAAAATCTGACCCTGATCGACCGGCGGACGGACAACCCCATCATCACCGCCGTCAACGGCATCCGCAATCTGGTGCAGGAGGCTTCCTCCGTGGGCAGTTCCTTTGAAGCCGTCGTCACCGCCATGGAAACGCAGTTCGAGAAGATTCTTGACACGGTGGAGAGCAACACGAAGGTCGCAGAAGTGCTGACCAAGTTTGACCCCGCCACTACCCTCTACATCACCGAAAACGGTGTGTATTCCGGGGCCTATCAGACTAAGGAAAGTACGCCGGAAAGCACGCAGAAAGCGACCTCCGTGGTGTTTTCCGACACCCTGCGGGTCATTGACAAGTTGACCGTGGGCAAGCCGACCTATCAGCTGGACAGCATGAACATCGAACTGCCCAAGACCGTGGCGCTGGTCATGAACGGAGCGCTCTCTTGCCTGAAAGCTGAAACGGGGCAGAAGGTCACGATCACGGCCGAAAAGGCGCAGTTCATCGAAGGCAGTCTGGATCCCACCGTCAAAACGGCAAGCAACATTACCACCGTCACGTTGGACAACCTTTCCGGGACTGAGGGCAGCATCGACTTTACCGTTCGCTATGCCGAGAAAGAAGCACTCATCAAAACGGCGGATGGGAAACAGCGGACCGTCAGGGTCTCGGTGCATGAAGATGAAACGGGCAAACCGCTGACCGCGCAAGAGGCGAAAGGAAAAGAGCCGTTGACGGCGGAACAAGCCAAAGAAGAAGATCTGCTGACCAATACGGTCTCGGATTATTGGCAGGAAGATGGCGCCATGATTCTGCGCGAATATCTGGTGCCTACGTTCAGCTTTGACGGCTCCTTCGCCAACGTCAGTGGAATCTCCATTCAGATGAAAAAAGACGGCGATCTGGTGGTGTTCTACGGTATCACCTACGGCAAGAACGGCACCATCAGCCAGGTGGTCACCTTCGGCTATTGGACGGACATCACCCAGGTCAGCAGCAATGTCGAAAACGATCAGAACAGCGATCCCAAATATCAGTACAACGTTTCAGATCCCCTCCGCGGTTATGACTTCGACGGCCGCTATGAGGGGCTGGAAGTAAAAGCGTTTTACGAAGAGGAGGGCAAGGAAACGCCCGTCAAACTGACCCAGAATCTGGCAGAAGATGACACGGTCTATCGTTCCTCTGTGGAAACCACCTACGACGTAAAGGCTTCGAAGTTTACTACTTCTTTGGCTGGTCTGCTGCTCTATGCCGAGTACGTGCAGTAACGGTGGCTGACCCGGCCTCCCCGCAAGGGGCGGGCGCGGCTTTCGGCCGTAAAACTTAAATCCGATCGTCATCTGACGAAATAAAAAATAAGGAGAGAAACCATGAAAAAATTCAGAACCATCCTCACCGCGGCTGCGCTGTGCATGATCTTTGCCGTAGCCGCCGGGTGCAGCATCTCGCAGGCCTCCAACATCACCCTGATCAGCTACCCCAAGACCGAGTACCTGCTGAACGAGAAAATCGACAACCTTGAATTCACCATCGAGGTCACCATCGAAAACACCGTCCGCCCCGTCACCTTCTCCGTGAACGATCCCAACGGCGTGCGGGTGGAAAATTTCAGCACCGAAAAAGTCGGCTCCTTCACCGCCTACTTCACCTACCGCTCCTTCACCTACCGCTTCGACTACACCGTCACCGACGGCACCATCTCCGACTTTGCCGGCGGTTCGGGCAGCGAGACCGACCCCTACCTGATCGCCAATGCCGAGCAGTTCAAAAACATCGTGCTCAAGGGCGATGCTTCGAAGTATACCTGGTATGAGCTGACCGCCGACATCGACCTCTCCGGTCTGGATGTGGCGAATGATGCCGACTACAAGGCAAAGATCGACCTCGGCCACTTCAAGTACCCCACCGAGTCCCTCTATTCCTTCAACGGCTCGCTGGAGGGCAATGGTCACAAGCTGATGGGCTTCAAGGCCACCACCAATCTCGGCATCTTCGGCACGATCTACAAAGGCGACTTCTCCAACCTCGTCATCGACGGCTTCAACACCGTGGGCTACCGCGTGGGCGCCTTCGGCACCGGGCTCTACGATGAGCAAGAACAGGCCACCGCCTCCTTCACCAACGTCACCATCAACGACAACTGCCGTCTGGGCTTCGGCGGCTACATCTTCCAGGCCAAGGGCGCTAAAAGCGTGACCTTTACCGACTGCGTCATGAACGGCGCCGTGTACGGCGACGGCGACAACGTGGGCGGCTTCATGGGGGATATCCAGTGCCCTGTCACCGTGACCAACTGCCAGATGAACGGCTCTGTGCTGGGATTTGATTTTGTGGGCGCCTACTTTGGTTATGTAGGAACGACCTCCATAACCCTTTCGAACAGCACCGCCAACGGGACGGCAAAGTATTTGCTGGGCTCCACAAACGTGGTTGGGGAGAACAAATTCAACCAGGCGGAGAAGACAGGGGCAGACCTGGGTCTTGCTCTGGCCGACAACAAGATCACCTGGAATGCGGTGGAAGGCGCTTCCTACTACCGGGTGGTGTTCGGCGGAACTTTCCTGCACTTCACGAAAAACGCTGATGGCGGATATGACCTGCATTTTAAAGGCGGTTATGTTACGCCGCTGGAAGTTTCCGGTCAGATTAGGGGAAAAACCTCCTATGGGGGAGAGAACGAACAGATTTATACAGCTTTTGCCACGACCGGAATCGAGGGGCTCACGATCAATTGGAGCGACGAAATAGACCTTAAAAACTCTGTTCCGGTAAAAACTAACAACGGGTATACCAATCTGTTTGCAGATAAGGGCTTAGCTTCGGTTCCTGAAACTGCAACCTGGCTGGATTTCAATGCGGACATTGGCAATTCTCTTGTGATTGCCTATGATGATGCTGTCAAAATCCGCGTGTTCGCCTACGACGCCGACGGCATCATCATCGCCGGCGGCCAAGTGGCGTAAACGAAATCATCGTTCCGCAACGCCTGAAACGCAACACAGGAATCATTCTGATTTTGGAATCATTCCCAACAAACCCAAAAGGCGGCCTCCGTGCGAGGCCGCCTTTTTCTATGCCTTCGCTCCCTGTCAGGGAGCGAAAGAAGCTGATCTGCCTGGCCGTTATTTTACAGGGGGTGAAAGAAGCTGATCTGCCTGGCCGTTATTTTACAGGGGGTGAAAGAAGCTGATCTGCCTGGCCGTTATTTTACAGGGGGTGAAAGAAGCTGATCTGCATGGCCATTGTTTTGTGGGAGTGAAAGAAGTAGATCTGCATGGCCGTTGTTTTGCAAGGTGCCAAAGAAGTTGGCTTGAAAATAAGTTGACTTGAAGGGGCATCTGTGCTATACTTATTCCGAAAAATGCGTAAAATTACGTAAAATTCGGAGTAGAGCCGGGCCTTGGCCGCGATCTTCAGCCGACTATCGCCGGCATAAAAGCGGGTCGGCACGTCGTCCGGCGCGAAAAGGGCTGATCGCCGCCTGCCGCAGGTTCGTCGCCGCGCAACAGAAAGAAAGTCTGGAGATTCGCCGGCATAAGAGCGGTTCAGATTTCGTCCGGCGAGAAAACCCCAAGGCGAAAACGGACCGTCAGGGGGCAGCGGGAAAGGGCGCTTATTCCGAGAAACGCGTAAAATTACGTAAAATTCGGAGTTTAACATGAAAACCATAGCACGCGATCTTTATCTCAAACGTCTGATCTCGCGGCGCGAAAACGGATCGATCAAAGTGATCACCGGGGTGCGCCGCTGCGGAAAAAGCTATTTGCTGTTCAATCTCTATCGGAACTATCTGCTTTCGACCGGCGTTCGGGAAGAGCAGATCGTCTCGCTCGCCCTGGATGACGACACGAACAGACAGTATCGGGATCCAGACGCTCTGTCCGCTTTTTTACAGGCAGCTGTGAAAGATCGCGGCGCGATGGTCTATGTCCTGCTGGATGAGGTGCAGCTCGCCATTTCGGACGAAGAACTGAAGGGCGGCGGGCCCGTCCGGCTGTATGGCATCCTGAACGGATTATTGCGGCGGTCAAACGTCGACGTCTACGTCACGGGCAGCAATTCCAAATTTCTCTCCTCGGATATTCTGACGGAGTTCCGCGGGCGGGGAGATGAAGTGCGCGTCTGGCCGCTCTCCTTTGCCGAATTCATGTCGGCGTATGACGGCGACAAGGTCGGCGGCTTTGCGGAGTATTCCATGTACGGCGGCCTGCCGCTCGTCATCGCCCGGAAAACCGAGGAGGAAAAGAGCGGCTATCTCATCGATCTGTTTGAAAACACCTATAAGCGCGATGTGGTCGAACGCAATCATCTTCGCGGGGACACCGTGCTGGAAAACCTGACGGACATTCTTGCCTCCTCGATCGGCTCGCTGACCAACCCCAAAAAACTTGCCGATACCTTCTGCTCGCACGGCATCAGAACATCGGATAAAACGGTTTCCGCCTGTATCGGTCATCTCAAAAATGCCTTCCTGATCTCCGAAGCCAAGCGATATGACGTGAAGGGGAAAAAGTATATCGATTCGCCGATGAAATACTATTTCACCGACGTGGGGCTGCGAAATGCCCGGCTGAACTTCCGGCAGCAGGAGCAAACGCACATTCTGGAGAACATCATTTTCAACGAACTCCTGATGCGCGGCTTTCATGCGGACGTCGGCGTGGTGGAGCGCCGCGTGAAGGATGAAAGCGGGAAAATGCGCTCCTCTAAACTCGAGATCGATTTTATCTGCAACAAGGGCAGCCAGCGGATCTACATTCAGTCCGCCTTTGCCATCCCTGACAGGGGAAAAATGATGCAGGAACAGGCGGCGTTTGAGCAGGTCCGCGATTCCTTCAAAAAAATCATCATCGTCCAGCAGCCCACGAAACCATGGTATAACGAGAACGGGTATCTCATTCTGAATGCCATCGACTTTTTGCTTGACCCCAACAGTCTGAATTCAGAGTGAGAAAATTCCGCCGCGCAGATCTTCCGCAGTGAAAGGAAGCTCGGGAGCAAGAATATGATACACGCGGGTTGATGTCGATAGGTCTTCTTTTTCGAGAGGACACACACGGGTTGATCGGAAGCGGCGGCGCGGCCGGAGGGGGAAGGGAGGAAAGGAGAAAAAGAGAGGGAGAGGCCCCGTTTTGCGGGATTTTTGCGCCGGACGGGGGAGAAAAGGGGATAAATAAAAAAAGTCAAGCAAAATCGCTTGACAAATTTGACTTTTTGTGATAGCATTATATAATGCACCTTTATCGCGCCAAGACCCCCTTTTTCCCTTGATTTTGGCAGATCCGGAGGGGGGACGGGGGAGCGGCAGGCCTTCGGGCCGCGCTCCGGGTACGATTCTATTGTACACGATACCGGAAAAAAATACAAGTGTTTTTCAAAAATTTTTTCAACTTTTTTGAAAAATTTTTTTTCGGCTCTTTCACCCCTCGGCGAGAGGGGAACGGAGCCAAGGCCGAAACGAAGCCAAGCCCGGGACAGCGCAAAGCCGGAACGGAACTAAGCCCGGGACAGCGCAAAGCCGGAACGGAGCAAAGGCCGGGACAGCGCAAAGCCGGAACGGAGCCAAGGCCGAAACGGAACTAAGCCCGGGACAGCGTAAAACCGGGACGGAGCAAGACCGGGACAGCGCAAAGCCGGGACGAAGCCAAGACCGGGAAAGCGCAAGGCCGGAACGGAACTAAGCCCGGGACAGCGCAAAGCCGGGACGAAGCCAAGACCGGGAAAGCGCAAGACCGGAACGGAGCAAAGACCGGGACAGCGCAAAGCCGGAACGGAGCAAAGACCGGGACAGCGCAAAGCCGGGACGAAGCCAAGACCGGGAAAGAGCAAAACCGGAACGGAGCAAAGACCGGGACAGCGCAAAGCCGGAACGGAGCCAAGACCGGAACAGAGCAAAACCGGAACGGAGCCAAGGCCGGGCCGGGACCAAAGCAAGGCAACTTTTAACAATATATATTTTATTCAGCAAGGCAACACAAGGCAACCATAACAGATACCATAAACAAGGAGAGGTCGCATGACAAAAGCTGTACAGACGGTGAAGTACGGAAACCGCGAGCGGTTCTGCTTTTCCAAGACCGGCCGCAGCGCCGAGAAGGAAAACATTCCGGATCTGATCGAGGTCCAGAAGAACTCCTACAACGAGTTCGTGCAGAACGGCATCCGGGAGGTCTTTCAGGACTTTTCGCCCATCGTGGACTTTGCCAATCACTACGAGCTGCACTTTCTGGAGCACAAGCTGGAGGGCAAGTCCAAGTACGACGAGAAGGAATGCCGCAACCGCGACGCCACCTATGCCATTCCCCTCAAAGTCAAGGTCCGCCTGATCTGCAAGGACGACGGCAACGTCATCGATCAGGAGGTCTTTATGGGCGATTTCCCGCTCATGACCGACAAGGGCTCCTTTATCATCAACGGCGCCGAGCGCGCCATCGTCAGTCAGCTGGTCCGCTCTCCCGGGGTGTACTGCGCCATGCGCCAGGACAAGACCGGCCGGGAGCTGTACGACACCACCGTCATCCCCAACCGCGGGGCCTGGCTGGAGTTCGAGCAGGACGCCCAGGACCTTCTGATGGTCAAGGTGGACCGCACCCGCAAGCTGACCTCCACCGTGCTGCTCCGGTCGGTGTTCCGCTTCCTGTCCGACTGCCACGCCGACACCCGGCACCTGAACCTGGATCCCCTGATCCGGGAGCTGTACGACAACGACCCCACCCTGACCTCCACCTGCGAGAAGGACATCGCCAAGACCGAGTCCGAGGCCCTGGTCGAGCTGTACAAGCGCCTCCGCCCCGGCGAGGTGCCCACCGAGGACGCCGTCAAACTGCAGCTGAACAACCTGCTGTTTGACTACAAGCGGTACGATCTGGCCCGGGTGGGACGGTACAAGTTCAACAAAAAGCTCAACCTGGCCTCCCGCATCGCCGGCTGCACCCTGGCCGCCGACGCGGTCACCGAGGACGGCGAAGTGCTGTTCAAAAAGGATACCAAGCTGACCTTGGAGGAGGCCAAAGCCATCCAGAACGCCGGCATCAACTCGGTCTACGTCAAGGTCATGAAGAACGGCAAGGAAGCCGCCCACAAGATCATGGGCAACTACACCGTCTTCTTCCCCGCCCTCATCGGGCTGGCGCCCGAGCGGGAGGAGGACTTCCACAAAAAGTTCAAGCTGCTGGAATACATCCATTACCCCTCCTGGAAGGTGCTGCAAAAGGCCAACGAGCTGATGCGGGCCGGGCAGTCCGCCGAGCAGACCGCCGAGACCCTCCGGGCCGAACTGAACAAGATCCTGTTCATCGACGAGAAGAACGACGACCAGAAGGCCGACGACTACCGCAAGCTCCGCGAGAGCCTGGTGACCAACTTCGCCGAGTTCCTGCCGGTGCTCAACCGCTACCTGGCCGGCACCGAGACCGAGATCGACAGCTTCCGCTTCCGGGCGGTCTACGACGTGCTGAACACCAAGCACATCACCGCCGACGACATCGCCTCGGTCATCTCCTACAACGTCAGCTTAAAGTACGGCATCGGCGCCATCGACAACATCGACCACCTGGGCAACCGCCGGGTGCGCGCGGTGGGCGAGCTGCTCCAGAACCAGTTCCGCATCGGCATCGCCCGGCTGGAGCGGGTCATCAAGGAGCGCATGGCCACCCAGGAGCAGTCGGAGGTCACCCCCCAGAGCCTGATCAACATCCGCCCCGTGACCTCGGCCATCAAGGAGTTCTTCGGATCCTCCCAGCTGTCCCAGTTCATGGACCAGACCAACCCCATCGCCGAGCTCACCCACAAGCGCAAGCTCTCGGCCCTCGGCCCGGGCGGTCTGAACCGCGACCGCGCCACCTTCGACGTCCGCGACGTGCACCACTCGCACTACGGCCGGATGTGCCCCATCGAGACCCCCGAAGGCCAGAACATCGGCCTGATCTCCTCGCTGTCCACCTTTGCCCGCATCAACGAGTACGGCTTTATCGAAAGCCCCTACCGCCGGGTGGACAAGGAGACCGGCGTGGTCACCGACGAGATCTTCTACCTCCCCGCCGACGAGGAGGACAAGTACACCGTGGCCCAGGCCAACGAGCCGCTGGACGAGCACAACCGCTTTGCCAAGCCCCGCGTCACCTGCCGCCGGCGGGAGGACATCATCGAGCTGCCCCGGGAGGAGGTCGACTTTATGGACGTCTCGCCCAAGCAGCTGGTCTCGGTGGCCACCGCCCTCATCCCGTTCCTGGAGAACGACGACACCAACCGCGCCCTGATGGGCTCCAACATGCAGCGGCAGGCCGTGCCCCTGTTAAAGCCCGAGGCCCCCATCGTGGCCACCGGCATCGAGTACAAGATCGCCTACGACTCCGGGGTGATGATCATCGCCAAGAACGACGGCTTCGTCAAGTACGTGGACGCCGACAAGATCGTCATCACCAACACCGAGGGCTTTGACGACGTGTACACCATGACCAAGTTCACCCGCTCCAACCAGGGCACCTGCGTCAACCAGAAGCCCATCGTCAAAAAGGGCGAAAAGGTCAAAAAGGATCAGGTCATCGCCGACGGCCCCTCCACCGAGGGGGGCGAGCTGGCCCTGGGCCGCAACATCACCATCGGCTTCATGTCCTGGGAGGGCTACAACTACGAGGACGCCATCCTGATCTCCGAAAAGCTGGTGCGGGAGGACGTGTTCACCTCCATCCACATCGAGGAGCACGAGACCGAGGCCCGGGACACCAAGCTGGGCGAGGAGGAGATCACCCGCGACATCCCCAACGTCGGCGACGACGCCCTGAAGGACCTCGACGAGGACGGCATCATCCGGGTGGGCGCCGAAGTGCACTCCGGCGACATCCTGGTGGGCAAGGTCACCCCCAAGGGGGAGGCCGAGCTGACCCCCGAGGAGCGGCTGCTCCGCGCCATCTTCGGCGAAAAGGCCCGGGAAGTGCGCGACACCTCCCTGCGCGTCCCCCACGGCGAGGACGGCGTGGTGGTGGACGTCAAGGTCTTCACCCGCGAAAACCGGGACGAGCTGTCGCCCGGCGTCAACAAGCTGGTCCGGGTCTACATCGCCCAGAAGCGTAAAATCTCGGTGGGCGACAAAATGGCCGGCCGCCACGGAAACAAGGGCGTCATCTCCCGCATCCTGCCCGAGGAAGACATGCCCTTCATGGCCGACGGCACCCCCCTGCAGATCGTGCTGAACCCCCTGGGCGTGCCCTCCCGTATGAACATCGGGCAGGTGCTGGAAGTCCACCTGGGCCTGGTCTGCAAGGCCCTGGGCTGGCACATCTCCACCCCCGTCTTCGACGGCGCCGACGAGACCGACATCAAGGAGCTCCTCGGCGAGAACGGATTCCTGAACCCCGAGGGCAAGGTGGACGGCAAGATCCAGCTGTTCGACGGCCGCACCGGCGAGCCCTTCGAGAACCGGGTCACCGTGGGGCAGATGTACATGCTCAAGCTCTGCCACCTGGTCGACGACAAGATCCACGCCCGCTCCACCGGACCGTACTCCCTGGTCACCCAGCAGCCGCTGGGCGGCAAGGCCCAGTTCGGCGGCCAGCGCTTCGGCGAAATGGAGGTCTGGGCGCTGGAGGCCTACGGCGCCGCCCACATCCTGCAGGAGATCCAGACCGTCAAGTCGGACGACGTCACCGGACGCGTCAAGACCTACGAGTCCATCGTCAAGGGCCACAACGTCTCCCAGCCCGGCATCCCCGAGGCCTTCAAGGTGCTCATCAAGGAGCTGCAGTCCCTGGCCCTGGACATCAAGGTGCTGACCAGCGACCACGAGGAGCTGGGCATCAAGGACCTCATCGACGACGAGAGAGAGTACCTCGACTCCGGCCTGGATCTGGACTTCGAGGATCACACCGAACTGGACCTCGAAAAGGACATCCTGAACTTCGACGACCTCGACGAGGACGAAGACCTGGCCAGGAGCCTGACCGAGGACGACGCTGCGGAGGACGATCCCTTCGACGTCTCCAGCCTGTTCGAGTCGGATGACGACGATCTGTAAGAAGGAGGTACCGCAATGTTTGAACTGAGCAATTTCGACGCCATTCAGATCGGCGTGGCCAGTCCCGAAAAGATCCGCGAGTGGTCCTACGGCGAGGTCACCAAACCCGAAACCATCAACTACCGCACCCAGAAACCCGAGCGCGACGGCCTGTTCTGCGAAAAGATCTTCGGCCCCACCAAGGACTGGGAATGTCATTGCGGAAAATATAAGCGCATCCGCTACAAGGGCGTGGTCTGCGACAAGTGCGGGGTGGAAGTCACCCGCTCCAAGGTCCGCCGCGACCGCATGGGCCACATCGAGCTGGCCGCCCCGGTCTCGCACATCTGGTACTTCCGCGGGGTGCCCTCCCGCATCGGCCTGCTGCTGGACATGAGCCCCAAGGCTCTGGAGCAGGTGCTGTATTTTGCCAACTGGGTGGTCCTGGACCCCCTGGATTCCCCCCTGGAGTACAAGCAGGTTCTCACGGACAAGGAGCTGTCGGACAACCGTGAAAAGTACGGCGAAAAGTCCTTCCGCGTGGGCATGGGGGCGGAGGCCATCAAGGAACTGCTGCAGGCCGTGGACCTCGAAAAGGAGTCGGAGGCCTTAAAGCACGTGCTGGAGACCGCCGCCGGCCAGAAGCGCATCCGCGCGGTCAAGCGCATCGAGATCGTGGAGGCCTTCCGCAAGTCGGGCAACAAGCCCGAGTGGATGATCCTGGACGTGCTGCCGGTCATCCCGCCGGAGCTGCGGCCCATGGTCCAGCTGGACGGCGGCCGGTTTGCCACCTCCGATCTGAACGACCTGTACCGCCGGGTCATCAACCGCAACAACCGCCTGAAAAAGCTGATGGAGCTGGGCGCCCCCGACATCATCATCCGCAACGAAAAGCGGATGCTGCAGGAGGCCGTGGACGCGCTGATCGACAACGGCCGCCGGGGCAAGGCCATCACCGGCCCGGGCAACCGCGAGCTGAAATCCCTCTCCGGCATGCTGCGGGGCAAGCAGGGCCGCTTCCGTCAGAACCTGCTGGGCAAGCGGGTGGACTACTCCGGCCGTTCGGTCATCGTGGTCGGCCCCGAGCTCAAGCTGTATCAGTGCGGCCTCCCCAAGGAGATGGCCATCGAGCTGTTCAAGCCCTTTGTCATGAAGCGGCTGGTGGAGATGAACCAGTCCCACAACATCAAGTCGGCCAAGCGCACGGTGGAAAAGGGAAAGCCCATCGTCTGGGACGTGCTGGAGGAGGTCATCAAGGACCATCCCGTCATGCTCAACCGGGCGCCCACCCTGCACCGGCTGTCCATCCAGGCCTTCGAGCCCGTGCTGATCGAGGGCCGGGCCATCAAGCTGCACCCCCTGGTCTGCGGCGCCTTCAACGCCGACTTCGACGGCGACCAGATGGCCGTGCACGTGCCGCTGTCCATCGAGGCCCAGGCCGAGGCCCGCTTCCTGCTGCTGTCCACCAACAACATCCTGAAGCTGTCCGACGGCAAGCCGGTCATGTCGCCCACCCAGGACATGGTCATCGGCTCGTACTATCTGACCATCTACCGCATGGGCGCGCCCGGCGGCAAGTACGTGGACGAAAACGGCAACACCGTGCCCGGCCGCTACTTCAAGGACAAGGACGAGGCCGTCATGGCCTACCAGAACAAGCAGATCGCCCTGCAGTCCATCATCAACGTCCGCATGACCGGCGAGTTCGAGGGGAAGAAGGTCTCCAAGATCATCGAAACTTCGGTGGGCCGGCTGCTGTTCAACGAGTCCATCCCCCAGGATCTGGGCTTTGCCAGGCGGGAAAAGCCGGAGGACTTTTTGGATCTGGAGATCAACATGCTGGTGGGCAAGAAGGAGCTCCAGAAGATCGTGGACGCCTGCTTCAAGAAGAAGGGCAACACCGCCACCGCCGAGATGCTGGACAAGATCAAGGCCATGGGCTTCAAGTATTCCACCATCGGCGCCATCACCACCTCGGTCTTCGACATGCACATCCCCCCCGAGAAAAAGACCTACCTCGAGGAGGCCGAGACCAAGGTGCTGGAGGTCGAGCGCCGCTTCCGCAAGGGCTTCATCACCCGGGACGAGCGCTACAACGGCATCGTGGCCATCTGGAAGGACGCCACCGACAAGGTGACCGCCGCCCTGAAAGACGGGCTGGACGACTTCAATCCCATCTGGATGATGGCCAACTCCGGCGCCCGCGGCAACATGAACCAGATCCGCCAGCTGGCCGGCATGCGCGGCCTGATGAGCAACCCCTCGGGTAAGATCATCGAGGTGCCCGTCCGGGCCTGCTTCCGCGAGGGCCTGACCGTGCTGGAGTACTTCATCTCCTCCCACGGCGGCCGGAAAGGTCTGGCCGACACCGCTTTGAAGACCGCCGACTCGGGCTACATGACCCGGCGCCTGGTGGACGTCGCGCAGGAAGTGGTCATCCGCGAGGAGGACTGCTTTGCCGCCGCCGGCGAAAAGCCCAAGGGCATGTGGGTGTCCGCCATCACCGGGGACTCCCGCAAGGAGATCATCGAGCGCCTGGCCGACCGCATCATGGGCCGCTACGCCGTGGAGGACATCGTCCATCCCGAGACCGGCGAGATCCTCTGCAAGGGCAACGAGATGATCAGCGAGGACGCCGCCTACGCCATCGAAAAGGCGGGCATCGAGCAGGTGCAGATCCGCACCGCCCTGACCTGCAAGGCCAAGGACGGCATCTGCGCCAAGTGCTACGGCAAGAACATGGCCAACGGCCGCCCGGTCAACATCGGCGAGGCCGTGGGCATCATCGCCGCCCAGTCCATCGGCGAGCCCGGCACCCAGCTGACCATGCGGACCTTCCACACCGGCGGCGTGGCCACCGCCGACGACATCACCCAGGGTCTTCCCCGTATCGAGGAGCTCTTCGAGGCCCGGCGGCCCAAGGGCGTGGCCTATGTGTGCGAGTACACCGGCACCGTCTCCATGGACGAGCGCGAGGGCATGCGGGTGATCCAGATCACAACCCCCGAGGGCGAGGTCAAGGACTACGTCATCCCCTTCAGCGCCAAGCTGCGGGTCAAACCCGGCGACAGCGTGGAGCCCGGCACCGTGCTGACCGAAGGCTCGGTCAACCCCCACGACATCCTAAAGACCAAGGGCGTGCGCGGGGTGCAGGAGTACCTGACCAAGGAGGTGCAGGCCACCTACCGCAACCAGGGCGTGGAGATCAACGACAAGCACGTCGAGATCATCGTCCGCCAGATGCTCCGCAAGGTCAAGGTCGAGGACGTCGGCGACACCGACATCCTGCCCGGCGAGCTGGTCGAGCTGTACCGCTTCGAGGAGGAAAACCTGAAGGCCCTCGAGGCCGGCAAGCGCCCCGCCACCGCCAAACGGGTGCTGCTGGGCATCACCAAGGCCTCGCTGGCCACCGACAGCTTCCTGGCCGCCGCCTCCTTCCAGGAGACCGCCCGGGTGCTGACCGAAGCCGCCATCAAGAACAAGATCGATCCCCTGATCGGCCTGAAGGAAAACGTCATCATCGGCAAGCTGATCCCCGCCGGTACCGGCTGCAAGGAGTACAGGAACATCTCTCCCGTGGTGACGGTGGAGAAAAACTTCTAAAATTTTTCCCGACCAAACGCGATTTTTGCTTTGCAAAAATCGGTCGGACTTGAAAGACAAACCGCTGTTCACTTTCCCTATGGGAAAGCTCGGCAGCGGTTTTTCTCTCTCAAAAACGCAATGCGTTTTTGATTCACTCTTTTCCGCCCGGAAATTTACTCACCGTAAATTTCCGATTGTGCAAAAGTCCGGCGCAGGTCCGGACTTTTGCGAAAACATATTTTGTTTCCGGCCAGACGCAAAATTCCGTTTCACGGAATTTTGGCCGGGCTTGAGGGGACAACCGTTGTTCGCGAACGGAATGCAGAACCTGAAAACTCTTTTCGGAGACCGAAATTTATTTTGGTCTCCGATTTTTTGTTCCGCTCTGCAACGTTTTTCCCCTCTCAAAAACACGATGTGTTTTTGATTCACCTCTTTCCACCCGAAAATTTACTCACCGTAAATTTTCGATCGTGCAAAAGTCCGGCGCAGGTCCGGACTTTTGCGAAAACAGATTTTGTTTCCGGCCAGACGCGAAATTCCGCAAAGCGGAATTTCGGCCGGACTTGAGGGGACAACCGTTGTTCGCGAACGGAATGCAGAACCTAAAAACTCTTTTCGGAGACCGAATTTACCTCGGTCTCCGATTTTTTGTTCCGCTCTGCAACGTTTTTCCCCTCTCAAAAACACGATGTGTTTTTGATTCACCTCTTTCCACCCG
>CALVJY010000043.1 GCA_944332455.1 uncultured Clostridia bacterium
TCCGCAAAGACGTTGCCGTCTGCAGGTGCGTCTTTTTTTATGCTCAGAAAAAATTTCTCTGTCCGATAAAAAGGGGACAAAAGGAAAATAATAGGAAGGGCTTCGGGTCTTGGAAGGCGGGCTGAGCGCGGCTCCCGGCAGAGGGTGAGTCAAAGAGAACGCTTGCTCCGGTCGCCTTTCAGACAGGAAATCAAAGTCCCGTTTCCGGAAAGCAAAGGGGAGGGAGGGGCATTTTCGGCCTTTACGGGGTAAAACGGCATGGAAAAATCCATGAATTTTTTGGTCAAAAATGAGGAAAAATCCATGAAAAAAACAATGAAAAATTGATCTCTGTCAACTTGAAACGCGGCGGTTTTCAGAATATTAATCCAAAACCGGGGAGTATGTTCCCCGTGCGGAGCGGAGGACCGGAAAAAATCTACGATCCGTGTGAAAGGGGAATATCATGGAAAAATCTAATTTATCTTAAAAAATTGCCTATTGACAGTTTTCGCAAAATTTTTTATAATGAAGGTGTCGTAAAGGAGAGATTGATGGCAGGTTCACGCAAATGAAAAAGCAGATCGGCGAACTTTTTGACGTCAAACAGAAATTCGTGGATCTCAACGTCATCGAGTGCGGTTGGGAACAGTGCGCGCCTGTCAAATTCGTAGAAGCGGTCAAGAAGGACTTCTACACCATCCATTTCGTGGAAAACGGCAAAGGCGTCATAGAATTCCGGGGAAAAAAGATCCCGCTGCGGGCCAACGATCTTTTCGTGACCTTTCCGGGGGAATTGATCAGCTACTATCCCGATCCCAAGGAGCCCTGGGGCTACTACTGGATGTGCTTCGAGGGGCTGCAGGCCGACGAGCTGGTGGGCTGGACGGGTATGACCCGCCAAAGGCCCTGCCTGCGCAAGAGCCCGCAGGTCAATCTGAAAGGCTACTTTGCCTCGGCCATCGAGGCCTTCGAGGAAAAGGGGCAGATCGTCCCGGAGTGCGTGGGCTTTTTATACGTCATCCTGGGCAAGCTGTCAGACGAGAACAACGCTGAGGGGCTCAACTTGCAGCAGCGCTACGTCAAGGAGGCGCTGACCTACATCCACTTCAATTTTCAGTTTGACATCAGCGTGACGGACATCGCCAAAAATCTGAGGGTGTCGCCCAACTACCTGAGCAGTCTGTTTCAGAGTCAGATGGGGATCTCCACCAAGGAGGCCATCACCAGGGCCCGCATGGAGGCAGCCCTGAAAAATCTGCAGCGGCCGGAACTGCGCATCAAAGACGTGGCGGCCGCCGTGGGCTATGCGGATCCTCTCTACTTTTCCAAGGTCTTCCGGGCCTTTTACGGCAAGACCCCGAGGGAAGTCCGTCAGGAGCAGGAGAAGCGAACCAAATCCGAAAAAGAAGGGACCGAACAGGCCCTTTGAAAAAAAGTAACGGAGGTAAAGATGATGAGAAGAACGAAGAAAATTTTCAGCGTTCTGCTGGCTCTGTGCCTGATGCTCGGCGCCGTCGCGGTGTTCACGGGCGTTTCGGCGGACGAGTCGGCCGGCACCCGGAAAGCCCTGCGCTTTTCCATCGACATGTCTCACGAGGATTTTTCGAGCGAGACCTACAATCAGCTGAGCGAGGACACCTACCTGGCCATCATGACCACGCCTTTCCCGGTCACGTCCCCCAACGTGGACGCGGCCTTTAAGGGGGCCGGCGACTTTCTGGCCAACTGGTGGGAAGGCATCGGGACTACCTTTTCGGTGGAGTACGAGTACGCCCTCTCGGTGCCCATGCAGACCATGGGCTCCCTCGCCGTCAGCGTGGACAAGGCCCCCTGGATCTTCGGGACCGGCGCCTTCGATCAGAACGGCGATCCCGCGGTGGACCTGAACGAGGACAAGGCCGGCCTTTCCAACGGCTGGATCAAGCGCACGGTCAACTACGACGCGCTGGCCGCCGCGCAGGAGGAGGCCGCGCCCGCTACCGCCCTCAACGACGTCTACTTTTTGATGGGCCTGCTGAAAAAGGACCTGCCCGAGAGCGGCACCATAGACCTTTATGTGCGCAGCATGTACTTCAACTTCCGGGGAACGCGCTACGCCATCTACGACTCGACGGATCCCAACAGCTACTGGATCAAGGCGGCCAAGGAGAGCTTTACCAGCGAATTCACCACCGAATTCCGCTACGCCCAGGGGGCCTCGCAGCGGTTGGCCGAGACCACCGGCAACAAGCTGGAGGAGCTGCCCGTCAACGACGCCCTGCACTACGGCGGGACCTGGTCCGAGGTGACCGCCCCGACCTTTGTCACCCTGACCGAAAGCGACAGCCGCCCCGCCGCCATGGTGGAGGGCCAAAGCTACGATCTGACCACGTTTGCGGACACCACCGGCGGCACGGTCACGGTCAGCTCGGTCACCCGGGACGGACAGCCCGTCGAAGTGACGGACGGCACTGCCTTTGTGCCCGCCGAGGCCGGATCCTATGCCGTCACCCTGACGGCTTCGGGCGATTACCCCTCCTACCTGACCGTCACCCTGCCCTGCGAGAGCGCGGACAAGCCGGTCTTTGACAGCCGCGACGTGGACGCCGCCGTGCCGGCCTCGGCTCCCGCTCACCTGGCGGTCGAGATCCAGAAAGTCAAGGCGCTGGTCGGGGGCGAAAAGGTGCTGGACACCACCCTCGAAGTCCGCAAGGGATCCGCGGAAGGCGAGGCATTCACGGTGAACGACGCCGGGGAAAGCTGGACCTTCCAGCCCACGGCCAAGGAGGACGCCACCTACTTCGTCCGCTTCAAGGCCGTCAACGAGGCGGAGGGGGAGACCTACACGACCTACTCCGACTGGAAGCAGGTGGCCGTCCGGGACGAGGACAAGCCGGTGTTTGATTTCTCGGCCATGTTCGACAGCGCCACCGTGGGCACCCGCTACACCGCGGAGGCCCTGACCGACGGGCTGATCGTCACCGACATCACCGACGGCGTCATCTCCGACTATGTCTCGGTGCGGATCATCGACCCCACCGGCAAGGAACTGCAGCCCACCAACGGCACCTACTTCATCGCCAACTCCGGCAAGCACACCGTCATCGTCGTGGCCAAGGACAGCGACGGCAACACGGTCACCGGCGAGGGCTCCTTCGAGGCCACGCCCACCAACGGCTGCATCATCCAGACCACCTACAACATCGACGAATCCAATCGCGCCGCGGGCGTGCGCAAGGCCGATCGCATCCACTTCTTCGATCTTTCGCCCAAGGCCCTGATGTTCAACGCCGGCGCCAAGCTCCGCTTCGAGGTCATGGCCTACACCGTCATCGACGGGGAGAAGGTCTTCATCCCCGGCGTGGGCGGCATCTCCGGCCAGCTGGGAAGCTGGGAATTTATCGATGAAGCCATCAGCGAGGACGCCGTGGACAACAACGGCCTGGGCATGAGGGCTGACGCAGACCTGAGCGCCGCGCTGCAGGACGGAAACGGCAACGCCCTCTGGCTTGCCCGCGAGTACACCGTGCAGGCCGGCGACGGCTTGCAGGGCTACCAGTTCTACCACCTGGCCGCGGCCATCGACACCACGGCGGCCACCGGCGATCAGATCTTCGTGTTCTTCCGCAACCTCGAGTACGTCATGCCCGACGGCGAGACCGTCATCCCCCTGGGGTCGGCTTCCGACGCCTTCCTGGATGACTGGGGCGATCTGGGGAACGTCAATGTGGCCGCCCACAACGTGTCGGCCGCCATCGATCCATACCCGGTCTATCTGGACGGCGAACTGCCCTCCGAGGTCGGCCTGGGCAGCACCGTGCATCTGACCAAATATATCATGAAGGACGCCTACCTCGATCAGTTCGTCCTGGATATCTCCTACACCGTGACCGATCCCGACGGACAACCCGTTGAACTGACTGAAAGCGAGGAGGAATATACCTTCGTGGCTTCCAAGCGGGGCAGCTATCTGGTCACGCTGGTGGGGACCAACGATGTCGGATCCACTACCGTAAATCTTCGGATCCGCTCCGATGACACCGAAGATCCCACCCTGGTCAAGGGAACTTTCAGCGAGATCGCGGTGGGGCAGCTGTTCACGGCGACCTTCAACTGTGCGGACAATGTGACGGCGGCCGCCGATCTCGAAGTCGAAGTGCGGGTCTTCTTGGGCAGCACGGCGGTGGAACACGAGATGACCTATGACAACGGCGTCATCACCGTGACCTTTACCCCGGCCGAAGTCGGGCGCTACCGCATGATCGTCACCGTGGTCGATCTGGCCGGCCGCGAGACCACGCAGGAATTCGTGGCCGAGATCTCGGACGGCTCGGAGAGCAGCGATCCGGGCGACAACTCCGGCGACAACACCGGCGACGGAAACAGCTGCAACGGCTGCGGCGGCAGCATCGGTGTGGCGGGTTCGCTGCTCTCCGTGCTGGCGCTGGCCGGAGCGGCCCTTTTCAAGAGAAAATAATTCGGAATCCATCCCATGACGACAAAAACCGAACAACAGAATCTTCAGCCGATCCCGGAAAGCGGCGCGGGGGAGACCGCGGTCTCTCCCGCCGCCCCCGGGCGGAAGCGGACGCCGTTTAAAAAACTGGAGCTCATCCGCAACTGGAAGTACTACCTGATGGCCGCGCCGGTCATCGTGCTGTTTTTCCTGTTTGCCTATCTGCCCCTGCCCGGCATCATTCTGGCCTTCAAAAACTATACCATCACGGGCGGGATCTTCGGCAGCCCCTGGGCCGGACTGGACAACTTCAAGGTCTTTTTCGGGGGCGCGGATCTTTGGCGGGTCACCCGGAACATCCTGTTGCTGAACTCGGGCAACCTGATCTTAAGCACGGTGATGAACGTGGGCGGGGCCATCCTGCTGAACGAGCTGTTCTCCACCAAGGCCAAAAAGATCTACCAGAACATCCTGTTTCTGCCCACTTTCTTTTCGGCGCTGCTGGTGGCCAAGTTCTTCAACATGATGCTGTCCAACGACATCGGCCTGATCAACGACGTGCTCAAGCGCATCGGGCTGGAGCCGGTCATGTGGTACAACAACTCGGCCTACTGGATCCCCATCGTCATGTTTGCCATGTGCTGGAAGGGGCTGGGATACGGCATTGTGCTGTACCTTGCGGCCATTTCGGGCTTTGACGGCGAACTTTACGAGGCCGCCTACATCGACGGGGCGGGCAAGTGGAAACAGGTGACCAAGATCACCCTGCCTCTTTTAAAGCCCATCGTTATCTTACAGATCCTGCTGGCCATCGGGCGCATCTTCAACGGCGACTTCATGTTCGTGTACGCCTTCGTGGGGGACAACTACGTCTTGAAGGAAACGCTGGACATCGTGGAGACCTACATCTTCCGCACCCTGCTGGGCGCGGGCGGCGTCGGCGGGACCATGGACTACGGCCTGACCGCCGCCATCGGCCTTTACCAGTCGGTGCTGGGGGCCGTGGTGGTGTTCACCTCCAACTTCATCGTCCGGCGCTGCAACAAGGACTACGCCCTGTTCTAGGAGGTGATCCCATGCCGTCCAAAAACGAAATGATGTCCAAGCCCGTGCGGCTGGGGCAGATCCTCATCCACCTCCTGTTCATCTTCCTCTGCCTGACCGTCATCCTGCCGCTGATTTTGACCGTCATCGTCTCCTTTTCCTCCGAAAAGAGCGTCATGCAGTACGGCTATTCCTTTTTTCCGGCGGAGTGGAGCCTGGACGCCTACAAGTTTGTCTTTTCCGACAACAGCATCTTCATCTCCTACGGGCTGACCGCCCTGGTCACGATCATCGGCACCGTCATCTCGGTCTGCCTGTGCTCGCTGGCCGGCTACGTGATCTCGCGCAGCCGGGTCAAGTACCGCAACGTCATCGCCATGTTCCTGTACATCCCCACCATCGTGGGGGCGGGGCTGATCCCGTGGTACTACAACATCAAGGAAGTGCTGAATCTGGCCAACACCATCTGGGTGCTCATCCTGCCCAGCGTGGTCAGCTCCTACAACATCTTCCTCATCCGCAACTACTACAAGGGGCTGCCCGACGCCATCGTCGAGGCCGCCGAGATCGACGGCGCGGGGCCGTTCTACATCTTCCTGCGCATCATGTTTCCGCTGGCTCTGCCCATCACGGCCACGGTCACCCTGTTCGTCTCGCTGGGGTATTGGAACGACTGGTACCTGGCGACCTGGTTCATCGACGCCGAGCATCAGAATCTCTATCCGCTGCAGTACTATCTGTTCCAGACCTACCGCAGACTGAATGAAAGTTCCGGCGTGGGCGGCGGCGTTACGCCGACCGAGACCGTCTATCTGGCGACCATGTTCGTCACCATGGGACCCATCATTCTGGTGTATCCCTTCGTGCAGAAGTACTTCGTCAAGGGCCTGACCCTGGGCGGAGTCAAAGGATAAAACGAAAAGGAGAAAATGAGTATGAAAAAACTGCTTACCTGGATCTTGTTGGCTGTCCTCACGCTGGGAGTCTCCGTACTCGGCTTCGGCTGCGCCGGCCCGGCGGATAACCCCGAAGACGATTCCAAGCCCCCGCTGGAGGAGGTCACCGTCCGCGACGAGCTGAAGGAGACCACCATCCGCATCCTGCTGCCCGCCGTCTCCACCATCTACGACCACATCAACGTGACGGCCGCCATCAACAACGAGCTGATGAAGGACGGCAAGCCCTACAAGGTGGCCATCGAGTACGCCTCGGACACCAACTACTCCATCACCCTGGAGGACAAGGCCAAGGAGGGCTACGACGTGGCCTGGTCCCACGTGGACAACGTGCAGGACCTCATCAGCAAGGAGGTCATCAAGACCAACCTGATGCCCTACATGGAAAAGTGGGGACAGAAGATCATCGAGGAAGTTCCCGAGTACGGCTTTGCGCAGTTCACCGACTACGAGACCGGCGGCCTGTTCGCCATTCCCCGGCACATGCCCACGGCGGACGACCGTTCCCGCCTGCTGGTCCGCAAGGACTGGATGGAGGAGGCCGGCATCGAGGAGATCAAGGACATCGCCACCCTGGACAAGTACTTCAACGCCATTGAGCAAAAGTATGGGGACACCGACGGCTTCTACGCCCTGTTCCCGGACACCGGAAACGTGCATCTGCTGCGCGAGATCGCCCCGACCTTCTACTTCCCCTGCGGCTCGGATACCTATCCCATCTACGTGGACGTGACCGATCCCAATTTGGAGGTCAAAAACTTCCTGACTACCCGCGAGTTCACCACCTGGGTCAACAAGTGCCGCTCCTACGTGACGGCGGGCCTGGCGCCCTCCGATCCCGGCTCCAACAAGGCCGACAACATGTTCAACGCCGGACTGACCGGGGCCATCGCCGACTACTCGGTGGTCAAGCTCTCCGAGCGGGTGCTCAACTTCAAGGCGAACCAGCCTGAGGGCGAGCTCTACGACGTCTTTTTGGAGAGCGAGACCAACAAGAAGTGGGTCATGCGCGGCGGCGACAACTGCATGGTGGTGCTGTCCAACTCCGAAAACGTGGAGGAAGTCATGGACTTCTTCTCCTGGACCAAGGATCAGGAAAACCATGACCTGGTCACTCTGGGCGTGTACGGCGAAAACTATTATTTAACCGAGGACGGAAAGATCACTTTCACCAATCCCGAGGATCCCTCCGAGACCATCCCGCAGAACAAGCGCTTCTGCGTCAACGCGCCTTACTGGGCTTACAACGACATCACCTACCAGCGCTGGTCCGAACACATCAGCGACGAGTGGATCGAGGAGACCGTCAACTGGGAAATGAACGATGAGAACGGCAATCCCGTCAACTACAACGTTTCTCCCCTGAACGGCTTCAACATCTATCCCTCCAACGAGTACAAGATCGCCTTCCAGAAGGTCTCCGACAAGATGTCCATGATGGCGACGCTGCTCCAGGGCCGGGTGGATCCCTCCGAGATCGCCAAAATGGTGGAGGAGACCAATGCCAACGGCATGCAGGATCTCATCGATGAGGTGCAGCGTCAGATCGACGCTTTTCTCGCCTCCAAAAATGCTTAATAGCAAAGGGGAATCGTGATGAAAAAGATTTTCTGTCTGCTGCTCGGCATCCTGATGCTCCTCGGGGGCTTTGCCTGCGGGGAGCCGGCCGACGAGTCGAGCTCTCAGGACCCCGAAAATCCGCCCTCCGAGGACATCTACGGCGGAGAGAAAAAGACCCTGATGTTCGAGATCGACGAGGGCATGTGCGGCGTGGAGTTTGTGGCCGGCTGCAAAAACACGGACGGCAGCTACGATTACGACCGCATGGATCTGATCATGAATAACATCTACTCGGGCATCAAGGACCTGAAGCCGCTGTACGATGTGGCTGTCCACATCTACTTCAACTGGTACTATGACGCCGACGGCTGGGCGGGGAAGGATCCGTCCGACCCCATGAACCGTTGGGATCCCGCCCTGCTCTACGCCCTGGATTTCTTCCGGGAAAAGGAGATCGGCGTCTACTTTGAGTGGATGTCTTCGGGCAACTACACCAATCAGAACGGCGAGCTGGGCACCCTGCCCCTGGTGGACATTTACCTGGGCACCGAGGGCAAGGAAGAGCGCTTTGTCAAGGGTATTTCCGCCGACATCGCCAGCGTCAAGGCGCTGCAGGCGGCCTATCCCGACGTCTTCTTGGGGGTGCGCTTCCACGAACTCATCGGCACCCACAACGGCGGCGTGGCCGGCAATCCGCACTGCTACACCATCGAGGAGCAGGACGTCTACGCTCTCATTGATGCCTGCGCGGATATGGGCATTGAACTGGTCTGGTCCGATCACTCCTGGTCCGAAATGTACGCCATGACCGAGAACGAAATGTGGCAGCGCCGGGTCAAGTACGCCGAGGAAAAACTGGGCGAGGACCTGACCGTCATGTGGGCCAACAACGCCGGCGGCTACCTGGTGGACTACCTCAATTTCTCCCTCTATGACGAGTTTGAGCGGGATTTCCCCACGGCGAACACCGGATTTTCGGCGCAGAACTGGATCATGAGCTCCTTCTATCTGCTGCGCGGCCCCGAATCCGTCACCGGACCCGCCGAGTGCGACACCCCGGTGGAGCTGACGGCCGGCGTAGCCATCGCGGCCTTCATGAACGGAGCCAAGATTGTACAGTTCGAACCCTCCTATCAGTTCTTCAACTGGCCCCGCTCCCTCTATGCCTATGATGCGTTGGGGCAGGGAGGGGATATCCCCGGAAAGGGCTCGCTGATGCCCGACTACACCCCGCCCGCCAGTCAGGTGGAGGGAGATGACTGCGACTACTCCCCCCGGGTGGAGCTGAAGCGCTTCGTCGAGATCCTCAATTCCAAGAGCACTCAATTTGCCAACGTCGCGGATTTCTTTGACGAATCCATGACCCGCATCTTCTCCAACGACGTCCAGGATCCGCCCAAGACCTACTCGCAGAGCACCGTCATGGTGACCGATGCGGAGGGCAACCGGAGATATCTGGATCACTACAACAACGACGCCGAAACCTGGCTGGAGCAGAACGAAAATCGCTTTACCGACCGGGTGTTCAACAGTGAAGTCATCGCCTCCGGGCATGTGATCTGCAACGATCACGCCTATGACGAGGTCGTCACCGTGGTCAAGGAGAACGGCCGCAACGTGGGATACTTCTACAACGCCCGCAGCTGCTTCCTCTCCCGGAACACCACCATCTTCGCGGACAACGACAAGGGCGAATTTGTGGACTTTACCACCGCCAACCTGATCAAGAACCGGGTCTCCACGGTCAACATGGACTGCGACGAGATCGTGGTGGCCCGCGAAAAGGACGGACAGATCAATCTGTCGCTGTACCAGGCCATGCCCAAGACGGTCAACACCGTGGATAAGTCCGGAAACTTTGTCTACCAGGAAGTGACCAGCGAGGTGGATTCCTTCATTCTGGTGCGGATGCTGGGCAGCAAGACGCTGGACGCCGAGAACTTCCTCGGCCTGGTCGGGGTCCGGGACCGCATCACCATCGGCAAGCAGACCCGCCTGCGCGAGCTGGACGGCCTGTTCGCGGTCTACAGCACCGACACCGGCGTCGAGCTGATCGGTCGGCTGGAAAAGGGCGGCGACCGCCTGACCATCCCCGTGACGGTCGACGGCAGGGTCACGGCCGTGGCGGCGGGAGACTTCGATCTGGATATCTTCATGACCGATGAGCTGCTGCTGGCGGTCGAAAAGGACGGGCAGACCAAGATCCTGGGTTACCAGTTCGCCTCGGACAGCCTGCTGAAGCAGGAGACCGAACTCGACCTGGGGGCCTGCTCGGTCACCGGCCTTACCACCTTCCGCAAGAGCTTCTTCCTCTACGACGCCGATCTGGATAACTGATACCATGAAATTCCGATTTTTTCTCGGCCTGCTGATCGCGGCGGTCCTCCTCGGCGGGGCGCTCCTTGCGCCCGCCGGGGCGGCCGCCGAGGAGGCCGAGGTGCTCAACGACTACGACCCTTCGCTCTGGACCTTTTCAGAGGGCATGACGGCGACCGTCCTGTCGGATGGGGGTAAAAACACTGCGGTCCGGATGGAATCTGGGTCCGGCTTTACGGCCTCCGCCGCCGGGTGCGACGGCACCGAGTTCATGATCGACTTCACCCTGGGCCTGGACGGGCTGGGGGAGGAGGCTCTGATCGTCCTGAGGCTGTTCAAAGGGGAGGAGACCTTTGCCCAATTCACCCTCCGTCCCGGGGAAGGAAGCTATTCCGTCACCCTGGACGCGGGCGGAGAACAGGCCGTGCTGGACGGCGTGGCCTACGGCGGGAGCGATCCGGCCGAGGGGCGGATCCAGGTCCGCCTGGCCTACGACGAGCTGCTGGATCTCGAAACGCAGACCCGATCGGACGGCTGGAATTTTGTGGCCGGCTGCAGCAAGCTGACCAACGGACAGCTCAACGTGTTCTCCGGAAACGCCGGAGAGCGGGCGGTCATGCAGCGGATGGGAGAGTTTTTGTCCGCGGCCGACCGCGAGGATCTGACCTTTGAGATCCGGACTTCGGGCTTTACGGCCTGCCTCATCGATCTGGCCCAGTTGAACGCCGACTGCTACTACGACTACTACCTGCTGCCGGCGCCCGCCATGGCCTCGGAAGAGGACATCTACTACAATCGGGCGGCCTTTTCCTGGACGTTGCCAGACGCCGAGGCCTTTCCCCGGGCGGGTTTTCGGGTGGAGCGCTACTGCGGAGAGGTGCTGGAACAGACTTACATCTACGACAACGCCTACGCTTCCTCGCTCTCCGAGACCACGCTGAAGCAGAACACCGAGTACACCTACCGGGTGACGGCCTACGAGGAGGTGGACAGCGTGCTGAACGCCGTCGCCTGTTACCGGGTGGCCTTCCAGTACCGCCCGCTGACCATCCGGACCCTGCAGGGGCACTTCTGGTACTTCATCGTGGCCATGATTGTCCTTCTGGCCGTGCTGGCCGCCGTCATTTTGGGCTATGTCTACTACTACGACATCAAAAAGAAATTGAAAAAAAGAACTTGAGCTGGAGCGGAAATGCTGTTTGACCGAAATATTTTACCGGATTGGAATCAAGTGGGCGTGCTCGGCAGGAACAAACTGCCCGGGCGCGCCTATTTCGTGCATTACCCGAACAGGGAATCGGCCAGGGGAAACAAGAGGCCGGAGCGGTCCTCCATGGTCATTCCCCTGAACGGGACCTGGCAGTTTTGCTATCTGCGCTCCGCCATGGAGCTGACCGGAGCCGAGACCGCGGGGGCGGACGCCGAGGGCCGCCTTCCGGAGGCCGGCAGGACCTGGACCCCGATGAAGGTGCCCTCGGTCTGGCAGATGAACGGATTCGAGCGGCCGTTTTACGTCAACGTGCCCTTTCCCTTTCCCCAGACCCCTCCGCTGGTGCCCTTTCAGAACCCCGTGGGCATCTACCGCCGCACCTTCCGGGCGGAGGGCGGAAAGAGGGCGGTGCTGAGCTTTCTGGGGGTGTGTTCGGCCTTTCACGTCTACCTCAACGGCCGGCTGGCCGGCTACAGCGAGGGCAGCCACAACATGGCCGAATTCGAGATCACCGATCTGCTCGAGGAGGGGGAAAACGCCCTCTGCGTGATCGTCTACAAGTGGTGCAACGGCAGCTATCTGGAATGTCAGGATATGTTCCGGCACAACGGCATCTTCCGGGACGTCTTTGTGACCCAGCTGCCCGAGACCGCGATCTTCGATGTCAGTTCGCGGGCGGTCAAAAGGGGGGAGGGCTACGAGTGGACGGCCGAAGTCGAGCTTTCGGGGCCGCCCCGCGGGGAGGTCGAGATCCGGCTGACCGACGGCCGGAAGATCCTGGCCTGCGAGCGCCTGCCCGCCGCCCGCAGGGTCCGCCTGACCCGTCTGCTCCCAAAGGTCCGGGAGTGGACGGCCGAGACCCCCAACGTCTGCCGCCTGTCGGTGACGCTGCGGGACGAGGCGGGGAAAAGCTGCGACTTCGGGGAGATCCTCACCGGGTTTAAGACCGTCTCCGTGGAGGGTGGGGTGTTCCGGGTCAACGGACGGCCGGTCAAGTGCAGGGGGGTCAATCACCACGACACTCACCCGACCAAGGGGTACGCGCTGAGCGCGGACGATCTGGAGCGTGACGTCCGCCTGATGAAGGCCCACAACATCGACACCGTGCGCTTTTCGCACTATCCGCCCCATCCCTATCTGCTGGAACTGTGCGACCGCTACGGCATCTACGCCGTGGACGAGGCCGACATCGAGAGCCACGGCGAGCTCCACAGCCGCTCGGGCCCTGGACTGTTCTCCGACCGGGAGGATTTCCGGCCCGCCTTTCTGGACCGGGTGCAGCGGCTGTTTCTGCGCGACCGCAGTCATCCCTGCGTCATCCTCTGGTCGCTGGGGAACGAGTCCGGCTTTGGCAAAAACCATCTGGCCTGCTACCGCTGGCTGAAAAAGCAGACCGACCTCCCCATCCATTACGAGGGGGCCAGGGAGTGGAAGGGGCACCTCGGCCTGGACGTGCTGTCCAACATGTACCCCTCGCTGCCGGCCATGCGGGAGCTGCTGGATCTGGGGATCGAAAAGCCCTACTTTCTCTGCGAGTACGGCCACTGCATGGGGGTGGGACCGGGCAGCCTGAAGGAGTACTGGGAGCTGATCTACGCCGAGCCCCGCTGCATGGGGGGCTGTATCTGGGAGTTCGCCGATCACTGCTACCGCAAGGGGGGACAGGACTGCTACGGCGGCGACGGCGGGGAGTACGTCACCGACCGGGATTTCTGCGCGGACGGGATGTTCTTTGCCGACCGCACCCCCAAGCCCTCGGCCTCCGAGGTCAAAAACGCCTACCGGCCGGTGCGCTCGGAATTGCGGGGAGAGAGGCTGATCTTCACCAACACCCGCAGTTTTCTGGACGCCTCCGACCTTTCGGTCGTGGCCGAACTGACCGACGGCCGGACGGTGCTGGCCCGCGAGGAATTCGGACTGACCCTGCCGCCGGGCGGAACGGAATCGCGCGCGCTGCCCTTTGCGGGGCGGGAGGGGCGCTTCCTCAACCTCACCTATTGCGCCAAGGGGCGGACGGTGGGGGAGGAACAGCATGAGCTGATCCCCTTCCGGCCCCCCGTCCTGCCGGAGCCGGCCCCCGTCCGGGCCGTCCGGGAGGGAGATCTGCTGCGGGTGGAGAGCCCGCTCCAGCATCTTACCTTCGATCTGTCGGAGGGCAGT
>CALVJY010000044.1 GCA_944332455.1 uncultured Clostridia bacterium
CCTGCGGGCGGCGTTTGGCTCGCGTGCTCGGCTTGGGAGGGTCAGCGCCCCCTTACGGAAAGGTATACCTTTGTGGAGGGCCGGAAGGGCAAAAAAAATTCGCCTTGTTTTTTTCAAACAAAGCGAATCGGATCTCTCTTTTTTAAAATATTGAAAACCCAACCCTTTCCACAAAGGTATGCTTTTTCGGAAGCCCGTCAGCCGGGAAGCTCGCCCGCTTCCTGCCTGTGCAGGTCCAGCCAGACCGGCAAGACTTCCGGGAAGGCAGACCCACAGCTTTTGCATGGGCTGGTTTTCAGCCCTGAGGCAGAAGCTTCCAAAAAATTTTTCTTTTCTCCCTGAAATTCCAAATTCTGACAAAATCAGTAAATTTGGGACAGGCCTTGGAAGCCTCCTATATTATACCACAAAATTTGAATTTGTCAAGTCCAAATGTCATAACTGGTAGGATTTTTGTCACGAACGGTAACGAAATTTTTCGACTAAAGGATTTTCGGCTGATTTTTGCCCCAAATTCGCCCCTCTCCCTCCCTTCGACGGCTTTGGGAAAAATTCCCTTTCTTTCCCGAAATTCGCAATATTGTGATATTTTTTCACCTGCCCATTCCCCGGCAGGTCCCGCCCGCTTCCGCTGAGCCAGGCCTTTTCTCAGGACGCCCGGGCCACGGACATCGGGATGACGGCGCAGGATCAGATCGACCGGAGCCTTGGGGCAAAGTTCGTTATAGGAAGAGGCGGTCAGTCCGGAACCTTGGGCGAAGTTTGTTGTAGGAAGAAGCAGTCAAGCCGGGGCTTTTGGGTCGAAGTTTATTATAGGAGGAGGCGGCCAGACCGGAACCTTGGGGCGAAGTTTGTTATATAAAGAGGCGGCTAAACCGGGGTCTTGGGGTGCAGTCGGGCCGGATGTCGAAAAATTCGACCGAAAAAGCCCGGGGCTTTTGTTGTCTTTCGGCCGGTTTTGTTATATAATGAAAGGGTAACGAAGGACGGTGGGACATGGAGATCATCAATCTGCCGGCCGAACGGGGAAGCTGGCAGTTTTTTTTGGAACCCTACCGCCCCTTTCCCCCGGCCCGGCCCGGACAACTGGATCTGGACGCCTTTTATCCCGCCTCGCAGCGGGCCTACCGGGCGGCCGGACGGGCCGCCGAGCAGCTGACCGAGGCCGGCGTCCCCGTCGTGTTCAGTCCCGAAGGAAACTACAAGGCCCTTCTGGGGGGACTGTTCTCCGCGGGGAAAAACACCCTGCTCTATCACCCCGAACACGGCTCCCGCTTTGCGCTGGGCTGCCTGTTCGCGGAGGCCGATCTGCCCCCCTCGCCCCCGCTCCCCCGGGTGCAGATGCCCTGCTCGTCCTGCGGGGCCTGTCAGGCGGTCTGTCCCACCGGCGCGATCTCGGAGGCGGGGTTTGACCCGACCCGCTGCCTGCGCGCCTTGATGAAGGAGCCGGACCTGCCGGACGATCTGGCCGAGCGCTCGGGCAATCGGCTGTACGGCTGCGACCTCTGCCAGCGGGTCTGCCCCCTGAACCGGGAACAAACTGCGCCCCCGCCGCAGGAGCTGGCCGCTTTTTTGGAGATCCCCGCCCTCATCGGCAAAAGTCTGGAAGGGCGAAGGGTATTGGCGCCGCTGATCCCCTTTCTCGGCCGGAACTACGTCCGCCCCCGCTACTTCCTCTGCCGGGCCGCCTGCGCCGCCGGGAACAGCCAGGACCCCGCCCTGCTGCCCGCCGTCCGCCCCCTCTGCGGCCACCCCGATCCCCCCGTCCGCCACAACGCCGAGCGGGCGGTCCGAAAGCTCTCCCTCTGACTTCGGAAGCATATTTTTCAAGCCACGGGCCCGAAGGCATCAAACACACGAATACGGAGGGCGAACCTTTCGAACGCGAAAGACGAATCTCTCGAAGAAGGGCGAATCTTTGAGCCGAAGGCCGATCGCCGTCCTCACCCTCGGGGAGACTTCCGCGCCCTCGGGGCTCTCCGTTCAAGCCTGACGAAGGCTTTCCCCTCTGACTTCAAAAAACGTGTTTCGCGGCCCCATTCCGCACTTTTCCGATCCAAGACCCTCAAGGAGGCACCATGTCCTTTTTTGATCTGAGTCAACTTCAGCCTGACCAGGCCGGCGGCCTGAGTTTTGCCTGCTCCTGCCAGAAAAAGCACGCCGTGGCCACCAAAAAAGTGATCTTCGGCCAGCCCCCGGCCGAGGTCCTTCCCGACCTGACCCTGGAGCTTCTGCCGGCGGGCAATCTGCTGTTCGTCTCCGACAAGGCCCTTTACGACCGCTTTGCCAGGCCCCTGCAGCGGGCGCTTTCCCGCACCCATCTGATCACCCCGCACCTGCTGGATCAGCCGCCCTACGACCTGAAGGAGGCCGGAAAGATGCTGAAGATGGGCGAGGACATCCGCCTGGTGGTCAGTTACGGCAGCGGTTCGCTGACGGACCTGTGCAAGTACTACGCCGCGCTGGCCGGCATCCCCCACCTGGCCGTGGGCAGCGCCCCCTCTACGGACAGCTACCTCTCCCCCAAGGCGGTGCTGCGGGCGGACGGCTGTCTGCGGGAGTTCTCGGCCAAGCCCCCCGAAATTTTCGTCTACGACAACGAGGCCGCCGCCAAGGCCCCCCGGAAGATCTTTGCGGCGGGCTTCGGGGAGATGATGGGCAAGCTGGTCGCCCTGTTCGACTGGAACCTGGCCTTTTCCCTCCGCAACGAGCCCTACTGCGAAAACGTCGCCAACCTGATCCAGACCGCCGTTGCGGACTGCTTCGCCTGCGGCGACGGGCTGATCAAGGGCAACCGCGAGGCCGCGGACAAGCTGGGCGCCGCCCTCGTCAAGTGCGGCCTGTGCGCCCAGCTGCTGGGCAGCGAGCGGGCGGTCTCGGGGGGCGCCCGTCAGATGGGCCGGGCTCTGCAGATCCTGCTGGAGGAGGCCGGGACCCCCCTTCTGAGCGGCGAATGCGTCATGCTGGCTTCCCTTTACCTCGGCAGGCTGTACCCCGCATTTTTGGAACAGGAGATCAACGAGATCCTCCCCCCGCCCGACTTCGGCCTGCGGGCGGCCGTCCTGGAAAAGTTCTTCCATCTTCGGCAGAAGACCTATCTGGCCGAGCACTGCAAGCTCTCCGATCAGACCCTGACCGAGTACAAGATGAAGGAATACCGCCGGGATTTTTACACCTACGCCCAGGAAGTGCACCAAAAGCTGCTGGACGGCGGGGTGCTGTTCCGGCGGATCTACCCCGACGCCGGGCTGTGGATGGAGGGTTTCCTGTCCGCCGAGCAGAAAAAACTGGCCTTTGCCCTGGCGCCCGACCTCGACGGGACCTTTACCCTGCTGACCTATCTCCGGGACCGGGGGCTGACCGACGAACTGCTGCCCCAGCCGGCCCCGCCCGCCGGGCAGACCGCCTGACAGCTTTACGCCTTGCTTTTATTTTTCCCTAAGTTCAAAACTCAGTGGGAATGCGCGCAGTACTTTGCCCCGATCCCGGACAGATCGGCGAAGATCCCGGCTGCGCTCTTCCAGCACCATGCAGGGGCGCTGAACGGCGTCTGATTTTCAGATGGGGCCTGCATATCATGCGGAGGTCCCCAAAAACGACAAAGGAGACCGGGAAAAAGGCGGGACTTGGCCCGCGCCCCCGGCGAGAGAGATGATCAAATGCTATCTGTTTGACCTGGACGGCACCGTCTACCTGGGGGGCCGGCTGATCCCCGGCGCCAAGGAGACCCTCGCCCGGCTGGCGAAAACCGCCGAGGTCTGCTTTCTGACCAACAATTCCTCCAGGAGCAAGGCCGAATACCTGCAAAAACTGCACAGTTTGGGCCTGGACTGCGACGAGCGCCACCTGATCTCCTCCCTGGACTCGGCCGTCCGCTTCCTGCAAAAGAACGGCCGCACCCGGAAGGTCTTTGCCCTGGCCACCCCCGGGGTCAAAGCCGAGCTGGCCGAGCGGGGCATCGAGCTGGTCGAAGAGGGCGCCGAGACCGTGCTGGCGACCTACGACACCGCCATGACCTACCAGAGCCTGACAAACTGCTGTCTGCAGCTGCGGGCGGGAGCCTTTTTCTGCGCCACCCATCCCGACCTGAACTGCCCCTCCGAGCGGGGGCCGCTGCCGGACCTTGGCAGCCTGTTCGCCCTGATCGAGGCCAGCACCGGCCGAAAGCCGGACGTCGTCTGCGGCAAGCCCTTTCCCCTGATGGCCGAGACCGTCCGGGAGCGCTTCGGCCTGGATCCCGCCGAGATCGCCATGGTGGGCGACCGGCTGACCACCGACATCCCCTTCGGGCTGGAGAACGGCTTTTTTACCGTCTTGGTGCTGACCGGGGAGAGCGACCGGGCCATGCTGGGATCTTCCGGCCTCCGCCCCCACGCCGTGCTGAACAGCCTGAACGAGCTGTAACGCGCCTGTCCCCGCCCGAAGAGGGCGGCCCTTTGACAAAATGACTGAACTGATCCTCCGAAAACTGAGTCTTTCTCCCGAGTGGATCCCTGCGGCCGCGGAATGGTTCTCTCAAAAATGGGGACTCCCCGCCGACGAATACCGCCGGAGCATGGAACAGGCGGACGGCTCCGGTCCGCCCGAGTGGTTCATCCTCCTCCGCGGCGGAGAGATCGCGGCCGGGGCGGGGCTGATCGAAAATGACTTTCACGATCGGCCGGACCTGCGGCCCAATCTGTGCGCCCTCTTTGTGGAAGAATGCTTCCGGGGGCAGGGCCTGGCCAGAAGGCTCCTTTGGGAAGTCCGGCGGGAAGCCGGCCGCATGGGCTGTGAAAAACTGTTCCTGGTCACCGAGCACCCAAACTTTTACGAGCGCCTCGGCTGGCGCTTTGTCACCCTGGTCCGAGGCAGCGACGGCGGCGCGCTCCGGCTCTATGAGGCGGACACCTTGCTCGGCGACGAACCCGCGGGACCCAAGGCCCTCTGAGGCCCTTTTTTCTGCCCGTTTTTTCAAATTGCCCCCTTGAAAATCCGGCGCCATCCGCACAACGCGCTCTGTGCCGTGTCTCCTCAAAGTTATCCATTGCGCTTCCCTGTTCGCCGATCCCGTTGTATGATCCGGCTTTCCGATCGGCTCTTATTGCGGTCGATCTCATGGAACGGCCCTGCCCGGCGTTTGCCGGGCAGGGCCGTTTTCTTCGGGGAGGCCGGCCGCCCTTCCGGGCGCTTTCCGCGGCGCTTCCCCTTTTCAATTTTCAAAACGCCGGCCCTTTTCGGGACGCATGTGCAGATGTGCATCCGTCAGCGCCCCGCCTCCCCGGTCCCGGAGAAGGGCCTCTTTTTGCCGGGAGAAGGCCTCTTTTTTGAACTTTTCAGGCCTTTTTGCGCAGCATGTCCAGGGGCTGCAGCAGGCCGCCGTCCGGCAGGAGCAGCCGCTGCTGGACCCATCTGGCGTCCGGGACGGGGTTCCCTTCCTCATCGGTCAGGCCCCACACCCTCAGCTTTTGTCCCGGCGCGAGGTTTGGCGAGATCATCTCCAGCTCGTCCCCCTCGAAAAACCGGTTGCGCTGCTCCACCAGCACCCGGTCCCCCCGCCGCTCCAGCACCAGGGCGGCAAAGCGGTAGTCGGTGACCGGGGCGGCCGAGGCGGGGAACTCGGTCTCTCCGTTGGGGCCGAGGTACCAGGCCGTGGTAAAGGGCCGGTGGCCGGCCTTGGCGACCTCCTCCGACAGGCCCTCCGGCACCTCGCGGCCCGCAATCAGAGCGTCTGCCGCCCGCCTGTAGGCGTTGACCACCGTGCCGACGTAGAACTCGGACTTCATTCTTCCTTCGATCTTGAAGCTCTCCACCCCGGCCGCCGCCAGCTCCTTCAGATGGCCGATCATGCACAGGTCCCGGCTGTTGAGAAAGTAGCTGCCCCGCTCGTCCTCCCAGACCTCCAGCTCCCGCCCCTCCTCGGCCTCGGTCAGGCGGTAGGCCCAGCGGCAGGCCTGCACGCAGGCGCCCCGGTTGGCGTCCCGGCCGTGCAGGTAGTTGGACAGCAGGCACCGCCCCGAGTAGCCGATGCACATGGCGCCGTGCACGAAGGCCTCCAGCTGGACGGAGGGATCCAGCCCCTCCCGGATGCCGGCGATCTCGGCCAGGCTGAGTTCCCGGGCCAGCACGATGCGGCGGACGCCCTGATCGGCCCAGAAGGCCGCTGAAAAGCGGTTCAGGGTGTTGGCCTGGGTGGACAGGTGGACGGGCAGACCGGGCGCCCGCTGCACGCAGAGGCGCAAAAGGCCGGGGTCGGAGAGGATGACGCCGTCCGCCCCGAAGGCCGCCAGGTCGTCGATCTGCTCCTCCAGCGCGGGAAAGTCCCCGTCCTTGGGAAAGATGTTCAGGGTGACGTAGGCCTTTTTGCCGGCGGCGTGGCAGAGGCCGATCCCGGCCGCCAGGTCCTCCCGGCTCATCCGGGCCGCCGCCCGCAGGGAAAAGTCCCCGCCGAAGTAGACGGCGTCCGCCCCGAAGTGGAGGGCCGATCTCAGCTTGACAAGGTCCCCGGCCGGGGCCAACAGTTCGAACATTCCGTGTTCCTCCGTCATAACATAAATCTCCGGCCCCTTTTTTCCGGCGCCCGGCAAACTCCCGCGCCGGAAGAGGGGCAAAGTCCTGCCCGGACGGCTCGGCCTTTCCAAAGCTGCCTGCAATCAGGAAAAGGCACTTGCAGCCAGGTCGAAACATGGCCGGGCGGCACCTGCGCCGGTCCCCAAAGGAGCCGGCCTTTTCGGGCCGCATCGGCGGCCTTTTCAGAAAAACAGCCCTCGGCCTCCCGAAACAGGACAGGGACAGCCCGGCAGGCAGACGGTCTTCCTCTGCCCCTCATTCCGCCAAAGAGACCGGGCGGCCGTCAAAAAAGCCCCGCCGGAGCGGGGCTTGGTCTACTGCGTGGAGATCGTCCGGGTCGGCCGCTTTTTCATGCAGAGGATGACGCCGGCCTCCAGAGTCTCGCAGATCAGCCCGGGATGGTCGGAAAGGGCCTCCCGGATCTTCTCCCATTCCGGGGAAGTCTCCCCCCAGACCGCCCAGAAGCCGCCCTCGGACAGGGCCGCAAACAGCAGGGGGATCAGTCCGGCCGCATTGGGGGTCCGGCCGTCCAGCACCATGAAGTCCGCCGGCTCCGAGCGCCGGCCCAGGACCTCCTCGGGGGGCCCCTCCTCCGGGATGAGCCGGTCCGGATCCCCCTCCCGCAGGGCGCGGAGGGCTCCCGAGCCCCCGGTCAGGACGCAGAGAGCTGCCTTGGGCGCGGCCGCACGCAGGGCCGCCGCCATCCGGGCGGGCCGAGGAGAGATCAGCAGCGCGGACTCGGGCTGAAAGGTGCGCGCCAGCGCCCCGATGATCTGTTCGGCGGCCGGGAGAGGGAACTCTCCCCCGCCTTCCAAAATTCTCTCTTCCATGGCGTCAGTCCACAAAGATGGGCAGGATCATGGGCGAGCGCTTGGTCTTTTTGTAGAGGTAGTTTTTGACGTCCCGGCAGATGGCCTTTTTGGCCTCGTCGTGGATGCCGGCGTTTTTCAGATCGTACCGGGCCAGGCTGGACAGGGCCACCTCCTTGGCCCGCTCGATGAAGGCCTCGCTCTCCTTGGAGGAGGAAAAGCCCCGGCTGATGACGTCCGGTCCGGAGGTGATCTGCCCGCTCTCCTCGTCGATGCCGAACACCAGCACGATCATGCCGTCCTCGGCCAGGTGCCGCCGGTCGCGGAGCACCACCGAGCCCACGTCACCCACGCCCAGGCCGTCCACCAACAGGGATCCGGCCGGCACGGGATTGACCTTTTTCAGGCCCCGCTTGTCCAGCTCGAAGCAGGCGCCCAGGGAGGGAATGAAGATGTTTTCCTCCCGCATGCCCAGCTCCTTGGCCAGCTCCTTGTGAAAGATGAGGTGGCGGGACTCCCCGTGGACGGGGATGAAGTAGCGGGGCTTTAACAGCGAGTGCATCAGCTTGAGCTCCTCCTGGCAGGCGTGCCCGGAGACGTGCACCTCGGCCAGGGCGGCATAGATGACCTTGGCCCCGAGAGAGGTCAGGTTGTTGATGACCCGGTAGACCATCTTCTCGTTGCCGGGAATGGGCGAGGCCGAGATGACGATGGTGTCGTTCTTGTTGATGTGGACCTTGTTGAAATCCCCCGAGGCCATGCGGGTGAGGGCGCTCATGGGCTCGCCCTGGCTGCCGGTGGACAGGATGACCAGATTTTTGTCGGGCACCCGGTTGATGCGCTCGACGTCCACCACCTGGGAGGGATCCAGCTTCAGTTCGCCGATGCGGGTGGCGGCGTCGGCCACGTTGATCATGCTCCGGCCCGAAAAGCAGACCTTGCGGCCGTACTTTTTGGCGATGTCGATGATCTGCTGCAGCCGGTGGACGTTGGAGGCGAAGGTGGCCACGATCAGCCGCTGCTCGGGGTTTTCCCCGAAGATGCGGTCCAGCGAGGCCCCCACCGTGCGCTCGCTCATGGTGTAGCCCTTGCGCTCGACGTTGGTGGACTCCATCAGCAGAAGCTGCACCCCCCGCTTGCCGATCTCGGCAAACCGGGCGAAGTCCATCAGCTGGCCGTCCACGGGGGTGTAGTCGATCTTGAAGTCCCCGCTGAAAAAGACCACGCCCACCGGGGTGGTGATGGCAAAGGCCAGCGCCCCCGCGATGGAGTGCGAGACCTTTAAGGCCTCGATCTGGAAGCAGCCCAGCTGCAGCCGCCCCCCCTCCTTGATGCAGTTCAGGCGGACGTTGTCCAGCCGGTGCTCGCGCAGTTTGTTGTCCAGCAGCATCAGGGTCAGCCGGGTGCCGAACACCGGCACGTTGAGCTGCTTTAAGATGTAGGGCACCGCCCCGATGTGGTCCTCGTGCCCGTGGGTCAGGATGATGCCCCGGACCTTGGACTGATTTTGCTTTAAAAAGGTGATGTCGGGAATGACCACGTCCACGCCGGGCATCTCCTCGTTGGGGAAGCTCATGCCGCAGTCCACCACCAGGATGTCGTCGTTGTAGACCAGACAGGTCATGTTTTTCCCGATCTCGTCGATCCCGCCCAAAAAGGCGATCTGCAATGCGTTTCTCAAAATACCTCCGATCAGACTGAAAACACGCGAAAACAAACCCAACCCCAAAGCGGAGTTCGGCATCGCACGTCGCCTTCCCCGAAGGAAGGGCAGTCTGCACTCTTTCATTTTTCGGCTTTCGGCCGTTCTTCCGGCGCGGATGGCAACGCGGCGGAAGGCTATTCTCGCAGCTCCCCCGGCCGGAATGGACGGGCGGGCGGAGCCGGACAAATCGGAACGAACCGGCGGGGCCGGCCTTTCTTTTCACTCTATGATACCACGAAATCCCGAAATTTCCAAATGTTTTGGGAGGGTTTTGCAAATTTTCGAGCTATTTCAACGGTTTACAGCGGCAAAGCGTTTGCCAAGCACGGCTTTTTCGTGTATAATAAGTAAACAAGCTTTTTCCGGCCAAAGGCGCTTCGCTTCCGGCCAAACGTCATTTTCCGCCGATGGCGGAAAATGAGCCGGACTTGAGGGGACAACCACGGTTCGCTTTGTTTGTAACAAAGCTCTGCCGTGTTTTTCCCCTCTCAAAAGGCCTTGCCTTTTGATTCACCTCTTTCCACCCGAAAATTTACTCACCGTAAATTTTCGATCGAGTCCGATGGCGGCACATGTCCGCCATCGTCACGACGAGATTGAAAGCCTGGTGCGG
>CALVJY010000045.1 GCA_944332455.1 uncultured Clostridia bacterium
GTCAAATATATTGTATCAGCGTATGGGTTTACCGAACTCATACGCTTTACTTGTGGCATTACATCCCTTTTGCTGATAGTGTCCATAAAGATAGGTTACAACGGTAGGGCGAAATAAAGAGGCGATCAGGAAATATATAGCAAATCAACTGCAGGAGGATCAGCTGTATGAACAGATGAGTATGAAAGAATATATAGACCCGTTTACGAGTGAGCCGGTAGAAAGGAGCAAATAAAGCAGCCACCTGGAGGTGGCCGCTGAAAAGTTGTTGCGATTGTCAGGTATTCGAGCACGAGTAGTGCCGCCGGTACCATGCGCTTGAAGCGCCTAATCAAGCCACCAGCTCCGTCGGTAGTACTTGATTTTTGTTTTGGCTGTGGGCGGCGGAACAAAGTCCGGCGCGGGAAAAACAGCCGGCGCAAAAAGTCTGAGATTTGCCGTTCCGGATCCTAATGGCTACGGGGCGGGGTTCGGAATACATTCGCACGTTTCGATGCCGAAGATGCTTTCCGCCAGATTTTTAGTGTTCGTCGCCAGTGAATCGTCGTTTGTGTTGATGTTAAAGGAAATTTCTGCCGTCTCGAACTTGTTGTTCCTGGCGTCAAAATAGCTGTAATATCCGCTTCTCGCGTCGAAATAGAAGATCCCGATCAGTCTGGATTCAATGGAACCGATTTGAATATTTTCGCGCATCAAATACAAATTTCTGTCCTCTTGATTCCCGGCAAATTCTACCACTTCGGCGGCCGTAAAGGGGGCGATGTCCCGACCTTTCTCGTCTTGGATAAAATCCGTTCCCTTCTCCGCAGCCATGGCAAGATAGGCCCGGCGATAGGTGTCGGCGGTGGATTGCACCGCACTTTTCCGGGCGCTTTCGGTGGCCCCGGTAAAGGTGGGGATGAGCACGGCGGCCAGAATGCCGATGACGGCGATGACCACGATCAGCTCCACCAGCGTAAACCCTCTTTTTCGTTTCATGTTCTCCTCTTGAAAAGATCTTCTGACCGGGAAAGCGCGGCACCAGCGCATGCGTTTTTCCGGATTTGTTGCCTGAATGGTCGAAGAAAAGATCCAACCAGCCTCGCTCAAAATCGGGGGAGAGGGCTGATCGACCTGCGTTCGGCTCAGTAGTCCGTTACCAGCTTGACGTCGATGCAGCGGTAGCATACCTTGGAGATGGCCTCGACCATTTCGGGGGTCAGGAAGCGCCCCTCGTCCACCACCACGCAGGCACCGATGGGATCGACCGAGATCCGGCGGTCCTCGTCTCCTAAGCCTTCCAGACTTTTCCGGAAGTCGATCTCTTTTATCCCGTAAAGTTCGGAAGCCATCAGCATGTGGGCGATCTCCTGTCCGGCGGCCAGCACCCGCAGGCTCTCGCGGGGGTCCAGGGTGTCCGGGTTGATGGGATCGTCCGCCCGGAAGGGCTTGCAGATGGCCGCCTCGTCCAGCCCGTCGTAGTAGATCCCGGTCACGCTGAGACCCTCGGTCTGATCCAATTCGGCCAGCAGGGCAAGGCTTTCCGGCCGTTTTTCATTGGGCCCCAGACTGAATACGACGGCATAGGATCCCCGCATTTGCGATACCCACTCCCGCAGCCCGGTGTGAAAATTCAATCCGAAAAAGGCATTGAGCCGGGCGGCGGTTTCCTCCTGATAGGCCGAGTCTTCCAGCCGGCTCTCGTCCACCACGATCTGGGAGAGGTCAATGGGGTTTTCATCCACGTCGTTCAGAAAGAACTGTCCGTACGGAATGAGATAATCCTGGTAGAAGCGGGTGTCATAATAGGACGAAAGGTCTGTGGTGCCGCCGGATGTCAAAGAATAGTTTTCCACGGTCAGCGCATCAGAGATCGTCATATTGCACCATCCGGATATAAGCCCATACATCCGTCTTTCTTCTTCGTTGAAAAACTGCCTTTTGTCCGTATAGTTTATCCCGCCTCGATAGGTACCCCCTCGTTTTCCGGAACCCCAAAAGTCTAAGACGGACTGCCCCTTCAGCTGCGGCGCAAAGACGTCCTGCAACTGTTGATTGACGATTTGGACCACTTGCAGATCTTCCTCCGACTCCACCAAAGGCCCCGCGCAGCCGCCGAGCAGCGTCACGGGCAGTATCACGGCGGCCAGCAGGCAGCCGAGCATCTTTTTTTTCATCATGGCTCCTCCTTATTTTTTAACGGCTCAATAATCCGTTATCAGCTTGACGTCGAGGCAGCGGTAACACACCTTGGAAATGGCCTCGACCATTTCGGGGGACAGGAAGCCGCTCCCGTCCGTCACCACGCAGGCGCCGATGGGATCGACCGAGATCCGGCGGTCCTCGTCTCCTAAGCCTTCCAGACTTTTCCGGAAGTCGATCTCTTTTATCCCGTAAAGTTCGGAAGCCATCAGCATGTGGGCGATCTCCTGTCCGGCGGCCAGCACCCGCAGGCTCTCGCGGGGGTCCAGGGTGTCCGGGTTGATGGGATCGTCCGCCCGGAAGGGCTTGCAGATGGCCGCCTCGTCCAGCCCGTCGTAGTAGATCCCGGTCACGCTGAGACCCTCGGTCTGATCCAATTCGGCCAGCAGGGCAAGGCTTTCCGGCCGTTTTTCATTGGGTCCCAGACTGAATACGACGGCATAGGATCCCCGCATTTGCGGGATCCACTGCCGCATACCTGAGGCAAAGTCCAGTCCGAAAAAGGCATTCAGCCGGGCCAATGCTTCCTCCCGATAGACATCATCTTCCAGCCGGCTCTCGTCCACCACGACCTGAGAGAGGTCAAGGGGATCTCCATCCACGTCGTTCAGGTAGAACTGTCCGCGAGGGATAAGGTAATCCTGGTAAAAGCGGGTGTCATAATAGGTCGAAAGGTCTGTGCGGCCGCTGGATGTCAGAGAATAGTTTTCCACGGTCAGCACATCGGAGATCGTCATATTGCACCATCCGGATATAGGCCAATACAGGACCCTTTCTTCTTCATTGAAAAACTGCCTTTTGTCCGTATAGTTTATCCCGCCTCGATAGGTTCCCCCTCGTTTTCCGGAACCCCAAAAGTCTAAAACGGACTGCCCCTTCAGCTGCGGCGCAAAGACGTCCTGCAACTGTTGATTGACGATTTGGACCACTTGCAGATCTTCCTCCGACTCCACCAAAGGCCCCGCGCAGCCGCCGAGCAGCGTCACGGGCAGTATCACGGCGGCCAGCAGGCAGCCGAAAATTTTCTTTTTCATCATGGCTCCTCCTTATTTTTTAACGGCTCAATAGTCCGTTATCAGCTTGACGTCGATGCAGCGGTAGCAAACCTTGGAAATGGCCTCGAACATTTCGGGGGACAGGAAGCTCCTCCCGTCCGTCACCACGCAGGCCCCGAGCGGACTGGCCGACACACGGTTGTCAACGTGTCCGAAGTTTTCCAGTCTGCTCTTGAAATCGATCGATCTTACCCCGTAGAGTTCGGAGTTCAGCAGCATGTTGGCGATCTCCTGATTGGCCGCCAGCACCCGCAGGCTCTCGCGGGGGTCCAGGGTCTCCGTGTTGATGGGGTCGTCTGCCCGGAAGGGCTTGCAAAAAGCCGCCTCGTCCAGCCCGCCGTAGTAGATCCCGGTCACGCTGAGCCCCTCGGTCTGGTCCAGTTCGGCCAGCGCCGCCAGATTTTCCTTGACCCTGAATTTGTCCTCAAAGCTGAATACGACGGCATAGGATCCCCGCATTTGCGATTGCCACTCCCGTATTTCGGGGTTAAAGTTCAATCCGAAAAAGGCATTGAGCCGGTTGGCGGTTTCCGCCCGGTAGGTACTATCCTCCAGCCGGCTCTCGTCCACCACGACCTGAGAGAGGTCAAGGGGATTTTCATCCACGTTGTTCAGGTAAAACAGGCCGTCCGGAATGAGAAAATCCTGGTAAAAGCGGGTGGAACGGGAAGCCGAAAGGTCCACGCTGCCATTTGTCAAAGAATAGTTTTCCACGGTCAGGGCATCGGAGATCAAAAAGTCGCACCGTCCGGATACATCTCTATACAATCTCCTTTCTTCTTCATTAAAAAACAGTCTTTTGTCCGCATATGTCAAAATTCCGACATAGTTTTTCCCCTTTTTTTCGCCTGCTGAAAATCTCAGAATATACTGCCCCTTCAGCTGCGGCGCAAAGACGTCCTGCAACTGTTGATTGACGATACGGACCACTTGCAGATCTTCCTCCGACTCCACCAAAGGCCCCGCGCAGCCGCCGAGCAGCGTCACGGGCAGTATCACGGCGGCCAGCAGGCAGCCGAGCATCTTCTTTTTCATCATGGCTCCTCCTTATTTTTTTAACGGCTCAGTAGTCCGTCAGCAGTTTGACGTCGATGCAGCGGTAACAGACCTTGGAGACGGCTTCAAACATTTCGGGCGTGAAATACCGCCCCTCGTCCACCACCACGCAGGCCCCGATGGGGCTTGCGCTGTCCTGGGGTTTAGAGCCATCTCCGCCCAGCCCCAAGAAGCCATATTTGCCCCCATTGTAGAGTTCGGACGAGAACAACATGTTGGCGATGTCCTGCTGAACAGCCAGCGCCCGCAGGCTGGCTTCGGGATCCAGCACTTCGGGGTTGATCCGATCGTCCGGCCGGTAGGGTCTGCAAAAGGTGAGGGGGGCTTTCCCGGTCGAATAGTATATCCCGGTCACGCTGAGGCCCTCGGTCTGGTCCAGCTCGGCCAAAGCTGCCAGAGTTTCCCCTCTACTCTTTTCCCGGTCCACACTGAACACCACGGCATACTCTCCTTTCAACTTTTCCAACGGCACGTATTCGGCGCCAAAAAAGTTACTCAGCCGGACGGCTGCCTCCGTCCGGTAATCTTCCTCTTCAAGCCTGCTTTCGTCAACCGTCAGCAGGGAAAGGTCAAGGGCCGGAACATCTATGACCCAGGAAAACTCAGTCCGCGGGATCAGGAAATCCTGATAAAATCTCGGCTCAAAAAGATCCGGCCAGGCAGGATCCGGCTGGATCCCGTTCAGGGTCAGCACGCCGTTTTCGATCCGGTATTCCGCCGTCAGCACCCTTCCCTTGACCCATTCCCCGGAATCGGGGTCGACCTGAAGGGCGCGCTCGCGAAAAGTCAGCTTGCCCGTCAAAGCCTTTCCCTGATTTTTCGGGGTCCCGAACTCGAGGACCGGCCAGCCGCTCAGTTGGGGAGCTAAGACTTCCTGCAACTGCCGATTGACAATGCGGACGGCCGCGAGATACTCCGCCCCCTCCGTCGTATAGCCGTCGAACTTGACCGCGCACCCGCTCGGAACGAGCAGCAGCAGGAGCAGCGTCAAGAGCAAACCGACACCTGTTTTTCTCATCGCTTTGTCCGTAGTCTGCCGGGATGGCCGGGCAGACTTTTCTCCTCATTTTTCTCGGTCTTAGTATAGCATACTTTGCACCCGTTGTCAATAGGGTTTTGAAAAATAATTTTATTTTGAAATTTGAAAACAATATTTCTATCAATTAGTTGTGTAAATAAATAAAAATTAAAAAGACGGTGTGAAAGTTGCGGACAGAAACTATCATGAAATTGCTGAAAATTTTTTGACCTTTTCCGACTTTTTTTGCGCCTTTTTTCTGAACGATCCTTGCCGGGGGCTAAGTCTCTGCAAAGGGCGTATAATCCCCAATATATAAGACGGTTGCGCAAGCTCATTTTTACGCATTTTTCTTGAAAATTTTTTGAGAAATTTTTTTGGCCTTTTTCTGCGCCTTCTTCGGTGAGCGCCGTTCGGGCCGGATCCTGCATTGCTCGGGAGTCAAAAGGGCGGGGGAAAGAACGGCTTTCCGCCCTCCGCGACTTTTTCCCCGGAAAGACTTCCGTGTTTCGGGAAAAATCAGGGAATGTGCGGGGCTTTCCGTGCGCGCTTCGAAAGAAGAACGCGCAGGGGAGGGGCCGGCCTATCTTTGTGCAGATTGTACACGGGGCTTTCCTTGACAATTTTGGGAAAGTCGGCTATAATGCGGGAGGAAAGGGCGGAAAACGCCCCTTTTTCTCTGTTATTCTATTCTGAAAAGAAGTTTTGTCGTGATCTTATGCAGACCAACCGCCTGTTTTTAAAAACTTCACCCCTCCGTCTGTTCTTTCTGGCCGCCATACCCGGGGCGGTCAGCATGCTGGCCTCCTCGCTGTACGGCCTGTTCGACGGCATCTTTGTGGGGCAGTTCCTGGGGCAGACCCCCTTTGCCGCCCTCAATCTGGCCTTTCCCTTTGTGGTCATCAACTTCGCGCTGGCCGACCTCATCGGCGTGGGCTCGTCGGCCCTCATCGCCATCCGTTTGGGGCAGGGGGAGGAGCGGGAGGCCAACAACCTGTTCACCTGCGCCTGCCTGATGATCGTGATCACCGGCCTTCTCACCGGGCTGGCCCTCTTTCTGGGCGCGCCCGCCCTTTTGGGCATGCTGGGGGCCGAGGGCGAACTGCTGGATCTGGCCGTCCGCTACCTGCGCATCTACACCCTCTTTTCGCCGATCACCACCATCGTGTTCGCCATGGACAACTACCTGCGCATCTGCGGGAAGATCAAGCTGAGCATGTGGCTGAACATCGGCATGTCCCTGCTGACCGTGGCCCTCGACCTGCTTTTTTTGACCGTCTTCCGGTGGGGGATCGAGGGGGCGGCCCTGGCGGCCTGCCTGGGCATGGTGGTCTCGGCGAGCGTTGCCTTTTCGTGTTTTCTCACCCGCAAATTGCAGCTCAAATTCTGCCGGCCCCGCTTCAAGGGGTGGATGATCCGCCGGATCGTGGGCTGCGGCTCGCCCAACTTCCTCAACAACGTGGCCGGCCGCATCACCTCCATCGTCATGAACGCCGTGCTCTTGAGCCGGGGCGGCGAGGAGGCCGTGTCGATCTACGGCATCCTGATGTACGTCGGCGAATTTGTCCAGCCCCTGCTCTACGGGGTCTGCGATTCCCTCCAGCCCGCCGTGGGCTACAACTGGGGGGCCGGGCAGATCGGCCGGGTCAAGGCCATCGAGCGCTGCTGCTTTACGGCGGGCGCCGTCATCTCGGTGGCGGCCGCCGCGCTGGTCTTCATCATCCCCGGGCCCATCGCCTCCCTGTTCGCCGAGGACCCCTCGCCCGCCTTTCTGGAGACCGCCTCCCTTGCCCTGCGGCTGTACGGCATCGGCTTTCTGATCCGCTGGTTCTCCTTTGCCGCCCAAAGCTACATGATCGCCGTCGACCGCGCCGTGGCCGCCGCCGTCATTTCGGTCACCTTTTCCCTGGGCTTCCCCCTGCTGCTCATCGCTTTGCTTTGGCCCCTGGGCCTCAACGGCCTGTGGCTCAACTTCGCCGGCTCCTCCCTGCTGTCCGGCCTGCTCTCGGCCTTTGTCCTGCTCCGCTTCCGCAACGTTCTGAAGGCCCGCTCCTTCGAGCATCACCCCGACCCGGACGCCGAACCCGAGTCCGATTCCGAGAACGGACCTGCTGAGGCACCCGCTCCCGGAACCAAACCCGCGGACGATCCCGACTCCGAGGGCAAACCTGTTGACGCGCCCGCTCCTAAGATCAAACCAGTGGAAGATCCCGCCCCCGAGGCCGGGTCTGAGGGCGATCTCAACCCCGAAGCCGGATCTGCGGACGACACCGCTTCCGGGGCCGGACCCGGAACACCATCCGAGTGATCGGACCTGACCCTTTAAGGCCGTCCGAGCGCAAGGAGCATTGACCGCTCGGAAAGACGAACCGGAAGCGGCCCCTCCGAGCGCCCGGCACCCTGACCCTTTAAGGCCCTCCGAGCGCCCGGCACCCTGACCCTTTAAGGCCCTCCGAGCGTAAGGAGCATTGACCGCTCGGAAAGACGGATCTCCGGAAAGGCCCCGCCGGGTGACCGAATCCCGCTCTTTTGGCTTTGCCGGGCGCAGGATCGGCCCTTTTCGGACCCGCCGAACGCCCGGCACGCTGACTTTTTCGGACCTCCCGAGCGTATGGGGTCCTGACTTTTCCGGCTCATCGAGTACAGGCAACCTCGATTGTCCGGGGAAGGCGGCAGCTCAGGGCAGACGGCGGCTTTCTTTAAAGCGTATCCAGGACCAGAGGACCCGAGACCGGATTTTGTTTCCGGTCTCTTTTCGTGCAGCAAGATCGTGATATTTTTCTCCGAATTACCGCTCTTTTCCGCTCCGGCGCCGAGGGAGGAGCGATCGACGGATTTTGGTAAAATTTCGGTCAAAAATCCTTTGGTAAAAAATTTTCGTTACCGTTCGTGACAAAAATCTTACCAGTTATTACATTTGGACTTGACAAATCCGGATTTTATGGTATAATAGAAATGTCAGAATTTCCCTTCCGCCTTTAAAAAGGTATACCTTTGTGGAAGCAAAAAAATTACATAATTTCGGAAGGGGATCCTGCCCAAAGGGCAGAAAAAAAGCGCCCCCGCCGCAAGATGCGGAGAGCGCGCAGGCCTCTATAAAAGTATACTTTTTCGGAGGTGCCGACGGCTTTAAGAGTAAGGCTTCTTACGCCCGACCTGTTGCAGGTCTGAAAATGAGCTCCCGAAAAAGCCGGGAGTGAGCATACCTTCCGGGCGCCGACGGCTTTAAGAGTAAGGCTCTTACGCCCGACCTGTTGCAGGTTTGAAAATGAGCTCC
>CALVJY010000046.1 GCA_944332455.1 uncultured Clostridia bacterium
TCGGCCGGACTTGAAAGACAAACCGCTGTTCACTTTCCCTATGGGAAAGCTCGGCAGCGGTTTTTCTCTCTCAAAAACGCGATGCGTTTTTGATTCACTCTTTTCCACCCGAGGCTTTGCTCACCGCAAAACCACGATCGTGCAAAAGTCCGGCGCAGGTCCGGACTTTTGCGAAAACAGACTGAAAGCCTGTGCGTGAGCGGTGTTTTGCAAATAAAAGCAACTCGGAACGGGCGTGCAGAAAGGTGCCGGTGGCACCCCGGCCAGACGGGAAATTCCGCAAAGCGGAATTTCGGCCGGACTTGAAAGACAAACCGCTGTTCACTTTCCCTATGGGAAAGCTCGGCAGCGGTTTTTCTCTCTCAAAAACGCAATGCGTTTTTGATTCACTCTTTTCCGCCGGAAATTTACTCACCGTAAATTTTCGATCGTGCAAAAGTCCGGCGCAGGTCCGGACTTTTGCGAAAACAGACTGAAAGCCTGTGCGTGAGCGGTATTTTGCAAATAAAAGCAACTCGGAACGGGCGCGCAGAAAGGTGCCGGTGGCACCCCGGCCAAACGCAAAATTCCGTTTCACGGAATTTTGGCCGGACTTGAGGGAACAAGCGTTGTTCGCGGACGGGATACAACGTTTTTTTATGCCTTTTATTTTTCAAAAACGGTTGAAAAGTTTGCGAAAGTGTGCTATAATCAGGGCGTCAGATCTCGTGAAGGGGGAGAGCAGGATGAAAAAATCAGCCTTTTGTCTGGCGGTGCTGACGGCGTTTGTGCTTCTTGCGGGGTGTTCCGTCCAATATCACGCGGTGCTGTATGACGATGCGAACGCCTGGATCCGGCCCGAATTTGCGGCGGAAAATCCCACGCGCGGCGCTTATTATGAGGACGGGAGCCAGGCGGCGGAGACCGAGCCTGCCGCGAGGACCTTTCTGATCGAGAGCGAGGAAGCCTGTCGGGAGATCCTGGTCGCCGATCTGCCGGAGCTGGAGGTCGATTTTGATCAGCATATGCTGGTGATCTACACCTTTACCACCATCTACCACCGGGACAATTGGCTGACCGAGGTCCGCGAGGAGGACGGGGTTCTGAGGATCGTCTATCAGATGGAAAAAAAGTACGGGATCGGCGACGCCTCCCTCCCCTGGCAGCGGTGGTTTGTGATCCGGCTCGACCGTGTGAGCGTCCGCACGGCCATCATCGCGGAAAAATCGTAGCAGGGCGGCTCCGGGCGAGGTGCCTGAAGGCACATCCTGTACGCCCGTCACAAAGGAAGGGTAAAAGGGTTACCGTTCTCGCTCCGTCTCTCAATCGAACTATTTCCCTGTCGGCAAACTCGATATAGGCGGCAGCGCCGCCGGGCGGGAATGCCCACTCTGTCTGAAAGGAAAACCCGGTTGTTTTTCCTGCAACAGGTTTTTATTATCCCATCAAAATAAGCAAATTTATTTTCGGAGACCCAATTTACCTCGGTCTCCGTTTTTTTTGTTCCGCTCGGCAACCGTTTTTCTCTCTCAAAAATAAGTGCAGGGAACAAGATCGATTCTGATTTTAAATTTGCGTGGGCGCGCAGAAAGGGTCCGGGGGTACCCCCGGCATTGGCGCGACGAGATCAAAAGCCCGGTGCATGTGCAGACTTTGAGAAGAAAAGACAATTAGAATGAGACTACAAAGTTCTCTGTTATGTGGTCTGCCCACAACGTGCCACGTTGTGGCACATATCGAGCGGCACGAAGGGCCGCATATCGAATGGCCGTCAGGCCATATATCGAGTTTGCCGAAGGCAAACATATCGACAAAAACTCATTGCAGGAACAAAAATCAATATTCCTGCTTAGTCAGAGTGGGCGTATGGCCCGGCGGCGCTGCCGCCTGGGCGTACAAAAAGGTGCCTGTGGAACCCGCATATCAACATAAACTCATCGCAGGAAATACCAATTAATTTCCCACTCACGTAGAGTGGGCGTGCCTTCCAGGCGGCGATGCCGCCTGTCGAGGACGCCCTACTGCCGGAAACAGACAGAAAGCCTGTGCGTGGGCGGCAGGTTGAAAACCAAGACGCTCCGGAACGGGCGTGCAGAAGGTGTCGACGACACCCGAAAAGGAGGCAAAGGCGGCAATGGCTTGCTTTTTCCGGTCGGGTGCGGTATAATAAAGGGACAGGCCGCGCTGCCTTTGGGCGCATCGGAAAGCTCAGTTTCAGAGCGGAAGCGGCGCTGTGGGAGGCAATCATGCAAAAAATAACCAAGGCGGTGATCCCGGCGGCCGGGCTGGGCACCCGTTTTCTGCCGGCGACCAAGGCCATGCCCAAGGAGATGCTGCCCATTGTGGACAAGCCGGCCCTGCAGTACATCGTGGAGGAGATCGTGGCCTCGGGCATCCGGGAGATCCTGATCATCACCGGCCGCAACAAGCGGAGCATCGAGGACCACTTTGACAAGGCGGTGGAGCTGGAAGATCAGCTTCGGCGCACCAACAAGCTGGACTTTGTCAAGATCGTGGACGACATCACCTATCTGGCCGACAACATCTACTATGTCCGCCAGCGGGAGACCAAGGGGTCGGGGCACGCCATTCTGTGCGCCCGGGCCTTTGTGGGGGACCAGCCGTTCGCGGTGCTCAACGGGGACGACGTGGTCTATGCTCCGGGGAAGCCCTGCTTAAAGCAGCTGCTGGAGGCCTACGAGCGGACCGGAAAGAGCGTGCTGGGGGTGCAGACCGTGCCACACAGCCAGATCTCCAAGTACGGCGCGGTGGCCTGGTCCAAAAAGGAGGGGCGGCTCTTTGAAGTCACCGACGTGGTGGAAAAGCCGGCGCCGGACAAGGCCCCCTCGGACGTGGCCGTGCTGGGCCGCTACGTGGTCACCCCGGACATCTTCGGCTATCTCGAGACCCAGACCCCGGGGGCGGGCGGGGAGATCCAGTTCACCGACTCCCTCCGCCGGCTGTGCCACGACAAGGGCATGGCCGCCTACGAGTTCGAGGGCCGGCGGTACGACATCGGGGACAAGCAGGGCTACCTGGAGGCCACCTGCGAATACGCCCTCCGCGACCCCCACCTGTCGGCCGGCTTTGCAAGCTACCTCAAGACCCTGACCAAGGACCTGTAAGTCGGCCCGGCCCGGCTCCGTCAGACATATTTCAAGGTGCCAAACAACGCCGGATTCCCGCGAGATATAGGAGACCCAATAAGGCCGGATCGCTGTAAGACAGTCCGGAGACCGGATAAGGCCGGGTTTCTGCAAGACATATCGGGAAACCGGACAGGCCCGATCCCCGGAAGGCATATTAGGAAGGGCAGAGAGATCTCCCGCCGGACAGGGGACGGCGGGCCGAGGCGAAAAAGCCGGGCGCCCTTGGCAGAGACTTTCGGCCATGAACCCGAGGAAAGGAAAACCGGAGAGAAGGAAAACGATATGAAAGTACACTTAAAAAACGCCCGCATTTTGAATCCCGGACAGGAGTTTTCGGAGAGCCTGGGCGAGGTGGTCACCGAGGGTGGGGTCATCCGCTACGTCGGCCCCGCCGCCCCCAGGGAGCTGACCGCCGGCGGCCGCACGCTGGATCTGCAGGGCAATCTGCTGATGCCCGGTCTGGTCAACGCCCACGCCCACTCGGCCATGACCCTGTTCCGGGGGCTGGGCGGGGATCTCCCGCTGGAGCGCTGGCTGTACGACCGCATTTTCCCCCTGGAGGACAAGCTGACCCCCGAGGACGTCTACGCCGGCACCCTGCTGGCCTGCCTGGAGTACCTAAGTTCGGGCATCACCTCGGTGGGGGACATGTATTTCTTCCCCGAGGCCCTCTTTCAGGCCTATGACGAGGCCGGTCTGCGGGTGAAGTACGTGATGGCCTGCTCGGATCCGGACGGGGACACCGACCGGGAATTTCGCAATCTGGAGGAGCGCTACGCCGCCTTCAAGGACAAGACCCCGCTGTTTTCCTGCCTGCTGGGGGCGCACGCCGAGTACACCTGTTCGGAGGCCCTGCTGACCGGGATCGCCGATTTCGCCGTCCTCCACCGGGAGCCCACCTACATCCACCTCTCCGAGACCTTGAAGGAGGTGGGGGACTGCACCGTCCGCCACAGCGGCCTGACTCCGCCCCAGTACCTGCACAAGCTGGGCTTTTTCGAGCACGGGGGGACGGCGGCCCACGTCGTGCACGCCGACAAGGACGACCTGGATCTGCTGAAACAGTGCGGGGTGAATGTGGCGCACAACCCCTCCAGCAACCTGAAATTGGGCAGCGGCATCGCGCCGGTCTACGCCATGCTGGACCGGGGCCTGTGCGTGGCCCTGGGTACCGACGGCGCGGCCAGCAACGACCGGCTGGACCTGTTCCGGGAGATGTACCTGATGGCCGTCCTCCAGAAGGGAGCCATGTACGACGCCGGCGCGGTCACGGCGGAGGAAGCCGTCCGCGCGGCCACCGTGCAGGGTGCCAGGGCGCTGTACCTGGAAAAAGTGGGAAAAGTGGAGGAGGGCTGGGCGGCCGACCTCATCGTCGTCGACCTGGACCGCCCGCACTGGAAGCCCCTCAACGACCTGCCCGCCGAGCTGGTCTATGCGGCCAAGTCCTCGGACGTGATCCTGACCATGGTGGGCGGCGAGATCCTCTACGAAAACGGAGCCTTTCCCCGCCTGGATCCCCAAAAGATCTTTGACCGCTGCCAAAAGAGCATCAACCGCCTGCGGGGATAAGCGACGGGAGGCGGAAGGGCCGAAGTGCAAAAACGCGGCCGGCCGAACCAAGGGAAAAGCCCGGAAGAGCCGTCTGTGCCGGAAGAAGGGGCGGGAAAGTCCGTTCAGGGGGCGGCCAGAGGGACATGAAGGATCGGCCGACTTGATCCGCCCTAAGGGATTTTCGCTGCCGGCCCGGGACGAAACTTGAAAGCAGGACCGACTCCTGTGCTTTTTGCGCCGGTGATATTGTCTTAAGGAGAACAAAATGAAGAAAAAGCTGACTGCGGCGGCCCTGCTGGCCGTCCTGTTATTGGCGCTGGCGGGGTGTATGCCCTCCCGGGAGCCGCTGGATGCGGCCTTCGTGGGCCGGTACGATTTGATCGAGCTGAGCGGCTCTCAATATCTTTCGGTGGACAGCTACGAGTACAGCTACATCGAGCTGACGGCCGACGGGGGCTATCGCATCGAAAACAAGGCCGCCGGCACGGGAACGGTGACGACGCAGGAGGGGGCGGCCTTTGTGGAGGGGAGCGCGCTCACCCTGTTCACCGACCTGGGCTTTTTCCGGGTGACGGAGGAGCACTACGAGATCGAGGGGAACCGCATTTCCATGAAGGACGTCAAGGCCACCGAGGACGGGGAGATCGTCTATTTAACCTTCGTCTTTGAAAAAAACTGAAACAGAAGAGGGGAGAGAGCGCGTTTCATGTGATCGGGGAGTCTTTATGTTTTCCGAACTCATCAAAAATTTCGAGCGGGTGCGGCGGTATCTGCGGGAATTCCTGGTCTACGGCTTCCGCACCCGGGAGGAAGTGGGCAGCCGGAGCGCCCGCTCCTACGACAACGAACGGCGGCGGCTGGAGAGCTGGCTGGGGGACTTCATGTCCTTCCGGCGGACGGCCTCGGGCAAGGCCGTCTTTTTTGCCGCCGACAGCCGGCAGCTGGCCCACAATCCCCTGTATGCCGCCTTCAAGGCCAAGAGCTTTACCGACGCCGACATCACCCTGTACTTTTTGCTGCTCGATCTGCTGGAGGGGGCCTCTCTCACGTTGGCCGAGGTCGAGGAGGGGCTGATCCGGAACTATCCCTCGGCCTTTGCGGAGAGCATGCCCGACGCCTCCACTCTGCGCAAAAAGCTGGAGGAGTACGCCGCCCTCGGCCTGACGGAAAAGAGCCGTTCGGGGCGGACGGTGCGCTACCGGAAGGGGGAGGATTTCCCGCTGGAGCCCTGGGCCGAGGCCCTGGCCTTCTTCTCGGAGGCCGCGCCCTGCGGCGCGGTGGGCAGCTTTTTGCTGGACCTGCTCCCCGAACGGCCCTCGCCCTTCGGCTTCAAGCACCGCCACCTGACCCAGGCCATGGAGAGCGAGGTGCTGTGCGACCTGCTGCGGGCCTGCCGGGAGGGGCGGGAGGTGGAAATGCGCTCCTTCACCCGGCGGGGCCGGGGCGAAAAGGAGCAGAAAGTGGTCCCGCTGTCCGTGTTCGTCAGCGTGCAGAGCGGGCGGCGGTACCTGATGGCCTGGAACGACAGCCAGAAGGCGGTCCGCTCCTACCGGCTGGACTACACCGCCGAGGTCCGCCCCGGGCCCGTCCGCCCCGACATTGCCCGCCTTCGGCAGAAGCTGGAGGCGCTTCGCCCCCGGATGTTCGGGGTGCAGACCGGGAAGGAGGAGCGGGAGGTCTCCTTTACCGTCCGCCTGCTGGCGGGGGAGGGCTATGTGGCCGACCGACTGCGGGCCGAGGCCCGCTGCGGCCGGGTCGAAAATCTGGGGCAGGGCCGGTGGCGGTTTTCCGCCGTGGTCTGCAATGATGAGGAGATCAATCCCTGGATGCGCACCTTCCTCGGCCGGCTGGAGGACTTCCGGTTTTCCCATCGCAGCACCGAGCTCCGCTTCAGGACGGATCTGGAGCGGATGTACGAGCTCTACGACGTCCCCGAGGGCGAGGCCCTGCTCGAAGCGGCGGCCGCGCTCTTTCCGGGGGCGGCGGGCGAGGCGCTCTTGCAGGACGCTGTCGCAGCCGGGGCGGGGCAGGAGGAGGGGCCGGACCCGCACGGCGCGGATTTCCAAGGCGTTCCTCCAACGGATAGGCCGGCCGGGCAGGAGGGCGGAGCGGCAAAAGAGGCCGGGGCGGGCGTTGTGTCCGTGTCGGCCCGGGACGAGGGAGCCGCAGTCCCGGCCGGAAGCGAGGGCGAGGCTGTTCCGCGCAGGGAGGAAGATCCGGCCCGCAGGGCCGGGGAGGGAGCCGCCCTGTGCAAGGAGGGGGCCGCCGGAAAGGAGATCGGGCAGGGAGAAGAGAGCCCGGAGCCGCTTTCGGAGGCCGAGAGAGGCCGGAAGCCTGCGCCCCTCTTTCACGAGGTCTACGGCCTGTACTTCAAGGCCGTGGGGGAAATTTTGCGGGAGGCCGTCGGGGGAAGCCTGACCGAGCAAAGGCTGACCGAGTTGGCCGGGACGGCCTTCGCCGAAAGCCCGCTGACCATCCTCCCCGCCCTCCGGTCCGGGCGCTGGCCGCTGCTGGAGGGGCTGTCCACCCCCCTAAAGCACCCGCCCCGCCGGCCGCTCACCCGCCTGGAGCTCGGCTTTTTGCGGGCGCTGGCCGACGATCCCCGCCTGGGCCTGTTCGGGGAACTTCCCCTGCCCCAGGTCCCGCCCCTGTACCGGGCCGCCGACGTCGTCTTTTTCGACCGCCGGACCGACGGCGACCCCTTCGGGGACCCCGCCTACCGCGAGATCTTTTCCGCAGTCCTGCGGGCCGTCCGGGAGCGCCGGTGGCTGAGCGGGGTCTACCTCAACCGCAAGGGGTATCTGCGCAAATTCCGCCTCTGCCCCCTGCGGCTGGAATACTCCTTCAAGGACGACAAATTCCGGCTGATCTGCGGCCCCCAGGCCAAGACCCTGAACCTGGCCCGGATCCGGAGCCTGGAGCTGGGGGAGCCCTTCGCCCCCTTTCCCGAGCCGGTCCGCACCCGCCTGCCCCTGGAGCTGGAGGTCACCGATGAGCGCAACGCCCTCGAGCGGGTGCTGCTGCACTTTGCCGACCTGGAAAAGCGGGCCGAGCGCCTGCCCGACGGGCGGTACGGGGTGCGGCTGCTCTACGACCCCGAGGACGAGACCGAACTGCTCATCCGGGTGCTCTCCTTCGGCCCCATGGTCAAGGTGACCACCCCGGCCTTTGCCGCCCTCGTCCGGAGGCGGCTGATCCGGCAAAAAATACTTCGCTTCGCTTCCGGCCAGACGTCATTTTCCGCCGATGGCGGAAAATGAGCCGGACTTGAGGGGACAACCACAGTTCGCTTTGTTTACAACAAAGCTCTGCTGTGTTTTTCCCCTCTCAAAACCGCTTCGCGTTTTTGATTCACCCTTTTCCGCCCGAAAATTTACTCACCGTAAATTTTCGATTGTGCAAAAGTCCGGCGCAGGTCCGGCCTTTTGCGAAAACAGATCGTTTCCGGCCAGACGCAAAATTCGCCTATGGCGAATTTTGGCCGGACTTGAGGGACAAACCGCGTGCCGCTGACTTGTTTTCTATTTCTGAAACAATCCTTGTTTGTTGGAAAAACTTTTTGCTGTCTGCAATCTTTTGATGCAGCTATGCGCGGTTTTTCCCTCGCTTCGGCTTTGCCTCCGCTTCACCCTTTTCCTGCCCGACTTTTGCTCACCGCAAAAGTCGGATTGAGTCCGATGGCGGCGCATGTCCGCCATCGTCGCGACGAGATTTTTTCCGGCCAAACGCGATTTTCGCTTTCAGCGAAAATCGGCCGGACTTGAGGGGACAACCGTTGTTCACTTTGCCTTTCGGCAACGCTCTGCAACGTTTTTCCCC
>CALVJY010000047.1 GCA_944332455.1 uncultured Clostridia bacterium
GCCTCCACTACATCTGATTTTTATACGAATGGCCCTGCGCCCGCCTCTGCGCCCGACCCGTCTGCGGAAGGCTCTGCTTCGTCTGATCTTTTTGCGGAAGCCTCCGCTTTGCCCGACCCCTTTGAGGGCGGATTCGGTCCCGCTTCGTCTGATCTTTATCCGAACGGATCTGCGCTCACGCCTTCCGCCGCTCCTTCTGCGGGCAATTTTGCGCCCGCTTCTTTTGCCAACCCTTCTGAGGGCGGCTTCGATCCCGCTTCGTCCGATCTCCAAGACCCCGGGCGGGCCGGGGAGCCGGCAGAGCCGCCTCCTTCTGTCCCCCTTCGGGAGGAATAGAGCGCTTTTTTGCCCGGGAAAGGACAATTCCCGCCTTTCGGCCCGTTGCCGAAGGCAAACGCTTGACAAAGCGGGGAACTTGACTGTAAAATATAAAAGATACCGAGCCAGAAAGGCGGGAAAATCCGGCCTTCCAGGCATGAAGAGCGGGCTTTTTTCGTACACTATCAGCATGAGTGCGTTGTCGGAAAAGTCCAGAAAGTCAGTGGAATGGTGCTATGCCCTGGGGGTTCTCGGGATCACGGCGGCCTCGGGGAGCGTGGTCTGCTTTCTGATGTTCTTCGGCACGGCCGTGCTGGGCCTGCCGGGCACGCTGGTGGGGGCGGCCTTTTCCCTTTCCGTGGTCTGGGACGGCTTTTCGGATCCCCTGGCGGGCTATCTTTCGGACATCACCAAAAGCCGGTCCTTCGGGCGGCGCACGGGCTACCTGGTCTTCGGCGCCCTGCTGACGGCTCTGTTTACCCTGCTGTTGTGGCAGACGCCGGGCGGGGGTACGGCTTTTCGCTTCGTCTGGCTGCTGGTCCTGCTGCTGCTCTTTCAGACCGCGGTCACCCTGTTCGGGACCCCCTATGCGGCGCTGGCGCCGGAGATCTGTCCGGACCCGTCCGACCAGGTCCGGCTGCAGAGCAAAAAATCCCTCTTCTTCATTCTGGGCAACCTGCTTCCGCCTTTGCTTTTGCTGATCTTCCAGCTGTCCGCGGGGGGAGAGGATCTTCGCTACCGCCCCGAAGTGTACCGGCAGATGGCCCTCATCATCGCCGGCCTCACCCTGGTCTCCGGGCTGGTCTGCGCCCTGGCCACCCATCCCGTCTCCCGTCGGTTCCCGCCCGGGCCGCGGAGGTCTTTTGCGGCGGTGTTCGGGGATTTTGTGCGCAAACTGGGGGATCCCCCCTTCCGGGCGGTGCTGCTGGGCAACTGTTTCGTGACCGTGGCCTCCGCCCTGCTGTCCGGGGTGGGGATGCACGTCTTTACCTATTCGTTCACCTTCTCGGCCCCCGAAATGTTCTGGGTGCTGGGCGAGATCTTTCTGTTCGTCCTGCTCTCCCAGCCCTTTTGGGTGTGGCTGAGCCGGCAGAGGGGAAACGCCGGAGCCTTAAGGTTCGGGCTCTTTCTGACCGAGCTGGGCGCCGTCCTGTTGGCGGCGGGCTTCTTTTTGCAGGCGGTCGTCCCCTCCAACCCCCTGCTCATCGCCCTGATGACCCCCGCCATCGTGCTGACCGGCGTGGGCATCGGCAGCACCTACCCCCTGCCCCCGGCCATGATGTTCGAGGCCATCGGCCCCGGCACGGGGGAGACGGCCTCCACGGTGGGCGGCATGACCTTTGTCTGCAAGCTCTCCCAGTCGGCGGCCGTGCTGCTGATCGGCTGTATGCTGGACGCGGTGGGCTTTTCGGCGGCTTCTGCCGAGGGAGGGGCCGGCCTGCCCTACGGGGTCCGGCTGGGGCTGGTCCTGGTGCTGGCGGGAGGCATCCTCCTCTCGCTCTGCCTGGCGGGGATCTGCTTCCGCCCGGGCGGGAAGAAAAAACCGAAGGAGGGGCCTTCGTCCCCGGATCATCATGCTGAAAGTCATCGAATGTCTGGACATTGAACTCATCGGGCGGCTGCGGCAGGCCCATCTGGGCCGGCCCATGGACGGCCGCGACAACTTTTCCTGGCAGGCCCTGCTGACCGACGACGGCCGTCCGGCGGGGACCGGCCGCTTTTACCGGCGGGGGGAGGACCTGGTCATCGACTGTGTGGCCGTGGAGCCTTCGGCCCCGCCGCAGTACTACGATCTGCTCTTCCGCACCCTGCTGTTCAAGGCCGTTTCGCTGCCGGCAGCCAGGATCTGCGCCGCCGAGGAGCGGACGGACGGCTTTTATGCCGCCTTCGGCTTTCAGAAGAAGGGGAGCGAATGGGCCGTTCTGCCCAAGGACGTCGTGTTCCCCTCCTCCTGCAAGGACTGCCCGGCCCCCTGCAAGGAAAGGCAGAGCGGCCCGGCCCCGGAAGGGGAGAAGCGCTGATCCCGGAGAGGGGCGCGGCGGAGAGGCGGACGGAGGTCCTGTCTGCCCCTCAGGAGCGGAAGATCGCCGGACGGGATCCGGCCGCAGATCAGAAAAACCATGACGGCCCCGCCGGGCGCGAGCGCGAGGGGTCCGGACAGAAAAATCACATCGGGGAGATACCTATGACAGACATCGAGATCGCAAACAGCGTACAGCTTCGCCCCATCGCGGAGGTGGCCCAAGAAGCCGGCTTCGACGAGGAGACCGTGGAGTTTTACGGCCGCTACAAGGCCAAGATCGCGGCCGGCGAGTGCGTGCCCACCGGCAAGCTCTGCCTGGTCACCGCCATCAACCCCACCTCGCTGGGGGAGGGCAAGACCACCGTGGCCATCGGCCTGACCGACGGCCTCCGCCGCATCGGCTGCAAGGTCATGGCCGCCCTGCGCGAGCCGTCTTTGGGCCCGGTGTTCGGCCTGAAGGGGGGCGCGACCGGGGGAGGCTGGGCCCAGGTGGCCCCCATGGAGGACATCAACCTCCACTTCAACGGCGACCTTCACGCCATCACGGCCGCCAACAACCTGCTGGCCGCCATGGTGGACAACCATATCTTCCAGGGCAACGAGCGCCGCATCCACCCCGGAAAGGTGCTGTGGCGGCGGTGTCTGGACGTCAACGACCGCAACCTGCGCAGCATCGTCACCGGCCTCGGAGAGGAAAAGAACGGCCTGACCATGTCCTCGGGCTTCGACATCACGGCGGCCTCCGAGGTCATGGCCATCCTCTGCCTGTCCGAAAATCTGGCCGACCTGAAGGAGCGCCTGGGCAACATCACCGTGGCCTACGACGTGGACGGCAACCCCGTCTACGCCCGGGACATCCACGCCGAGGGGGCCATGGCCGCCCTGCTGAAGGAGGCCGTCAAGCCCAACCTGGTGCAGACCCTGGAGGGCACCCCCGTGCTCATCCACGGCGGGCCCTTTGCCAACATCGCCCACGGCTGCAACAGCGTCATCGCCACCAAGACCGCCCTGGCCCACGCCGACTACGTGGTCACCGAGGCCGGCTTCGGTGCCGACCTGGGGGCCGAAAAATTCGTGGACGTCAAGTGCCGTTCGGCCGGACTGTCCCCCTCCTGCATCGTGCTGGTGGCCACCGTCAAGGCCCTCAAGCTGGCCGGCGGCGCCGACAAGAACGCCCTGAAGGAGGAAAACTTCGAGGCCCTGGAAAAGGGCCTGTGCAACCTGGGCAAGCACATCGAAAACATCACCGGCATCTTCGACGTGCCCTGCGTGGTGGCCATCAACCGCTATGCCACCGACACCGGGGCCGAGCTGGAGACCGTGGCCTCCTTCTGCCAGGACTACGACGTGCCGGCCGTCTCCTGCGACGTCTGGGCCAAGGGCGGCGAGGGCGCGGAGGAGCTGGCCGAGACCGTCCGCGATCTCATGGACGGCTGCGACCGCAAGGTCCGCTACACCTATCCGCTGGAGGCCTCGGCCAAGGAAAAGATCGAGGCCGTGGTCACCCGGGTCTACGGCGGCCGGGGGGTGATCTACACCAAAAAGGCCGAGGAGGACCTCCGCCGCATCGAAAAGGAGGGCTGCGGGGAGCTGCCCGTCATCATCGCCAAGACCCAGTATTCCCTGTCGGACAACCCCGCCCTGCTGGGCCGGCCCGAAAATTTCGAGGTCACCATCCGGGAGGTCAAGCCCCGCACCGGCGCGGGCTTTCTGGTGGCCGTGGCCGGGAACATGGTGCTGATGCCCGGGCTTCCCAAGGTGCCGGCCGCCGATCACATCGACATCGACGAGCAGGGGAACATCACCGGCATCTTTTAATGCGGCCGCGAAGATCGTTTAAGCCCTCTGCCCTCCCCGCTCTGCCGAGATCGCCGTCGATTTCGGACGGATGGAAAGACGGGCGAAGGGGAAAGGGGACAGCGCGGGCGGTCTTTGAGGCCTTTTGGGAAAAACGCCGCCGGACGGGGGACTGCGCCCGCCGGGGAAAGGATGAGAAAGGAGAGGTATGGAGAACTTTATCACCGACATCATCGAGGAAGATCTGCGGGAGGGCCGCATCGACGGGGTGGTCACCCGCTTTCCGCCCGAGCCCAACGGCTACCTGCACATCGGCCACGCCAAGGCCGTCTGCATCAATTTCGGCATCCGCGAGGCCTATCACGGCAAGTGCAATCTCCGCTTCGACGACACCAACCCCACCAAGGAGGACGTGGAGTACGTGGACTCCATCATGGAGGACATCCGCTGGCTGGGGTTCGAGTGGGACGAGCTGCACTACGCCTCGGACTACTTCGATCAGATCTACGAGTTCGCCCTCAAGCTCATCCGGGAGGGCAAGGCCTATGTGTGCGACCTGACCGCCGAGCAGATCAAGGAGTACCGCGGCACGCTGACCGAGCCCGGCCGCAACAGCCCCTACCGCGACCGCACCCCCGAGGAGAACCTGAAGCTCTTCGAGGAGATGAGGGCGGGCAAGTTCAAGGAGGGGGAAAAGGTGCTGCGGGCCAAAATAGATATGGCCTCGCCCAACCTGAATATGCGGGACCCCGTGCTGTACCGCATCCTGTTCGCCAGCCATCACCGCACCGGGGACAAGTGGTGCATCTATCCCATGTACGATTTCACCCACCCCATTTCGGATGCCCTGGAGGGCATCACCCACTCCATCTGCACCATGGAGTTCGAGGATCACCGCCCCCTTTACGACTGGGTGGTGGACAACTGTGGGTTTGAAAAAAAGCCCCATCAGTACGAATTCGCCCGGCTGAATCTGACCAACACCATCATGTCCAAGCGGTTCTTAAAGCGCCTGGTCGAGGAGGGCAAGGTCTCGGGCTGGGACGACCCCCGCATGCCCACCCTCTGCGGTATCCGCCGGCGGGGCTATCCCCCCGAGGCCATCAAGACCTTCTGCGAGGAGGTCGGGGTGGCCAAGGCGGTCTCCGAGGTGGACTTTGCCATGCTGGAACACGCCGTCCGGGACGAGCTGAACCGCAAGGCCGAGCGGGCCATGTGCGTCAAAAATCCCTTAAAAGTGGTGCTGAGCGGCTTTGACGGCCCCGAGGAGGCTGTGTTCGAAGTCAATCCCAACGAAGAGGAAAAGCGGGAACGGAAGATCCGCTTCTCCCGGGAGATCTACATCGACGCCGAGGACTTCTCCGAAAACCCGCCGCCCAAGTACCACCGCCTCAAACCCGGCGGGGTGGTCCGCCTGAAGGGGGCCTGCATCATCGCCTTCGAGGAGGCCGTCAAAAAGCCGGACGGCAGTCTGGATTACCTGCGGTGCAGCGTGGTGCCGCACTCTCATTCGGGGGCGGACACCTCCGGCGTCAAGTGCAAGGGCGTCATCCAGTGGGTCTCCGCCGAGGAGGCCCGCCCGGTCACGCTTCGCCAGTATGACAGCCTGCTCAACCCCGAAATCCCGGAGGGAGACTTCATGGAGCGTCTTACCCCCGACAGCGAGCACCTCTTTTCGGCCTTTGCCGAACCCTATGCCGCCGACGCCCCGACGGGCACCCGCTTCCAGTTCCTGCGCATGGGCTACTACATCAAGGACCGTGACGGCAGCTTCATCGAGATCGTGGGCCTGAAGGACAGCTTCCGCAAGTAAGGCGTTCCGCTTCCTCCCGAACAGCCGCGCCCGAGGCCTGTTTTCGCGGCGCGCGGGTCTCCTGCCAGACGGCGTAAAGTTCGCGGAGGGGCGGCAAAAGACCGCAGCCGTCCCCCAGATGCCCCGAAAAGTCGCGCCCTCCGGGGCGTGCGGATTGAAATTTATAGTTGTTCCGGACTGAACAGCCGCGCCCCGCAGGGGGCGCGCGGATAAAAAGCGATATGCACCTCAAAAGTCGAGACTTCAGGAGGTGCATATTTTTATGTCAAGGAAGAAAAGGTTTAACACAAAGTACCCGCAGAATTCAAGATAAGTGTTATCACGGATATGCGCGCGAGTATGGTTGCTGCCGGGAAACAGGCCGTACGGATCGGTGGGCCAAAAGCGAAACGGAAGAAGACAAGTTTAAAGGCAGGGTCAAAATCGTGGGGAGCGCATGTACCCGGAAGAAGAAGGGGCAGGGGCTGCGGTCCGCAGAAAGGGAGGCCATCCCGGGGCCGGAAACAGGAAACGGAGCGGAACGGGAGAGCGCGGAATATACTGATAGAGAAAGCTTGAAAGGAGAGGCTGCATGATGACAGACCGCCATCCCTCCGAAAAATTTTGTTGTCTGCCGCCCTGGTGCCCGTTGGCAGGGAGGTGTCTTTCAACGCCCGGTCCAAGAGGTCCCAGGGGCCCCGGAGGCCCTGCCGGCCCCGCAGGTCCCACGGGGCCATCCGGTCCAATCGGGCCCACAGGTCCCACGGGACCATCCGGTTCCATCGGACCCGCGGGGCCGACCGGAGCTGCAGGCTCGATTGGTCCTACCGGCCCCGCCGGCCTGATCGGGCCCACCGGAGCCACTGGGCCTACGGGACCATCTGGTCCCACCGGTCCGATCGGTCCAACCGGTCCCACGGGTCCGACCGGACCTGAGGGAGCAGGAGGAAAGGCGGCGGCCGTGGAAGTCGGCACGGTGACGACGGGGGCGCCGGGGAGCGAAGCCGAAGTCAGCAATTCGGGAACGGCGGAGGCCGCAGTTCTGGATTTTGTCATTCCCCAGGGCCCGACCGGCCCCGAGGGTTTGCCCGGGATTCAGGGGGAGGCTGGTCCTACCGGCCCCACGGGGCCATCCGGTTCCATCGGTCCGACCGGGCCTACGGGGTCATCCGGTTCCATAGGTCCTACGGGCCCGACCGGACCTATCGGCCCGACCGGTCCCGAGGGTTTGCCCGGGATTCAGGGGGAGGCTGGTCCTACCGGCCCGACCGGGCCATCCGGTCCCACCGGACCCACGGGTCCGACCGGAGCCACGGGACCTGCCGGACCTACGGGGTCATCCGGTTCCATAGGTCCTACGGGACCGACCGGACCTATCGGCCTGACCGGCCCCGAGGGTTTGCCCGGGATTCAGGGGGAGGCTGGTCCTATCGGCCCCACGGGGCCATCCGGCTCCACAGGCCCAATCGGGCCCACCGGAGCCACGGGACCTGCCGGTCCGACCGGGCCTACGGGGTCATCCGGTCCAACCGGTCCCTCCGGTCCAACCGGGCCTACGGGGTCATCCGGTCCAACCGGTCCCTCCGGTCCAACCGGGCCTAC
>CALVJY010000048.1 GCA_944332455.1 uncultured Clostridia bacterium
AAAAAAACGGAGACCAAAAGGAATTTCGGTCTCCGAAAAGAGTTTTCAGGTTCTGCTTTTTTGCTCGCGAACAACGGTTGTCCCCTCAAGTCCGACCGATTTTGCCGCAGGCAAAATCGCGTTTGGTCGGAAGCAAAGTGTGTTTTCGCAAAAGTCCGGACCTGTGCCGGACTTTTGCACAATCGAAAATTCACGGTGAGTAAATTTTCGGGTGGAAAAGGGTGAATCAAAAGGCAACGCCTTTTGAGAGGGGAAAAACGTTGCAGAGCGGAACAAAAAAACGGAGACCAAAAGGAATTTCGGTCTCCGAAAAGAGTTTTCAGGTTCTGCTTTTTTGCTCGCGAACAACGGTTGTCCCCTCAAGTCCGACCGATTTTGCCGCAGGCAAAATCGCGTTTGGTCGGAAAAGCGAAGCGCCTATTCCAGCGGCTCCGGCGGGGGCGGCAGGTTGTCGTCCTCCACCTCGACGAGGGGCTGGGCCGGATCGGGTTCGGGCTGAGCCGGTTCGGAGACGGCGGGGACGGCCGTTTCGGCCTTGGCCTCTTCCTCCTCGGCCAGGGCGGTCTGGGCGGCGGACTCCTCCTTGATGACCGCATAGTTGGGCACATAGTCCGACTTTAGAGAGACGATCTTGAAGTCGATGCTGGAAAACTGCATGTGCAGGAGGTTTTTGAAGACGTCCTGGAGCAGGTTTTTGAGGTAATCGGTGGTCTGGCGGACGTTGCGGCCGTCCACTTTCAGGACGATCAGCAGCGACAGCCCGTGATCGGTGGCCAGAATTTTGATGCCGCGCAGGGAGACCCCCTCCTCGGTGCGGACGTTGTCGGCCACCAGCTTTTTGATGACCGCCTTGGTGACCTTGACGTTTCCGCTCTGCTGGGTGCTGATCAGCACCTGGCGGATGGTCTGGCTGGTGCTGAACTGCCCCAGAAAATTGATCGCGGCGGTGCCCAGATAGAGCACGGCCAGCACGCACAGCAGGGCGGCCACCACTTTGTTCTCGAAGTCGGCCGCCGAGAACAGCCCGAAACTGATCAACAGCAGCAGCACGATGAAGATGACCGCCACCACGATGTTCAGGATGCTGAAAATTTTGCCCAGTTTTTGTTTCATGTCCGAAGTTACGCCTCCTTGCATGCTCTCGTTTGATTGTTTCCCGTTTGGCAAAAAATATGACAAAGGGCCCTCGATCAGGCCGATCTGCGCCTTTCTTCGCCGCGGGCGCGGCGGCCCGGCCTCTTTCGGGCCATAAAATTATACCACACAATCCCCGCCGAAGTCAAATGCCGCCCGCCCCGAAGTTCAGGCTTTCACAAAAATTTCCCCGTACGATCTCTCTTCGGCCTCCTGCCGCCCGGACTCGAAGGCCTCCGCTGCCGATCGGCCGCCCCTGCGGGTCGGAAGGCCGGCCGGACCGGCTCCGGGCCGGGGCAAAAAAAATTTTTTCGGCGGCCTTCACCGCAAAAAACAGCGGAAGCCCCCTTCCCCCGGTCCCCCGCCCCGCCCTTCCCGGTCAAAAAAATGTTATTTCCGCGAAGAACCCTTTCAGCCCCAAACCACAAGATGTGTAAAAATGACTTGACATTAGGCACAAGATGTAGTATTCTGTTAATCGTCGTCTCCATGGCGGAGGGAGGCCCCGGCGGCTTTTGCTTTGCCGGACGGCGGGATCCCCGAGGGCATGGCCCGGCTGCCTTCCCGACTGAAACGTTGGGAAGCGCCTGCGGAGATCTGAAAAAGAGTCCTTCCGGGAAGGGGAGGGACGTTCGGAGGTAAAATATGAACATTTCGGACAACGCCCGGGTGGTGCTGGAAAAGCGCTATCTGACCCGGGACGAGCACAACAACGTGATCGAGACGGTGGAACAGCTCTTCGAGCGGGTGGCCTCCACCGTGGCGGGAGCCGACCTGGCCTATGACCCCAAGGCCGACGTCAAGGCCCTTTCGGCCGCCTTTTACGACATGATGACCGATCTCGACTTCCTGCCCAACTCGCCCACGCTGATGAACGCGGGAAAGCCTTTGGGGCAGCTTTCGGCCTGCTTCGTGCTGCCCGTGGAGGACAGCATGGACGAGATCTTCGAGACCATCAAGAACGCCGCCCTCATCCACAAGAGCGGCGGCGGCACCGGGTTTGCCTTCTCCCGGCTCCGCCAGAAGGGGGCCACGGTCAAGTCCACCGGCGGGGTGGCCAGCGGGCCGGTCTCCTTCATGAAGGTGTTCAACGCCGCCACCGAGGCCGTCAAGCAGGGCGGGACCCGGCGGGGGGCCAACATGGGCATCCTGCGGGTGGATCACCCCGACATTCTGGAGTTCATCGACTGCAAGAAGGACAACGCCGACATCACCAACTTCAACATCAGCGTGGGCCTGACCGAGGCCTTCATGGAGGCCGCCGCCAAGGGCGAGGACTACGACCTGGTGGACCCCAAGACCCGGACGGTGACCGGCCGGCTGAACGCCCGCAAGGTCTACGACAAGATCGTGGACGCGGCCTGGCGGAACGGCGAACCCGGCATCATCTTCCTGGACCGGCTGAATCAGTTCAACGTGGTCCCCTCGCAGGGCGAGATCGAGGCCACCAACCCCTGCGGCGAGCAGCCCCTTCTGCCCTACGAGAGCTGCAACCTGGGCTCCATCAACCTCTCCCGCTTTGTCAAGAGCGGCAAAAAGGGCAAGGAGGTGGACTTTGACCGCCTGAAAAAGACGGTGCGGCTGGCTGTGCACTTTCTGGACAACGTCATCGACGTCAACCGCTATCCCCTGCCCGTCATCGACCAGACCACCAAGGCCACCCGCAAGATCGGCCTGGGGGTCATGGGCTTTGCCGACCTGCTGCTGGAGCTCGGCATCGCCTACGGCAGCCCCGAAAGCGTGGAGCTGGCCGAAAAGGTGATGGCCTTCATCACCGAGAACGGCCGGCAGATGAGCCGGGAACTGGCCAAGGTCCGCGGGGCCTTCCCCCTGTTCGGCGAGAGCATCTACAAGGACGGCGAGCCCCTGCGCAACGGCACCATCACCACCATCGCCCCCACCGGGACTTTGTCCATGCTGGCCGCCTGTTCCTCGGGCGTGGAGCCGGTGTTCGCCTTCTCCTACATCAAGAACGTCATGGACAACACCGAGCTGGTGGAGTCCAACGCCGTGCTGAAGGCCGAGCTTTCCCGGCGGGGCCTTTACAGCGAGGAGCTGATGAAAAAGGTGGCCAGGGAGGGCACCCTGCAGCACCTGGACGAGATCCCCGAGGACATGAAAAAGGTCTTTGTCTGCGCCCATGACATCACCCCGGACGCCCACGTCGCCATTCAGGCCGCCTTCCAGAAATACACCGACAACGCGGTCTCCAAGACCATCAACTTCAACCACGACGCCACCCGCGAGGACGTGGACCGCGCCTACATGCTGGCCTATCGCTCGGGCTGCAAGGGGCTGACCATCTACCGCGACGGCTCCCGGCAGTTCCAGGTGCTGAACATCGGCAAGGTCAACAAGGGCGAGGAGGAGGCCCCCGACTGCGCGGCCTGCGAGTACAAACAGGCCCCCCACGACCTCAAGCCCCGGCCCCGCCCCGAGGTGGTGCACGGCTTCACCGAAAAGGTGCAGATCGGCTGCGGAAACCTTTACATCACCGTCAACTTCGACGAGAAGGGCATTGTGGAGGTCTTTACCAACACCGGCAAGGCCGGCGGCTGCCCCTCCCAGTCCGAGGCCACGGCCCGGCTGGTCTCGGTCTCCCTGCGCTCCGGCGTGGACGTGAACACCGTCATCAACCAGCTGAAGGGCATCCGCTGCCCCTCCACCATCCGCCAGCCCGGCCTGAAGGTGACTTCCTGCCCGGACGCCATCGCCCGGGTCATCGAAAAGGTGGTCAAATTGCAGAAGAATCTGGAAAAGGGCGAGGACGCCCCCCTGCTGACCCCGGTGGTCTCCGCCGCCGCCAAGCGGGAGGTGGTGGCCGGCAAGATCCGCTTCTGCCCCGAGTGCGGCAAGCCCGTCGAACACGAGGGCGGCTGCGTGGTCTGCCGTCACTGCGGCTACTCCAAGTGCGGCTGAAAAGGCGGAGGCTGAAAGCGGGAAAATTCAGAAAGAAGTCAAAGAGGCAGAAACCGCCCGGTCAGGCAGTCAAAGGGACAGAACCCGCCAGGACTGCCGGGAAAACCCCGAAAAGAGGCGAGATCCCAAATCTCAGCCCGGGAAAGCCCCGAAAAGAGGCTGGGATTCCGGATCTCAGCCCGGGAAGGTTAAAAAGTCAAAGAGGCAGGAGCGCAAAGCTCCTGCCTCTCGTCTTTCTCTGAATGGATCGGGATCAGTCCTCCCGAATGAAGGCCGCCCAGAAGAACAGACCGCTGATGAGGGCGGTGCCGAGCGTGACGATCCAGGGGACCGCGCCGAGGGTCCACATCCCCTGATACTCTCCCAGGATCAGTTGGACAAGCGGGATGATCACAAATATGATCAGATCAAACAAAAGGCTGTAAACGGCGCCGAACAGCAGCCCTTTGCGGGGGTGATACGGATAATGCGCTAACAGAAGCGCGATCACCAGGATCCCAAACACAAAAATACAGACGGGGATACTCTGTCCGATGAAGCTGTCACCCTTCCCGTAACCAAACCCGATATTAACCAACAGAATGCAGAAGATGACAAAGGAAAGAAACACATTGATAAAACATAAAAACTTTTTTGAGTCGTTTTTCATGGCATCCCCCTGTTCCCTGAAACGGAAAGCCGAACGTTTACGCCCGCCTCGGGCAAAGCCCGTTCTCGCCCTCATTATAGCATACAGCCGGAGCGCTGTCAATAGGGTCGGAAAAAAAACGGACCGGCCGGCGGGGAATATGTCTTATCGAACCGTGTTTTTTAGCGAAAATGATAGGTCTTTTTCTGCGGAAATGACAGCTTTTTTGTGACAAGTCAAAGAGGCAGGAGCGCAAAGCTCCTGCCTCTCGTCTTTCTCTGAATGGATCGGGATCAGTCCTCCCGAATGAAGGCCGCCCAAAAGAACAGACCGCTGATGAGGGCGGTGCCGAGCGTGACGATCCAGGGGATCGCGCCGAGGGTCCCCATACCCTGATACTCTCCCCGGATCAGCAGAATAAGCGGGATGATCAGAAACATGACCAGATCAAACAAAAGGCTGAAAATGGCGCCGAACAGCAGTCCTTTGCGGGGGTGATACGGGTAATGCGCCAACAGAAGCGCGATCACTAGGATCCCAAACACAAAAATACAGACGGGGATACTCTGTCCAATGAAGCTGTCACCCTTCCCGTAGCCAAACCCGATATAAACCAACAGAATGCAAAAGATGACAAAGGAAAGAAACACATTGATAAAGCATAAAAATTTTTTTGAGTCGTCTTTCATGGCATTCCCTCCTGTTTTTTAAGCGGCAAAGCCGAACGTTTACGCCCGCCTCGGGCAAAGCCCGTTCTCGCCCTCATTATAGCATACAGCCGGAGCGCTGTCAATAGGGTCGGAAAAAAAACGGACCGGCCGGCGGGGAATATGTCTTATCGAACCGTGTTTTTTAGCGAAAATGATAGGTCTTTTTCTGCGGAAATGACAGCTTTTTTGTGACAAGAAGAGGGAGCGCAGACCGAAGTTCCGCGCTCCCGTTGGCTGACAGGCGGCCTTTCCGGGCCTCCCTTTTTGCAAAAAGCCGGCCGGAAGATCTTCTCCCTTGCCCCGGACGGCTGGGCGCTTTTTTCAGAAGAGAAACACTTACTTTTCCCAGATGAGTGGCCGGCCGTCCGCCCAGCGCCAGTACTTGCCGTCGTAGCCGGTGTTGTCCGTGCCCGCGGGCGGCTCCTGCTCGCTGTAGCAGTACATCTCCGCCTTGTTGAGGTACCAATTTCCGATTTCATCGATCTCGACATCCTGCCACTGCTCCGCCGTTCCGCCGTAGTACACCTCAGTCAGGGAGGGACAGCCTTCGAAGGCCTGCTCTCCGACCCAGGTCACTCCGGCCGGGATGACCACGCTTTCCAACGCGCTGCAAGATGCAAACAGTCCCCTTTCGATTCGGGTCAGCCCCTCCGGCAGCACCACGCTCGTCAGGGCATCGCACCAACAAAAGGCAAAGGAGCCGATCTCGGTCACGCCGGCCGGAATGTCGATCGTCTCCAGACTTTGGCACGCATTGAACGCCGAATCTCCGATGCTCGTCAGGCCGGAGGGCAGATCGATCTCCGTCAGGGCATGGCAACTGTGGAAAGTATAGCCTTCGATGACGGTCACGCCTTCGGGCAGGGTGACGCTCGTCAGGGAGGAACAGCCGCTGAAAGCGCCCAGTTCGATCTCGGTCACGGTGTCCGGGATGTCGATGCCCGTCAGAGAGCTGCACCCCGAAAAGAGCGAATCCGTGATCCGGGTCATGCCGTCCTGCAAGTTGATGCTCGTCAGCGAACTGCACCCCGAAAAGGCGCTCTGTCCGATCTCGGTCAATCCCTCCGGCAGCACCACGCCCGTCAGCAGGCAGAGTGAATCAAAAGGCAACGCCTTTTGAGAGGGGAAAAACGTTGCAGAGCTTTGCCAAAGGCAAAGTGAACAACGGTTGTCCCCTCAAGTCCGGCCGAA
>CALVJY010000049.1 GCA_944332455.1 uncultured Clostridia bacterium
CAACGAGATTGGAAGCTCGGTGCGTGTACAGACTTTGAGGGGAAGCGATCATTTGGAGCGGGCGTATTGCCCGGCGGTGCTACCGCCCCGCCATCGTCGCGACGAGATTGAAAGCCTTGTGCGGGGATAGATTTTGAGGAGCCGCGATGATTTGGAGCGGGCGTACAAAAAGGTGCCGGTGGCACCCAAAAAAATTTAAATTTTTTTTAAAATCCCTATTGACAAGTTCCCCGTTTCGTGTTATAATGAAAGCAAGGATGATTTGTTTTTTTGTTTGAACCTCCTTTCCCCGGCCTGCCGGGCAAGAGCGGACGGCAAACCGACGAGTCCGTCCCAATGATGATAAGGAGGTTTTTGAACATGGCAGACAAGACCCTGACCTGCAAGGACTGCGGGTCGGAATTCCTGTTCACCGAAGGCGAGCAGGCGTTCTACAAGGAAAAGGGCTTCGAGAACGAGCCCGTGCGGTGCCCGGCCTGCAGAAAGGCCAAAAAACAGGCCCGTTACCAGGCCCGTCTCGCCCGTCAGGAGCAGGAGGGCTGATCCCCCCTGCGGCAGCAAACAAAAGCGATCCCTCGTCCCATTCGGAACGGGGGATCTTTTTATGCAGCTTCGCCGCCCAAAAGGTATGCCCCATGTCAGGCGCCGGGGAAGCAGCCCTTTTGATCTCCTGCGACAGGCGGCAGCACCGCCCGGAAGGCACGCCCCATGCCAAGCGCCGGGGCATCGACCCTTTTTATCTCGGATATATGACCCGGGCCAACTTGAAAAAGTCCCGGACGATCAAAAGGGCTCCCCTTCCGCCGGAAGAGGAGTCCTTTTATCTTTTTACCGGATTTTCATTTTTTTGCCGGAGAAGGCGATCTTCCCGACCGGGACGAGTCCGCCTTTTTTTCTGTCTGTCTCCGTTATGCGTTTTTACTTGGTCCCGAACAGGCGGTCGCCGGCGTCGCCCAGGCCGGGCACGATGTAGCCGTGCTCGTTGAGCTTTTCGTCCACGCAGGCCACGTAGACCAGCAGATCGGGGTGTTCCCGGGTCACCCGCTCGATGCCCTCGGGCGCGGCCAGGATGGACATCAGCTTGATGTGCTGGACCCCCCGCTGTTTGAGGAAATTGACCGCCGCCGAAGCCGAGCCGCCGGTGGCCAGCATGGGGTCGAGCAGGATGACGTCCCGCTCGGCGATGTCCTCGGGCAGCTTGCAGTAGTACTCGTGGGGCTCCAGGGTCTCGTGATCGCGGTACAGCCCGATGTGCCCCACCTTGGCGGTGGGCAGCAGGGCCAGAATGCCCGAGGTCATGCCAAGGCCGGCCCTTAAGATGGGCACGATGGCGATGTCCTTGCCGGCAATGACCTTGGATCTGGTCTTGCAGATGGGGGTCTCGACCTCGATCTCCTCGGTGGGCAGATTGCGCAGGGACTCGTAGGTGATCAGCATGGAGATCTCCTCGACCAGTTCCCGGAACTGCTTGGAATTGGTGTTTTTGTCCCGCAGCAGGGTGATCTTGTGGCTGACCAGCGGGTGGTCCAGAATGACGACGTTTTTCATGATTGCCTCCCTTGTTCGTTGTCTTCATCCGCAGCGGCCTCGCCCGGCTCGGAGCGGAGGGTGTTGGGTTCGGCGTCCACCGCCGCGGCGGCGTTTAAGGTGATGACGGCCTGATCGGCGGCTCCTTTTTGCTCCTCGCTCTCGGGCTTGGAGTTGGGGATGATCAGGTTCAGCACAATGGCGATGACGGTGGCGATGGCCAGCGGCGACAGCTCCACGTCCCCGATCATGATCTTCAGGGCCGACCAGCCGGTGATGTCCCCGGCCAGGCTCATGGCGCCCAGCCCGAGGCCTACGGCCAGGGTGACCGAGACCACGATCATGCTCTTGGAGTTGGAAAAGTCCACCCGTCCCTCCACCAGCGCCCGAAGTCCGGAGGCCGAGATCATGCCGAACAGCACGATGGAGGCCCCGCCGATGACCGCGGAGGGGATGGTGGCCAGGAACTCGCCGAAGGGCACGAACAGCCCGGCGATGACCGCAAAGATGGCGGCCAGCAGGATGTTGTTGGGGTTGTAGTTCTTGGTGATGGCCAAGACTGCGGTGTTCTCGCCGTAGGTGGTGTTGGCGGGGCCGCCGATCAGACCCGCCAGCATGGTGGCCACGCCGTCGCCCAGCACCGTGCGGTGCAGGCCGGGATCCCGCATGAAGTCCTTGCCGCACACCGTGCTGTTGGCGCTGATGTCCCCCAGGTGCTCCATGAAGGTGACCACGGCCAGCGGGGCGATCATCAGAATGGCCGAGACCACCTTGCCGCCGTCCAGATTGCCCACGCCCTCCGGCCCCCAGAAGCCGAACACCTCGCTCACCTGCTGGAAGATGACGATATCCCCCGAAAAGGCGCCGTCAAAGTTGACCAGGCCGATGCAGAGGCCGTAGATGTAGCCCACCACAAAGCCGATCAGGATGGGGATGACTTTTAAAAAGCTCTTGGGCTTGGCCCAGGCGTTGAAGCCGATGATGGTCAGCGCCGTGACGGCCGCCGCCGTCCACTCCCGCCAGGCGAGCCCGCCGTTGATGGCGCTGCCCACCCCCGAGGTGTAGTTGGCGATGATGTTGTTCCAGAACATCTTGGGGGCCAGGATCATGCCGACCAGGATGACCACCGGGCCCACCACGATGGGCGGGAAGAGCTTTTTGATGCGGTCCGCGCCCGCGAATTTGATGATAACGGCAAAGACGACGTAGACCAGGCCGGCCAGCACGATGCCGATCATGGCGCAGGCCATGTTCTGGTTCCACTCGGCCGAGCCGATGGGGAATTCCTGCCCCACCACCGCAGTCAGGGCCGGCAGGAAGGCAAAACTGCTTCCCAGAAAGACCGGCACTTTGGCCTTGGTGATAAAATAAAAGCATATCGTGCCGATCCCTGCCGCCAGCAGGGCCACCGATATGCTCATACCCGCCAAAATGGGGACCAAAATAGTAGCGCCCAGCATGGCGAACATGTGCTGGAAGCTGAGCACCACGTCTTTTCCCGTGTACTTCGGAAATTTCATCCTCTGTTCCTCCTTCCTTTTGTCTCCGGAGGCCGGACCGGACCTCCCCGCCGGGATCTCCCTCCGCCCCTTCCGAACACTATCTTTTATTCTACTCTACTTTGTCCGAAAAAGCAAGCGATTTTCTCCGGAAAGGAAATTTAAGTTCCCGGGCGTTTCAGTTCGTTACAAACCGGCCCCTCCTCCTCGGTTTGTTCAAATCCTGACGGCGGGCCGGATATCGGAAGAGCGGCCCTCCCCTTCCCCGCGGGCCGCATCTTCTTGCGTTCGGGCTCTCCCCTCCCCCGCGGCGGCCCCTTCTTTGCGTTCGGGCCCTTTCCTCGCGTGCCGGGTCTTTCTTCTCTTTCGGCCTTCCCCCGCAGGCCGGGTCTTTCCCGCTTCCCGGTCTTCCGTCTTCGCAGCGGCCGGCCTTTCCCCCTGTCCGGACTCTCCGCGCACCCTTCGTTCCCTTTCCGGCCCGGCAAGACGAAGGAGCCCGGCCTTTTTTCGCCCCTACGGGGAAAACCGGCCCTTCACCAGCAGGACGGAGCCGAAATCCCCCGCCTCGAAGTCCTCGGGGCGCATCCACAGGCCGAAATCCACCTCGCCGATGCAGATCTGCAGCAGATTGAAGGTGTGCTCCGGGGCCTGTTCGACGGCCCAGGCGCTGCGCCGGGGCCAGCCCAAAGCCTGATTCGATTCGGGCCGGAAGGGCTCCAGGACCTGCTCCGGCTCGGACAGGGCGGCAGAGGGCCGGGGAAAATCCCGCTCGTACAGGTCGGGCAGACAATACCCCCGGATGAATCTGAATCCCCAGCCGCTCGCGCTGAAGGTCGGACAGCTGCCGGCCTGCTCGGTCCTCCGGGGCTTAGGCTTGGAGAGGCTGCGGACCAGTACGGCGCCCGAATGCAGGCCCGGCCCGCCGTTGGCCGCCTCGGGGCGCAGCCAGATCCGGAGCACCTTTTTCTGCCGGCAGGCGGGATCGGGCAGGGCGCCCAGGTCCAGCTGGGCGAAGAACTCGACGCCCTGCTCTTTCAGCTCCTTGTCGTCGTAATCTGTGTATCCGCCGACGCAGACGTCCGGAAGCTCCTCGGCGGAGGCATCCAGCCGGAAGGCCGGGCGCACGGAGGCCAGGCGGCCGGCCAGATGCTCCGTGCAGATCTTTTCCAGACCGCCGGCCCGCTCGGCCTCCTTCGCATAGTACTTCAGGATGTCCAGCTCGATCCGGTCCTCCCTGCGGTCTTTCTCCCCCTCCAGGCGCAAGGCCTCCTCGGCCCTCTGCGCCGATCCCAGCATCCGGGCCGCGTAAAAGGCCTGAGAGGCCAGCATTTCCCGGCCTCGTTTTTTGGCCGTTGCGGCGGCGTCCATGGCCGCCTGAAAGGCGGCGCCGGCCTCGAAGCGACGGCAGAGCATGGCGGCATAGTTCGACGCCGCCGAGATCCGGGTCGCGCCGGACCTTTCCTCCTTCAGAAAGGCCATGGGATCCAGTTCCCCCTCCTCGTCCAGGACCAGCTCCTCCAGCTCCTCGTCGCGGCCCCATTCGAAGGCGAAGATGATCCGCAGCCTGATCTGCTCCCCGGCCTTGAAGCGGTGGAGATACCGGGTGAAGGCGGGATCCCCCGTCTTGACCATACACCGGCAGAGCTGTTGTTCAAAGTCGCCCCGCCAGATCCCGGGGTTTTCGGACAGCGCCTGTTCGCAGGCCGCCCTCGCCGAGCGGAACCTCCCCGCCCCCATGAGTCCGACGACCTGCTCCATCTTTTTCTGAAACCGGCCGAAACGGCCCAACTCCGGAAGATCGCTCATACCGCCCTCCTTACGACAGGATCTGCCATTCCACCCGGAAGGCGGAGCTTTTTTGGCAGATCTCAAAAAATTCCTTTACGCAGCGCTCCAGCTGATCCACCGATTCCTCCTCGGTTTTGGCGCCCTTTCGCACCAGCTCCACGGCCTCGCCCACGGCCCCGGAGGGATCCACGCACCCCCAGCCCGTCCGCTCGGAAAAAAAGACCCCTTTGTCCTCCAGCTCTTTGACCGTCAGCCTCTCCTCCCCGAACACGCCCAGGTCCAGCCCCTGCTCGGGCAGGCCGGCGAGCAGCCCTTCGATCCGCTGCCGCTGCCGCCCCCAGGCCGAGGAGGCCTCCCGGTTCCGCATCCGCCAGTACAGGGCGAAGGCGGCCGCCAGATCGGTCTCGCCCCGGGTCCTTCCGCTCCGCATGTACACGGGGAGGAAAAAGACAAACTCGGCGATGCCGCCGTCGCTTTCCTTCTCCACCAGCTCGCCGTCGACCCGGTCGAGCACCTGCGCCGGCCCGCTTTTTGCCGACACAAAGCCCAGCTCCTCCAGCGGAGCGACCGCCGATCTTCCCTTCTCCTCGTCGGGAAAGAGGGCCGAAAAGACCGTCGGGACCAGCCCGTCCGGCGCGGCCGGCCCGCCGTAAAACCGGGACAGTTCGCACAGCACCCTCGACCGCACGGGGTCGTAGGGGAAGACGGGCGACATCCCCGGGTTCAGCTGCTCATGCCCCGAGGCCTGGGGCAGATACATGCCCTCGGAGGGGTCGAAGCCCAAGACCCGCCGGAGCAGGCTGCCAAGGTCTGCGGCCCGGCCCGGCCGGACTTCCGGGCCGAACAGGCGGGAAAGCTCCTCCCTGGCGGCTTGATAGCGCTCGGGAGCGGGCAGGACCAGAAATCTGAGTTTGCCCGCCCGCCGGACAAAGCCCACCGTCCTGGCGCCGAGCGCGGCCATCCTGCCGACCGCCCGTTCCTGATCGTCCGGGGTCCAGGGCCGGTCCTCGGTCTCGGCCTCCAGAAAATACCGGTCCAGAAAGATCCCTCCCCGGGAGAGATCCTCGGACATGTGCAGATAGTCCCCCTCCAGGCAGCCCTCGGATCCCTGGCCCGAAAAGAAGAACCGCTCCTTTTTCCCCGCGTTGAGGGGGAACAGCAGGATCTGCCTCCGCCTTCTGCTCAGGAAGGGATAAAAGGGGCGGTAAAACCGGGCGTACCCCTCTTTGGCATAGCGGATGTTGAGGGGGATCTGCACGACCCCCAGCACATAGTAGACCAGAAAATAGGCGCCCAGGGCGATGCCCAGCGCCGCCAGAGAGGAGCACGCGCCGCACAGCAGGATGAACAGCAGACAGCAAAGCTGGGACATGACATAGTGCGTCCACAGCCTGGCCTTGACCTCGTAAGACAGGCTGTCCCGGCAGACCGCCCAGACGCCGATCTCCAGGGCCGCCGCCACTAAAAAACCGACCATGCCGAAAACGGCCACGTCGTCCCCCGCCTCACAGAAGAACAGGGACAGCACGATCAGCGCCAGAAAGGGCGGCAGGATGATCCCGGTGATGAGGGCCGTGACTTTGATCGTCTCCCGCATCTTTCCCTCCTCGTTTTCGCGTTTTCTATCGGGCTAAATATGCAGATGATACTTATCCTCCTCTCTTAAAACAGGGACAGCCCCT
>CALVJY010000050.1 GCA_944332455.1 uncultured Clostridia bacterium
GAATTTTGGCCGGACTTGAGGGACAAACCGCGTGCCGCTGTCCCTTCTTTTCGTTCTGAACTAGTCCTTGTTTTTAATTAACCTTTTTGCTGTCTGTAATCTTTTGGTGCAGCTTTGCGCGGTTTTTCCCTCGCTAGAAGCAAGTGCAGGGAATCAGATTGTTTTAGCACTTGTTTCAGCGTGGGCGTACAAAAAGGTGCCGGTGGCACCCACCCTTTTCCTCCCCGGCTTTTGCTCACCGCAAAAGACCGGTTTGAGTCCGATGGCGGCGCATGTCCGCCATCGTCGCGACGAGATTGAAAGCCCGGTGCGAGATCCGTCTTTTCGAGCAAAAATAAATTGGAACGGACATTCCCTTTTTTATTTGTGTTGTCCGTCCAGAACGTGCCGCGAAGCGGCACATATCGAGCAAAGTGAGCGTAGCGGAACTTTGCATATCGAGTGGGCGCAAGCCCACATATCGAGCGGCCATAGGCCGCATATCGACAAAAACTCATCGCAGGAACTATCAGCCAATTTCCCGGTTAGCCGGGAGTGGGCGTACAGGGTGTGCCTCAGGCACTACAGTTTAAAGCCGATGTCGTGGCGGAAGAACATGCCGTCAAAGTGGATCTTTTCCACATTGGCGTAGGCTTTGGCCCGGGCCTCCTCCAGGTCTCTGCCCTTGGCGGTCACGCCCAGCACCCGGCCGCCGTCGGTGACCAGCTGTCCGTCTGCCGTCCGCTTGGTGCCGGCGTGATACAGCCGGATCCCCTCGTCCAGCCGGCCGATGGTGATGGGCTTGCCCTTTTCGTAGCGGACGGGATAGCCGCCGCTGGCCAGAATGACGCAGACGCAGGCCCCCTCCTCCCACTCGACGGGCTGATCTTCCAGGGTGCCGTCGATGCAGGATTGGAAGATGTCCAACAGATCGCTCTTCAGCAGGGGCAGCACCACCTGGGTCTCGGGATCGCCGAAGCGGGCGTTGTACTCCAGCACCCGCACCTTTTCGCCGTCGATCATCAGGCCGAAGTAGAGCACCCCCTTGAAGGGGCGGCCCTCGGCGTTCATGGCGGCCACGGTGGGTTGGAAGACCTCCTTCATGCAGCGCTCAGCCAGGGCGGGGGTATAGAATCGGCTGGGCGCGAAGGTGCCCATGCCCCCGGTGTTCAGCCCCTCGTCGTGGTCAAAGGCCCGCTTGTGGTCCTGACTGGCCACCATGGGGCGGACGGTCTTGCCGTCGGTAAAGGCCAGCACCGAGACCTCCCGGCCGGTCAGGAATTCCTCGATGACCACCCGGTTCCCGGCGGCCCCGAACTTTTTGTCGCACATGACCTCCCGGACGGCCTGCTCGGCCTCCTCGCGGGTCTGGGCGATGATCACCCCCTTTCCCAGGGCCAGGCCGTCGGCCTTGACCACCAGGGGAAGGGGCGCGGTCCGGACGTAATCCAGGGCCTCGGCGGCCTCCCCGAAGGTGTGAAAGGCCGCGGTGGGGATGCCGTACTTTTTCATCAGCTCCTTGGCAAAGGCCTTGCTGCTCTCGATGATCGCGGCGTTCTTCCGGGGGCCGAAGGCGCGGTGTCCCCGCTCCTCCAGCAGATCGACCAGCCCCAGAGCCAGCGGATCGTCGGGCGCCACCACGGTCAGGCCGATGTCGGGATGGGCGTCCACAAAATCGGCGATGCCCCCAAGATCGGTGGCCGCAAGGGGGACGCACTCGGCCAGTTCGGCGATGCCGGCATTGCCCGGCGCGGCGTAAATTTTGCCCACTTTGGGGCTTTGGCTCAGCTTGTCGATGATGGCGTGCTCCCGGCCGCCGCCGCCCACTACCAAAACGTTCATGAAAAAAACTCCTCAGGCCCCGCCCTCGGCGGGGCCGATGTCGATCTGTCTCCCGGCCGCTGCTGCCGGGCTTGCAGAAAAATGCCGTCAAAGCGAAGGGGCAAACTCTTTCCGGCCGCTGTGTACCCCCTCCGAAGGCCGATGAGGGCCGGCCCCGAGGGCCGCCGCGGCAAAGGGAAAGGCGGCACCTCTTGCCCTCTGCCCTTCCCCGGCACCCCGCCCGATTCGGTCAGGCTGCCGTTCCGGAAAGTTCGGGCGGAATATAAGGCCGCCCGACAAGATCTCGCGATCTTCCCGCAGCGCCGCCTTAAAATTCCTCTTCCGCCGAAAGCACACAAAGAGGGCGGAAAGATCGTTTCCGTCCCCTTTTCGCGCTCAGTGCTTGAAGTGGCGCATCCCCGTGAAGATCATGGGGATCCCGTACTTGTTGCAGGCGTCGATGCTGTCCTGATCCCGGACGCTGCCGCCGGGCTGGATGATGGCGGAAATGCCGGCCTTGTGCGCGGCCTCCACGCAGTCGGCAAAGGGGAAGAAGGCGTCCGAGGCCATGACCGCCCCTTTGACCTTCTCGCCGGCGTGCTCGAAGGCCTGCTCGGCCGCCCAGATGCGGTTGGTCTGTCCGGCGCCGACGCCCAGGCTCTGCCCGTTCTTGGCCACCACGATGGCGTTGGACTTGGTGTGCTTGACCACCAGCATGGCGAACTTCAGGTCCTCCATCTGTTCGGGGGTGGGGGCGGTCTCGGTGACCACCTTCATGTCCTCGTCGCAGAACGTGGCGGTGTTGTAGGACTGCACCAAAAGTCCGCCCAGCACCTTTTTCATGTCCCAGGCGCCGGCTTTGACGGGGGCGTTGATGGTAGGCAGTTTTAACAGGCGGATGTTCTTCTTCTGCTCCAGGATCTCCAGGGCCTCGGGGGTGAAATCTTTGGCCACGATGATCTCCAGAAAGGTCTTGCTCATCTTTTCGGCCGCGGCCCGGTCCACCACGCCGTTGACGGCCACGATGCCCCCGAAGATGGAGACCGGGTCGCCGTCGAAGGCCTTCTGATAGGCCTCGGCCACGGTGTCGGCCAGCCCCACGCCGCAGGGATTGGCGTGCTTGACCGCCACCACGGCGGTGCCCTTGAACTCCCGCAGCAGATCCAGGGCGCCGTTGGTGTCGTTGATGTTGTTGTAGGACAGCTCCTTGCCGTGGAGCTGTTCGGCCTCGGTCAGGGCGCCGGGCACCGGGAAGCATTCCCGGTAGAACACCGCGTGCTGGTGGGGATTCTCGCCGTAGCGCAGATCCTGCGCCTTTTCAAAGGCCAGGGTCAGCTGCTCGGGGAACTCCAGCCCCAGCTGACTGCGGAGGTAATCGGCGATCATGGTGTCGTAGACCGCGGTGTGCTGGTAGACCTTGTACATCAGCATCCGCCGCACCGAAAGGGCGTCTCCCCCGGTCCGGATGGCCTCGGTCACCGTCCTGTAGTCGGCGGGGTCCACCACCACAAAGACGTCCTGATAGTTTTTGGCCGCCGAGCGCAGCATGGTGGGGCCGCCGATGTCGATGTTCTCCACCGCCTCGGCAAATTCCACTCCCGGCTTTTGGATGGTGGCCTTGAAGGGATAGAGGTTGACCGCCACCACGTCGATGGTGTTGATGTTCAGCTTTTTCAGCTGTTCCATGTGCTCGGGATTGGAGCGCATGGCCAGAAGCCCGGCGTGCACATGGGGATCCAGGGTCTTGACCCGGCCGTCCAGGCACTCGGGAAACCCGGTGATCTCGCTGATGCCGATGACCGGAAGGCCGGCGGCCTCCAGAGCTTTGCGGGTGCCCCCGGTCGAGATGATCTCAAATCCCAGATCGGTCAGTTCCCTGGCAAATTCCACGATGCCGGTCTTGTCCGACACACTCAAAAGCGCTCTCTTTTTCATCATATATCTCCTGTAATTATATATCTCCTGTAATTTGATCTCTGTTTTTGATCCGGGTTCCCCCTCTTCGACTAAAAGACAAAGCGAGAACGGTAACTTTTTTTATACTTCACTTTTTACGGGCGTTATTGCCGGGAGCCGCCGGCTCCTTACGGGCGTTATTGCCGGGAGCCGCCGGCTCCTTACGGGCGTTATTGCCGGGGGCCGCCGGCTCCTTACGGGTGCTATTGCCGGGAGCCGCCGGCTCCCGCTGCCGCCTTGAAGCGGACCTGACGGCCGACGATCTCGACTTCCTCGGCGCACAGTCTTTTCACCACTTCGGGCAGCAGCTCGTGCTCGGTCTTCAGCACCCGCGCCTGCAGCGTTTCGGGGGTGTCGTCGGGCAGCACCTCCACCGGCCTTTGGGCGATGATGGCCCCGGTGTCCGCCCCCTCGTCCACGAAGTGCACGGTGGCGCCGGTGACCTTGACCCCGTAGTCCAGGGCGGCCCGGTGCACCCGCAGCCCGTAGAAGCCCTTGCCGCAGAAGGAGGGGATCAGGGAAGGGTGGATGTTGACGATGCGGTCCTTGAAGGCCGCGATGATGTTGGGGGTGAGAATGGTCAGATAGCCTGCCAGAATGACGTAGTCGACCTTCAGCCCCTGCAAAAGGGCGACGATCTCGGCGTACATGGCCGAAAGGTCGGGATAGTTCCCCTTTTCAAAGACGTAACCGGGCACGCCGGCCGCCGCGGCCCGCTCCAGGGCGTAGATCCCCGGCCGGGAGGCGACCACCGCGACGGGCAGGGCGTCGATCTCCCCCGCCGCAATGCCGTCCAGCACCGACTGCATGTCCGACCCCGAGCCGGACACGAAAAAGGCCAGCCTCTTCACAGCTGCAGTCCCTCGCCCCGGACGGTCTCGCCCAGCACGCAGGGCTTTTCGCCCAGCGCCCGCAGGGCGGCCAGGGCGGCGTCGGCGTCCTGCTTGGCCACCGCGGCCACCATGCCGATGCCCATGTTGAAGGTGTTGTAGATCTGCTCTTTCTCCATCTCCCCCAATTTTTGCAGCATGCGGAAGACGGGCGGCACCTCGTAGGCCTTGATATAGATCTTTCCGCCGATGCCCTCGGGGAAGATGCGGGGAATGTTTTCGATGAAGCCTCCGCCGGTGATGTGGGCCAGGCCCTTGACGGGGACCTTTTCAATCAGGGAAAGCACGGTCCTGACGTAGATCCGGGTGGGGGTCAGCAGAGCCTCGCCCAGCGTGGTCCCCAGCTCCTCGGAGTAGGTCTCCAGCGTCTTGCGGTCCTCCCCGAACAACTTGCGCACCAGGGAGTAGCCGTTGGAGTGGATGCCGCTGGAGGGGATGCCGATCAGCACGTCTCCCGGCACGATGGACTTCCCGTTGATCACCTTCTCTTTGGAGACGATGCCCACGCAGAAGCCCGCCATGTCGTACTCGCCGGGCTGATAGAACCCCGGCATTTCGGCGGTCTCGCCCCCGATCAGGGCGCAGCCGGCCTGCCGGCAGCCCTCGGCCACCCCCTTGACCAGCTGTTCCGCCCGCTCCGGCACCAGCTTGGCCACCGCCAGATAGTCCAGAAAGAGCAGGGGCTTTGCCCCCTGACAGACCACGTCGTTGACGCACATGGCCACGCAGTCGATGCCCACGGTGTCGTGCTTGTCCAGCACAAAGGCATACTTGAGCTTGGTGCCCACGCCGTCCGTGCCGGCCACCAGCACGGGTTCCTTCAGATCCAGGCCGCCCAGGGCGTAAAAGCCCCCGAAGCTGCCCAGATCGCCCAGCACGTTCCCATCATAGGTGGACCGCACGTGCTTTTTCATCAGATCGACCGCGCGGTATCCCGCCGTCACGTCTACGCCTGCATCTTTGTAACTGACTGCCATAAAATTTTTCTCCGCGCCCACTCTGGCTGAGTAGGAATATTGATTGATTTATCCTGCGATGAATTTTGGTCGATATGCGAGGCTAAGCCTCGCTCGGGCGGCATCGCCGCCTGGAAGGTACACTCACTCTGACTAAGCAGGAATATTGATTGTTTGTTCCTGCGATAAATATCTATCGATATGTTTGCCTTCGGCAAACTCGATATATGGCCTGACGGCCATTCGATATGCAACGTTCCGCTACGCTCACTTTGCTCGATATGTGCCGTTTCACGGCACGTTGTGGACAGACAACATCAATAAAAAATGGTATGCCCGTTCCAAATTATCTTTGCTCGTAAAGAATACTCTCGTACCAAGCTTTCAATCTCGTCGCGACGATGGCGGGGCGGCAGCGCCGCCGGGCAATACGCCCGCTCCAAATGATCGCTTCCCCTCAAAGTCTGTACACGCACCGAGCTTCCAATCTCGTTGCGCCAACGCCGGGGTGCCTGAAGGCACACCCTGTACGCCCGTGCAGAGTATTTCTTAATTTAAAAT
>CALVJY010000051.1 GCA_944332455.1 uncultured Clostridia bacterium
GGCGTCCGGGCGGCCCCGCCGCCCGGACGGCTCTAGCCGCCGCACTTGTTCAAGACAAGCACACGCCTAGATCTCATCCGGGTTTTTTGGAGGGCTGATCCAGGGGTGTTTACAGTTCTTTTTCAGAGCATGACAGAAGGCTAAGAGTAAGACCTTCACAATTATCAATTGTTTTCATTGTATCGTGGAAGTTCATCGTGCCAAAGTTTAAGTTCTTTCACTGAATGGTTCTTTTAAGAATGAAAGCAAGAGTCCAGCGCCGTAGAAACGGCGCCGGACTGTGTTCTCTGATTTTCTCCCCTCGACTTTACTCAAGGCGGGGCAACAAAAATTCTGTCTTTTAAATGTGTCTGGACCACTCTTTATCCCGCGATCTGAAGGATCAAAGTGGCGGATTGCCAGACATAGTCTCCTTCGATGGTCTTGCAGGCCCTCTGCAGCGTGAGCGTGGTCTGGCCGGCGGGCAGGCCGGACAGATACTCAGCCGTCAGCACCAGCGGGTCGGCGTTTCCGTCATAGCCGCTCCGCACATAATCGACTCCGGCCTCCAGCTCGACATCCCCCTGCATCACACGGAACACATAGCCGCTGCTTTCCAGAGCGTTGACGAAGAAGACAGCCGTCAGATCCTGCGCGGTATCGGAGACATTGACGGTCAGGTTGTTGACCCACTGCACGTCACCGCCGCTGTTGTCCCCTAAATTGTACGTTTCACGCGGCTGCGATCCCAGTGTGGTCTCGAAGACTTCCAGCGAGCCGATGATCAGACTTTGAGTGGTCACCGCCCAAAGGATCATCTGATCGTTCTCGACCGTTGTCCGGGGCAGATAGGAGGTCCACACCCAGACACCGGTCTCCTCGTCATATTCGAGGGAGGTGCGGGCGTCCTTGGTATCGGCCTTGATGGCGTTATTTTCGACCCAGCTTGAATCGATATTGGCAGCCACCCACTTCCAGAGCAGGCTGGAGATGATCGCGTTTCCTTCGGTCCGGAAGGTCAGGCGGATGACGTAGTCGGTGTTGGCTTTCAGCTGATTAAGGGAAAGGGCGCCGGAAGTTGCATTGGTGATCAGAAGGGCGCGTCCGAACACGGAGTCCTCCACCACCACTGGCTGGTTGCTCCAGGAGTGCATATTCGGACTTTCGGTCTGGTTCCCGACCCTCCAACCGATCTCGTAGTCGGCAAAGTTCATCAGCCCCACGGTGCTTTCGATGTGGGCTTCCTCCGTGCCGTAGAGGGCAGCCGACAAGTCTACGTCAAAGTCCCTGGCTCCGTCCAGGGTGAAACGTGCGGTAAAAGTACACAGCCCCACTGGAAGGGTGTTCAGATATTCTGCGGTCAGAGTCAGCACGCCCTCCTCATAGGTCCAGGCGCTCTCCGGAAGGGCCTCTCCATTTAGAAGGACTCCGCTGAGAGTGTAGCTTCCTGCAGAGAGATCCCAGGCTAAGGCGCCTCGCTCGGCGGTCTGCGTCCGGGTGCCGGCAGTGCCCAGATGGGGTACGATCTCGGAGATGACCTCCAGTTCGCCAGAGGCCGACGTGGTCTCCGTTCCCCCATAGATATCATGAACGTAAGTGAAGTCCAGGGTCAGTTCGTGGAACCCGGAACTCAGGGTCTGCATAAAGGCCTCGGTCAGGGTCAGCACGCCGTCAGCATAGGACCAGTTCTCCCCGGACACAGTCTGTCCTCCCACCTTGACTTCGGTCGGAGTCATGTTGGAGGCCGAAACCCGGACAGAGGCGTTTCCACCGTCTGCCTGCACATAGCTGGTGTCCTCCACGGCAACCGTCTCAGACACGGGCAGGTCGGTGGCCAAGATGGAGAAATTGTCCAGCGTCACAGTGGCCCGCCCACCATTTATCAAAGTCAGGCGGAAGTGCTGTCCGGTCATGGTGCAGGGCACATACAGTTCCACCGAAAGCACACCCGTTACGGCGTCATAGCTGTAGGAACTGCGGCTGTCCATATCCCCGGAGAACGTTTCAGACACTGCGAAAGCATCTTCGTCGGATTGATATTCCAAAGTCAACGCGTTGGCATAGGTCTCGCTGCCGCCCCAGATCCGGAAGGCCAGCATGGGGTTTGGCGCGTCGGACGCAGCAGTCAGTTTCAGGTCCATGGCGATGCGGTAGACCCTGCCGGACTGAGCGCCGAACCTTGTCCCGAACAGGATGTTCCATCCTACGTCCGTGCCGTAGCTGGACGCCACAGCCAAGGACTTTCCCTCGATGGCAGTCTCATCCGAGATCACGGTGCTGGCCGCACCGCCCATATAGAAGACCCCAGGCGTGTCGAAGGCCGAGTTACTGCCGCCGAAGTTGGCGCCGTCAGCCAGGTAGTCGAAGTTGTTCATGACCTCAACGCTGGACATGGCGGGATGGGCGCTGCCCTCACGGCCCCAAGTCCCGACGCCGAAGGCAAACACGGAATTCCCATCATCCTCCACGCTGACACGGTAGGACATAATGCCGACATATTCTTCCTGCAGAGCGGCTCCCCTCACGGTCAAGGTATTAGCTTCCTCATCCACTGTCACTTCATCTGTCCCGACAGCAGCCCAAGTCCCGTCTATGCTGCGCTCAATGCTGTAATTGCATCCGGCAGCATCAAAGGAAAATACCACATTTGCATCAGCGGCGCTCTGCATTTTGTAGGCCACGGAATCGAAGACTGCGCTCACCACAGAGCGATAGCAGTTGATGCTGAAGGACAGAGAACTGACACTGGTCCGGATGCTGCCCTGATTGACGCCGTCGCCGCAGAGGCGCTCAACGGTGTTCTCCCAGATGGTCAGCTTTCCTTCCTCGAAGCCATATTCGTCCGAAGACAGGGTAAGATCACCCAGGCTGACGCTGAGCAGCTCTGCCCCGCCCAGATCCAGATCAAACACCACGTCTGCGGGATTGTCCCAGTCATACAGCCCCTCGGAAGGAGTGATGACGGCCTGGCCGTAGCAGGTCACGGTAAAGGACAGGACCTCGTCCGAGGAGAGCGCGGCCTCGAAGGTGTGGGCCCCCGCGGGCAGGGTCTGCAGGTAAGCGGCGCTGAGGGTCAGCACAGAGCCGCTGACTGACCAGGCATCGGAGGGCAGGGCCGTTCCGTTTTCGGTCAGGCCGGTCAGGGTGACGTCCTCGTCCTTAGTCAGGGTAAAGCTGAGATCGGACGAGCTGCCGCCCACGAACATGGCCGAGGTCGGCGAGATCGAGGACGTTATGTTTCCCGTCCTCTGACAGGCCCCGAGCAGGCCGCACAGACAAAAGGCGACCAGCAGAAGGGCGATGAGCTTGCTGCGTTTCATACATTCTACCTCCTTATTCACCGGCGGGATTCGTTTTTATTTCCCGTCGGAATCTCCACAAATTTTCCCCTGCTCCGCAGCCGTTTTGCCATAACGGTCAAACTTGCGAGCGGGGCTGCACCGAGGTTCCGCCGGATCCGGGGCGCTCCTCGGTCCATTCCGGCCTTTCGGTCCGGCGACGCGATCAGTTGTCCGGGCCGGGGTCCCCGTTCTTCCAAAGGAGCCGGACTTCCTCGCCCGCAGGGATCTCCGCGGTCCTGCCCCCGATGACGGCGGTCCCGCTCCGGCCGGCAAACACGCACAGGCTCTCTCCCTCCCGCCTGATCCGGATCTCCGTTCCCTTCAGGGGAAAACGGCAGGAAAAATGCTCTGGCAGTTCCGGAGAGGGGCACAGCCGGAAGCGGTCATACCCTTCGTCCTCGGGCAAGAGGCCCAGAAAGTACCGGCCCAACAGCCAGACCGGGGCGGCGCCCCAGGCATGGCAGAGACTTTTCCCGTACTTCCGGCCGTACATGGCGAAGTGTTCGGAGCCTTGCTCCCCGGGGTCGAAATACTCCCAGAACGACGTGGCGCCCAGATCCAGCATACCTTTGAAGTAGGCCTTCATCTCCCGCATCACTTTGGCGGTTTCTCCCAGCTCGCAGAGGGCGGAGAACTCGTAAAAGCGCATGTACGGGGTGGTGACGGCGGGAATTCCGGGATCGAGCAGAACTTTTCGGAGAATACTCTCCCGTTCCCGTTCGTCCGCCAGTCCCGTCAGCACAGCCATGACGTTGGTCTGACGAAAGATCCTGCCGTCAGAAGATCCCTCGAGCAGGGAATGGGCAAAACCTCCTTTTTCTTCCGACCAAAATACCTTGCGGATCTGTCCGGCCAGCGCCGCGGCCTCTTCCTCAAACCGGGAAGCCTCCGCCGTGCGGTCCAGAAGGGCATACACCCCGGCCGCCGATCTCAGCGCGCCGAACAGCAGGATCTGCAAAAAGGCGTAGACCTCGGAATCCTTGGTCAGGGCGGGGCTCCAGTCGATGAACACCCACTCGCCCTGCGGCGAGATCAGAAAGCCGTTTTCGTCCCTCCTGTTCAGGCAGAAATCCAGCACTTCCCCGAACCGGGGCGCCCAGCGCTCGAGAAAAGCCCTGTCCCCCGTCCAGCGGTAATGATCGTAAAAGGAGACCAGCCAAAAGAGCGTGTAGTCCGTAATGGTGTTGAAGTGGCGGGTGAGCGGGCCTTTGCCGCACAGCGCGACCATGGTCCGGCGTTCCGTCTGCAGATCAAAAAAGCTGTATTTGTTGATGAGATAACTTTGGGTGGCGTCCCCCGACCAGATCCAGCGATCCCGTTTGATGCCGTCCAGAAAGAACTCCCGGGTATTCAGTCCGAAGGTGTCCATCGCGACCTGAAAGATCCGGTCCAGCAGTTCGTCGTCGGAGTGAAAATCCGCCCGGAAAGGTTGGGGATTTTCCTCCATGTCGGCATAGAACCCCTCGTACTTTCCCCCTCCGGACCCGACGGCGGCCACCCAGCGAAAGGCCTTGGCGATGGGCGTGCGGACAAAGGGCCGGTCAAAGGTCAAAAGGTCTGTCTGCTCGCAGCAGGCAAAGTCCAGCGCCTCTTCCCGGGACTCCCCGTAAAAGAGCCTGACGCCGCCCCCTCGGGCATTTTCAAAGCAGAGAAAGCCGAAACTCTCCTTTCCGAAGTCATACAATCTGCCCCCTTCGATCTCCTCGAAGGCATCTGGCTCCCTCCGCCGCACGGGCAGTTTCCAATCGTTGGGATCGCCCTCCGGATCGGAAAAGCCGCCGCAGTCCGCCCGCACGAAGCGCCCGTCCTGCAGGGTGCAATGCCATTCCCCGTCTGTGAAAAGAGTCTTTCCCTCCGCCCAAAGAGCGGGGAATTTCCCCTCCCCGCAGAACACCGTGATGCTCAGCGAATGTGGGCCTGCGGACAGTTCCAGCTCGCCGTCCGGCACCGGGACAAATTGGCCGGGCCGGTCCAGCTCGACATTGAAGATCCCGCTCGCCCGGATCTTCAGGCGTTCGGGGGCCTTCAGGGTGAAGGCCCTGGCGAACTTGACGCAGGGCGTCACCCCGAAGGTCTGCCAGATCGGCGGCTGCGGGATCTCCCGCTCAAACCGACGGGCCTGGACTCTGTTGGCGGCCTGCGTTTCGAACTCCCCGGGATACCAGATCCATTCCGCCCCCATAGCGTTCTCCTCAGCCGATCAGGGCGTAGGCAACGTCGGTCCGGCCGCTCAGATCCACCGTGAAGCTGCCGCCCTCGGCCTGCGCCGGAAGGGTGCCGATCTTGTTGTCATAGCTGTCGTACAGGGTGACCGAAGCCGTTCCGCGGCCGGCGATGTCCGCCACGGTCAGGCAGACATCCAGCCCGGCGTCACAGGAGATCATCACCCGGCCGTCCCGCCAGGAGACCAGGGTGTAGGATTCCCCGCCGTAGACCATATCGCGTACCCCCATGTACTGGTAGCCCTCGGGGATCCGGGGCTCCACAGTCAGGCCGGAGGCATTCAGTCCCACGCCGATGAAGCCGTAGAGGTAAGCCGTGGGCACCAGGCCGCTCTCGGGAAATTCCCCGATGAAGCCCAGCACGTCCCGGCCGCCCGAGATGGGATTGACGGGATCG
>CALVJY010000052.1 GCA_944332455.1 uncultured Clostridia bacterium
CCTAAATTCCTTCGGTCTCCGATTTTTTGTTCCGCTCTGCAACGTTTTTCCCCTTTCAAAAGGCTTTGCCTTTTGATTCACCCCTTTCCACCCGCATTTTTGCTCACCGCAAAAATGCGATCGTGCAAAACGGCGGCGCATGTCCGCCGTTTTGCGAAAACAGATTTTTACCGACCAAACGCGATTTTTGCTTCGCAAAAATCGGTCGGACTTGAAAGACAAACCGCTGTTCGCTTTCCTTTTTGGAAAGCTCGGCAGCGGTTTTTTCTTTCTCAAAAGCAAGTGCAGGAAATAAAAAGTCTGCTTATCCATTTCATTTCTTCTTTTCGTGTGGGCGTACTTGCAAGGTGCCTCAGGCACCCCGGCGTTGGCGCCAACGGATTGAAAGCCCGGTGCGAGGACAGAATTTGAGGGGAAAAGGCCATCGGTACGGGCGTATTGCCCGGCGGCGCTGCCGACCGTCGACATCCACTCAGGAGTTTTCGGTCAAAAAGCGAAGGATGTTCCGATGGAGGATCCCTTCGCCGGAAAAGTCGTGCCGGTCCCCGGAAATGACATATTTGGGAAAGTTGTCGCCGATCTCCCGGAGGGGCCGGAACTCCCGTTCGACGACGGAGGCGTCGGACAGCAGATAGGCCACCTGAACATAGCATTTTTCCCTCCCCTTCATGCAGACAAAATCAATCTCGTAGGGGCCTTCCTTGCCCACATTGATCTCGTAGCCGCGGCTGAGCAGTTCCAGAAAGACTGCGTTTTCATAGAGTTTGCTGTAATCAAGGATATCCGAACTTTTGACATTGTTGCGAAGGCCGAGGTCGATCGCATAGTACTTTTCGTTGGTAGACAGCAGGGCCTTGCCCTTCAGATCATAGCGGGGCGCGGTGACTACGACCATGGCCTCCTTGACGGCAGCAATGTAGTCCAACAGGGTGGCGACCGTGGTGTGAATCCCTTCGGCCTTCAGCCTCCTGCAAATGGCATTTGCGGAAAAAGGATTGCCTGCATTTTCCAACAGAAAGGCCGTCAGCCGGGTCAGCAGAACGGAATCGCCGAACTTGTGCCGGGACAGGATGTCTTTGACTACGATGGTGCTGAACACATCGGACAGATAGGTGCGTACCGAATCCGGGTCCCTCAACAGAAACCGCTGAGGCAGCCCGCCGAACCGGAGATACTCGTCGAACAGCATTTCCTCATTTTCGGTCCGTCCCAGCGCGCGCGTATAGGCCAGCGTTTCGGAGAAAGAAAAAGGATAGACGGTAAAATGCACGTACCGCCCGGCAATGTAAGTCGCCAGCTCGCCGGAAAGCAGGTTGGAATTGGAACCGGTCAGATAGACATCGCAATCGAAGTCTACCAAAAAGGCATTGACCGCCTTCTGCCAGTCGGATACCTCCTGGATCTCGTCGAAAAACAGATACAGCCGCCCCTTCGTCTCCCGGCTCTTTTCCGCTACAAAACGATACAGCGCCTCTGCCGTCAGGTACGGCCGGCTGGAAAAAGACTCAAAATTCAGCGAGATCAATTGCTCATCCCGCACGCCGGATGCCGCAATATGCGCCCTGATCTGCGAGAGCAGCACCGTCTTCCCGCTCCGCCGCACCCCCAAGAGCACTTTGATGAGCGGTTTGTCAATGAATGGGACGATTTTTTGCAGATAGCGTTCCCTTATCAGCATCCGTTTCTGAGCCATTGCTTCCTTCCTCCCAGATGTTACTGCCCTTATTTTAGCAGAATTTTTCCGCCTTGTCAAGATTTTATATAGTATAGAAATATAAAACTTTATTTCTAATTGATTTTATTTATTTCACTTTATAATATTCTTAATTGAAAGTGTTTTATGAAGTTGGAAGATATAAAATGTACCAACCATACCCGCCAAACCGCCGACCGCCGTCTGCCGCGCAAAAGAACGGGAGGCCGACTTTCCGGCCTCCCGTTCTTTTATATGCCTTTTTTATGTTCTTTTATATGCCTGTTTTTATATATTTTATATGCGTATTTTTATCTGGTGTTTTTGTATGCGTGTTTTCGCGGCCCGCGGCCGGCAACGCCCGGGAAGGACTTTACTCCTTTTTACGGTCCTTGGCGCGGCGGAGCAGGATGACCCGAGTGCTCTGCTCGTCGATGTCCTCGCGGTCGAGCTCCACGGTGTCGCTTTCCGAAATTTCCACGTCGTTTTCGTCGAACTTGCGCAGAAAATCCTCGGCGCGGTCGATGTCCAGGGTCAGGGATTTGGTCTTGTAGTGCATGGGGATGACGATCTCGGGCATCAGGGCGTCCACGTACTCCTTGGCGAGTTCCGCGTCGATGGTGTAGGTCCCGCCCACCGGGATCAGAAGCACGTTGCAGCTCATCAGCGATTCCACCAGCGCGGGGGTGATCTCGTGGCCCACGTCGCCCAGGTGGCAGATGTCCAGCCCGTCCATGTGGAACATGAAAATGGTGTTTTTGCCCCTTTGGGCGCCCTTGCGGTCATCGTGGAAGGAACTGACGCCGGTCACCCGCACGCCCTTGACGTCGTAGAGCCCGGGCTGGGTGAACACGGGCGGGTTGCCCTCGATGGCCTTCAGGTTGTTGTGGTCGTAATGGTCGTGACTGATGGTGACCGCGTCCGCCCGGGTGAGGGGCATCTGATAGCCTACGTCGCCGTAGGGATCGGTCACGATGGTCGTACCCGTGCTTTCAACCAGTTTGAAGCACGAGTGTCCCAGCCATTGAATTTTCATAATTCCTCCCGTTCTGATTCGGACCCGGGGTCGCCCCGGAAAGATCTGCCGGCCCGGCCGGCGGCTAAGAGAGCATTCTGCACTCGATGTTGAGTTCGTGTTCCAATTTCTGTTCGGCCCAGATCAGCTCGTAGCGGAGTTCGACCAGCAGGGATTCTCCCTCCGGCCCCGTCTGCAGGGTGTAGGCCGCCTTTTTGGTGGACAGCCTGCCCTCCAATTGGCCGTACGGCGTGACCACCACGGCGGAGAGATCCCGCCCCGGCTCAAACACCAGCGTGGTGGCAAGTTCTCCGGTCTTGGTCACGGTCACCATGTCCTCGGACACCCCGATGGTGGTCCCGGAACCCGGCACCCCGGTGATCTCGCTCTCGTCGTAGGAGATGGTGTAGCCCAGCTTGCCGCTGTCCACCGTGCCCATGCTCACGAAATCCGCCTGTCCGTCGCCCGGGCTTTTGATGATGATCTCGGCTTGACGCAACATGAACGCTTTTCCTCTTTGTCTTACATTATAGTAAATTCCCCGGCATTTGTAAACTGATTCCCGCCGCATTTTCGCAAAAAAGCGATTTTCGGCCCCTTTCCGCCCCCAAAAGGAGGTTGCTTCTCCGGTTTCCGGCTTCGGTCCCGCGCCCGGACGCTTCCGCCGCCGCGTGCGGCGGACCGAAGGGAGGCCGGCAGCCTCCTTCCGGGAGTCAAGGCCAAACGGCGGGAAGGTCCTCGGCTCATGGCGGGAGGGAGAACTTCGGTCGCCTTCTGCGACCCGTTCCGCACCGCCCCGACCTGTGATCGGACTACCGAGGCGGCCCCCTGCGGGGAAGAGAAACCTTCCCCTTGACCGGGAAGCCTCCTATTTTTCCAGCAGGCAGACGGCGTGTGCGGCCACGCCCTCCTCCCGGCCGGTAAAGCCCAGCCCCTCGTTGGTGGTGACCGTCAGGCCCACCTGGTCGGCCGACAGCCCCAGGGCAGAGGCGATGTTCTCCTTCATGGCGGCCAGATAGGGGGCCAGCCGCGGCCGCTCGCAGATCAGCACCGCCGAGAGGCTGAGCACCGAAAAGCCCTTGTCCCGGACGATGCGGTCAACCTCCTTCAGCAGCACCAGGCTGGAGATCCCGCTGTACCGAAGGTCAGTGTTGGGGAACTGCACCCCGATGTCGGCCTCGCCCGCCGCCGACAGCAGGCTGTCCATGACGGCGTGCAGCAGCACGTCGGCGTCCGAATGGCCCATCAGCCCCCTGGCCGAGGGGATCTCCACCCCGCCCAGGATGAGCTTGCGCTCCTCCTGCAGGCGATGCACGTCGTAACCGTTGCCGATCTTCAGCATGATCTACCTCCTCCGCCCCTCGGGCGGCCCTCTTTTTGCTCTCCGCCCGCCATGGCCGGAGCGCTTTTTCGACCCTTCTCTCCCGGCGGTCCGGTCCTCCTCTGCGCGGGAGCCAGAATTTTCGGATGCTCCTTTGGGGGCGCTTCTGCCGCTTTGCTTCCTGATCCGGGCTTTGTCCCGGCAGGTTTCGTTTCAGCCCTCCCTGTGGGCGCTCCGGCCGCTTTGCTTTCCCTTACAGGATGCCCTCGATGAAGGACTTGGCGTCGAACAGTTCCAGATCGTCGATGCCCTCGCCCACGCCCACAAAGACCACGGGGACTTCGGACTCGCGGTTGATGGCAAAGACCACCCCGCCCTTGGCGGTGCCGTCCAGCTTGGTCAGGATGATGCCGTCGATGTCCACGGCCTCGTGGAAGGCATTGACCTGGGCCACGGCGTTCTGGCCGGTGGTGGCGTCCAGGGCGATCAGGTTGTACTGCTCGCACTCGGGGTATTCCCGGGCGATCACCCGATTCATCTTTTTCAGCTCCTCCATGAGGTTGGTCTTGTTGTGCAGGCGGCCGGCGGTGTCGATGATCAGCACGTCTGTCTTTTTGGCCTTGGCCGAGGCGATGGCGTCAAAGACCACCGCCGCGGGATCGGCGCCCTCGGCGTGCTTGATGATGCGCACCCCCGCCCGCTCGGCCCACACCGTCAGCTGATCGGCGGCCGCCGCCCGGAAGGTGTCCGCCGCCGCGATGACCACGCTCTTTTTGTTGCGCACGAACCAGTGGGCCATCTTGCCGATGGAGGTGGTCTTGCCCACCCCGTTGACCCCGGTCACCATGATCACGCAGGGGTATTCGAAGGTGAACTCCTCGTCGGGGAGCATCCCGGCCATGATCTCGCGCAGGGCGGCCTTGACGTCCTCTTCCTCCTTCAGCTTGTCGTGCTTGGCCTTTTCACGGAGTTCATCCACGATCTCCATGGCGCAGGGCGCCCCCACGTCGGCCGAGATCAGAATGTTCTCGAGATCCTCGTAGAACTCTTCGTCCAGACCCCGCTTGAAGATCCTGGACAGCGCGCCCGAAATGCTGTTCTTGGTCTTTTTCAGACCGTTCAAAATTTTAGAAAAAAATCCCATAATTTTTAAGTGCCGGCGGCACCTGGCAACGCGCCCACTCGTATGGAGTGGGGGAATCGATTATTTGTTCCTGCGATGAATTTTGGTCGATATGCGGCCTATGGCCGCTCGATATGTGGGCTTGCGCCCACTCGACCAAAGTTCCGGTGCCGGCGGCACCTGGCAACGCGCCCACTCTGAGCAAATGTGAAGATTGCTTGATTTTCCTGCAATGTATTTTAGCTGATATACAGGCTCAGTTGCGCTCACTTTGCTCGATATGTGCCACAACGTGGCACGTATTGGACAGACAACATCAATAAAAGATGGTATGTCCGTTCTGAATTGCTTTTGCTTACAAAGAATGTTCTCGCACCAGGCTTTCAATCTCGTCGCGCCAATGCCGGGGTGCCTGAAGGCACCTTCCTGTACGCCCGTTTCTGTTTGCTCTTACTCTCAAAATTTGTCCTCGCACCTGGCTTTCAATCTCGTTGTGACGATGGCGGACATGCGCCGCCATCGGACTCAATCGAAAATTTACGGTGAGTAAATTTTCGGGTGGAAAAGGGTGAATCAAAAACGCGAAGCGGTTTTGAGAGGGGAAAAACGTTGCAGAGCTTTGCCAAAGGCAAAGTGAACAACGGTTGTCCCCTCAAGTCCGGCCGAA
>CALVJY010000053.1 GCA_944332455.1 uncultured Clostridia bacterium
CCGGATTTCTTATTTTGTCTTTTGAAAAAGCGAGCTGTCTTTTGAAAAAAGCGAGCCCCGCACGGCGTCAGCCGGGCGGGGCTCGCTTGGTCCTCCGGCCAAAAAGGCGGGGGACCGGCTCCGGAACTGCCTCGGAGGGCGCGGCCCGAGGGGGCCGCAGAAACAGTAAAAAGAACAGGGCGCCCACCCCACCCATTACGGGATAGAGGGCGGCCACGATCTCCGAAAAGCCCAGGCGGCTGAGCAAAAACCCGGCCGCGCCCACCGCGGCGGAGGGATGCCGGGGGAGGAATTCTCCGGCGAACTCGGTGAGGGGCAGCAGCGCGGAAAGCAGGGTGGTGAACACGGCGCTCCAGATCAGCAGGCGCACCAGCAGGGCCGAAAAGGGGCCTTTTGGCAGGGCCAGAAGGGGCATCTCGGCGTCGGTGACCTGTGGGGGCCGGACAAAGAGAGTCTGCCCCAGAAGATACAGGAGGCCGAACAGCAGAAGGCCGGTCAGCGCGCCGCTTAAGACCGCCTGCCTTGGCGAAAGCTGTTCCGACGCGGACGTCATCACGCCCAGGGCGAGGAACAGGTTCATGCTGACGTAGAGCAGCAGCTTGACTGCCTCCCAGAAATTCGGTTCCGCCGTTTTGGACAAGCTGTTCAGAGCGGGCGTGCGGTCCGCGCTCAGACAGACGAACAGGACGGCCAGGACCATCAGAGGGACCAGCGCCGAGTTGGCCTTGGCAATGCCGGAAAAACGCTTCGCGGTCACGATCAGACCGATGACAAGGGTACCGATCGAGCACAAGGGCAGGGGCCAACCGGTCAGGGCGTCCAGCCCTGCCAGCATGGAGCCGACCGTGATCAGGTAGCAGGTCATCACAAAGACCTGAGCCGTCCGCCGGCCGGACAGCAGCCGGCCGAGGGAGTTCAGTCCGAATCTTTGGCAGCAGCGCACGATGACCGCCGTCCCCGCGCCCAGCAAAAGAGCGACTGCCAGGGAGACGAACAGATGGGTGGCCGCAAAGGCCCCGAAAAAGGAGACGATCTCCCGCCCGGAGCAAAGGCCGGCCCCCACGATGGCGCCCACAAAGGTCAGACTTGTCCGAAAAACCTGTTTCACCCCGTCCTCCGGAGGGGACCCGGCTTTCCACGCAGGATGATCCCCCTTTTTCAGCTATTTTATTCGCAGGCAAAGCGGTTTATGCCCCAAAAGGCCCCCAAAGGCCTTTTCCCGGCCCCTTCCGCCTGGGGCGAAGGTTTTCCCGCGGGGCAGAGTCCGGCTCCGGGAGCGGGGCTTTTTCGCCCTTGCAGAGCGAAAATCAGAGGGCGGCCTCTTTTTTTTCGGCCCCGGATGAGGGGAAAAGCCGCCGCGGAAGGGGGCGCGTTTGCCCGGATCTTTGCCGCGCTCCGGCAAAGGCCGCTCTGCTCACGAAAAGGCCGGACGGCTTTTGCGTTAGCGGTCCGATACGGGCAGGGCAAAGGAGGGAGATCGGGGGCCGGAAGCCCGGATGCTCCACGCCCAAAGGATGATCTCGTTTGGTTTTGCCCGGGGCGAAAAAAGGGGTGCGCCGGGACTAGTAGCCCAGATACTCCACCCCCCAAAGGATGATCTCGTTGATCTTCTGATCGGCGATCTGGTAAAAGACGATCTTGCCCTGCCGCTTGGTGGTGACCGCGCCCAGCACCTTTAAGGTCTTCAGCTGGTGGGAGATCGTGGTCTGATTGAGGCAGAGGATGCGGGCCAGATCGGTCACGCACATGGGCGAGATGGACAGGGCCGAGATGATCTTCAGCCGGGTGGGGTCCGAAAACAGGCTGAAAAAGTTGACCAGGTCCTCCAGGGCCCGGCCCTTGGGCAGATAGTTCAGCACCAGATTCTGCATCCTGCGATCCAGCAAAAGCATTTCTTCCATAACCTTCCTCCGAGAGATCCGGCCCCCAAGGGGCCTTTTTTTCTGCCCTTCTATTTTAGCACATCTTTCATAAATGGTCATCCCTTCACATATACATACTTACACGCATTTTGTCGAGTTTTCAGGGAATCCGGCGAAGGGCGATCCGAGGAGGTGTTTTTCATGAATTTCAGCGGAGACAATCAGATCTTACTGCTCATTCTGCTGTTCGTCTTCATGGGAGGAAACAGCTTCGACGTCACGCAGCTGCTGCTGACGCTGGCCCTCTTTTCCACCATCTGCACCGGCGGATGCGGGTGTTCCGACACGACCACGGCCTGACCCAAACTTTCCGGCCCTTCCCGGGACCATTCCGGGAAAAGACAAAACAGCCGATCTTGTTGCCAGAGAGCGGCTTTTTGTGCTATAATAAAGACATCCCGTCAGGCTCCGGCAAAAGCCGGCCCGGGCGGGAGGGCGGCCCCGAGGGGCAGCCGATCGGAGAAAGTCATGGAGAGCAGACAGGAAAAAGCCAGAGAGCTGTTTTTGCAGGGTTACAACTGCTGTCAGGCCGTGGTGGCCGCCAACGCGGACAGGCTGGGGATCCCCTTCGAGGCCCTCATGAAGCTGGCCTCGCCCTTCGGGGGCGGGCTGGCCCGCCAGCGGGAGGTCTGCGGGGTGGTGACCGGCATGTGCATGGTGTACGGACTTTTGAAGGGCTCGGCCGATCCCGCGGACAAGCCCGAGGTCTACAGGGCGGTGCGGGAGCTGTGCCGGCAGTTCCGCGAACAGACCGGCAGCATCGTCTGCCGGGAACTGCTGGCCGGGGTGGAGGTCGCGCCCGACCCGGAACCCGAGGCCCGCACCCCCGAATACTACAAAAAGCGGCCCTGCCCGGAACTCTGCGCGCTGGCGCAAAAAATAATAGACGAGGCAATTGTTGACTCGCAAAGCGGAACCGTTTAGCCGGAAAGAACAGGATCAAGCACCGTGATGAACAAAAGCATAAGAAAAAAGCGGCTGATCGCCGTTCTGGCCGGAGTGCTGGCCTTTTTGGGGATGCTGGCCCTCACGCTGGGCGTGGTGGGGGCGGCGGGGCTGCCCGCCAATCTGGCATACGCCGAGGCTCTGACCCCGGTCCAAAGCCGCGGGCTAACCCCCGTGCTCGAGGATGGGGTGTGGCACTTCGACATGGAGGAGGACTTTAAGATCCTGCAGCTGTCCGACCTGCACCTGGTGAACTCCGTGCTGGGGGTCAAGAACGACCGCAAGGCCCTGGAGGCCCTCAATCAGCTGGTCCACCGCGCCCGGCCCGATCTGGTCATCCTCACAGGGGATCTCTCCTATCCCTTTGCCCTGCTGTCGGGAAGCCGCGACAATCTGGCTCAGGCCGAACTGCTGTGTACCGCCATGGAGAGCCTGGGCCTGCCCTATGCCGTGGTGCTGGGCAACCACGACTCCGAACCCGGCTCCAAGGTCTCCCGGGAGGAACTGGGCAGCTTTTATCAGAGCCGCCCCAACTGCCTTTTCCTCAACGAGGGAGAGGCGCTCTCCGGGGTGGGGAACTACGCCATCCATCTGGACGGCCCGGACGGCGCCGTCATGGCCCTGATGCTGCTGGACTCCAACGACTACCTGGGCAGCATCTTCACCTACGACACCATACACGCCGATCAGGTGGCCTGGTACCGCGAACACCTGCTCGCGCTGGCCGAGGCCGAGGGACGGACCGTGCCCTCGCTGGCCTTCTTCCACATCCCCCTCCCGCAGGTGGGGGAGGCCTGGGAGGCCCTCCAGAGCGGCGACCCCGAGACCGTCCGGCACTTTGGGACGGCAGTCGAAAAGATCAGCAGCGCCGATCAGGACTCCGGCCTGTTCGAAACCTTCTTGGAGGTGGGCACCCTGGGCGCCTTCTTCGGGCACGACCACAAAAACGACCTCTCCGTGACCTACCGGGGGGTACGCCTGACCTACGGCATGTCCGTGGACTACTTTGCCTACTTCAACGCCTACCTGACCCGGGGCTATCGCGGCGGCACCCTGATCACCGTCCGCGCCGACGGCACATTCGACTGCGAACAACTGGAACTGATCGAGTAGGGGAGGGGCTAAAAGTATGAAGATGTTAAAAGCAAGGGAAAAGCTGTAAAAAGATAAAGTAAGAAGGGCCTTCCGACATTTGTCGGAAGGCCCTTCTTACTAAATCAACCCAGACTTAGGCTCCGGTTCCGTTAACGAAAGTATGGTTCTCATCAAGAATATTTTCAGTAGTGCTATCGCCTTTTTCCACTTTCAATTCGTTGGTCGTCGCATTGAAGTAGGCATAGTAGCCATTGTCGTCAAAATAGACAAAACCCGTCAATTTTGTCGTGGTTCCCTCGGTTACTGTGGCGCAGACGAGTTTGATGCTGTTGCCCGTAGCATTGTCGCCGTTGGCATACTTGTCCATTTCAGCGGCGGTAAATTCCGCAGTGTACGTAGAGCCGGAAACCTTCACGGAGTCACCCTTTTCAGGATCGGTGGTCAGGGCCAGGTAGGCGGTCTTTAAGGAGCTGGCGGTGGACTCCACCGAGCCGCGGTTGGCGCTGTCAATGGCGCCGGAGAAGGTGGGGATCAGCACGGCGGCCAGAATACCGATGATGGCGATGACCACGATCAGCTCGACCAGCGTAAAGCCTTTCTTGTTTTTCTTGTTCTGCATGTGTCAAGGTTCCTCCAAAGGTTTTCTATTTGTCCGACTATACACACCGGTCGGTCAAATGTCAAAGAACAACTGTCCGCAGGGGACTGATCCCCGCCGACCGTCCGTCAATCTGCCCGAGCGTCAAATGTCCGAAAAGCAGGTTTTTGCGGTATTTGAATTTGCAAAAAAGCATACCTTTTC